>CAIQWJ010000013.1 GCA_903875575.1 uncultured Acidobacteriia bacterium | reverse complement strand
CGGTTCCAACTCATCTCCATTTACCTGAATCGTTTACGGGGAATCGACGCTTGCGTGGTTCTGTGGCGTCAATGCCAGGAGACGGCGAATCAGGCGAGGGCGGTAGTCAGCCGATATAATTCACTCGTTACCAATGTCCCGGCGCAACGGCTGCGGTGATTGACGGCGACTTAGCCTCAAAATCGCCATTGTAGCCCGCCTCCGCCCTGACGGAACAGGCACAAATGACGCCCCTCGAACCCAAACTCAGCCTGATCCGCGCACTCAGCCCGGAGATACGTGACTTTGTCGATGAAGACCTCGCCAGACTGAGGGGTCAATTCTATCGGCAACTCGATTCATACAGGACCTTGTGGGAAATCCAAGACGGTTTTTTGGGTTATTTGTGCAATGTTTTCAACACTTTTGCGCACCACCATATGTATGGTCTCCGGGATGGTGAGGACGTGCGGGAAACGTACCATCCCTACCTTTGGGATTTGGCCGATGATGTCGTCGAATACGCCAAAGGGATAACACCTCCGGCACTTGATTCGCCCGAATTTTACCGGGTTCTGCGGACTACATTGAAAGGTAAGATTTTCGACTGGCAATCGGAGGCGTTAAGGTCCGTCCGCGAACTGGTTCGGGGAATAGTGGACGCCGCGGGGCTGCCCGCCATGACAATCTCACACCTACCTCCCGCCGATCCGTTCAGGAGAGGTGAGTTAGTTCATTGCCACGTGGAAGCTGACGGCTCGCCAGTCCCGTCAACTTCTAACTGCTCATTCAGTCCCGAAATGGTCAGGGCCTTACGCGCATCGGTTCGTCCCGCCGTGGACATTCGTAATACGCCAGGCACAGGTGAACCCGTAAGCGAACAGCATGTTCCGGCAGCACAAACACGGGAGTCATCCAAACAGGTACCGCCGGCAGCGACTCCTACCCGGCAAGTGTCGGACCCCGGCGACTTCGCGTCGGAGGCGGCGAGAGCCAAGGCTTTAGCCGACTATATAGCGCACTGGACCTGTTCGGAAGCGGCGCTGGCGCGAACGGCCCCTGTGAACCCAGCCGATCTGAGCAAATGGAAGAAGGGTTTGCTCCCTGCGGGTTCGGAAAAGAAGGCACGGATCGAAAAAGCTCTCAGGAACAACGATGCCCCCGTTCTCCTCGCCAAACGTCCAGCGAATTAGTAGTGCTTCGACAATGAAAAAACCTTTCGGCCAATCAATCCAACGAGTGGATCGTGATGCGCAGTTCGCTCTGAACGAATTGAAGCGGCAACCAGACTACCCGGCGATCCGGCTTCGGGCACTGGAGAAATCTGAATCCCTTTTCAAATCGGTCGGATCACAGTTGCCAAAACCGGCCCTTCCGTCTCAGGAACGTTTGGACTGCGCGATTAAATCGATGGACATCTGGGCGGGAGCGTATACGGGACTTATTGCCAACCTTGCTGATCAGGAGAATTACCTGAAGGTATTGGCCGGCCTGCGGTTGCACGCGTGGAAATTGTACAGCGGTATGACCGGAATCGAACCGCTCCCTTACAATCAAGCCTGGGTAGCAATCAGAGACAGATCGGCTCACTGGCAAAAAGAGAGTTTAAGGAGACTGGTACCGCCGCAGGCGCCACTGCCGGACCAGACCGTCAGCGAACCGCACGGTTTGCCTTTTACAGAACCCGCCCATTCTGCAGGGCAACCGGCGGAGGGCTCTAAAAAGGCACCCCCGTCGTCAGCGGCCTCCGCCCAGCAAGGGAAGAGCCTCGACGACTTCGATTCGGAGGCGGCGAGAACCAGCGCCGTAGCCGACTATATAGAACGCTGGACCTGTTCCGAGGCGGCGCTGGCGCGAACGGCCATCGTCGATTCAGCCGATCTGAGCAAATGGAAGAAGGGCTCGTTGCCCAGCGGATCGGACAAGAAGGCGCGGATCGAGAACGCCCTCAGGAACAACGAACCGGCGACTCCCGCCGGCAACCGCCCGAAGAATTCTTAGGCGCTGCCCGCCCCAGTGAATAATCGCCAACGTTGGCGATGAAATTCGCCAATGCGCCAAGATTGATCGCCAATGTTGGCGGCTGTCACGATCAGAATTATGACGGCCAATTCAACAACTGCTGGCGAAAGGCTTAGGGCCAGCCGCCTTTCCATCGGAGTCTCGCAAAGCAAGCTGGCGCGCCTATCCAGAGTCGCCCGATTCAAGATCTGCACCTTCGAACTGGGGAGCGGACCCCTTTCATCTGAGGAGGAGCGCCGAATCAAGCTGGCCTTGGAGGCAGAGGCGGCCCGGCTCCGATCGGTTGCCGCTCAGTTCGGCCTCCACGAGATTAATTTGACGGAGGGCGCGTGACTTACGCCAACAGCACGCCCGACGTGACTCTTTTTCTGGAAGCATTGTTCGCCGGGAAGCCGGATGAGCTTCACCTTCTCCTATGGACGCGTCAGGACAAACGATCATACTGGTTCCGGGATACCGCCGCCGCCGCAGAGTTTGTTCTGAAGTTGCGCGCCATGGACGTTTACGTTGGCGTCGGCCTGTCAAAGGGTGATCACGGCCCCCGGCGGCGCTGTACGTCAGAAGAAATCGCCGGCATCAGCGGTTTTTGGGCTGATTTCGATCTCCACTCTGACGCGCACGACAAGAAGGCGCTTCCGACGACCATTGCGGACGCGCTCTCCGTGATCCCGGAGTCGATGCCGCCAACCATCGTCATCGCCACCGGCAATGGCGCCCACGCGTGGTGGCTCTTCAAGGAGCCATACATATTTGATAGCGACGAGGATCGTCAGGCCGTCGCCAGGCAGGTGGCCAGGTGGAACACGCTCCTGAGTCTGAATGCTTCCGTACGAGGCTGGGCTTACGACCGCCTCTCCGATCTGGCGCGGGTGTTGAGGATTCCGGGCACCCAGAATCTTAAGGACCGCGACAATCCGAAGGACGTCACGATTCATTCGTCCACCGACCGGCGTTACAACCTCTCCGATTTCGTGGAGTACCTCGACGACGCCGCGATCCCGGACCAGCAGGCACAGGAGAATGCGGCACGGGAGTGGGCCGAGCGCTTCGCGGACAAACCTCTCGTGATCAATCCTGATGCGAGCATTCCACAGGAAATGATTGACGGCTGGATGGCGAGCATGCGGTTCAGGAACACCTGGCAGCGGCAACGCCACGATCTGAAAGACCAGAGCCAGTCGGGATACGATTTGGCATTGGCGAATTTTGGGGTTGAGGCGGGCCTGAATGAGCAGCGGATCGTTGATCTGATCATTCATCACCGGAGGCAGTTTGGGCAGAAGCCCCGGACACGTGTGGAGTATTTTCAGCGAACAATTTCCACTGCGTCCCGCCGAAGTCCGGCGTCGGGCTCGCCCGCGGCTCTGGCTGAAACACGGACTACAGGCCCCACGACCGGCAACACCGCGCCACGGGGCGACCACGGTGCGCCGCTGGCACCGGGATTGGGGAATAGTGCCAGCCCGGACCCGGCGATAGCCAGGGCGCTCCTGTGTCAGCAGATCTCCGAAGTCCTCGGTGTTCGAATCTGCCGCCTCGTGAAATATACCGGCAAAGAGCCGACGTTCCATATGGAACTGGAGGACGGGAAGATCGAGTTCGCCAGCGTCGGCAGATTCATCGCACAGGAATCCGTGCGGCTGGCAATCGCCGGACAAATGGGGAAGATCATCCGGAGGCTAAAGCCCAAGGAATGGGAACCATTGGCCCAGGCGATGCTGGACGCCTGCATCGTCGAGCAGGGCGGCGAGGAAAACGAGTGGGAAGGCGCCGCGCGGATGTATGTGGCGCAGTATCTGTCCGAAACCGGCTTCATCGACACAATCGAGGGCCAACCGCTCCAGAGCCAACGGAAACCCATCCTGCACGAAGGCAAGGTCGGAATCTGCGCGAGCGACCTTCAGATGTTCGTCAACAAGACCACCTTCCAGAACCTTTCGGTCAAGGTCATCGCGTCGATGCTCGGCGCGGTCGGTGGAAAGAGCATAAGGGTGCGTGGCAAGGGGTTCAAGGAGCAAAGCCG
>CAIQWJ010000012.1 GCA_903875575.1 uncultured Acidobacteriia bacterium | reverse complement strand
TGGGGGCGCAACGGCTTCGACGGGATTGAATTGTGGTGTGAGAGGCGTGCCGGGTTCCGAGCTCCCGTAAAACGATCGGAAAACAAAAACTGCCAATAACATGCAGTTTGCATACGCTGCTTAATTAAACCCTAAGCGCGTCGCTCCGACCAGTCAGCCTGTGGGCTGGTTAGTGAGTGTCATCACAGCAGGCTAGAGAGCAGGCTTCTGTCCGGAGCCGAGACTCGAGATCAATCGGGCTGGTTTGGCGCTTTCTTGCTGATTCTTTGGCGCTGAACGAGAAAACAGAATTATGCTACGCACGTAGTCTCTTCACTGCTGGCTTTCTCGGACGGGGGTTCAACTCCCCCCGCCTCCACCAATTTTCTCTTACATTGACTTAGAGGCAAGACACCAAGACTAGGTTGTGAAATCGTGCAATGGGTTTCACTTTCGCGATTCGAGAGGGCGAACCTCTTACTGACGCATGGCTTTTGGATTTGGATGCCGCGCTGGAAGCTTGACGAGAAGGGTGGAAAAATCCCGTGCGTCGGCCAGCATGCCTGGTATCTCTTCATCAACGCGAGCGAAGATGCTGTCGTAATCCGCGCGCTCCCGTTGCCGCTTCAGGCGGCTGGCAATCTCGCCCAGTTTCCTGCAATCGGGCTCAGGGCTCTCTTTGAAAACTCTCCAGAGCTGTGTATGCATGCCCCCGGTAACAAACGTGAAGTCGTTTGCCTGCGCTCGCTTCAAGGCGAGGTGAAACACGTAATAATATGCCCGACTGATCGCGCTCCGAAGGGATGCTTCGTCTGTTCGCTTCCCAAGTTCTTCAGCCAATTTGAGATACTCCGACCAGTCGAAGGTTGAGGCTGCCATCAGACCAACTCGTACGTGAAAGTCAGGTGTCCAGTTCCCGGGCGGACGTGCGCAAGCCACCAGTCGTCAAACCTGGCTAGGGCCGTCCTCGCCTCCGCAACCCGGCCCGGCCAAATGACTGCGGCATGAAGGGTCTGCAATCCCGCCTCATCCACAGTTGTTCCCAATCGGAAAACCGTGTCAGTTCCAAAGCACTCCCTCAGGTGATCTGCCGCCTCCAGCAGGGTTTGGGGGACACTCCTGTGTTCGGCTAAAAACGTCGCGACCGATGAATCCGATGGCATGACGAAGTGCCTGCGGACTTCTCGAAGAACCGCTTCAGATTCGGCGGCAAACGCCGACATTTGTTTTTCAAAGCCATTGAAGATCGCGACGCATGATCGTGGTACTGGGAACGTAGGGGATTCCTGATTGCTCCGAAACTGCATATCGTGAACAGACGGAATCCAATTATTACCCGAAGCCTGTAACTCCAAATATGCATTCATCCTCGGTCCTCCTCTATTCCTATGATAGTAAACAACTCTGCCTCATCGCGGCGAAGTTGGCTGGCTATCTCTTCGTAGGTTGCGCCTGCTTCGAAATCTCTTTCCAGCCTCAAGAACAGACCGTTGGCGAGTGCCCCGGACCCATCAATGGTCACTTTACGATTCTCCCATTTCGCAACACTGGCCATCGTCCTAATGGGTTGCGACTCTATTGCCGCCAGTTCGCGCGGTACGAACGGACTGAGGAGATCCATGAAAGCCAGTGTCTGCGGCTGAATGTGCAGATTGAGGGCAGTGCTCTTCTTGCCGAGCACCACGTGACCGAAGAGCGTAAGCGCGGTAAGCGCCGCGTCGAGAATTGCGATAGTCTCGTCCGCTGAACTCCAGTCCGCATCGTCGCGTGAAAATTTGCACGTAGCCGGCCCAAAGAAGAAGGAAGCTCGCTTCAACGGCAACTTAACCACAATGCCCTGTTCCGACGGCTTTCCCTCGTTGCGCGGCTCGGTGTCATTAATATGCGGGTTCCACGGTTTCAGCGCGTCGAAGATGCCTTGGAGGACGGTGGCCCGATCAATCCAAAGCTGAAATACCGGGCGTTCATAATTGATTGCGACCTCAAAATACGAAATTGGTATCGTAACAAGTTCAGGCATTCGCTCTCCCGCAGAAGTTTTACTCTTAATAACATTATCCTCTCGGCGGTCATGCGTTGAATGGCAGCGGTTCCGGATTGTTCGACAACTTGATGAACGCCTGCTGCTGTGCCAGCGGCGACAGGCACACGGACTACCACACATTCACAAACTGGCCGGGGCGTATTCGCGCTTCCTTACCTCGAGCTAATCGGATACGCGACTGAAATTGCACCGTCTCTTTTGGGCACGCTTTGCACACCTGTACCGTCGAGCTCAATTCTCCGTCGGTCGCTGAATACTGTCGACGACGTACACCGGAAATGACGCCTTGTCTGGTTCCAGCCTCAGGCCGAGTTGTTCCCTGAGCGCGGCGCTCAACGACGGTTTATTCCAGTCGGGTGGGGGCGTCCGGCCCATGGTCGTCTCAGTGTCGAAATCCAGCAGGATCTCAAATGTTTTGCCATCCTGTCCTGTTTGGTCGAAGACTGGTCGGCCGACCATGTACTTCAGCGAACTGACCAGGGCCGCAGTGGTGTGGAGCCCGCAAACGAAGGTGTTGTTTTTTGTGCAGTGTTCGGGGTCGCCTGGCTTCCAGGGCGTGAGCCTTGGCCCGTTCTTATCGGCGACCAGATGGTAGATGGGGAATTCTCTGGTTTCCTTGTGAAACTGGAGTTTGAAGCGGTCGGCCAGGAGGGCTTGCAGCATCGGTGCCATTTCGCTCTTACCAGCATCGGCACTGGCGGCATTGGCCTCGATGTCGTAGCGGTCTGTGGTTAGCCAGCCCGGACCCCCGGTCACCTGATAGTCCTCGACGCCGTAGGCCACCTGAATCACCTGCTTGATCCAGCTTGTTGCAGAGAAGCGTCCGCCGGGCAGGAATCGGAACCAGCTTCCAAACTGCATCGCGCTCGGCTTGATGGAGGCTACTTCAAAGGACGGTGCCGATGGTGGTGGGGCGGCCGTGATTCGTTGAGAACCGAGCGTCAGGATCAGCCCTGCGACGATGGCCAGGGCAACGGGCGTAACACATTCAAAACGCTTGATGCGGGCTTTCGGCATGGAAGATCTGCACCCCTCCGGTCAGTCGTTTCGGTGAGCGGATAGTCAGAGTATGGTGCCGCTGCCGAGGGAAGTCAAGGCGGTAGAGGTGGACGGTGGGTTGCCGTCGGAGCGGAAGGCGACCCTCAAGGAACTGTTGCTGGCACCGGGCGCACGTTTCGAATCTGCGGGTCTGCTGCCGAAACGGGGTTTGCGCGTCAGAAAAAGACCGTTGGTCGTGTTCTCGTAACCGTGCGCCTGACGTCTATCGCACCCACTTGTTTTTGACCGTTACCTGCGTGGCCGGTTCCTCGTCCAGATGTCGAATATCGTGCTCTACTGCTGCGATCTGGAGATCGATCTGCCGGAGCGCAAGTGCGAGCGCGGGTCTTTCGCCGTCGGTCTTCGTCCCGATGTTCAGCAACGCGTTCCGGTGAGCGATGGATCTGGCGTGTTCTACCCACAGCTTGCGCAGGCGCGCGCGTTTGGCGAAGTGGGAACGAATCCAGTCGAGCATTGATTCACCTGGGCAAGGATTACTCCCAGTGTAGTGCGGTGAATCATTTTGTCGTTGCTGCGCCCCCACCCGGTTTTGCCGCCCTGGTCGGGAATATCGCTCAGATCGATGTCGGTATCGCTCAGTTCGTCGAGAGTGGCGAGTTGCTGCTGCTGGTCGTCGGTTAGAGAGGGCGCGTTCATATTTTCAGTTGTGGGGATCAATTCGGGTTGTTGGGGTAGAGTGTGCCCAACGCTCCCTTGCGGTCACGGCTGAGTAAGTCTGCCTCCCTGCTCAATGCGTCATCGAATACGTGATGTAATTCAGCACCACGCGAAACGCCAGGCCCGAGAACTTCTCCGGGTATTCCGGCGTGTTGGCCCATTCCCAGGCATCGCCCAGGTGCATGTTGAAACAGATGGCCACGATCACCCGGCCGTGACTGTCGCGGATGCCGCGCCAGTGCGGGATGAAGCCGTTCTGCTCATACGTGCGGCCCGTATTGATGTACTGCTCTCCGGGGATCTGGAATTTGTCGTCGATGCTGTAGAGAACGTGATAGATCTCGTCATTGTCCGGAAGGTCTTCCACCGTGTAGCCGGGGAGCACCATGCTCATGCCATCCATGAAGCGCGCCCACTGGTCGTCATTGTGAAAGTGATCCACCATCAGGAAGCCGCCCTTCATGAGATAGTCGCGCATACGGGCGGCCTCTTCGTCGGTAAACGTCCACGTGTTGACGCCGACGGCGTAGAGCCAGGGATAGTCGAAAAGGCTGTTGCTGTCGATGTCAACGACGTTGATTTCGGAGGGGGAAAAGATGCGGGTGAGGCGGCGGAGGAAGACGAGGCAATCGTGATCGGCGCGGGGGAAGTCCTGTTGCCAGCCGCCGCGGAAACCGCCGTAGCCGAAGCTGCCGCCGCTGGCGTAGCCGGAGTTGTAGCGGAGGCGGCTGAAGTAGAACTCAGAGGGGGCGTCGGGACCGGTGGGGAAGGCGAGCTGTGCGCGACCACCGCCGCGTCCGACACGCTGGAAAGCGAACAGGCCGAGAGCCAGTGTTAACAGGAGAGCGGTCGCGAGTAAAAGGCGCGCTGGCTTCATGGATGAGGTGCTCGGATGTCTTGAAGGGTATCACAAATTGACGGCCACGATGCCCGCTCCAAACGAATTCACGATCCTGAAATATTCTGGTGGCGCGCGGGTCAGATAAAGCGTTCGTAAGGCCCGTCGGGAATTGGGTCGGGGATGGTAGCAGGCGCGGTTTGGCGGTACGATGGTCGAAGCTTCCATGCAAAGACGCGACTTTCTCAGGCTGGCGGGGGTTGCCGCCGCAGGCACTCCACTGGCCGCACAACAGATGCAGATGCCGCCCATGGCGGGCATGCCGCCAATTCCGGGAACGCCACCGGTCGGCATGCCGGAGCTTTCCGGGGCGGAGTTCAATCTGCGGATCGCGCCGGTCCAGGTGGAACTAGCGCCAAATCGCATCATCAGCACTATCGGCTACAACGGGACTTCGCCGGGTCCGCTGCTGCGCATGAAGGAAGGCGTGCCTGTCACGGTCAATGTCACGAACGATACCGACGTTCCGGAGTACGTTCACTTTCACGGCCTGCTGATTCCTTCCGATGTGGACGGCGCGGAAGTGGAGGGGACGCCATTCGTGCCACCGCACGGGAAGCGCAGTTACAAGTTCACGCCCACACCTGCGGGTACGCGCTGGTATCACACGCACGTCATGGCGATGGACGACCTGCATCGTGGCGGTTATACGGGGATGTTCGGTTTCCTGGTGGTGGATGGGGCGAACAATCCGGGTAAGTACGATCAGGAGCACTATCTGGCGCTGCGCGACTGGGAACCTTACTTCACGAACACGTTGATGGATAACGACGATCTGGATCCGCTGGCGGCGAAGCCGGAGAAGCCCGCGGTTCTCGACACGCGGCCGCCCGGGCTGGAGGTGACAGCGGACATCTACTCGATCAACGATAAAGCGCTGGGCGCTGGGGAACCGATTCGCGTGAAGCCGGGAGAGCGGGTGTTGTTTCATTTCCTCAATGCGAGCGCGATTGAGAGCCGTCACCTTGCGCTGCCGGGGCACAAGTTCAACGTTGTTGCGCTCGATGGGAATCCGGTGCCGACACCTGCGGCGGTGGATGTATTGATGCTGGGGCCGGGTGAGCGAATTGACGCTTGGGTGGCGATGACGCAGCCGGGCGTGTGGATTTTGGGCGCGCCGGAAGATCCTGTTCGCGAAGGCGGGCTGGGGATTGTGATTGAGTATGCCAATCAGAGACGAACGCCGCAGTGGGTGACGCCGCCGAGATCGGTGTGGGATTACACGATCTTCGGGAAGCCGGGGGTGGTGCCGGCTCCGGCGGAAAAACTGGATATGGTGTTTGAGAAAGTGCCGCGGGGCGCGGGGAAGTTTAACAGCTTTACGGTGAATGGCACGGTGTTTCCACGCGAGCAGGAATTTACTTTGAAGCAGGGCACGCGGTATCGTCTGACCTTCCACAATCGCACGGACGATTCGCATCCGATGCATTTGCATCGGCACCAGTTAGAGTTGGTGGAGATTTACGGGAAAGCGACGTCCGGAGTGATCAAAGACACTGTGGTGGTGCCGACATACGGGCGCGCGAGCGTGGATTTCACGGCGGATCAGCCGGGACTGACGATGTTCCATTGCCATATCCAGCACCACATGGATTATGGCTTCAAGGCGTTGCTGCGGTATGCGTGAGCGGACTGCGACCGTGCGCCCTGGCGGGCCGCGACTATAGCGTTCCGCCTAGCTGTGTTTGTGCAGCAGCTTGCTCTTGACGTCCGGCCAGAATTCCTTCATCACGTTGGAAATCGCGTCGGTGCCGATCTGGGTAAACATGCGCTGCATGGTGGGGGAGAAACCGACGGCGTCCGGATAGTAGGCGTTGCCGGCTGCGCCTGTGATGCCATTGCCCAGGAACTCTGAGACGTTGAACGTGGTCGCTCCCTTGTCCGTCTTCGCGACTGCCACGCGGGTTGCCGCGTAAAGGGCCCGGTGCATTTTGGAGCCTTTGCCGCTGCGGAAATAGCGCGGGTCCTGACGCAGGAGTGAGGGCAGGATGCCTTCTGTCATGAAGTTGCCAATCGTCTGGTCGGCGATCGAAGTCACGTAGCGGTGGGCATAGCCCTTCATGCCCTGGCCGAACGACGGGTTCTGATCCGTGAGCTGGTAGAGCCCCGCGAAGACAGCCGCCAGTCCGTAGGAAGGCCCATCGAGGGTATCTTTGGTGGCGATCGTCATCTTCTGCCGCGACGTAATCGGCTTGAACGGAGCGGAACCTTCTACCGTACGGTAGTTCGGTAACACGCCGAAGATATGTGTGTCGGTGCCCTGCGGTTGCGCTGATGTGGTTTGGGGTGACACGGGAGATTCCGCCGCAGGAGCGGATGCAGTCGGTTGGGCAGAGGCCAGGCTCGCGAGCAGACAGAGGCTGGCTGGCAACGCCAGAAATCGCGTTTTCGTTATGTTCCGGTGTTTGGGCAAGATTAGAGATTCCCGCAAAGCTTTGACAGATGGGATGAATGAAAGTGCGTTAAAGTTCCGTTTGTCTGGTGTAAATGTCTGTAGGCGTATGAAAAAGTACGTATTTTGGCCCTTACTCCGCCCCGGCCATCAAACGTGACCGCACGGCTTCAAACTCGGTTGTGTTGAGGACGTAGTCGTCACCCTCGTTGTTTTTTTTCAGCTTGCGGATGGCCGCCTGAGTTTTGGCGATGCGGTCTCCTGTGGGCGGGTGGGAAAGAAAGAGGCGGGCGACGGTGCCCGGCGTCTTTTTCTCCATGGAAGCAATGCGCTCGAACATGTCGATGGAGGCGTTCGGATCGTAACCGGCGGCATTCAGGTAGCCGACGCCGAGCAAATCGGCTTCTGTTTCAAAGGCGCGGGAGAAGCCAAGCGCAGCAACGGGCGCGGCTGCACTGGCGGCCTGGTTGGCGGCAAGTCCGGCCCAGCCGGTCAGAATGCCGAGCGGGAGGGCACCCAGCCTGGCGAGTTTGCTTTTTGAGGCCTGGCGGGTGGCGTGGCGGGCTGCGGCGTGGCCTATTTCGTGGGAGATCACGGAAGCGAGTTCGGCTTCGTTATCGGCCATTTTCATCATGGCGGAGCTGACGTAAATGTGGCCGCCAGGGAGGGTGAAGGCGTTCATCTCGTCAGACTGGAGCATTTTTACGGTAAGGGGGAAGGGTGCGCTGGCCTGTACGGCAAGGTTCTGGCCCAGACGGTTGATGTAGTCGGTGACGACGGGATCGGCAACGATGCGGGACTGATGTTCCAGTTCGGCGGCCAACTGGCGACCGAGCGCGAGTTCCTGGGGAATCGTATAGAGATTGACGCCGGAACTGGTGTTGGCCGCCGGTGCGGGCCTTGTTGTCAGGATCACGGTGGCCAACGTCAGGAGGGCGAGTCGCGGGGCGTTCCTGAATGTGGCGATCCTGCGGGTCACATTCCTATATTAAATCGTGGTTGTCGTTGCGCTGGGTGGCCCCGGTTAAGGGCGTCCGGTTAAAATGGGACACCCGAATGAGAAATGTTGCGGCCGGGAACTCCGGTGAAGATGGGCAACCCGCAGCGATGGGGCGGATTGCTGCGCTGATTCCGGCGTATAGGCCGGGAATGGCGCTCGTGGAAGTGGCTTCGGCGCTGGTGGATTCCGGGTTTGCCGCAATTGTGGTGGTGGACGATGGCAGCGGGCCGGATTATGCTCCGGTGTTTCGGGCGCTGGCTGGGCTAAGGGGCGTCAGAATCCTTCGGCATGCTGTGAATCTGGGGAAAGGCGCCGCGCTCAAGACCGGCTTGAATCACGCGCTGGTGGAATTCCCGGAACTTGCCGGGATTGTGACTGCGGACGCGGATGGCCAGCACCATCCGGCGGATATTCTGCGCGTGGCGCAGCGTTTTGCCGCGAGCCCGGAAGTGTTGGTGCTGGGGGCTCGGGCCTTTGCCGGTGATGTGCCGCTACGCAGCCGGTTCGGGAATGCCATCACGCAGAACGTGATGCGTGTAGTGGCGGGGCAGCGATTGGTTGACACGCAGACGGGCTTGCGGGCGATTCCGAGGGGGTTGGCGGAGCGTATGCTGGCAGTGCCGGCTTCGGGCTACGAGTTTGAGCTGGAAATGCTCATTGCCGCGAAGCACCTGGGTTTCGATGTCTTCGAGGAGCCGATTCGGACGATTTACGAAGCAGGGAATCCGACGTCACACTTCGAGCCGTTGCGGGATTCGATGCGCATCTACTTTGTCCTGCTGCGCTTCGGGCTGATATCGCTGGCGACGGCGGCTCTCGATAACCTGCTTTTTTATGTTCTGTTTCGCGCGACCGGCGTGGTGGGGACGGCGCTGCTGTGCGCACGGGCCGTGGCTGTGATCTTCAACTATGCCGCGGTGCGGCGGGCTGTGTTTCTGTCGAGAGAGCAGCACAAAATCGTACTGCCCCGCTATTTGCTGCTGGTGGTGGCGAATGTGGGGTTGGCATACGCGTTGATCACGCTGGTCTCGACCTACCTGGGGGTGGGTGTCATGGTGTCGAAAGTGGCAGTGGAATCGTTGTTATTCATCGTGAACTTCATGATTCAGCGGGACTTCATCTTTGCGCGGCGACCCGGGGCGGCGGCTGGCCGGGATTCAAAGGGCTGATGGGCCGCAGAGGGTGGACGGCTGGCATTAAAACCGGAAAGAATGTCCGCAACCATGGTGCGCATCCACTATCATGGAAAATGATGCCTGACGCCACGCATAGATCCGCCCACGGGCGGGTGAGGGCCGAATTGTGAAGACGTCGGTTACGCGTCGGGCTTTTCCCGTGCCGGGCCTGGCATTTCCCCGCGCGTTGCGCGGCTGGTTGCCCGCGATTCTGATGGCATTCGCGGCGGCTCGCGGCTATGCGGCAGGGCCCGGCGGTACGTCCTATACGGGGACTTTCGCGACGGACGACGCGCAGCAGACTTTTACTGTCACGCTGCCCGCTTCAGGTCCGCTGACCATCCGGACTTATTCCTACGCGGGGGGTACGAATCAGGCTGGCGCAGTGATTCCGGCGGGAGGATTCGATCCCACGGTATCCCTTTTCGATTCCGCGGGAAACCTGCTGCTGAGTAATCAGGACGGCGGCTGCGGGCCAGTGGCAGCGGAAGCCACCACGAAGTTCTGCTGGGACGCTTACCTGGCGGTGACACTGCCTGCGGGCAGTTATACGGTGGTGCTCACACAGTCTCAGAATCTGCCGAACGGGCCCGCGCTGAGCAACGGTTTTGCGTACACGGGTCAGCCGACCTTCACCACGCCGCCGGGCGCCGCGACGCTGGGCTTCTGGGATCTTTTTCCGAATAAGCGGACGAGTTCTTTCGCGCTGGATATCGTGGGTGGCGCGTCGGCCGTGACCGGCATCACCAGCGGGACGCCGCCAGGTGGCACGGCGGGTCAGGGCTATTCTTTCACGTTCACTTCGAATGCGCCGGCGGCCACTTCGCTGACGTGGTCGGTTACTTCGGGGGCCTTGCCGCTCGGATTGAGTCTGAACGCAGCGACGGGAGTGCTTTCGGGTGTTCCGCAGAATGCGGGGAACTCCACGTTTACGGTGCAGGTGACCGACGGCGGCACGCCGAAGGTCTCGCAGAGCTACACGATTGCCATCGGATCGGCAGTCGTCATCATCCCTCCACCTCCGGTGCTCACTATTTCGTCGATTGTGTTGCCGAACGGCACGGGGAACCAGCCGTACGTCCCGATTACCCTTACGGCAACAGGCGGGTCCGGTAACTACTCCTGGAAGGGAACGGGATTCCCGAGCGGAATCGGCATCAGCGCCGGCGGCGTGATCAGCGGAACTCCGCTGGCTGGCGGCAGCTTCCAGCCCCAGATATCGGTTTCCGACCAGGCGCTGGGCGGGAGTGGAAGCACCACGCTGAGTCTGACGATTGTTGTTTCTCCTCTGACGATCACGAGTTTGGGTGGCGGCGCGACAGCCAGCCTGGGCGGATTTGTGCCGACGGCGAAAATGGCGGGTAATTTTACTGCGACAGGCGGTATCGGCGCTTATTCGTGGTCGGCGACCGGCTTGCCGCCGGGAATTGCGATCAACGGTCTGACCGGCGCCTTCAGCGGAACGGCGGGCGTGGCCGGAGTTTACAGCTTTACGTTGCGAGTGGCGGATGCCGAAACGCCCGCACTGGCGGCCACGCAAACGGTTGGCTATTCCGTTCTGGGGCTGGCGCAGACGTCCCTGCCGAACGGTTCGACCACGGCAGTCTATAGCGCATCCCTCGTCGGCCTTGGCGGGACGGGCCCTTATACCTTCTCGGCGGCAGCGAACGCGCTGCCGGGCGGACTGTCTCTCTCTGGCGCCGGGGTATTTGGGGGCACGCCGACAGCGGCAGGTAACTACTCTTTTCTGGTCACGGTAGCGTCCGGCGGGCTCTCGACTCAGGTATCGCTCAATCTGACCGTGACTGCTGCGGCCGGGTCGCCGCTGACCGTAACGGCTGCGACATTGCCGACAGGCGTCGCCACCGTTCCTTACGGCCCGCAGGGACTTCAGGCTACCGGCGGATCTGCCCCCTACACCTGGGCGATATTTGGCGGCCTGTTGCCCGGAGGGATGTCGCTGTCGGGCGCCGGCAATCTTCTGGGCACACCCGCTACGGCCGGGAGCTATTCTTTCACTGCGCAGGTCACTGACGCTAAGAATGCGACAGCGACGGGGACTTTCAGCCTGAACATCAATCCGGTGCCGCTGACACTTTCCCTCGGGACATTCCCTGTGGGCGTGGCGACAATTGCTTATCCGCTCCAGATTCTGACGCCGCTTGCCTCCGGCGGCCTGGCTCCTTACACGTTCGCGGTGACGACGGGTAGTTTACCCGCGGGGCTGACTCTGTCCGGCCAGCAGATATCCGGCACGCCGACGGCGGCGGTCACATCGAACTTCACAGTCACGGTGACTGACGCCACGGGGAAGACCGCGACGGCCACCGGCTCCATACTGATTAACCCGCAGCAGACATCGTTGATTCTTTCGCAAACGACGGTTTCATTCCAACTGACGGCCGGTGCCAATGGCGTACCGACGCCTGGTCAGGTGACGGTGCGCTCGAGCGATGTAGCGACGCTTCTGAACTACGGCTACAGCATCTCACCTGTGGCTTCCTGGCTGCAGGTCACGGGGTGGACCACTACACCGGGTGCGCTGACCATTGCACTCGATCCCTCCGCGCCCACTCTGGCGGCTTCGGCAACACCCTATGCCACGGTCATCACAGTAACCTGTGTGGGGCCTGGCACGTGCGCGGGTGCCACGCAGACGATTAATGTTTCGCTGACGGTAACGGCACCGCCGCCACAACTCACTCTTTCGAGCAGTCTGCTCTCGTTCAGCGCATCGGGTGCGAGTCCAGCCATCTCATCGCAAACGCTCGGCCTGCAGAATTCCGGCGGTGGGGTGATCACGGTCAATTCGATTACACCGGGCGCGTCATGGCTCTCGGTTTCCGGCGTACCGGCTACACTCGCGGCCGGACCTGGTGCATCTGTAGTTGTCAGCGCCAATCCGCTGGGCCTGAGCCCCGGCTACTATACTTCCGCGCTGGCCATCGCGACTTCCACGGGCACCACCAGCTTCCCGGTCACTCTGCTGGTGACCGACAATCTGACCATGACTCTGGGTCCGGCGGGTACACAATATTCGGCACCTCAGGGAAGTTCGCCGGGCAATACGACCGGAGCTTTCAGTGTGAGTGTGACGGGTAGCGGCACTGTCAACTGGAATGCATCGTTGCTGCCGGGCGCGAACTGGCTGACGCTGAACGCCGCCAGCGGTTCATCGACAGCCGCCGTGGCCACCTTCGTGACTTACACGCTGAATGCCGGAGTGATTGCGGCACTGGCACCGGCCACTTATTACGCAACCATTCAGGTTTCGGCTCCCGGCGTGGTGGACAACGCGCAGCAGTATCAGGTGGTCCTCAACATTACGCCGCCGGCCATAGCCGTGAGCCCCGTGCTGAGCACGGCCGGTTTGATTTTCGTTTCAATCGGCGGTGCCACTCCGACGGCGCAAAACGTACAGGTTTACACGAGTTCCGCTGCGCCCTCTACGCCTTATCAGGCATCGGCCACGACCACGGATGGGGCGGCGTGGCTTTCGGTGAGTCCGCCGACGGGTTTGAGCACGGTGCAGACGCCGGGCCAATCGGCTGTTTCGGTGAATGTTTCAGGTCTTGCCGCCGGACTTTATTCCGGTGGTGTGAGTTATGCGTTTGCGAGTGACGCGGTGCGTACCGTCAACGTGACGTTGCTGGTGGTCGGTTCGGGTCCGGTTGCGGCTTTGCGCAACAGCGGAGCGAAAGACACGGCGAGCCCGCCGGCATCCTGCGCGCCCTCGAAACTGATTCCAACGCAAACCGGACTTTACGGCAATTTCGCGCAGCCCGCGGGATGGCCCACGCCGCTCAGCGTGAACCTGATTAACGACTGCGGTTCTCCAGTGAATGGCGCGTCCATGACGACAACGTTCTCAAACGGCGATCCGCCACTGGCGCTTTCGCCCCGCGATTCCGCTTCCGGTATTTACCTCGGTACGTGGACGCCGCGTAATCCCGCACCGCAGGTTACCGTGACGGCCACCGCTTCGGCTGCGTCCTTCCCGGCGGCTGTGAGCCAGGTGACGGGCCAGGTGAGAACGAATGGCGCGCCGCTGCTGACACCCAACGGCACGCTGGATGTTTTCAATCCGGTGGTGGGCCAGGGTCTGGCCCCGGGCCAGGTGGTGCAGATTTACGGCAACAATCTGGCTTCGGGAACGGTACTGGGGCCGTCGCCGCTATCTACGGCGCTGTCAGGAACCACGCTGTTGATTGGCGGCATTCCGATGCCGCTTTATTACGTGAGCGCAGGGCAGATTGACGCGCAGATTCCGTTTGAGCTGACACCGGGCAAGCAGTATCAGATGGTGGTGGTGGCGAATGGCGCGCTGAGTACACCGCTGCCGGTCAATATTGTTGGGGTGGCCCCTGGTTTGGCGAATATTAACGGCGGGGTGCTCTCGGAACATGGTCTGGATGGCTCGCTGATCACTGAGGCTTCGCCAGCCAAACCGTCGGAGTTCGTGGTGCTCTTCCTTTCCGGTATGGGTGCGACGGATAATCCGGTGGCGGATGGCGCACCATCGCCCAGCAACCCGCTGGCCCGGCCGTTGGTGGTGCCGACACTGACGCTGAATGGCGTGCAGCTTCCGCCGGTAGCGTTTGCCGGAATGACGCCATCAGCAGTAGGGCTGTATCAGATCAATTTCCAGATTCCGGCAAATACGCCGAACGGGGATCTGACACTGCTGATCAGCCAGGGCGGGTCGGTCAGCAATACGGTCACGCTTCCGGTTCATAATTAGAGCAAACGCGTCCCGGAGCGGCCCCTGTTCCCGGGAGTTTCACCCACCGATAGCAACGTTTCACCCGTGTGTCCGGGTACTTCGTCCCCAATTGATTTCAGACTCGTAACACAGACCGCTACCGTGGAGCCAGCTTTGTCGTGCGCCGACTTCCGGGGTGAAGTGTCTTCATCACCCGGCTGACGAGCACCCGGCATTGGGGGTGAAAATGCAGCAACGCAGCCTGATTACGGCCATAGTGGGAGCCTTGTTTTTATCCATTTGTGTGGAGGCCCAGACGAGCCGGGGAACCGTGGGCGGGGTGGTCACGGACCCGACGCCCGCGTCGGTAGCGCGTGCCGAGGTGGAACTGAAGAACCTGACCACCAACATGGTCCGGACCACCACCACGAGCGATGCCGGCGTCTACCGGTTCGATGCCGTGGATCCCGGCGACTATCAGGTGACGGTCAAGGCCGGCGGCTTTAAGACCGCGCAGACGCCGTCGTTCGGGCTTTCGGGCGCACAGGTGGCCTCGCTCGACGTGAAGCTTCAACTGGGGCCGCAAATGGCGGTGGTGGAAGTCTCGGCGGGCGCGGTGTTGTTGCAGACCGAATCGCCGGTACGGGGCGGGACCATTTCCGCGAAACAAGGCACCGATCTGCCAATTGCCTCTCGCAATTCTATCTCTCTGGCGCTGACGCTGCCGGGCATCGCGACTTCGAGGTTCGGCGTTGGCGGACAATTCTCGTTTTCAGTGAACGGGGCGCGCAATCGCTCCAATAACTTCCTGATCGATGGCATGGAGAACAACGATATTTCCGTGGCAGGCCAGGCGTTTCAGATTACGAATCCGGATACGGTGCAGGAGACCAGTGTGCAGACGACGAACTTCGATGCGGAGTTCGGACGCGCCGGCGGCGCGGTGGTGAATGTGATTACGAAATCCGGCAGCAACGATCTGCATGGCACGGCTTCCTGGTTGCTGGATGTGACCAACGACGACGCGATCACCAACACGGAGGCTCTGGACCCCAACGTCACGGCGCGGGGTAAGGCCCTGCCTGGAACGGAGGACATCTGGGCCGGAACGCTGGGCGGACGAATCAAAAAGAACCGGACCTTCTTCTTTGCCGGCTATCAGTATGACGTGCAGCGTTCCAGTGGTTCGCTCAATACGTCGGCACCGTCGGCGGCAGGTTATGCAACCCTCGGTACCTTGTTCCCGGCCGGCGCGAATCCGCGGGTGGATCTTTTCCGCCAGGTGCTGGCCGGCACCACGGCGACCTCGCAATTCAGCAACATCGCACTTGGCAACGGGCGACCTGCTGTGGAGTTCGGGACGGCCGTGATCGCTTATGCCAACCTGGCGTTTGACAAACAGTGGTCCCTGAAGCTGGATCATCGGTTGGGCGACAAAGATATGCTTTCCGGCCGCTATTCGAACGATGCCGATCCGGCTTCGCCTTCGAGCGTGAGTTATCCAGGGATGAATACAAATTTCGTCGGAGTAACCCGGAATACCATCGTGAGCGAGACGCACGTGTTTTCGCCCGTGATGACGAATGAAGTGCATCTGGGGTACAACCGCATTGATGTTTCGTTTCCCAATGACGCGACCAACGCTCTGGCGCAGACGCTGCCGTCGTACCTGATCGCCGGCATGCCTGCGGGGCTGAATCCGACGTTTGGCGTCGCCTCGTCATTCCCCCAGGGCCGGCTCGCGAACAATTACACCTTGCAGGATACCGTTTCCATCGTGCGCGGACGGCACACTTTCCGCGCGGGCTTCGATATTCTGGACCAGCGTTCGCGGCAGTTCGCGCCGATCAATATTCGCGGCGCGTACTCTTACGCGGCATCGACCGGGTTTACCGGCTTTGCGAATTTCGTGGATGATTTCGGCGGGTCGGGCGGTTCCGTCGCGAAGACTTACGGGGAGAATCGCTACTACCCCACGATCCTGCGCCAGCAGTACTTTTTCACGGATCGCTGGCGTGTGAGCAATTCGCTGACGGTCTCGCTGGGGCTGCGTTATGAGAATCCCGGAACGGCGATCAACTGCATCACGGTTCCGGCCTACACCGGCTTGTTCAATATCAATCCGGTGACGCTCGATGGCCCGTGGAATAAGCCCAGCAAGGTAGCGAGCGACAATAATAATTTTGCTCCCTCGCTGGGTCTGGCGTGGACTCCGGCGTGGACCAGTGGCCTGGGCGGCAAGCTTGCGGGCACCGGGAAGCTGGTCATTCGCACCGGCTATTCGATCGGCTACGATTCGTTCTATAACAACATCGCGTCCAACGCGCAGACTTCCGCGCCGAACGTGAATGCTTCCACGCTGGCTTCCACGGTGACGGCGTCCGCCACGCGTGGGCTGGCGAACATGTCGACGCTGCTGCCGCCTCCTTCCACGCTGACGCCGAATGCCAGCCAGACGCTGGTGGTGGGCAATCTGGTGAGCCCGTATTACCAGAAATGGTCATTCGGCTTCCAGCGGGAATTGCCCGGCAAGAGCCTGCTCGACGTCTCTTACGTAGGGACCAAGGGGACGAAGTTGTATATGACAGAAGACCTGAACCCCGTGGTGCCCGCCGCGCTGCAGGTGCTGCCGACCGGGTTTACGCTGGCGCAGTTGCCGATTAACTCGGGGCGGCTGGACCCGCTGCAGGGGCAGCGCCAGATTCGTACCAATGGCGGATCGTCGTACTATCACGGGCTTCAGGTGGACGCGCACCGGCGGTTTGCGGATCACGTTTTCGGGATGCTTTCGTATACGTGGTCGAAGACGATCGACTACGTGAGCGACCCGTTTAACACTTCCAACATTAATGAGCTTGCTCTTTCGGCTGTGCCCACGGTGTTTGGCGGTTTGAAGCGCGAGAAGGCGGTTTCGCTGATTGACCGGCCGCACCGGTTCGTGCTGAGCGCGGTGTATGAACTGCCCATCCTGCGAGCGCAGAAGGGGCTCGCGGGCAATGTGTTCGGCGGCTGGCAGGTGTCCGGCATCTATACGATTGAATCCGGGGTGCCGCATACGGTGGTCAACGGTTTCGACGCTGACGGAATCGGTGGCGCGAATGACCGGCCGAATGTGAATCCGAACGGCATCAAGGGCGTTCGGGCGGTGCCGAACGTGGCGAGCCCGACGGGCTACGTGAATCCGGATGCGCCGGGCAGCCCGGCAATCGATCCGGCGACCGCGCAGTATGTCGTGCTGGCGGCGAATTCGGGCAAAACGGGGAACGCGGGCCGCAATACCGAGCGCACGCCGGGGCTGAACAATCTGAACTCGAATTTGTTCAAAAACTTTCGCGTGTCAGAGAAGATGCGGGCCGAGTTCCGGCTGGAGGCCTACAATTCGCTGAATCATCCGCAACTGGGAACGCCGAGCGTGAGTCCGTTTTCACCCGGTGCGGGATCGCTGTCGTCGAACGCAGCAACGGGATTGCCGGGGCGGTTTTTGAATCCCACGTTCATGGATGGCGGCGGACGCGTGATTCGGTATCAGTTGAAGCTGGTGTTCTGATTCGGTTGTGGACGCATCTGCGGTACTATCAGCCCGTGGCAGAAGTCCCAAATTTGCAAAAACCGACCGTAGCCGGACCTTCAGGCTGGCTTGGTGAACGGCGCCGGATTCCGAGTTTTAAGCGACTTTGCAATACAAAGTATCCTGAAATACGGACGAACGCTCTGGCT
>CAIQWJ010000011.1 GCA_903875575.1 uncultured Acidobacteriia bacterium | reverse complement strand
TTTCGTAAAATAGAAAGCGAATGCCTAAGCAAGAGTTTCAGACAGAAGTGAATCAGCTGCTCCAGCTGATTATCCACTCCCTTTATTCGCACCCGGAGATCTTTCTCAGAGAACTCATTTCGAACGCCTCGGATGCGCTCGATAAGCTCAAGTACCTGAATCTCACTGAGGAACCGTACAAGTCCCTTCCCTTCGAGCCCCGGATCGATATTGAGCTCGATGAGATTCAGACGCGGCTGATCATCTCCGATAGCGGGATCGGCATGAATGAGGAGGATCTGATTGCGCACCTCGGCACGATCGCGCGGTCCGGCACGAAGAACTTCCTGAACAGCCTTTCCGGCGACGCGAAACGCGACTCGAATCTGATTGGACAGTTCGGGGTCGGCTTCTACAGCGCGTTTATGGTGGCGGATAAGGTGGAAGTGATCTCGCGCAAGGCGGGTGAAGAGACGGCGTGGAAATGGACGTCGGATGGGAAATCGGGCTTCGATATTGAGCCCGCGGAGCGCGCCGCGGCCGGCACGACGATCACGCTGTTCCTGAACGAAAACGGTAAAGAATACGCCAGCAGTTATAAGATTCGCGACATTGTTAAGAAGTACTCCAACCACATCGCGTTCCCGATTTTCCTGACCGCCGATAAGAGCGAATGGAACGAGGAGGAGAAGCGCTCGATCTCCACGCGGGCCACTGAGCAGATCAACTCCGCGTCGGCCATGTGGAAGCGGTCGAAGAGCCAGTTGAAGGACGAAGACTACAAAGAGCTCTATAAGACTATTTCGGGTGACTTTGAGGACCCGCTCTTCTGGTTCCATACCAAGGCTGAGGGCACGCAGGAATACACCACGCTTTTCTACGTGCCTTCAAAGGCGCCGATGGACATGTACCAGGCCGATTACAAGCCTGGGGTGAAGCTTTACGTTCGCCGCGTGTTTATCACCGACGATTCGAAGGAACTGCTGCCGGGGTATCTGCGCTTCCTGCGCGGGATCATCGACAGCGAGGATCTGCCGCTCAATGTGAGCCGCGAGATTCTGCAGCAGAACCGGGTGCTTTCCGGTATCCGCACGGCCAGCGTGAAGAAGGTGCTGGCGGAACTCACCACGATTGCAAAAGAGCGGCCTGAGGATTATGCGAAGTTTATCGCGCAGTTTAATCGGCCGTTGAAGGAAGGTCTGTATGGTGATTTCGCGAACCGGGAGACGCTGCTGGATCTGATTCGGGTGAAGTCGACGAAGGTGGACGGGTTTACGAGCCTGGCGGACGCGAAGTCACGGATGCAGGAGGGGCAGAAGGGGCTTTACTACATTCTGGGAGGCGCGGAAGCCACGCTGCGCACGTCGCCGCTGCTGGAGATTTACCGGAAGAAGGACATTGAAGTTCTGATTCTGGACGATGAAATCGACGAGATTGTTTTCTCCGGGATTGAGAAGTACAACGACGTTGAACTGAAGGCCGTGAATCGGACGGCGACGGGCGAGGACCTGAAGGATGAGGCCACGGCCGAGACCGCGGAGAAGGTGAAGCCGCTGCTGGAGAAGATCAAGGCGGTGCTGGGCGACAGCGTGAAGGATGTGCGGGCCTCGGCGCGACTGGCGGAGAGTCCGAGTTGCATTGTTTCGGATGAGGACGAGCCGACGCTGAAGATGTACCAGATGATGAAGCAGATGGGCCAGGGCGGCGGTATGCCCGCGTTGAAGCCTGTGCTGGAGATTAATCCGGATCACGAGATTGTGAAGAAGCTGGAGGCAGCTACGGATGAGTCGCTGGTGGCGGATGCTTCGTGGCTGCTGCTGGAACAGGCGCTGCTGATTGACGGGGTGCCGGTGGAGAACCCGAGTCTGTTTGTGCAGCGTTTGAATCGGGTGCTGAATAGGGCGGTTTAGGTTCGTCTGAGGGCGAGCAGTGGATTAAGGTCTGAAGAGGGCCAGGTCCACTGCTTCTGCCATCTTCTGGTAGCCCGCCTGGTTTGGATGCAGGTGGTCGCCTGTGTCGTAGGCGGGGAGAAGTTTGGAGGGGTCGGCGGGATCGCGGACGGCGGCGTCCATGTCGATTACGGCGTCGAAAAGGCCGCTCGAGCGGATCCACGCGTTGACTGTCTGTCGCGCGGCTTCGTGTTCCGGGGTGAAGTACATGGAGCCCGTGAACGGGAGTATGGGCACGCCGTAGACGCGGATGTTATGGGCGCGCGCTTTCTCGATGAACTTGCGGAAAGCCGCGATCAGATTCTCCGCGACCGCTGGAGATTTGCTCACGCCGATATCGTTGACACCTTCGAGGAGAATGAGCCAGCGGGGTGCGTTCTGATTCACGACGTCGCGGTCGAAGCGATCAACGGCGGGTGGGCCGAGGCCACCGGCGAGAACGGCGTTGCCGCCGAGGCCTTCGTTTAAAACGGTGATGCCTGCGGTGGCTGGATTGGCATGGAGGCGGCGGGCCAGGTTGTCTGTCCAGCGATCATCACCGTCAGTGGTGGAGCCGCGGCCATCGGTGATGGAGTCGCCGAGCGCGATGACTTCGGCGCTGGCGGCCGGCGCGATTGTGTCGATACCTGTGATGACGTACCAGTGGGTGGTGGGCTTCGGGGGCGCGTCGGCAGTCTGAAGATACGAGGTTTTGCGGGAGCCGGGATGGCCGGTAAGTTTGGCCGGAGCGTCGCCGAACGCGATGGTGATGGCGAGGTCGGCCATGGGCGCGAGTTCGTAGTCGAGCGGATCTGAGGTGATGGCCTCGCCCGCTGGGATGGTTACCGACGGGCTGCCTTTGAAGAGCACTATTCCGCCGGGTAGGCGGACGGATTGCATGGTGAGAGGGCCGTCGCCGAAAAGATTGGAGAGGTGCACGCGTACCTGTCGGCCTGGGAGCGTGACGCGGACCACCTGACGCAACGTGTTGCCGGAGAGTCCCGGGGCTGGCGGCATGTTGGCCGGTTCGACCAGTTGCGGCGCGCAGCCCCAGGTTCCTACCCAATGCGGTGCAGACTGCGCGACGAGAGCAGGGGCGACCAGAAGTGCCGCCAGAAGCCAGCGTGCGATCACTTCGCGGCAACCGTGGACGGCGGCGTGCGGTGGAACATCTTATCGGCCCACGCGATGAAGTATTTCATGTTGGACTGGTCTTCATGGCCGCCATCGTGCTGGCGCCAGGCGAGTTGGCCATCTGTCATGGCGACGTTGACGGCGGGCATCTTCGCGACGTGGTAGTCGTTCTTGTCGCCAATGTCGTGAGCGCCGAGGAGGCGGTAGACAGCGCCTGCGGCAACCGTGGCCATGTAGCTGCCCTGGTGATCAAGCCAGTTGGCGTCGCCTTTTTCCGGCACGCCGTAGCTGATGAAGGTGGGGCGAGGGGCGCAGAGGGCGATGAGTTCGTGAGAGTCTACGGGGATATCGTTGGCGGTCTTCACGCCGAAGGAGGCGTCTGAAGCGCCGTACTTCATGAAGTTGCCTGCCATCCAGTGGTATTCGCCGGTGCCGGTGAGGCTTTCAACGGCTTCGCCAAAATTGCGGCGGTGAAGCTTGGCACCGCCTTCGCCGGAGGAGCCGACGAGGACGACGGCGAAGCGCTGGTCATAGGCCATGGTGACGAGGGCGGCTTTGCCGTAACGGGAGACGCCTTCGATGCCGACGTGTTTGGCGTCGACGGAGGGGTCGGTCTGGAGATAGTCGAGGCCACGTTCGGCACCCCAGGCCCAGGCGCGCAGGGCACCCCAATCGTCGGCTTTGCGGGACTGACCTTTGTTGACGAGGCCGATGATACCGCGGGTGAGGCCAGCGCCGTTATCGGCCTGTACGCTGGTGGGGTTGATGGAGACGTAGCCCCAGCCATCGGCAATCAGTTGCTGGGTGGAAGGGATGCCTGGGAGGCCGGGGAATGCCCCGCGGCCACTGCCGCCAGCCACACCACCACGGCCGCTGCCTCCGGCTAAACCGCCGCGTCCGGAAAATGCGGCAGCACCCAAGCCGCGACCTGCGCCGGAAAAGCCGGGGGGACCAAAGGCCGGAGCTGCGCCGGGCAGGGTGCCGCCGCTGAACATCATAAGGACGGGCACGGGGCCTTTGGCGTTGGCGGGAACGACGACGGCCATGCGGATATCGACGCTGATAGCGGGATAAGCGGAGTTGTCAACGTGACCGTTCAGCTGTTTGCCGATGACGGGCAGGCCGCCGATCTGGGTGTTGACGGTTTGTTCGACGGTCCACGTCACTTTTGGGACGTTTTTGGGGACGCGGCCGAGGACTTCACGGTCAAAGTCTTCGACGATTTCAGGGCGGCGCTGCTTCCACCATTGGGCGGCGGTGGTGACTTTTTGACCGTTGTTGAGGTGAAGGACTTCGGGGAGGTCGGGATAGGGGTTGGCCTTTGCAGGATCGTAGTTGGCCATGTTGGGTGTGCCGGGGACGGTGCTGCCGCTGGGGCCGGGGCGGAGGGCTTTGATGCCGAGCTGGTCCATCATATTCTGGTGGTCCTGAATGGCGGTCCAGGTGAGGGGCGGGAGGGCGGTCTGGGCGATGAGGGTGGCGCTCAGGATGGCGGTCAGGGTAGCAACGGAGATGGATTTGGACACGTGGGTGATTTTATCACCTGTTGGGGGTGGTTTTGTGAGGTGACGGTAATACTATCTTGTGTGGGGATATTTACAAATCGCGTTGAGTAGGCCTACGATACAGGTGCTACTTCGAATTTGCAGAGGCGCAGTTTGCAGGAGAATCCGGACTCCAAATGCAAAACCCCGCCGGAAGGGGCGGGGTCTGCAAATCTACGGAGTAGAAAGGAGGTGCTTCTATGGACCTTCTGATGTTGTTTGTCTTCTTGATGCTTTTACTGATCAGGAAACGACGGACCAAACTCAAGATCGAAATCGATCTGTAGTCTGACCGATGGAGGCTGGCGGCGCGACCCGCTGGCCTCCACAACATCGATTCTAACATGAATCAGGGCTGATTAGACCAGCGGATTGGTAAGCGTGCCGACGCCTTCTACCGCAACTTCGACGACATCGCCTTGCTTCATGCGGCGGGTTTCGCCGGGGGTGCCAGTGTAGATAATATCGCCTGGTACCAGGGTGACCCACTGGCTGATGAAGCGGATGACTTCGGGGATGTCGAAGATCAGATCGCTCGTTCGCTGCGACTGCACGACTTCACCGTTGAGGCGCGTTTCGAGGGCCAGATCGGCGTAGTTGAGGCCGGTGACGATGTAAGGGCCGAAGGGCGAAAATGTGTCGCAGCCTTTGGCGCGCCACCACTGGAGATCTTTGCCATCGCCACGCTGCCAGTTGCGATCGCTGACGTCGTTCCCGCAAGTGACGCCGAAGATGGCGGCTATGGCTTCTTCGCGGGTCGCTTTGGTAAGCGTCTTACCGATCACGATGACGAGTTCGCCTTCGTAATGCACGTCGAGAGCGCCTTCGGGAATGACGATCGGGCCGCCGGGGCGCTGGATGGATGAGGTCGGTTTGAGGAAGATTCCGGGGACGTTGGGGGCGGGTCGATTGCCGAGATGGCTGCGGTAGTTGAGGCCTACGGCGAGGATCTTCGGGAGTTCGCAGGGGGCGAGGAGTTTGACCGAAGCAAGCGGTAGCGAGCGGCCGGTGGGTTCGGGCGCATCGAACAGGCCTCCCTTGAGTTCGGTGATAGTGTCGGCGTCTACCAGACCGTAATGGGCAGCGCCCTCGAATTCGTAACGCGCGTAAACAGGCATATTTCGACTATAGCCAATTGCGTTTGGCGATCTCTTCGCCGAGGGAACGGAGGCTGGTGCGAATGCGGTCGGACTCGATTTCAAGAAGCGCGCTGCTATCGTGCGCTGGCTTGTGGGCTTCCACTTCGCCGAGCCTGGAACGTCGCGTGGGGACGTGCGGATGACGGAGGACTGACTCCATGTCGGCCAGAGCATGTTCGGCAGAGGCGGCGAAGGCGGGCATCCATGCGGGGACTGGATCACGACGGTGCCGGTAGAGGCGCGACTCCATCGCCATGGCGGCGTGGACGAAGCTGTGGGAGTGGACAAGGATGGCGCTGAGCGTTGCGACCTGGCGGGAGGTGACGCCGGGCTCGCCGCTCATGCGGTCCACGGAAGCGGCGGCATTGGAGCGGGCGCGGCGGCCTTTGACACGAACTTTTTCAATGGCGGAGATGGGGTCGCCCTGATAGGCACGAACAACGGCGTGGAAGTATTCGCGATACGCAGCGAGCATGCTGGCGAGGGCAGCACTGGTCTGTGTTCGTTCCCAGGTGGGCCAGAGCGCGTAAGTAAGAAGAGCGAGGGCTCCGCCGATGGCCGTGTTCAGCGCGCGCGGCGCGATGACTGCGGCCGGAGCGATTCCGGTGACAGCGATGAGCAGCACAACGAGGGCACTGACGGCCATAACAAAAATGCCGTAATTGGCGGGGCCGATCCAGCGCAGGAGCAGGACGAAGACGGCCATGAGTGCAATGTCGGTGGCGACACCCGTGTGGATGAAGTGGAAGAGCACGGTGGCGATGACGAGGCCGGCGAGGGTGCCGCCGATGCGGAGGACGCCGCGCGAAAAGGTACCAGTGAAATCGGGTTTGAGGACGATGGCGATGGTCATGGGGATCCAGTAAGTGCGCTGGAGGCTCATGCTGCGGCCAAGGGCGTCGCCGAGGGTGAGGCAGATGGCGAGGCGGAGGGCGTGGCGGAAGACCGTGGAATCGAGAGAGAGATTGGCGGTGAGGCGGGCGCGCCAGCCTTCGAAGCGGAGACGCCAGGGTTCGGAGTCGTCGGTGCCCGTGATTGAGTTGGCGGGGTACGGATTCGTGCGGGTGCCGGCGGCGGCTGCGGAGGCGGCTCCGAGTTGGCTGCGAAGGGCGTCAATCTGCTGACAGGCGTCGCGGAGGAGGGCGGCGAAGAAGGTGTCGCCCGGTGCGGAGCGGAAGTTGCGGAAGGTTTCGAGTTCGGCGGCGAGGGGTGGGAGCGACGCGTTCCGGGATTCGGTCTTGTCGGTGGCGAACATACGTTCGCCGATCCACTGGATGGCTAAGGCGGATTGTTCGAGGATGCGCGCGAGGGCTTCGGCAGCGGCTTCGCCACCGGCGTGGCGGGCGAGGCGGCGGCGCAGGCGTCCGAGGTTGAGGACAGAGAGGCGGATGCGTTCGGCCTGGGTGAGGAGGAAGACGTGGCGTTCGGCTTCGGTACTGTGATCTTTTGCGAGGGGGGCGAGGGCGTCCTGCGCATCGGAAATGCGGCGCGACATGGGCGGGGCTTTGGCGGCGGGGGTGGGGTCCTGCGCGACTTTGGCGAGGTTGGCGTAGATTTCGCCGATGATGCGGCGTTCGGGTTCGTAGCGGCGGACGGTCCATAGGAAGGTGGCGAGGATGCCCTGGATCAGGCCGCCTGCCATGGCAACGCCGGCGGATTCAATGGCCTGAAGTGGCGAGAGGGGTTTCGCGGCGAAGACGACGAGAGTGACGAGGGTGATGACGCCGAGATCGCCGGCGGTGGAGCCGAGGGCGACGAGCATGCCGGCGGCGAAGGCCCAGAGGCCGGCGGCGATGACGGCTGTTGTGTTGCTGTGTCCTGAGAGTGCGCCGAGAGCGACCGCGACGCCGGAGAGGAGCGCGGAGATCAACATGCGGCGGGCGCGGAAGAGGTAGGGATCGCGACCGTCGGTGTAGGCGACGTTGAGGGCTCCGAGGCCGGCGACGACGCCGGTGGAGGGAGAGGAGAGGACGGTGCCGAGGATGACCGCGAGCGTGAAGCCGAGGGTGTTGCGGACGGCGATTTCGGGAACGATCTTTTCCGGCTCGAACCGGATGAGGGCGCGCCAGACTGCCTGGAGAGGCGACTCAGCGGTCATGCACTATATGATGCAACGGGGGCGGGGATGGTGGCAGGAGATGGGGGAGCGATGGATTGGCGAGGGCTCCGCGACGATGCGAGTTCCGTTCGAATCCTCGATGGGGAGGCAATTGTCGCTGTACCAGATATGTTTCCGCTTTTCGGCCGAGAAGCTCTTTCGCCCGTGCCCGAGTGGCGTCGGGTTTCGAAATATCGGACGCGAAGTCGGAAAGGGCCTTGTCGCCCTCAGTGGTCTGGGCGTACCAGAGCAACCAGAGCAAACTCTTCTGCGCGGCTTGATCGCGTTCGGCCCGCAACCTCCCGATCGCAGGGTAAAGCCAGAATTCCGGATCCTCCGGGAGCAGCATGTAAACCAGTGCGTAATCCAGGCCCAACGTGAGCGCGTGCTGCGGAACGAAGACTTTGAACGCGGGATCGTCGAGAACGTGAAGAGCGGCCCGGGCATACCATCTGCGCGCCGTGGGATGCGGGCCCAGGCACAAAGGCAAGTGCATTAAACAGCTACCGGCTTAAAGTCGGCAGAATTGACCACGACTGAGATTCGAGGGAACTGGCACCTGAGTTTGGGCTGTTGTCCCAGTGCGTCACGAGCGCGGTGTTTCTGCCGACTCTGGCGAGCCCGTTCATACTCACGCCGCCGGTAACATCCACTACCATGAACGCTCCGTGGATCTTCGGGCTGGTGATGACGTCGTACGATAGTTAAGTGATATTGATGATGAAATAAGGAATGATGTCATTATGACGAGAACGGTAATTTCACTTGATAACGATATCAAAAAATGGATTGATGCCAAGGCCGTACAGGACGGGGTGTCAATGACCGAACTGGTGCGGCGGGCACTCCATCAGTACCGGGAGCATGAGGAGAAGTCGGTGGAGCGGCTTTTGAGCGAAACCAGCGGCACCTGGACGGGTGGGGACGGACTCAAGTACCAGCAAGGCCTGCGTGACGAGTGGGGCCAATGAACGTCCTGCTGGACTCAGTGATTCTGATCGATCACTTCAATGGAAGAGCGGAGGCGACGGAGTACCTCCGGGTGGAGAGGGGGAATGCGGCGATTTCGGTTATTACGCGGGCGGAGGTACTGGCGGGATTTGATGCGGCTGGTGCGCCGCGGGCGAAGGCGCTGCTCGACCTGTTCCCGGTACTTGCGATCACGAAAGAAGCTGCCGATCTGGCGGCGGTTCTGCGACGTCAACACCGGTGGAAGCTGCCGGACGCATTCCAGGCTGCGTTGGCGCAGATCCATAAACTGCGGCTGGCCACGAGGAACACGCGGGACTTTCCGGCGGAGAAGTTCGCGTTTGTTTCAGTCCCTTACGAGTACGGGAAGGTAACAGAAGTTTAATACCCGGGCTTTCGGGTTCAGATGCGCGGAGTAAAATGCGTCCACGATGGGGGAGGCAAATATCAATTCTCGAACTCAGGTTCCGGTATCATGGTCGTCCGTATATGCGTCACTATGCATGAAGACGTGCATACCCGTCAATGATCACCGGACGGGAGGGACCTTCCACAATTACCTGTCCCGCTCTTGCCCTGCACGGTAAACAGGTTGTGCATCGACTGATCGCCACGCATTGCTCGACCGTACAGGTTGATGGCTCTATCCACCCCGTTGTGCGGATAACTTTACTTCGGGACGTTGGGGGATTTGGCGTCCTCAGAATACTGAGGCTGCGGGGGGTTGAGTTTGATCTCGATGGTCTGCTCAGGCTGGTCGGTGACGAAATTGTCGCCGAAAGTCTGGTAGTACTGGGCGATGATCTGGATCTGGATCTGGCCCTGGGGCATGGAGGGCAGCTTGACGTTGCCATCCTGATTGGTCTTGGTCTCCCACTGCGTCTGGATCTTTTTCAGATTGACGTTGAGACCTGACTTGAACTTGACGATGACGCTGGCGCGGTCGACAGGCTTGCCGCTGATGGCGGACACGACGTGCACGGTGAGGTGCGTATCCGCGGCGTTGAGGGTGAGCGCCGCGAGCGCGCAGAGAATTACAAGCGTTGCCGTCTTCATAGGTCCATTATGCGATATCCGGTATCAGAAAGTGGCGGGGGGTCCCGGCTGCTCGTGTGACGGCCTCGGCCGCAAGGTAACCGCTGCGCACCGCGCCTTCCATGGTGGCGGGCCAGCCGGAGCGGGTCCAGTCGCCGGCGAGGAAGAAGTTTTCGAATTGAGTGACGGCGAGGGGGCGCTTGGATTCAAGACCCGGAAGCGCGGAGAATGTTGCCCGCATCTCTTTGACCACGTGGGCTCGTTCGAGCACGGCGTGTTTGGCTGCCGGGAAGAATTCGGCGAGTTCGCGGAGCGCGAGGGCGATGACTTCGGCGCGCGGCATGTTCGTGAGAGTTCGCGAGGCGCTGACGACCAGTTGGATGTAGCGGCCGTCACCGCGGTTGAACATCCACTGAATAGTGCGGTCAAGCAGCGTGGCGTGTGGGAGGTCGGTGATCGGGCGATCGAACCAGAGGTGGATGCCGGTAATGGGGGAGTGTTCGAAGGCGTCCCAGGCGATTGGAAGTTCGGGGAGGAGGGGGCGAAGGCGCTCGGAAGGGAGCGCGGAGACGAAGTAGTCGGCCTGAATGCGCTGCGTGTCGGTGTGGATGGCGGCGATGCACTTGCCGGCTGTTTGTTCGATGGCGGTGACAGGCGCGCGGTGATGGATGCGGAGGTTGCCGAGACCGAGGAGCGCAGTTTCATCGTAGAGTTCGCGGAGGGGAACTGCCGGGAGACCCATCTCGTAGGAATCGACGTTGGCGATCATGCCGAGCCAGAAGACCTGAAGGCCGTGGGAGGCAGCCATGCGGTCAAGCTCTTCATTGACGGCGCTGACAAGGACCTGACGCCAGTAGCGTTCGATGGCGTTGTCGGTCTGGCCCTTTTCGTGAAGCCAGGCGAGCATGGAGATCTGGTCGAGATCTTTGCGCGAGTGGATCTCGCCGGGGATCGCATGCATGGCCAGGCCGATGGCGATCTTGTCGGAAAGGTCGAGGAATTTGAGACCCAGGAAGGAGCCGGCGAAGTGGGCGGGCGCGGGGAGGATGCCCCGGCGCAGGATGGAGGTGCGGCCGCCGGGTTCGATGAAGCGGAATTCGCGATGGAAGTGGATTTTGTCGCGAACGTGGAGGCGGGAGTAGAGGTCGAGGAGGTTGACGCAACAGCGGAGGAGGACGTGCTGGCAGTTGTCGACGATTTCGGGGGCTTCGCCTTCAGCTGCGGGGGCTGGCCAGGAAGTGGCGCGGCCGCCGGGAAATGCGCGGGCTTCGTAGAGGTCGACTGAGAAGCCGGCGGAGGCGAGGGCGGCAGCAGTGGCCATGCCGGCAAGGCCGGCACCGATCACGGCAACGGTGGGGGCGCAGTCTCCATGGGAGGAACTGACGCCGTTTGTCATTTGGCTGCGCGCTGTGCCAACTCGACGCGCGCTAATACGTGCTCGCTTGGAGTGTAGTCCGGTATGGCCTGTGTCAGCGTGCTGATGAGCAGACCGGTGTCACGGTTTGCACAGCCTTCCCGCAGGGCTGCAAGGCAGACCTTCATATCGGGCTGGCGGATGGCGTTAGCGGCGAAAACGCGCACCTTTTCATGGGGCGTGCTCATGGTGCCCTCTTCCAGATGACTGAGCTCTTCGTAGAGCTTTTCGCCGGGCCGCATGCCGGTGAATTCGATTCGGATGTCTTCGTTCGGACGGAGACCGGAGAGCAGGATCAAATTGCTGGCAAGGTCCACAATTTTGACGGGTTCTCCCATGTCGAGAACGAAGACCTCACCCCCGCGGCCCATGACGGAAGCCTGAATAACAAGTTGACTGGCTTCGGGTATCGTCATGAAGAAGCGCTGCATCTCCGGATGCGTCACCGTCACCGGACCGCCGGCAAGGATTTGCTGCTTGAACATGGGGACCACGCTGCCGTTGCTGCCGAGGACGTTACCGAAACGGACGGCAACGAACTTCGTGGCGGAATCCGCGAAAGACAGCGCGATGAACTCTGCCATGCGTTTGGTGGCGCCCATGATGTTCGTGGGCCGAACTGCTTTATCGGAAGAGATCAGGACGAATTCTTCCACGCCGAACCGGACAGCGGTGCTCGCAACGTTGAAGGTCCCAAATACGTTATTCTCGACCGCTTCAAACAGATGAGCTTCCATCATCGGGACATGCTTGTATGCCGCGGCGTGAAAGATCATGGAAGGCGAGTACTGGCTCACCACTTCTTCCACACGGCGCAGATTTTGTATGGAGCCCATCTCGGGCTGAAAACGAACGCCGGGAAACGACTTGCGCATTTCGTTGTCGAGATGGAACAGGGGAGTTTCCGCGTTTTCGAAGCCGACGATCATGGCAGGACTGAAGGCCGCGATCTGGCGGCACATTTCGGAACCGATGGAGCCGGCAGCGCCGGTCACAAGGACCACCTTGCCGGCGATTCGGTCCTGAATGCGCTGGCGTTCGAGGACGACGGGCGAGCGACCGAGGAGGTCTTCCACGGCGACGTCGCGGATCTGCGCGGTGAGATTCACATTGTCGAGGATTTTCGAGAGGCCGGGAATGGTTTTGAAGGCAATGCCGGCGGCCTGGCATCGCTGCAGGATTGCCGTCATCTGCGGGCCGGTGGCGGTGGGGATGGCAACCAGTACGGTTTCGGCGCCAAGCTTGCGAGCGACCGAAGCAAGGTCTTCGCCGGAACCCATCACTTTTACGCCCTGGATCGAAGAGCCGCGCTTGGAGAGATCGTCATCGAGTAAGCCGACAATGTGATACGGGAGGGCTGCATTCAGGCGAATTTCCCGGAGAACATTTACCCCCGCGTCTCCGGCGCCATAGATCAATGTACGGCCCTCGGAAATATCGCGTGAGCGGGACTGGGACACTTCCCAGATAACGCGGCGCCCGATTCGCATGGTGGAGGTGAGAAACAGGCAAACCAGCAAATCGATGATGAAGATAGAACGGGGAAAGCCGTGAGGTGGGACACCGACGGGACAGAACGCGACTGTGAAGGCGGCCACCAGTCCGCTGCCGGCAAAGTTGCCAAGTGTCAGCCGAATCAGGTCCGGAAGCGAGACATAACGCCACCAGCCATGGCCCAGTCCACCCGCCCAGAACACGACTAGTTTCGTGACCGGCCAGACAAGGAGCGCGAAGTGCAGATGCGGCAGGTAGTATTCCGGAACGGCGGCGTCAAACCTCAGAGTGAATGCCGCAAAAACCGAGATAAGGCATATGACGGCTTGGGTCAGCAGCACCAACGGGCGGTGAAACCGGAAGACGCCTCCGATCAGGGCAGATTCCCTGCGCGGCACCGAAACTCCCGTCATTGGGCTGTCGCTCCCGCAGCGAGACGCACTGTATTAACCACTCTCAATTGGTCTTCCGGGGACAGACTGCTGGAACTTGGCAAGCATATTCCGTGCAGAAACAGGTCTTCCGCTACATCTCCACCGATGTATTCGGCATGCGCGTAAAGCGGTTGGAGGTGCATCGGCTTCCAGACCGGGCGCGATTCGATACCCGCGGAATCGAGCACTCGGATCAGTGAATCACGGGAGCAGCCAAATCCGGCCTCGTCGATCAGGAAACAACTCAGCCAGTTTGTATGGATGCCATGTGGAGATTGCGGCATGAACATTATACCGGGTAGATCGGCAAAAGCGTCGCGATACTTGAATGCCACTTGCCGACGCTGGCGAACACGCAACGGGAGCACCTCAAGCTGGCCCCGCCCTATTCCGGCCAGAACGTTGCTCATCCGATAGTTGTAACCCATTTGCGAGTGCTCATACCAGAGAGCATTATCTCGCGCCTGCGTGGACCAGAAACGGGCTCGATCGATCCAATCGGGGTTCGCAGCGGAAAGCATGCCACCGCCGGTTGTAGTTATGATCTTGTTTCCGTTGAAAGAGTAGGCCGCGAGGCCGCTGTGACAGCCCACGGGCCTTCCCTTATAAGTGGAGCCGAGGCCTTCCGCGGCGTCCTCGAGGACCGGGACCTCGTAGCGGTTACACGCTTCCAGGATCTGGTCCATATCGGCTGGCTGTCCGTAGAGGTGGACGACGATGACAGCCTTCGGGAGGCGGTTTTGATTGGCACGTTCGCGGAGCACCCGTGACAGAAGGTCGGGGTCGAGGTTCCACGTCGCGCGGCCGCTATCGAGGAAAACAGGCTTGGCACCGAGGTATGTGATCGGGTTAGCTGTGGCGACGAAGGTCAGGGTAGGGCAGATGACTTCATCGTTCAGGCCGACGCCGAGCAGGCGCAGGCCGAGATGCATGGCGGCAGTGCCACTGGAGAGTGCAACGGAGGGCATCCCGACAGTCCGGGCAAATTCCACCTCGAAGGCATTTATGTTGGGGCCAACGGTGGACAGCCAGTTGGTATCGAAGGCTTCGGAAACGTACGCTTGTTCGTTGCCTCCCATGTGCGGGACGGAGAGGAGAATGCGGGGCATCATTGGTGGTTAGCGAGAGCCGCGGGCTCAAAACAGGAAGTGCGCGCGGAAGGGCGAATCAGCGACGATTTCATGTGCAAGACGCTTTCAATTCAATATTATAGCGGGACCCAGGCCCGCAGCTGATTTTGTCGGCAACCAACGGCTCTCCGACGACTGGGGCGAGCGCACACTGGCTCACTGGCTTAGGGGTCGGGCGGTTCCGAAAACGAGTGGGCGCGCGGGTACGCCAACCACGGTGGTATCTGAATCAACCGATTCAAGGACGACGGCGCCAGCACCGACGACTGCACCGACGCCGATTTCAACGCCGGGCAAAACGACCGCACCTATTCCGACGTGGCAAAATGCACCCACTTTCACGTTACCCGCGAGCAAAACGCCGGGAGAGAGGTGCGCGTGATCCCCCGCCTGGCAGTCGTGCTCGATGACTGCACCAGTGTTGAGGATGCAATTGTCCCCCACCCGCGCGTCTGCGTTAACGACGACTCGCGGCATGACGACAGTGCCCCGGCCAATGCGCGCCGAATTCGAAATCACGGCGGAAGGGTGAATAAGCGTCGCGGGGATCAGACCAGCTTCGAGAGCGCGTCGAAAACAGGCGGCCCTGGCTTTGTTATCGCCTATGGAGATCAGGAATTGAACGGGATCGTGCCCCGTTCGTTCCCTCAAAAAGCGTTCCGCGTTTCGTACCGGGAAGCCACACACGTCACGGTCGGAGTCACAGGAATCGTCGAGAAAGGTAATCGTGCCGAAGCATGCCAGAGCGACTGCGATATCGGCGATTACCTTCCCGTGCCCACTGGCACCCCAAAGCGCCAACTGGGAAAATGCCTCTTTCTCTTTCAAAAAATCACCATTGCGCGTCATTCAGTTTACCGACTGCTGGTGGGAGGGCTCAGATGGCGGCGCTTCGTTACCGAAAAACTCGGGCATGGTGGCATGCCCTTGCTGGCTGACGTCGGCGCGACGGATTACTTTAAAGGCGGTCATCGCGAGAATCTTGAGATCAAGCGCAAGGCTTCTGTGATCGACATACCAGATATCGAGCTCGAATTTTTGCTCCCATGTCAGGTTGTTGCGGCCGCGAACCTGTGCCCAGCCCGTGATCCCGGGTCTTACCAGATGACGGCGGCGCTGTTCCGGCGAATAACGGGGCAGGTATTTGACAGGCAACGGGCGCGGGCCAACCAGACTCATATCGCCGCGAAGAACGTTCCAGAGTTGCGGCAATTCGTCGAGGCTGGAGGCTCGCAGGACTTTGCCCCAGCGAGTCAGACGGTCGGCATCGGGCAGCAATTGGCCGTCAGTTCCGACAGCGTTGGACATAGAGCGGAACTTGTAAAGAAGAAAAGGGCGATCCAGCAAGCCTATTCGTGCCTGCGAGAAAATCGCGGGGCGACCATCGCGGAGGACGATGAATGCCGCTACCGCGAGCATCAGGACGCAGCCGGGAACGAGCAAGGTCAGGGCCAGGAGGAAATCGAGAATGCGTTTCATGGTTGTGGATTCATGGAAAGACAACGTTCTCAACCCCAGCCAACTCGTTGTAAATGGAAACATGACGCAACAAAAATGACTCGGACGAATACCGGGAGACGATACGCTCCCGGGCCGCGGTACCGCGCTGTTGCAGTTCGGCGGGGTCAAGAGCTGCCGCTTGCCCGATGGCCTCACCGAGCGCAGCTGGAGCACCTGCCGGAGCGAGAAAGCCGGTCTCGCCGAGGATTATCGCGCAATCGCCAACGTTAGTGGACACACACGGAATCCCGCACAGCATGGCTTCGCAAAGGACATTGGGGAACGCTTCACCCCTTGAACTCAGCGTGAGAATGTCAAGTGCAGAGTACACCGACTCCATATCGTCCCGCCGGCCAGCTAAAACGACGGATGTAGCGAGTTTATTTTGTTCGATCAGGCTCGCCAGACCTGTATTCGACGAATCCATGCCCTCACCGATCAGGACAAAACGAAGTTCTTTGGACGAATTCCGTTTGGCCAGTGCCGCAGCCGCCAGGAAAGTCGCATGATCCTTAATGGGATCGAACCGAGCCACAAGACCAACTGCGGTGACATCCGCATCCAGGCCGAACTGCGCGCGAATTCGCTCGCGTGCTCCGGGTCGCCTGACGAACCGGTCGGTATCATATCCGTTGGGGACAAACATTCCGCGGCGTTTGTCGTAACCTATGGATTCGTGAGATCGTCTGGACGCTTCCGCGCAGTAAGCGATATGAACCTGTTTCCGGCGGGAGAGAACCCGGCATGCCGCGATGGCTGCAAGAGTAGACGCATTATTCGCCGCGAAGCTCAGGTTGGAATGGTGAATACTCCACAGTTGAGGGAGTTGCGATCCACCAAAGCCAGCGGCCAGCGACGAATAGATACAGGCATGGTACATCCATGATTGGATCACCGTGGGCCTGAATTGTTCAATTTCGCGCCGGAGCGTCGAAACTTTCGAAAAATCCGGCCGGCTCTGGCGCATCCCCAGTGCGACGAGTTCGATGCCGCGCGAGCGGATTCCGGAACTGAGAGGCCCGTCAGGGAGCAGGGACACGATTTTTTGGGTATAGCCTTGCTCCTTCAGTCGTTCCGTAAGGCCGCACAGTTGCAACTCGGCTCCGCCTACGTTCAGGCCCGTGACTACATGCAGTATCCTCATCAGCGGACGACTCCAAAAAGGAGGGAATAGCAAGCGGGAGTTAGTTCTCTGGGGACCATTGTCATTTCGATTGCGGGTGCAGGAGTTCCGCCAGGCACCGCACGGCATGGTCTCTGCCGGCCTTTCCGGTCCGGCGACGAAGTCCCTTGTCGGGGAGTAACATTCTGCGGGGTCGTGCCATTTCGCTATCTTGATCGCCCACCAGAACGCAGGGCGGGACCTCGTCGAACCCATTAACCGCCCCGGGGATGCAACGACCGACAGTGAGCATCGCCTCCAGCAGTTGGTTCTTCATACCCGAGGAGGCAGGCATCGGGGCTGGAAAGAGGTCGGCGGCCTGGTATTCGGCGACAATATCGTGTACAGTCCAGGTAACCCGAACCCGGTCGGGCGCCAGCATGGAAACAGAATCGCTCGGGTTCCGTCCGGCAAGCCGGACTTTGGTGGTCGTTGGCAAGAGCGGCGACGGCTGTTGACCATGCCAGTGGCGATTACTACATTCTGACCGAAATTCATGGTTCCCTTGCATAGCATTACCCGCGCTATAGACTCCCGTGTGCCTCAAACGCCAGGCACAAAGACATCGGTATCGACGGTTGGTGGTAGACAGAATGCAGACCGCGCACTCCCATCCGTCGCATTTCGAAGTGCATATTGCCTGTCGCGTTCAGGCACATAGAGGACTCCCGAGCGTCCCGCTCCTGAAGCTTCCTGGAATCCTGCTATTGCGGCAAGAGTTTTGTTCGATAGGCTGGTTGATACCGTGAGAGCGCATGATATCGCTCCGTGGAGGATACGGGGCACTCACAGGCGGCAAGCACCATCGCCGTGAGTGAGCCCATCATATAGCTGAACCAAATGTCAAGATCTCTTCCCAGGCTCCGCAGGCGGGCTGCCCTGATGAACTGCTTCTCCCCGAAGCTGAGGAATTGCCCTGAAATGACCCTCAAAGCGTCCCGTTTTGGATCCACGCAGCGCGTTCGCCTGATGACCGACGTTCCTTCAAAGATTGCGGTCCTGCTCTGGCCGCAGGAAAAGGACTGTGTCGTGTGTCTTTCGGCGACTATCAGTGCCATCTCGACGTGGTGCCGTCGTTCGACCGCACACTGAAATGTGATGGGCCACAATGCCGATTCCGTGTGCCAGGTCTTCAGGATCGTGACTGCTCAGAACGAGAATCTTCATCCAGGTTGGCTGGTGGATGTGATGTTTCCTGATCGGCCAGAATCGCCCGGCCATGCCATTCCTACCGCTGCGTAGTGACTATTCGAGCCTCATCATACAGCTTTTCATGCATCGCGACAAGGTTCTTAATGTCGTATTTGTTCATGCTCTCCCGCGCCTTTATACCCATATTGAGAGCCTCCAGCGGATTGTCGGCAAACCAATCCAGAAGCGCGGCGAGGGCGTTGACATCCCCCACGGGGTACAGTTTGCCACCTCCGTCCCCGAGGAGATCGCGTGTGCCGCGGATGTCCGATCCAATCACCGGTACGCCGCAACAGAGCGATTCCATAACACTCCGTGGCAGGCCTTCCCTTGCAGATGTCAGTAGTGTCGCACGTGCCGCGAGAATGAACGGGCGGACGTCCGACTGAAGGCCGGCAAAACGAATCCGGGGCGCGACCCCGGATTCCTCGGCTTGCTTTTCAATCGCGCGCCGCATCCGTCCGTCGCCGACGAATACGACCCGTGCGTTCCCGTTTTTCATTCTGGAAAGCGCGACAACAACATCCCGGTGACGTTTCCCGGGATTAAACTCCGCGATCATTACGAACAAAGGATCGGTTGCGCCGACACCGAGTTCCCGGCGAACGGCGTCTCTCGCCGGATTCGAAATCGACATGGGACTAAAGCGGTCCCGGTCGACCCCGATGCCGGGCATATATCGCAAACGATCCGGGGGAACGATTCGAAGCCGCAGCGCGGCTAGTTCGTCCGTTCTGTTGATAGTTATCAGGAAGTCCGTCCAACGTCCGGCCAGTCGCTCAAGAAGCGCAAAGCATCGGTCCTTGAGGGCGGTGTTCTCAAGTTGGAAATGAAAGCCGTGCGCGGTATAAATCACAACGGGTCGGCCTGTCCGCGGCCCGAAAGCAAGTGCGGCGCGAGTAACGAACGCCGCCACTGGTGTATGGACGTGGACAACATCAAACCTTCCGGCAGCGACGACCCGGCGTACTTCTCTTAGTGCCCGTACCAGATTCCGGTAATCGAGCGGATTGCGCGACCAATCAATTTCATGCACGCGGTCGAAATGCGGCCGGCAAACATCGCAGGCCTCGATTCCATGCGCAAGCGCTTCCACATTCCATCCGAGAGCCCTGAAATGGTCTGCGTATGGAAGCAGAAACGCCTTTACCGTGGTCGACACGGTGGTAACTATCAGGAGACGCATAGTTCACCTCCGACCTGGAACGCCAGATCTTTTCCCGAAATCGGACTTGAGGAGCCTCGTCGCGGCACCTGCTGAAGATAGTCGGCCCCGTGTTCCAGTTAATCCAACCTCGTGTTCAATCGCGGCTCCACATGTGGAAGCGGAAATCCGGGCGGGACGCCCGACCCGCACAGTCACAGAATCGCGCTCCGTGGGCGTGGAGGATAGAGCAACCGGGAAAACAGCACAAGGAAGGCCGAATAAACGCAAAACATTTTAAACGCCGTGTTTGAATCGATTCTGTTCCAGTTTATTGTCATAGGAAGCATCATGGCATAGCACAATTCTCCCCATCGGCCCCTGTGACGGAGGTAATTTCCCAGCATCACGACACCGACCGCGAAGGCCACAAACACAAAAGGGATACCCGGCTCCCGGAAGTTCGCCATCGCTTCGACGACGGGTGAAAAACCCAGCCCGAAGGTCAGGTTCTCGGTGCCGTAGAACAGCATAGAAAACCTCTCGGCGGTTGAGGGCGGTCGGTTGGGCCAGAGTGCATGCGGAATCAGATTGATGCCGAGATCCACGACATAGGTCTTGCCATACACCGGTTCCTCCGTTGACGCTATAGCTTTGTAAATGGAATATACGTTGTAGCTTGTTCCCAGTTCGCCCTGCATTGGGTCCATCGATGTGCTGCCAATGGGCGCGCTGTTCGCCGAAAGCAGGCCGAAGGCCCTGACGACAGCCACAACGGAGAACAGGACAAACACGGCAATTGCGGCCGCCGACGCTTTGAAAACGGGGATCCTGCGGTTTCGGAATGCCACTGCAATCATCGGGAGACAAAGAATAATTACATGATTCCGCTCTCCCCGAAGAAGAAGTGCGCCTGTCACAAGGCCGGCAACCGACAAAACGTAGCGATTCAACCATGGCTTCCTCGTTCTGGATATCGACGCACTCAGATAGCAATGGAGAATGAGGGCGAACGTCGCCGGTTCAATAAGCGTATCCATGGACGTGGTCTCGGATTTCAGACTGGCCTCGAACGTATAAGGCTGGAGCATATTTGCCAGACTGTAGCCCACGCTGTAGTAGATGTAGCCGAGGATCATAAACAGAGCAATCGTTGCCAGTGCGCCGCATTGAAACGACGTCAGAGGTATCTCTTCCTGTTCACGAGCCTTTGGTGGCTGAAGCAGTCTTGCCAATATGAGGCCGAAGAGCAGCCCCACTATCCCCAGAATATGGGTCTGTATAAACGAGTTATCCAGTCCCTCCGATTCGGTCCCCCATAGTATCCGGGAGAACGGCATAGCGGACGTATATAGAAAAAACGACAGGACCATCACGATTTCCGGCGTGAGTTGCCAATGGCGCTGGCTCGAATGGCGACGGCTCGCGGCATACAATGCGAGGCACGTCGCTACACAGAAGATCAGATAATAGGCAAAGAATTCCATGGAGAAGGTAGTTGTCTGACCGGTGCAAATCTTTCCGGGATCGAACCTTATGCGTCCTTAAGGCCGCACCGAATGAATACTCGGAGCGCGGCAAGTATTTCGCCCACTGACTCCCGGAGCCAGCATGTCACCTGTCCGTCCGGATTCCGCCCCCCGAAGGGCCTTCCGGCGCGATACTTGTCAGTTTTCCACGCGTACCACAGGTTCCGGAAGTGCTTGGAACGGGACTCCGCCGCCGGACGCTGGAATACGGGGGGGATTGTAAGCCGGAGTAAGCCGCGCTATCCTCCACAGGACGAATGCACTACTGAGACCCATCCCGACCAGAGCTCCCAGGGCAACGTCCGCTACAGATATTGCGCCCGTCAGCAGAACCACGAAACCTACAGAAATCATGCTGAATCCTCCCTGGATTACGGCAGTGAAGAAACAGGTTCGCGCCCGCCCGAGACCCATCAGGATGTAGTACCCCGGGACGCCAATAAGGCTGAGAAACGAGCCGAGGAGCATGATTCGAAACGCAAGCGGCAACGCGGCCTGAAACTGGTTCCGGAGCCATATTTGGAGCAGTTGTGTGGCGAGCAGAATCACTGCCGCGTAAAGAGGAGCCCCCAGCCTCGAAATCAGACGCAGGCCCGAGCCCTGTAAGGCGACAACCCGCCGCAGGGTATCCTGTGTCAACGGACTGCCGATGCGACTGATTTCAGGCATCATGGCTCTCAGACCGCTCTCCAGCAAGCTTCGTACTTTCATGGCTGAGCCGTATGCGATCTCATAGATTGGCAGGGCACCGATACCCACATACCGGGACAGCACAACTCTGTTAAACGGACTCATTGCCATGTTCATAACAGCAGCACCAAAGACCCAGCCCCCAAACCGCAGCATCTTTGAAAGTTCAGAGAAATTGCACGAACTGAGCGTGAGTAGCCGCGAGCGGAGGATACGTCGGGTTGCAACGACACTGAGGACGAGCATTGCGACGTATGCGATCGCGTTTCCCAGAAGCACACCAGCAACTCCGTGCCCTTTGGCCAGCAGAACCGCCGAACAAATCAGGGCAACGGCCTGGGAAAAAATCCGGAAATAGCTCTCCAGGTCCATTCGCCCAAGACCTACCAGTACGGCATTGAGCGTCTCGACGATGAATACGCCGGCCGAAAACAACGCCACATAGGGGAGAAGCGACGACATCAGTTGGCCGTTCGGGCCGGACACGCCGAAGAGGTGCGGAATGTACTGTCTGAGGGCGATAACCACACAGAATACGGCTCCACCACCCACGCCCACCGCGAGCCAGGCCGTCGTCAGGCAACGTCTGACGGCAACTGTGTCATTGCGTCCGTGGGCCTCCGCCACCAATTTGCTGACGGCCGGGTTGATGCCGAAATTCCCCATCTGCGCAAACGTCAGCACCGTACAGAGGGCGAGCCAAATCCCGTATTTCTCATAGCCGAGAAAATGGAGATACATCGGATACGATGCGAGGCCAATCAGGATGTTGAGCATTGCCGCTCCGATACCCGAAGCAATGTTCCGGCGCAGCTGTGAAGCGAACAATTCGCCCCATTTGAAGTTCTTGATCATAGCAGATTCGGAAGATGCAGAACTAACGGGCGTGCCGCCGTGAAACGGCTTCGCCTGCAAAGGGGATCTTTCCGGCAGGTTCTCACCGCTCCCCAAGTCTCCTTGCCAGATTGAAGGACCGCTTGATTAGGATTCGCCTCATTCTGAGCCGCCGAACTCCCAGGTCCATCGACGCTGAAGTCGTGCATATTGTCCGATATGGTTCCCAAGGCGACAAGAGATCGTAACAACCCGGCAAGCGTAATTCCAGACCGGCCGCATTTGCTTCCGACGGAGCCGCCGAGTCGCCATCTGGCCGGACCCGCAAGACGTTCAAACCCCGCTGCGTCCCAACGGAGCGACATGGACCTCCTATTGGACCAAAGTTCCGGCCCACGCCTTGCGGTCACGCGGATCGGCGAAGACACCAGTCCAGTACATTCTATCGCGCATCTGGCTATTGAATGCTGTCTCATCCTGCGAGGGCAACGACGGCTTCCGACTTCCTAAACCACTCATATGTTCCGCCAATACCCTCTCGCAGGCCAATACCCGGTTTCCAGCCCAGCCCCCGCAACCGCGAACTATCCATCAATTTCCGCGGCGTACCATCCGGTTTCGAGTAGTCATGCACGATCTCGCCCTCATAGCCCACCACCTCGCCAACCATTCGCGCCAGATCGCCGATAGTTACTTCCTCGCCGGAACCGACGTTGATGATCTCCCCGGAACTATAGTTCCGCATAAGAAAGACCGCGGCACTCGCCAGATCGTCCACGTGCAGAAACTCACGCAACGGAGAACCCGTGCCCCACAGGGCCACCGTGGGTGCGCCCGCCACCTTCGCCTCGTGAAATTTTCGAATCAGCGCCGGCAGAACATGTGACGATTGAAGATCGAAGTTATCGCCAGGTCCATACAGATTTGTCGGCATCAGGCTGATCGCGTCGAAGCCGTATTGAGCCCGATACGCCTCCGCCATCTTAATGCCTGCGATCTTTGCGATGGCGTAGGGCTCGTTGGTCGGTTCCAGTGAGCCGGTGAGGAGCGCATCTTCCCTCATCGGCTGGCTGGCAAATTTCGGATAAATACACGAGGAGCCGAGGAAGGCTAGTTTACGCGCGCCGTTGCGCCACGCCGCGTCGATCACATTGGTCTGAATCAGAAGGTTTTCGCGGATGAAATCACCCCGCCGGGTGTTGTTCGCGAGAATCCCGCCAACCCGTGCGGCCGCAAGAAACACGTATTCGGGCTTTTCCGCGGCGAAGAATTCGTCCGTTTGAGCCTGACGGGTGAGGTCAAGTTCCGCATGGGTACGGAGAATCAGATTGGCGAAGCCTTCGGCACGGAGCCGTCGAAGGATGGCGGAACCGGCGAGACCGCGATGTCCCGCCACGAAAATGCGACTGCTGCTTTCCATGTCGGTCAGGCTTAATTGCCGGAACGGGCGGATACCCGATGTCCGGCGTTAATCAGCGTAGCTTCCTGGCGGGCGAGTTCGATATCCGCCTCCACCATCATTTTCACCAGACCATCGAATTTGACGGTTGGCTTCCAGCCCAGTGCCGCGGCTGCTTTTGAGGGATCTCCCAGAAGGAAGTCGACTTCGGTGGGGCGCAGGTATCGGGGGTCGATTTCCACATGATCAGCCCAGTTGAGGCCTGCGTGGCCGAACGCCGCCTCCACGAACTCCTTCACTGAGTGAGATTCTCCCGTGGCGACGACGAAATCGTCCGGCGTATCGTGCTGAAGCATGCGCCACATCGCTTCCACGTAGTCGCCGGCGAAACCCCAGTCGCGGCGCGCGTCCAGGTTGCCCAGATAGAGCTTCTTCTGGAGTCCCAACTTGATCTTGCCGACGGCGCGTGTGATCTTCCGCGTGACGAAAGTCTCGCCCCGAAGCGGGGATTCGTGATTGAAAAGCATGCCGTTGGCGATGAAGAGAGAATAGGCCTCACGGTAGTTGACGCAATACCAGTAAGCCGCGACTTTTGAGGCAGCGTACGGACTGCGGGGGTAGAATTCGGTGGCCTCGTTTTGAGGAGGCTTTGCGGCACCGAACATCTCGGACGATCCGGCCTGGTAGAGCTTCACTTTGCGTCCGGTGGTATCGCAATAGTCGCGCACGGCTTCGAGGAGGCGTAGTGTACCGGTGGCGACAACATCGGCGGTGTACTCAGCCTGGTCAAAGGAAACCTTCACATGCGATTGCGCTCCGAGATTGTAGATCTCATCGGGCTCGCTTTTGTGGAGAATTCGACGGAGGGAACTGCCGTCGGTGAGGTCGCCGTAATGCAGGAACAGGCGGGCTTCCTCATCGTGGGAGTCCTTATACAAATGATCGATGCGTCCTGTGTTGAAGGTGCTGGCGCGCCGGACGATGCCGTGCACCTGGTAGTCCTTTGACAGGAGAAATTCCGCGAGATAGGAGCCGTCCTGGCCCGTGATTCCGGTGATGAGTGCTCTTCGCATGTATTCCCTGTGAGTGAGGCTTGATGAGGGCCGAGGATTTGCGTGATCCGCAAATCACGTGGTTGCGCTGAAAAACCGGATTTCGGGCAGGCTACCGCCCGATCCAGTCACATAAAACGGATCTATCCGGAACGTTTTTCGCAACCAGTGACCATACAACAGATCGTCATAATCCATTGAATGAATTAGTGCTACTTCGCGAAATCTGAATACAATAATACCGCATCGTGCCTGGCAGACGCCTCTGAAACAGCCCCCCCCCCCGCGGAACGATTCGGTTTTGAGCCCCGCGTGGTATAGAATGGCCGACGGATGGTCGACTGGCCCACGAGGGCCTTCGCTCGTCCCGGGAGTTACCACCATGAATCGCCGCAACATCCTCAAAACCATCGCCGGAGCCGGGCTCGGCGCAGTTCTCCCGGCCCGAGAAGTCCTCGCCCAGCAGGTCGTCGAAAAAGCCGTCCGCGGCCTTTCCCGCCCGAAGATCAAAGACATCACCGTCATCGAAACCGCCCCCGCCGGGGTGCGGCTCGACGTGGTCAAAATCACCACAGATCAGGACGGCCTTTACGGCTACGGCTGCGCTACCTTCACCCAGCGCGCCGACCTGATCAAGCCCGCCGTGGACCGCTACCTGAAGCCTCTCCTGAAAGGCAAGAGCGTCGACAAGATCGAAGACATCTGGCAGACCTGTTACGACAGCTCCTACTGGAAGAACGGTCCCGTGCTCAATAACGCCATCAGCGGCGTGGATCAGGCTCTCTGGGATATCAAAGGCCGTATGGCCAACATGCCGGTTTACGATCTGGTGGGCGGAAAGTGCCGCGAAGCCGCCGACGTCTACGCTCACGCCGATGGTAACGAGATCCAGCAAGTGGTGGATAACGCGAAACGTTACATGTCGCAGGGTTTCCGCAACGTCCGCATGCAGGTGAATATCCCGGGCTACCAGGGCTACGCGGGCGGAGCCGGTACCGCGCCTCCGGTCAAGGGCCTCGCCGACGGACCTGTTTTCGAACCACTGCCCTATATCCGGCGCGTACTCAAGATGTTCGACACAGCGCGGGAGCAACTTGGCGACGATGTCGGCCTGCTGCACGATGTGCACGAGCGTGTGACTCCGAATCAGGCGGTTCGCTTCGCCAAGGATCTGGAGAAGTATCACCTTTTCTTCATGGAAGACCCGCTTTCGCCGGAGGATATCGCCTACTTCCGGCAAATCCGGCAGCAATGCGCCACACCGATCGCGATGGGTGAGTTGTTTAACAGTCCACACGAGTGGGTGCCGCTGATATCCGAGCGGCTGATCGACTACATTCGATGCCACGTGTCGCAGGTTGGCGGCTTCACGCCCGCCCGCAAGATCGCGATTCTGGGCGAGCAATTCGGTGTGAAGACGGCGTGGCACGGGCCGGGCGACGTTTCACCCATCGGCCACATGGCCAACGTCACGCTCGACGTGGTCAGCTACAACTTCGGGATTCAGGAATACACGCCCTTCAACCGGCAGACAATGGAAGTCTTCAGCGGCTGCCCGGTGATGGAGGATGGCTACCTGTGGCCCAGCACCAAACCAGGCTGGGGCATTGAGGTGGACGAGAAGGCCGCAGCGAAGTATCCCTTCACCAATCCGGCCAACGGCCTCAACGGCGGCTGGGGCGAACTCCGCAAAGGCGACGGCCAGATCATC
>CAIQWJ010000010.1 GCA_903875575.1 uncultured Acidobacteriia bacterium | reverse complement strand
TGCGGGAGTTGCAGGAGATGCGGAAGCCGGTTGTGCTGCAAGCCACTCGTGACGACATTCGCGCCACCTGTCCATGTGGGGCGGAAACCGAAGGGCCGAGCTACTGCGGGGGATGTGGACATCCGATTGAGTGGAAGGAGATCTCATGAGCGAACTCAGCAGGGAAGAATGCAAGCGGCAGGTGAAACGTGGCTGAACTGAAACCGTGTCCACTGTGCATCGCGAAGGCGACATCGCACGAAGACGAGGAAATGCCGCGTTGGTGTGTGGAATGCTCTGCCTGCGGCCTAGTGAAGTTCGCCGGGACTGAGGCAGAAGCCATCGCCGTATGGAACTCCAGAGCGGAATACCCGGTGGTAGCGGCTGCACGGATGTTCGTTCACGCGGCAATCAACGAGCCAACTTACATCGAACGGCAGAAATTCGACGCGCTCACCGCCGCACTGAAGGTGGCGCGGGAGGAGATTGAGGGAGCGGCAGAAATGATTGCGGTAGCTCGGGATAGATTGGGGTGTTGCGGAGAAGGTGACGGCGTGGGACGCAAGGCTGATAATACATTCCCCGGTTCACTTGAAGTGATAGCCGCGCTTACCGCTGCACTCACGGAGATCGACAAGGCGCTAGGGGTGCTTCAATGAGGCCACGGCTGATCAGCCGTGGAAATAGTGTATCGCCTAAGTTGTTCTGATTTCAATGATCTGCCGGGGCGAATGCGAGCCGTCCCATCGCGCACCCCTCCACAATGGCACGTCATCGGGGGTCAGTCAAGCATCTCGCTTCGATTCAGTGGTTTATCGCACGCGAGCGGGTACGGAGTTTTTCGCGGCGACTAACCGCTCGCGCGTCGTTTTTTGCTTTCGCAATTCCAAGGCGGGCGGAAACGCGTTCCCCACATTTCGGGAAATGGTTACCTTGTTACAAAGACCGGGTAGGTCGGGATTTCGCCTTCGATGACCCGGGCCAGCAACCTCGCCTGGATTTCGAGAAGCCGGCGGTAACTCACCCGGTACTCGAAGCTGGGATGGGTGACTAGCGAGTCCATGCGGAGCTCATAGGCACGGAAGAAGCCCTTGCGTCCATTGGGATTCAGAGCTACCGCGCCTCCCGCCTTCAGGAAATCCTTCGCTGTCACCATTTTTGTATTGATGGCACTGAGGACGGCGGAATCGGCAATCAGGGGGCGGAAGGGCTCCATGAGATCGAGCGCGAGGGCGGGTCGACCGTGGCGTAGCTGGTGGTAGTAGCCGAGGTACGGGTCGAAACCGACGGCGTAACAGGCAATTGTGAGGTCCTTGGCCAACATACTGTAGGCGAGGGACAGCAGGGCGTTGACGGGATCGCGCGGGGGGCGACGGTTGCGGCCCTCGAAATCGAAATTGAGATTCGGGGGGAGGCCGGAGGCGTCGGGCTCGTCGTTTTCGTCGGTAATTTTGATCATGCCGGCGAATTCGCGGAAGTAGACGCGGGCGGCGTAGCCTTCAATGCCGAGGAGGGTTTCGAGATCGGGCGCGCGCTCGGCACGTTCGGCCTGAGACTTCATGGCGGACAGCGATTCCGGGGTGGGCTCGATGTGGTTGCGCTGGAGCATGGTGCGCTGGTTGCGAATCTTGCCGGCGACGAGAGTGCGGGCGAGAAACAGGGGGAAAGCGGGGGAATCGGCAAGGCGGAACTGGGAACGCCGGAGCGCCACGTTTTTCTGGTTCATGCCGGTGGTCATACCGTAGAAATAGCCGCCCATGGAGAAGTACGAGATGGGCACGGCGGCTTCGCAAAGAGACTGGACGGCCTGGGTAGTGATCTGGACGTTGCCCATCAGGTTGACCTGATTGATTTCGTTGATACGGGCTTCCTGGACGAGTTTGTCCCTGTCCTTGATCTGGAGAACGTCTCCGGATTTGCCGATGCGGAGGCCCTGGGTATTGAGGTAGAGCGGGCGGAGGTCGTCGCGAGGGGTCATGAGGCGGCGGATTTCCGGAGGCTGAGCGGGTGACGAGCCTGCGGGGAGGCCTTCACGGGAGGGCGGTTTGCGTGGCGGGTGGTCGGCGCCGAAGAGGTCGAGTTGGAGGGCGCTATCGACGCCCAGCGCGATGAGACTGTTGGTTTCGTCGGGAAGGCAGACGATGTTGAGGGAGCAGCCGACGCACCTGGGGGAGTCTTCGAGGGGCGCGGGGATCCAGCCGTAGGCGGCGAGGGCCCAGGCTCGGGCGACGGCGGTTTCGGCTTCAAAGATGAGTTGGTCGTCAACGGGAACGCGTACGCGCTGGCGGGTTTTTTGGTAGAAGACGACGACTTCGTCGCACTGGTAGCCGTTTTCGCGGAGGACGATGGCCTGGAGGGCGAGCTGGACGCGGTCCTGCGGCCACATTTGCAGGCCGTCTTTGTCGTCAATGGGCGCGCCGTGTTTGTAGTCGACCGGAGTGGCGGTGAGGCCCTGGGCTTCGACGAGGTCGAGGGTAGCGATGACGCGGAGGCGTTCGGAGGAGAGGGTGACGGAGCGTGCGTGGAGGCGTTCGGGCTCGGGTTCGGGTGGTGCCTGTTCGGCGGTATCGGCTTCGGGCGCGGACTTCGCGGCGGTTTTGGATTTGGATTTGGCGGGGGCGGGAACGGGGAGGGCGGTAGCGCGGGCGTCGACGCGTTTGTGCTGGGCGGAACCTTCGAGGGTATCGGCACTTTCGCGGAAGACGCCTTCGACCCACATATAGAAAAAGAGGCGGGGGCAGTAGACGAACTCGCTGACCATGCGGGCGGGGAGATAGTCGGGGAGGTCGCGTGGGCCGGGGTTGGAGGCGGGGGTGGATGAGGGGAGGATGGGGACGGGAAAAGCGCTCATTCGTGGATCATGCGCTTATTGGCGGGAGAGTGCAAGACTTCTTTTGGGTAACAGGTGGGGTGGGGGGCGGGTCAGACGATGATGCAGGGGGAGTCGACGGCGGTGTAGGGGAGGCCGAGGGCGGTGATGACGCGGTCGCCGCGACCTTCGGAGGGGCCGAGGTGGACGAAGAGGACCTGATCTTCGGAGTGTTTGATGATTTTGGAGAGGGCGGTGCGACAGCGGACGAGGTCGGCTGGGGAGAACTGGCATTCGAAGACGGAGAACTGGAGGTGGTCGCCGAAGCCGCGCATGAGTTTGAAGACTTTGCGGAGGCGGCGGTCGTCGCAGATGTCGTAGCAGACGAGGTAGGACTGGCGCATGGGGTTAGCGGCGGCGGGTATGAGGCCGGATTTCCCCGCTGAGGTTGAGAAACGTGATGATTGCCTGACTCAGTTCGTTGAGGGTGGGCGTGTCAAGGACGCCGATCCTTGAGCCGAGTTTAGTTCGCGGCATGGTAGAAATCTTGTCAACCATAAGCCAGCAGGGGCGTTTGAGCCCGTTGTCGAGAGAAGGAAAGACGGGAATGCGGACAAATGGCGCACGGGCTTTGTCCGAAGTGAACAGGCAGACCACGACGGATTCGAGATGGTCGTAGTTATCGGACTGGAGGACGACGGCTGGCCTGGGTTTGCCGGCGTAATCCGTGCCGCCTGCGATGGTCCAGATCTCGCCGCGCGTCATTTGATGGCCGGTTAGTCGCGAAATTCGGGGAGGTACGGAAGGATGGAGATGGAATCGACGAAGTCCTGATCTTCCTTCGCGTGTTGGCTGTTGTTGATGGCAAGGCAGGCGCGGCGGGCCTCTTCGATGAACTCGGGGGAGTTCGTATCGGGGAGCCACATTTTGTGCAGACGCATCCCCTTGCGCGGGGAGGGAGCGCGACGAGGGGTGGCTGCGGGCTTGGCGGTGTTGGGCCGGGGCATGAGTTTAGTTTAGCGCGGATTGAGGGGGAGGTAATTTTGAGTAGAACGCGGCAATCACCAGCGATATTCGGGGAGGTCCGGGAGGGTGGAGACGGAATCAATGAAAGCCTGGAGGTCCTTTTCGTCAGGGCTGTTGGCTGCGGCGAGGGATTGACGGCGGGCCCCGGCGATGAATTCGGGGGAGTCCATGTCCGGGAGCCAGATTTTGTGCAGGCGCATACCCTTGCGCGGGGATGGGGCGCGACGGGGAGTGGCTGCAGGCTTGGCTGTGTTGGGCCGGGGCATAAGTTTAGTTTAGCGCGGATTGGAGGAGGCTCTTATCGGAACTGCCCCAGGCCGAAATGGGCGGCGTAACCTAAGGAGAACGGAGTCTGCACGGGTTGCGCAAATGTCAGACGCATAGCGTAGCCTGGGCGGACCGGATCGGATTTTCGATTGCGACGATATTCCACTTCGTGAAATAATCCGGGCATTGCTTCGAGGAGTTCGATTTCCGTTGGTTCTTCGATGCCGTGGTTTCGGCATTCGCGGCGAATCTCTCCACGCAGGAATTCGCCGAAATCCCGCCCCTTTCGCCAGTGCCGTGGGGGCACGAATGGGGTCGCGCTCTGTACTACTGCTTTCGTGTCGCTACTGGCATCCTTTGCACCTTGCCACGTCAAGACGCACCGAACTTTAGGCCGGTCGTCGCGCTGCCAAAGCTCGCGAACGCCCCGCACCGCATCCAATTCGTCGTCTGTGAAAGGAAGCAGTGGACTAACTATTCGCACCCGATCAATGCGTCCGTCCCGATTGCCAAGAGGCAAAATATATACGTGGCCATGGTCCAGCCGTTTGGCTCCGTCCGGAGATTTGCCGCTGAACAATGGGGAAACGAGCGAACCATCTCCGCCCATTGTGCGTTTGTGAGCGCCCATCAAGCGGGTACGGATTTGTTCCGCCACTTCCAGAGTGGTGGTCACTAAGGGCAATACGGTTGCATCCAGGCTGAGCACGACTGCCTGAATTGGTTGAGACTTCCTGATCGCACGATGAGGCGGATCTGTGTCGATAGCGTCAGGTGCGCGAGTGTAGGAAACCTGCCGAAGCAACGGCGGCGCACTGGCGCGCTCTTTTAGCAGAGTGTTCGTGGAATAGGTGAGCGCGTCCATCCACGCCCCGTTTCCCCCATATTCCGCAGGAGGCATAGCGCAGGCCACCCGCGTCAACTCTCCCTCAATGTCTTCAGCCGCAACTTCGCAGTTGAACGAGCGCTCCACCGGCTTATCCGAAAGGGTCGCTTCGACCCATGATTCCGACCGTCCGAGATAGTTGAGGTTGCTCAACAGCCGCCCAAGTACCTCGCGGGATGCCGGCTTCAGTTCAAGATCCGGCCAAGATATGTAGCAGACCCCAGCTCTGTCAAATGCCAGGAACGAATCGAAGACAAGGTTCTTGTCCGTCGGGTCCGTGGCATTGGAACTCAGATATGACCGCGTGTGCGAAGCTGTTGCGCGCGGCAGCAGGAAGTGAGGGTGGGCCGTAGCAAGGGTTTCCAGTACGTCCCGAATTGCTTCGGCAGACAGGTCGGAACACTTGCGGCACCAAACGTCATACAGAGCGCGTAGGATTCGATAGGGAGATGGGGGCCATTCTGGTACGCCCTCGTTCACGTGGCGGCCCCACGGAGTTGCATGATACCTTCCGGCCGGGAAGGTCAATCGAATCGTCGTCACTGCGGGCCGGCTCCTGCGGCTTTTTCTTTGTCCTTCTTCTCTACCACTTTTACCTTTGTCTTGAGGACGGTAACAGGGGGTGCGGCAAAAAGTGCCGAGCAGTTCCTGATCGCAGCCTGCACTTCCGATAGTAGTTCTGGCTCCGACGGCAAAATGAAACTCGCCGGCGCCTTTGCGCAGACTTCGCCACTCAGTTCAAAGTCGCATGCGGTGCGCAACCTGAGACTGGAATCGAGGAATCTGCGGACCTTGAGCAAAGAGAGCGCAATGAGTAGACGCGTAGCGTCAGCGCCAAGACCATAGCCGCGAATCAGCGACAGATCGAGATTGAAATATGCCGTGATCTGCTCCGCGACGTACTCCACACGCGAATAGGGAACGTTGCTGTAAACGCCGCTTTCACCAGCGGGGGCGTCTGCCACCTGGGTCTTTCCGGTGGGATCGACAGGGCTATTTTTCACGCCGCCGGAAACCACTCTCTTCACGTTCGACGCTTCGATGAATCCGGTAATGGCCCGTGGTGCCCGAACCCGGCCGCCTTCAAGGAGCGACAGGAATACGCCGTGCACGAGACTGTTTACATCGTATTTGAATAGCGTTGCGTAGATCTTCTTCCATTCCAGCGGAAGCTTTGGATTGTACTCCATTTCCTTCACGAGTTTCGCCTGGAATTCTTTGTTCAGGAGGACATAAGGCGAGGCGATCCTGTGAGCCTCGACCAGAGAGCTTGTACTTTTTTCGAAACCTGCGCCCTCAAGTTCAGCGACCACGTATGAGAGACCTTCTATTGAACGATCGAGGCCTGGACCATCCCCATCAAGGCAGGTCTTTTCCAGACGGTTTGCCACGGACTGCGCGCTCTCAACGAGCAACATATTGGTCCCATCCGGGAGTTGGTAATCGGCAGCCCCCAGGTCAGCGAAACCGGTCGGTTGAAAGCGCTGGCCAGCCACGGGACGCAGTTTAGCTTCGAGAAGAAGCCGGGGAAGGTTATCGAGCGACGTTAGATTCATAAGTTGTCCTTTTCTTCTTCACGAAAGATTCCAGCACCGAGCACATTCCCGGATCTTACCGGGATTAATAAAGATGCAGCCAATCGTCCCGCATCTATTCCGCCTCGATAGTCCACTTCGAGGGGGCTGAGACCGGCCACTCGCAAGCGAAATACGGCAATTCCAGCTGCTTCTTCGACATTTCCAGCCTTGAGAATAGACACAATACGGGGGTCCGCCCGCAGGCGTTTCGGCTCGTCTCCGCGTCTGATCTCACTTGCAAGAAAGAGATGCTTCAAAACAGCATAAGTCGGCAGAACCTGACGACGCCGATCCGTGCCGGGCAATGTCGGAGCAGAAAAGCCCTTCCAGTTAAGCGTGGCGAAAGCGAAGAGCAAGTCTTCAATCAGAGTGTCATCCACCGAACCTTCGATAAAACTAGTGGCATCTCCCGGATGTGCCGGGCACGAGCCACCCAGAGGATTCACGTCAAGTTCCATGGAATTGGCGAGTTGAAGGCGGCGTTCCAACACCGAAACCATTCGGCGCGGAAGGCCCTGCCCAGTCCAAGCAAAGCGTTGGTCGGCCCTGGACAGGTTATCGACCAGCGAGCCAACCTCACGACTGAAAATCGACGCCAGCGCTCCAGCAATGCGAACTTCGGGTATGTCGAAGCCGCAGGCTTCCAACCAGTCGGACGCGTCGAGCCCGCGTGATGGCAGGCGCGAATCGGAAGTTGTGGCCATTCTTCGGAGCATCCGCCCGAGGGCCGCCATCAATTCGCGCATGCGTGTCTTCCCGCCACGCATCAAGACCTGAAAAATCGCCGCGTCCACTCCACGACGAAGCTCTTCCGTCCCGCGCGGAAGTTCGCGACGTGTCACGACATCGAAAAACTTCTGAAATTGACGAATACGATCGGATTCACTTCTGAATCCAGTTGGGAAAGTTCCAGCCGGTAGCGCGACGTAGCTGTCGCCACGTCTCTTAAGAAGGCTGTAGCGGACAAACCGTTCGATACCCCTGTCAACACCGAGTGAACAGGCGGCTTCGGCGAACTCAAGCGCATTCGCCGCAGGGCGGCCATCTACGCTGGCACGACCTTCGCGCAGCAATGTTTTCAACTCCGCATAGCGAACTGGATTCCGCCACAACGGCGTCCAGATTTCGCCTCGGGCATCGTCCTTCGATGAGGCCGATCCGTATCCGACTTTGATCGCGCCCACGGTAAACGGACTACATAGCACCTTGCGGTAGCTTGCTCCCTGACGTCGGTATAGCCCGCTCGCCCATGCTACGGCACCTTCGAGTGTGAGCACCAAGTCCCAAGGGTTGGTTGTGGACTCAGACGTTATGCCCGGGCCTTGATTGGCTCCGCCAGCCCGGCCCGGATCAAACTGCCCGGCAGCACCCGGCTGCAACGAGGTGGTTCGATAGCCAAACAGGGAATTCCCGATTAGCTCTCTGACGGGTGTTTTAGGATCAGGCGCAATCAGCAGAGCTGAAAGACGTGCCATGAAATTGTTGGTGTAATCCAGACGGCCCTCGTTACCACCGGTACCCAGGACGGGTGCAAAGGAACGACTGCCGTCGGCTGCGATTCCAACCGCGGCATCCAACCACTCGACGGCCCGATCATCCAGGCGGTTGCGACATTGGCGCAAAATTGCCGTTCTGCGTACATCTTCGTCGTCGCTTTTGCCCGCGATCACTTCGTCCAGTTGGCGACAGATTGCAATGGCCGCACGATAGACGCTAAACCGCGGATGCTTCGAGTCGGCAACCGCGTCTATCCCTTCCCTATTATCTTTCGGGTAGAATCCGCTGCCTCCGTTCCAGGGCGCGAGGATTGGGGTGGGAGAGTACTGCTCAACGAAGAAAGCCGCTAGGTCGACTTCGTCGAGGTCGGACCCGAGCACAAAATTCTCACCGTCCCACCAACCGCGGGCCGAATTGTCCGCCTGTTCGGAGACCAGCCGAAGGACTCCCAACGCCTTGAGATAGCCGCCAAACGGGGTCGAAGTACATCCGGACAGGGTCAGTTTGAGCACTGGATCACCTCCGGGCCAGGGTTCGCACTGGCGGTTTCATCCGCCATGCGCAAAAGCATTTCGAGATATGCGAGGCGAAATGGACCAATGTCGTCGCGAAGCTGGAGCATCCGATCCGTCCACGAACCACCCTTAGCGCCAAACTCCATGGACATGAGCGAGAGTTCGACAGTGGGGACAAATATTCCTGGCGCCAGTTCGCATGCCGGGAGGGTATCGCCTTCCCGGATTCCTCGAGCAGTGGGAATACGATCAACTTCCATTTCGCCCGGCATGGAACGGATTCCGAGTCGGATTTTTCCGTGATGGGCAGCGACCAAGTAGGTAGCCAGGTCCGAATCACCGCTCTTGAGCATCGCTAGCGCACTGGCCAGTTCGTGACGAAAATGCTTTCGCTCGTGCCCCCGATCAGCGTTCGCCTTTAGCTGTTTGGCTAGTAGGTCAGTCGACGGATCGTTGCGATGCAACGTTTTTTGAAAAACCAGGTGAGCTTTACCCCAATCATGCCGGGTGGCCGCAGTGCGAAGCGCTTCGACGTGCCGGGGCTCGATATTTATGGATTCCAACAGAACTTCGGTTTCTTCCATCACCCGGGCTGTGTGCGCCACGAGCGTTTGGCGATATTGGACGTATGACCGCTTGTCACTGGAGTCGCCTTCCGTCTCGTCTTTGCCACCAGCCAGGGGTTCTACTTTCACTTTGCTTTCGGGCGACCAGCCCTCCGCTGCGGTGTAGCCGCCTTCCTTTGCCCGAGTGATGGCAAGCATCCCAGCAAACAGCTTGTCTCTATCGGCCTCGCTCCATTTCTCGGTAGCAAAGTTCCAAACATAGACCGGGTGCTTCTTCATGAACTCGCGGAGGTCGCCGAGGGAAACGGGGCAGAGTTCCTGATCCTCGAGTTCCGGAGTTGATGGAGGTGGTTCCGAGTCGCCCTCCCAGTCTCGCCACGCAAGATATGCGTTTCTGTCGTCGGTATCCCGGATGAATCGCGAAACATCCAGTTCGTTGCCGGTAAGATCCGGCGTGGTATCGAAGAGATCGAGCAGGTCTGCACGGCGCAGCACGTTGTTCCAGGGCGCGGGTCCGTCCTCTGGAGGTAAGTCGGCGAGTGCCGCCGACTTCAACAGTGCGAGCCTCGTGGACGCCCGCTGGACTTCATCCGGAGAGTACGGCAGGGTTGAGTTCTTCGGTTGTTTTGAATACCCCGGCTCATCGACCCACCAGATCTCCGCGCCTTCATCGTCGCCATATCGATTTACACGACCGAAGCGCTGAACCAAGCTACCCCACGGAGCGACATCCGTAACGAGGAGTCGCGCGGTTATGTCCACGCCAGCTTCGAGTACCTGGGTTGAGACTACGATTTGCCCCTCTTGCGGAATCGAGTCAACCAGAAGATCCGCTGCGCGTTTCCGGTCCGATGGGCGAAAGCGGGAATGGAGGAGAAGCGCTCCGGGGAACTGCTCACGAAGGGCGGAGAATATTTCGCGCGCACGAGGCACTGTGTTCGCAATGATAAGGCTCCTGGTCCCTGGTTGGTGCCTTTTATATGCGAATGCGGCGCAGTCTTTCGGATCGCGACATTCCGGCGGTGCGGCAGTCAATCGTTTGGCTGCGCGATATCTTTTGGCTGCTATTGGCGTGGCAAGATCGTCGTCATCCAGACCGACCAGAGGCGGTATCCCGGTAGTATCTACGGTCTGAAGCCACGCGTGATTGACCGTGGCGGACATCCAGATGGAAGGCGCGTCGCCGTACGTTCCAAATTGTCCGCGAAACGATGCGAGTTGCGTGGATGTTGCGAGTGCGTCGTCCATCAACTGGATTTCGTCGAGCACGATCAGGCAGTCCTGGTTGTACAGCGCGAAATCGATGGGCCAGCGGGGAGGGCGTCTTGCGTAGCCGCGATTCAATGCCCTAGAGAAATACATGTCCTGTGTGCAGACAATAATTGCGGGGTGATCCGGACGCAATGAAGGGTCTTCGCTGTTATCTTTGCTACCTTCCATCAACTCCAGAACGCGGACCTTATCTGTGAGACCCGCAGCGGAGACGCGTTTTCGCGCGTTCTTCGCGGTCTGGATCGTCAGATTCTGTCTTGGCAGCACTATGATCAAACGGGTTGGCGCGGCAGTATCTGCGCGACGTTGAGCATAGAGCCACGGAAGAAGAACCGAGTCAGTCTTGCCAAGGCCAGTAGGAACAACCATCAGAGTGTTTGAGAATGGATTCTTGCCGTACCGTTGCTGGTACGGAAGAATTGGATTTCCGGTGACACTGCGAAAGAAATCAGCGTATGGTGTGGGCATGAAGGACTCGTCTTTTCGGACTTGCTTGAGTAGTAAATCCAGTCACCCGGCAGAGAATCGAGGCGAAATGGCCCGGCAGGAAACTCAGGTCTCCAAGTATTTCGTCTTTCATACGGTACCAGTTTTCTGAAGTGATGCAACACTTAATTTTGAACACTGAGACCCAATATTTTTGCCGGGTGTCCGTTGAGGTATTTTACTTCACATTCTGTGGTATGCGCGCACCATAAAAGGACACATGGAAGGATTCATGGACCTGACGACCGGATCACCGACGCGCACTGTCAGACTCGATCTGAGAGCTACACTTCAGCAGTTGCAAATAATCAAGGTTGCGGCGGCGCGGCAGGGAAAGAGTGCGAGCGATTTCATTCTCGAGAGTGCGTGCGAGAAAGCCGAGCGGTCGCTTTCTGAACGGACAGGTTTTGTTCTGGACTCGAAGCAATGGGCCCAATTCATGGAGGCCCTCGACCGTCCACCGCGCGTGATACCTAAGATTCGGAAGCTTTTTGCCAAACCACCGGTCGCCACGAGTCGCTGAAGGAACTGGAGGGACAGCCAGTCGGAACATCAGCGGAAGGCGATTCAGGTTCTGACGGTTCGGGTAAACGCGCGTATTTCTCCCGTGAACCAGCGTCGAGAAGAGTCTCGACGCGGCACGCAAAGTGCGTGCGCCAAGTACTAACATTAACTGAGATTTAAAGGTGATAAACGGGCAGAGCAGATAGACTCTGCCGCCGCTCGTTAACAGTCGCGGTCGGTACCCAGGTTATGGTCACCGGCGCTATCCGACGATTCAGGCCGCAAACTGCAGGATCTCGACTTCGGCACCATTCTGTACGGCGGCCTCCGCCCGGTCCAGTACGCTGCCGGTAACCCCCTCAGAAAGATAATACTCGCCGCAGTTCTCGCAGATCTCGGCCGGTACTCCTTTGAGAATGACGGTCGTCTCGCCGCGCTGGAGAGTGGCGACGACCTTGCCGGGGTGAGTTTCACCCTGCCTGCAAATAACACATTTCACGATAACCTCCTGGTGCGGAAATCCGGCTGCCAAATGGCCGGGGCCGGCACGTAAGTCGTGATCACGTGACAGGTTTCTGTGACTGGATCGAGCGCGGCAACGACGTGAAGCGGACGCCCGCCTGAAAACCCAAGCATTCAGCGGCTGTGAAATGGCTTGTCGTCAGGATATTCCATGATCGTTTCGCCGGTGCGAAGGACGGCAACCACTTCGCAGCAGAAGCGAAGGAGCACTGCCACAGGAGGACCATGGCGGATCAGCCTTAGAAATGGGCCGGGGGATACCTCAACTCGCGGCACCCGAACGGAAGCGTCCTTATTTCATTTCCAGCCGGGCCACGCGGCCTTTCGCGCCTACCGCCCAAACGGCCGAACTCGATTTCCCGCTCAAAGCATTGAACGAACTGGCATCGAACATCTTCCATGTTCCTGCCGACCCGATATCCGAACCCGACGTTCCCGTCACCAGCCAGGCCTTCAGATCCGGCAGCCACAGCACCGCCGAGCGAAAGCCTGCCGGGCCTTTTGCAGGCTCCGTCCACGTACGACCGCCATCGGCGGTCACTGCGATGTTGTGTTCCGGCTCCGCGTCTTTCGAGTAATCCCCACCGACCACCACACCATCGTTCTCCGACGAAAACGCCAGCGAAAAAATTCCCGCACTGGCCGATGTGTTGCTCACCGGAGTGGTCGCTACAGTCCAGGTGATCCCGCCGTCGGTGGACCGGAATACGCGCGACCTGGTGGAGCCAAACCAAACCGATTGCTCAGAGACGCTCTCGCGTCCCTGCCGACCCTCGCGAGTGCCCCGCAGCGTGAGGGACGAATTACTGGCGGCGAACGCGCCTTCTTTCTCCAGCGCTGCGGGCATTTTCTGGCGGCTCCACGTCTGCCCACCGTCCTCTGTGGTGAATACGGCTATTTGCCCCGCCACTACATCGCCGGCGAGGATGCCATGCTGTTCATCCCAGAATGCGATGGAATCCCAGAAGCCCTCTGCATCCGGATTGGTGAACAGCAGATTCCAGTGGGCCCCGGCGTCGTTGGTTTTGTAGATGCGCGATTTGGTGCCGGTGCCGGCGCTCATCAAAATCGCGGAGGTCGCACTGAACGCCTGAAGCCCGCGAAAATCGAGATCCTCCGCGCCTGCGACAGTGGCGGACTGCCAGTTGACGCCGCTATCGGTGGAACGCAACCATGTCCCGCCGGACCCGCTGGCCCAGACTACGTTTTGATCCACGGCGCTCACGCCACGCAGGCTGGCCTGGGTTTTGCTTTCCTGCATCACCCAGCGTGGCGACTGCCCCATGGCCGCAGGCAGAAGAGCCATAAGAGGAATCAGGATGGAGGCAAGCCGCACCCCTCCAGAGTAAATGATTCGCGGAGGGCAGAGGCTGGCTGACCCATCGCGCAGAGCGCTGCTCATTCCGGCAGACATTGGGTTTGTGGGGTACGGGTAGATTGTCTGGTCGCCGGAAACATCGTCGTGCCCCGGACGTTTTGTTTTGTGGCTGGTGCGAGGTTACAGGGAAGCGCGCGGCGAGTTCGAACGCGCCGCCGGGTTGACTCGGGGTTATTTTGCCTTCGAAGCATCGGGAATCGGCGATGGCACCAAGTTCCTGAGTGGCTTAGAGGTCCGTGGCAAGAGCCCTCTCCGCCGAAAGACGCAGGCGAAAACGCCTACGCTGCATCGGCGAATCAATACTTTGCGGGTATTGGACGAACCGTTCGGGTTGTAAATAATCTTGTCGGACGGGAATTCCAGTGCACAACATCAGGAAATTGCGTATAGAATGGATGGGGCAGTGGCTTCAAGGAGACACACAGGATATGGAATTTACAAGAAGAGACATGGGGCGTTTCGCCCTTGCAGGACTCGCTTCGACGTCGGGCTTTGTCCCGAGCATGATGGGAGCGACCAAACCGAACTCCAAGATCAAAGGCGTACAGATCGGCGCGATCACCTATAGTTTTCGCAGCATGCCGGACCAGAGCGCCGAGGCAACGCTGCAGTACCTGATCGATTCGGGGCTGAGCGCGTGCGAACTGATGGCCGGTCCGATTACAGACCACATGCGCAAGCAGGGCAAGTGGGATGGGAGCCCCGCGGCAGCGGCGGCGGCAGCAGCCAATGCCGGACGCGGTGGGCGTGGCGGCGGACCGGGCGGCGGTGGCGGACGTGGTCCGGCAGTGACGTACCCGATAGTAGCCAATATGAAGGTCGGTTTTGGCAATGACCAGCCGGCTGGGCAGTGGAATGGCGTTTCGTGTCCTGCGGGACGCGGCGGTGGACAGGCTGGCGGCCGGGGCGGATCGGGCGCAGGCCTGGCAGCGGGCGGCCGGGGCGGTTCGGGTGGCGGCTTTGCAGGTGGACCGGGCGGCGGTGGCGGTGGGCGCGGTGGCGCACAGACGCCGGAACAGGTTGCGGCGGCGGATGCTGAGCGGAAGTGGCGCCTGGGTCTCTCGATGGACGTGTTCAAGAGCCTGCGCAAGATGTACAACGACGCGGGTGTGACGATCTACGCGATCAAAGATCTGCCGATGACCACGGACGAAGATCTGGAGTTCATGCTGAACGCGGCGACGGCTCTGGGTGCGACGCATTTCACGAGCGAACTGCCGGCTGGCCCCACTGCGGCGGCGACGCTGAAGCGACTGGGCGACGCGGCGCTGAAGCACAAGCTGACCTCGGCGTATCACTCGCACCAGCAGGGCAGCATGACGGCCTTCAACGATGCGTTTGAGATTTCGAAGGGCAACATGGCGAATGTGGATCTTGGCCACTTCATGGCGGCGACGAATCCTGGCGGATCGCCGCTCGACTTCCTCAACAAGTTCCACGATAAGATTGCCAGCTTCCACCTGAAGGACCGGACGACGGTGGCCCACTGTGCGCTCAACCTGCCGTGGGGTACGGGCGAGACGCCGATTCAGGAGATTCTTCAGACGGTATCGAAGAACAAGTGGACGATGCCTGTCTCGATCGAGCAGGAGTACGACATTCCGGAAGGCTCGGATGCGGTGAAGGAAGTGAAGAAATGCACCGATTATTGCCGGAAGGTTCTGGGTTAAGACAACAGAAGTTCGGCAGGGAGTTGAGAGGGGGGATCCGCAAGGGTCCCCCCTTTTTTCATTTGCGTCCGGCGGGAGATCGCGCCCGCAACGGCGGGGCGCTTCCACACCCGTTTTGGTCCCCGAACCGATCGACAGCGTTCGGCGGGCAGGCCAAGCCTGTGTTGAATTCTATAATTGCAAGCCTGGTGGAGCGCCTGACAAAACGGATCCAGATTCATTCAAGCGAGCGGTTATTTCGGCGGAGGAGGAGGCGCCCGCCTGCTGAGCGGGGAAGTCATTGTGGAATCCAGCCGGCGGATAGTGCAGGTTTCCCAAGCCGCTGAGTGTTTTGTTTCGCACAAGATCCCGACGCGGATAACTTTTGGGAGCGAAGGTCCGTTTGGCGCTCTACTGACAGCGGAGCGTTATTGCCATGCGGGGAGTCGGTGTGAAGCTGCTGTTCACCATCTGCACCGCCACATCGTCGCCGGCGGAAACGCTAACCGTATGCGAAGTGTCGTGGTTGGTGACCACCTGGTTGGTGGTGGTGGTCGTGGTGACATTAGTGGACAGTGACGTGGCAGAGCCGAGGTGATAAAGCGTGGCGGTTAACGTGGTCTGACTGCCACAACCCGCAGCGCAATAGGCCTTCAAATAAATCGCGTTGAACGTGCAAGCGGTGGGGACCAACGTCTCCCCGAGGGTGTAAGTGCCTGTGACGGCGGTGCTACTAGACACCAAGGGGATGTAGGAGGGCGAGACCGTGAAACCAGGGGACCCGTCGTAGAGAAAGACAATGCCCGGGCCGCTGCTGCCTGTGCCGGTGGGGCCGGTCGCGCCGTTGGTGCCGTTAGTACCGTTGGTGCCTGATGGGCCGGTTGCGCCGGTGGCACCTGTCGCGCCGGTCGTACCTGTACCCGTTGCGCCGGTGGCACCAGTAGCTCCGGTCGTGCCAGCACCGGTTGCTCCGGTGGCGCCAGTGGAACCCTGGCTACCTGTCGTGCCGGTTACGCCGGTGGAACCCTGGCTACCTGTCGTGCCGGTTGCGCCGGTGGTGCCTGCGCCCGTTGCGCCTGTGGCACTGTGGCACCGGTTACACCCGTCGGACCCTGGCTACCCGTTGTGCCTGTTGCGCCCGTCGTGCCTGCGCCCGTTGCGCCTGTGGCACCGGTTACGCCGGTCAAACCCTGACTACCGGTCGGGCCCGTGGCGGTGATAAGGACGGTCAGCGTTGAGGGATGGCTGGTGGTGGAGCTTTCCCTGGTATCAATGGCGATATTGACAGTGCCATCGGCCGGGGCGATGAGGAAGCCGTTGTTGGTGGTGGTCGTCAGCCAGGCTTTCAGTGCGTTGGTGGCATCGACGGACATGTAAACACCGGCGGCGGAGATGTTGAGGCCACTGGAGACTGCCGCGGCCGCCGCCGGGCCATTGGTTCCGTTCACGGTCGATTCGGTCCAGCTCCCGTTGGCGACGAAGATGTTGACATTGGTCGCTCTGGAGATGTTGGCCGCCGTGATACTGCCGAGAGAAGACAGGTCAAACTGTGCGAGCAACTGCGAATTGTTGACGCCGTTCACGTTCATTGAGACAGTGCCGCCGAAGTTGCTGGCGTTGCCGGCGACGACGTGAGCATCCAGCGTCAGGGGCATGGTCTGGGCGAAGGCTGCGAGGGGCAGAAGGGCCGCGTTTTGTGGCGGTTCTTTCTTCTTTAGAGAGCAGGCAAAAACACCCAACGTCAGTTCGCTATTGTGACGTGGGAAATACGCAGGCCAAAGGCCTGCTCCACACAGACCACGAACTGCTAATTCTGCGTTGTGAAGCAGGCGATTTCGCCTGCCGCTTTTCGCCACGCGGTTGATTCAGCGCTGGACGCGGCCGCTGCCGCCGTCTTTGAGCAGGGAGTTCACTTCGGCGAGGGTGGTGCGACTGAAATCGCCATAGGTGGAGTGTTTGAGGCAACTGAGGGCTACGGCGAATTCGAGGGCCGCGGCGTCATCGGGCAGAATCTGCATGCCGTAGATCAGGCCTGCGGCGAAGCTGTCACCGGAGCCGACACGGTCGACAATGTTCGTGATGTCATAGGCGCGGCTCATCATGAAAGATTTGCCGTTGTTGAGGCAGGCGGACCAGCGGTTCCACGACGCGCTTTTCGATTCGCGCAGGGAGACGGCCACAGCACGGAGGTTGGGGTAGGTCTTCAGGACAAGGGCAGTGAGGTTTTCATAGCGCTGGTGTTCGAGCACGCCGGAGCTGACGTCCATTTCAGAATTGAGGCCGAGGGTCATCTGGATGTCTTCTTCATTGGCGATGATGACGTCGACAAACTTCACGAGTTCGCTCATCACCTGGGGCGCGGACTTGCCCCACTTCCACAGAAGCTTGCGGAAGTTGAGATCGCAGGAGACGGTGAGGCCGAGTTCGCGAGCCTTCTTTACTGCTTCGAGGGCGAGGTCGGAAGATGACTCGCTGATGGCGGGGGTGATGCCGGTGACGTGGAACCAGCCTGCGCCGGAGAGAGTTTTGTCCCAATCAATTGCACCGGGCCTGGCGATCGCGGCGGAACTGCCGGCGCGGTCGTAAACGACGCGGGAGGCACGCTGGTTGGCGCCGGTTTCGAGGTAGTAGACGCCCATGCGGCCAGGGCCGCGGACGAGTTTGGAAGTATCGACTCCGAAGCGGCGGAGTTCGGCGACGGCGGCGTCGGCAATGGGGTTGCTCTCGGGCAGGACAGTGACGTAGGCGGCGTTGAGGCCGAGGGTGCTGAGCGCTACGGCGACGTTGGCTTCCCCGCCGCCGAAGGTCGCGGTGAAGGCGGGGGTCTGGAGGTAGCGTTCGAAGCCGGGCGGGGTGAGCCGCAACATGATCTCGCCGAAGGTGACGGTTTGGGGTTTCATTACTTTGCGAGCTCCTTGCGGGCGGCCTGGATGGCGTCGACCAGCTGGCGGGCGAGTTTGGTGATGGACTGGTAGTCGCCGGTTTTGGCGCCTTTGGTGAGGTTGCCGCCGACGCCGAGGGCGACGCAGCCGGCTTTGATCCATTCGCCGGCGTTTTCGACGCTCACGCCGCCGGTGGGCATGAGGGGGGCGTGGGGGAGGGGGCCGCGGAGGGCTCGAACGAAGGCGGGACCGAGGGCTTCGCCGGGGAAGAGTTTGACGATATCGGCACCGGCTTCCATGGCGGAGACGACTTCCTGGGAGGTGCCTGCGCCGGGCATGTAGGGGACCTGGTAGCGGCGGCACATGCGGGCAACGTCGGCATTGCAGGAGGGGCTGACGATGAACTGGGCGCCGGCGAGGAGGGCGTGGCGGGTGGTTTCGGGGTCGAGCACTGTGCCCGCGCCGACGAGGATGTCGCCGGAGCTGTGGCGTTTGGCGAGTTCGGCGATGGCGTCGACGGCACCGGCGAAGGTGAAGGTGACTTCCATGGAAGTGACGCCGCCTTCGGCGCAGGCTGCGGCGATGCGGCAGGCCTGGTCCGGGGAATCGGCGCGGATGACGACTACGAGGCCGGAGGCGACGATTTTGTTCAGGTAGTTGAGCTTTTGCATGTTGGGGTGAGAGTTGGGTTGAAGGGACATTATATCGAGGCGCGGGAAAGATTCTGGCTGGCCATCAATCCGTTTGGGCGCGGGCCTCGTAACCCTAGTTTGAGCCGGAGGTGGCGGATGCGCAACAGGTTTCAGGGGATGGCGAGGGTGGCGGCGATCTGCGCGTTGTTTGCGTGCGGGCGGGCTATGGCGCATCCGATGGGGAATTTCAGCATCAGCCACTACGCCGGGATTCATCTGCGGCAGGATTCGGTGGAACTGGAGTACCTGATTGACGAGGCGGAGATTCCGGCGTTTCAGGAGATGCAGCAGGGCGGGCTGACGGCGGAGGCGGGGTCGGCGGCGACCGGCGCGTTTCTGGTGACGAAGGCGGCGGAATTCGGAGAGAAGCTCTCGCTGACCGTGAATGGGCACCCGCTGGTGTTGCGGCCGGTGACACGAGAGGTGATTTTTCCGCAGGGCGCGGGCGGCCTTTCGACGATGAAGATGCGGTTTGTGTATCGGGCGGGGCTGAACGGGGAGTGCCGGGAGGCGTCGTGCGAGTTGGTGTACGCGGACGTGAACTTCGCGGAGCGGGCGGGGTGGAAAGAGATTGTGGTTTCGCATGACGCCGGGGTGAGGGTGGATGGCGCGGCGGAGTGGGAGCATGATCGGAGTGCGCGGCTGACGGATTATCCGACGGATCTGGTGAAGAGTCCGCCGCAGGATGTGGTGGCTAAGTTTGGGTTCCGGGTGGACGCGCCTTTGGTGACGAAGACGTTTGCGCCGCCGGTTACCGTGGCTTTGGAACCGGGTGTGCCGGCAGCGGCTCCGGCGGTGGAGTTGAAGGCGAATCGGCAGGCTCCGCCGCGCAATTCGTTTACCGAACTGATGACGCGGAAAGATATCAGCTTGGGGTTTTCGCTGTTGGCGGCATTGATTGCGGCAGGGTTGGGAGCGTTACATGCGCTGGAGCCGGGGCACGGGAAGACGATTGTGGCGGCATATCTGGTGGGGTCAAAGGGCACGGCGCGACATGCGATGCTGCTGGGACTGATTGTGACGGTGTCGCATACGGCGGGAGTTTATCTGCTGGGCGGCGTGACTCTGTATGCGCAGAAGTACATCATGCCGGACCGGCTGTATCCGTTCCTCAGCGTGATATCGGGCGTGCTGATTGCGGGGATGGGGATTTACATTTTGCTGAAGCGTTTCATGGGGGATGATTTTTCGTTTGAGCATAGTCATGGTCCTTTTCGGCATTCGCATTCGCCGGAGTTTCTGCATGATCCGGCGCAGGTGGCGTTGCCGGCGGGCGGCGGGATTGGGCGGAAGCAACTGGCGATTCTGGGGATCACGGGGGGCATGGTTCCCTGCCCTGCGGCGCTGGTGGTGCTGCTGAGCGCGGTGGCTTTGCATCGGGTGGGATTCGGGCTGTTTCTGATTGTGGCGTTCAGCGTGGGGCTGGCGGCGGTGCTGATCGGGATGGGACTGGTGGCGGTTTACGCGGGCAAGCTCATGGCGAGGGTGCCGGTGGAAGGAAAGATGATCCAGCTGTGGATGCCGGCGGCTTCAGCAGCGATGATTACGCTGCTGGGGTTTGGGATTGCGGTGCGGGGGCTGATGGCGGCGGGGATTGTGAAGTTTCAGATTTGAGGGGGGAGCAGGTTGGATAGAGGAGTTTGCGTGCCGCTCCTTCCAGTCGCGGTTCGGTGAGAAGGGTTGCGGGTCTGGCGGCGGGTTAGAGCTACTGACGAGAGGCCGGTTGGAAACCGGGCCCACACATGCTGTATGAAGATCGGGTGTGCAAGCAGAAGGGCCATAGGCATAATAAGGGAGAGCGGCATGGTTTCATTTATCGGCATCTTATTTCTCGGGTTCTTTCTGGGTATGCGCCATGCCACGGATGCGGATCACGTTGTGGCGGTGATGACGATTGTCACGCGGCAGCGGGGGATTGCGAAGGCCGGAGTGATTGGCGCGCTTTGGGGAATGGGGCATACGCTCACGATTTTCCTGGTGGGGGCGGCGATCATTCTGTTTAAGGTTTCGATACCGCCGCGGCTGGGATTGTCGATGGAGTTTGCGGTGGGGCTGATGCTGATCCTGCTGGGGATTTTGAATCTGACGGGCGTGATGCGGTGGCTGCAGGGGAGATACGCGCCGTCGCTGACGATGACGACCCCGGAGACGATTATGGCGGAGACGGCATCGACGGGCAACGGGTTGGAGGGCCATCTGCGGGAACTGGGTTTCTACAACGCGTTGCGACCGCTGGTAATTGGCACGGTGCATGGACTGGCGGGGTCGGCCGCGGTGGCGATTCTGGTGATGACGACGATTGCGGATCCGTGGTGGTCGATTGCTTATTTGCTGCTGTTCGGCCTGGGGACGATTGCGGGGATGGCTGCGATGACGACGGCGATGGCATTTCCGATTGTGTATACGGGGCGCAAGATGTTCCGGTGGAATCAGGCGATGACGGTGGGTTCCGGAGTGCTGAGCGTGGCGTTCGGGATGTTTATTTCTTTTCAGATTGGAATCGGGGGCGGGTTATTTACGGGGACGCCGCACTGGACGCCGCGCTGACGCGCGGCTGTTATCCGTTTACTGTTCACTGTTATCCGTTTTTGGGCTATCGTGTTAACGCTGGGGTGAGCATCCAACGCAGAACTCCTCCTGGTGCCGGGCCCAGGCTTGCTACGTCGATTCTGAGCATGGCTGATTTCTTCATGTCTACCATCAGGGACGGGGAGTTCAGGAGGTAAGCCGCTAACTCTGAGAGCAGCGGTTCGTGACCTGCGAGGAGGATGGCCGGTTCATCGCGAAGGTCGCGGATATCCGACCAGACTCCTTGCGGTGTGCCGTGGGGGACCAGTGAGGGAAGACTGAGTAAGTCTCCTTTCCAGTTGAATTCCTTTGCTGCGATTTCCGCTGTTTGCACGGCCCTTACGTAAGGGCTCGATGCGATCAGGGAGGGTTTGACACCGGCGTTGCGAGCCATTCTTACTACGGCGGCAGCGCGTTCGCGGCCTTCGGGGGTGAGGGCGCGGGATGAATCGGAGCGGCCCGCTGGTACGTCTTCAGCGATGCCGTGGCGAAAGAGATAGAGTTCCATGAGAGTCTGAGCGGGAGCCAGTCGTATCATAACCATGTTATGGCTCGCTACGCCGCCGTCGATATCGGCAGTAACTCGGTTCGCCTGGAAGTGGCCGAGGTAACTGGCGGGGGCGCGCCGAAGATTCTGGCGTCTGAACGACAGGTGACGCGGCTGGGAGCGAGCGTTTTCCGTGAGGGCCGTGTCAGCGCCGAAGCGCTGGACATGCTCTGCGGCGTACTGGCGAACATGTCGATGACATGGAAGCGGCACGATGTGCTGAGCATTCGCGCGGTGGCGACGGCGGCGGTGCGCGATGCGCGGAATCAGGCAGAGTTTCTGGCGCGAACGAGCGCGGCGCTGGGCGCGGAAATCGAAATCATCTCGGGCCAGGAAGAAGCGCGGCTCATACATCTGGGAGTGCAGAGCCGGTGGCCGCATCCGAAAGAGCGGTTTCTGGTGATCGACATCGGCGGGGGCAGTGCCGAGATTATTCTGAGCGAGAATGATCGGGTTTGCGCGGCGTTTTCGAAACCGCTGGGGGCGATTCGGCTGCAGGAATTGTTTTTGCGCGGCGATCCTCCGGGAGCGGCGGAACTGCTGCGGATGGAAGAGTTCATTGAAGAGCGGATCGGGCCGGCGGTACGGGAGATTGGGCGGAAGAGGATTGACCGGGTGGTGGGGACGTCGTCAACGGCGGCGGCGATTGTGAGCGCGGTGAGCAGGATTCCGCGGGCGCGGCGCGACGAGGCGGATCAGCGGCGGGCTTCCCTGCTGCAGATGAAGCGGCTCTACAAAGAGATCTGCGCGATCGATTTGAAGAAGCGGCAGAAGATTGTGGGGATCGGGCCGAGGCGCGCGGAGATTATCATTCCGGGGCTGGCTGTACTGCTGCATGTGCTCCATGCGTTCAAGATGCCCTCGCTGTATTATTCGGCGGCGGGCGTGCGCGACGGGATCATTGTGGATCTGGTGGCACGGGGCGCGGGGCGCGAGATCAGCCGGTTGACGGCGGAGCAGCGCGGCATGGTGGAAGGGATGGCGGAACGCTACGGGGTTTCGCTGCGGCATGCGCAGAAAGTGGCGCGACTGGCAAACGATTTGTTCCACGATCTGCAGAGCGTGCATCAGTTGCCACCGCCGCTGGGGCGGTTGCTGGAGGCGAGCGCTTATCTGCACGACGTGGGGCATTATGTGAGCGACACGCGGCATCACAAGCATTCGTACTATCTGGTGGCGAATTCCGATATGCCCGGCTTTAATCTGGCGGAGCGCGGCATCATTGCGAATCTTTGCCGGTATCATCGCAAGAACATGCCGACGCCGGAGCACGACAATCTGCAGACCCTGAGTGTGGAAGACCGACGGGCGGTGAATGTACTGGCACCGGTGCTGCGACTGGCGGACAGTCTGGACCGGAGCAACGGGCAGAAGGTTCGCTCCGTGGAGTGCGCGGTGGATGAGCGGGAGATTGTGGTGAAGCTTCATGCACCGCCTTCGGCGGGGCTGGAACTGGAGTTGTGGGCGGCGGCGCGGCTGGACGGGCTGTTCCGGCAGATGTATGGGAGAAAGCTGACGATCGCGCGGGCGTGATTGGCAGCTTCCGTTTTTCCTTTGGCGTTTTCCGTTCACCGTTTTTCGATTGGCGACAAAGTGAAAATTTCGAAGATCTGGCGGCCTTCGTTGTCATGCACTACTCGCTCCACCTTTTCGGTGAGTCCTAAAGAGGACTCCTGCGTTCGCATCTTTTCGTTGACTCCTTTGAAGATCTCGTTTTCATCTGTGTGACGGATGAAAATGGCGTCGGGCGCGTTCAGTCGTTTTGTGAACTGGCTGCGGTCTTCGTCTGAGGAATGCGGGTTGAGGAGATAGTCGCTCATTACGGTGGCGTTCAGATCGCCATCGTACATCATCCGGAGGCCATTGAGATAGCCCCAATCGACGATGCCGATGGGGCGGGAACGATATGGTGCCACGGCTCCGGCGAGGCGATAGAAGGCGTCTGTCCAGCCTCCCACGGCACCGTTGAGCGCGAGATTCGCGACGTAGTCGTTGGTATTGAGCAGATTCACGCAGACCAGCGCGGTGAGCACGCCGAGGGACGCGCGAGGCATCCAGCGTGGTTTGCCTTCGGCTGCCGCAGCGAGGGCAATGCCGACGAAGACAGATGGAAACGGCCAGAGCAGAATGACGTGGTGAGCGCCGCCGCCGGTGCCCGCGTTTGAGGCCATCTGGAGCCACGTGACGGCGATCACGATCAGGAGGAACGCGAGGAGAGGGCGATGCGCGGATGTTCCCGGTAGTGCGAGGATCGCGAGGGCAAGAACAGTCGCGGCCAACATCCAGTTGGATGGCCAGGAACCGGTTATGTTGCGCAAAGAAATCGAGGCGCGTTCGGGAAGCCTGTCGGCGGGTTGAGCGAGCGGGCCGGGAGTGGTGGCAACCATCGCGTCCAGAAGCACAGAGCCATCGAGCGTGTTTTGAAGTTCGAGGAGCTTGCGGGGAATCTCCCGGAATGTAAGCCGGGTGTTGGCAGCTGCGGTATCGCCCCGCCTCGCAACGTTATACGAGACCAGCGGCAGGGCACCGAGAAGCAGCGCTGCGAGAGCGAGTGCGGGCGGAACGCGGCGGAGATGGGCGCGCAACTGCCGGGGATAAACGCAGAGAGTGGCGGCGGCGAGTCCGATGAGGGGCCAGATGAGGAGGGCTTTGTCCCAAAGGCCGAGGCCCCAGAGGAAAAAGCCGAGGGCGAGTTGCCACTTTGCGTCGCTTTCGAGCCAGCACTGGATAGCCAGCAGACCGCCCATCAGGAGCAGATGCTGGAGTGCGACGGGGCCCCAATCGAAAGTGTTCGTGAGGATAAAGATGGAGTGGGTGGCGAGCAGGGCAACGGTGAAAGCCGCGGCGCGGAGGCCTGCCACGCGGCGGGTCCACTGCCATGTGAGGCAGATGGTGATCATGCCGACCATGACCATGGGGAGGCGCACCGACCAGCGGGACGGCGGGATGAAGGTGAGGATCGCCGCGTAGAGCCAGGTCTTCAGCGTGCCGAGGTAGCCGATGATCATCAGCGGGATGTGGGTGCCGAAGGCTTTCACACTGAAGAGAGTTCCCGTGGGCTGGTAGATGGGGGCGGTGAAGATGACTTCGTCGTCCTGGAGGCCGGGATACGGGAGTATGGCGAGGCTCAGGAGGGCGAAGACGAGGGCAGAGAGGGCCGGGGGGAGCCACTGGCGAGGCGGGTGGGCGGGATGCGGGGTATCGCTCATATAGGACTGTCGTCTCAGTTCTGCTGACTCAGCGCGGCGTCGACAAAAATCAACCCGCCAGGGTCCTGATCCATCCAAAAACGCAGAGTGTGCGGCAGGCCGGCGGCAGCGTGAGGGATGGGCAGGTCAAGCTGGATAGGGCCAGCGGGGTAAGTGATGGGGGCGGTCTTGTCCTGGTCATCGAGTTGCCGGAGCAGACGAACGGGAACGGATGCCGCGAAAGAAACCGAGAGTCGCGCTGTTCCTGGCGACGGGCTGATGCGCAGGGCGAACGTGGGGAAAACGGAGCGCCAATTGCCGCTCGACGGTGGATAGAAACCGTCCAAGAGGTTCACGGGGGCGTGACTGGCCACGTCCCTGAGCCAGGCTGCGCCCGCAACGGACTGTCCGGGACCTTTCAGAAGATGCCAGGATTTGTCATAGCCGATGACGTAGTCATACCAGGCCATTTCCGACTCAGGCGGGGTCACGGTTGCGAACTTCATGCGCACAACGACGGCCCGGGTGGTGTGGTCACGGTCGGAGATGAGAAAGAGCGGATCCCAGCCAATCCAGTTCGGCGGGAATGGATCGTCCACCAGAAGAACACGGCCAGTCTCCGCAAGGTGCACGTTCCACTGGTCCAGTTTGGCGGAGAACTCACCGTATGCGACGGTTTGAGTGGTGTAGTTCGGGTCGAATTCCGGCTTCATCCGAAGATGAAGGGAAAACAGGATGGCTGCCATCGCGAGGAAGGCCGCGGCAGAGGCGAACGGCTTCCTCAGGAGCGGGGTTGCGGCGTCTATCAACGCAGCGGCGTAAAGAGCCCAGAAAGCGAAGGGGATATAGATGGCAAATGCACCGCGCGCCGCGATGAAGGAGACAGGCAGTTGAGCGACGATGACGGAGACAGCGCTGAAGAGCATCAGCCTTGAGCGCAGCAGCAGGGACAGGGCCAGCATCAACGCGAGGAACGTTACAGCGGCGGCGGAAGTGGGCAGGCCCTCCGGAAGGTAGAACAACTGGCGCAGGTAATTGGCAGTGACCATGGCATACTGCGCGGGATTGAAATGTGGCGCGTATGCCGCATCTGTTGCCAGAGCAGCCGCGCCAGACATTTTGCCTAAGGTGTAAAGCACGGCGATGGCTCCGCACACCACGACGGGCAGGCCGCTGCGGACAGGCCAGCGCAGGCGTTCGATCGAGAGGGCGCGGGAGATCAGGAGGTTGTAGACCAAGAGGACGACCGGCAAGGTCACGACGATTTCCTTGCAGCAAAGGCCCAGCACATAAAGGACAATCACCAGCGGAACCCCGAGGCGAGGGCTGCGGGACGCGGTGAAGTACTTCATATACGCCAGAAAGGCCCCGAAGAAGAACGAGTACCCCAGGACATCGTAGATGGTACCGAAGTTCAGGTAAAGGCCGTCGAACGCCGCGTGATAGCAGAAGAACAGCAACGCCCAGCAGGGTAACTGGAAGGGAGATGTGGTGGAGTCACGCAGAAGCCCTATGCTCCATGCAGCGGGCAGGTTTGTCTCCGGCTCGCCGGACATGACGAGCTTCCGCGCAACGCGCCAGAACAGCACCATATTCAGCGTCAGGGCGGCGAACAGAACGAGTTTGAACGGCAAGGGATGGAAGCCGAAGGTATGAAAAAGAGCAAGGTAAACGACTCCGCCGAGCGGCCGGTAGAAGTCGCTGGACCAGAAATACACGAGGCCCCTGAGCCAGTGGCTCATGGGGGATTCGAGGTATTTGTAGAGGTTCATGACGTCGTCCCCGCCGAAGAATTTCGTCATGCCATCGCCCGCAAGGGCGAAGAACAGGGCGAACGGGAGCAGGAACTGAGCCACGCGGACGGGCCGCTTTAATTTGGCTGCAATATCGATCAGACGGGTGGGGACCTGGGAGGCGGCGGTTGACGCGACACGATCTGGCCGCAGCCACAAGGGGGAGGCACCGTCATTCACCAGGAGCGCTGCAGTGCGCCGACGCCACCAGAACAGAAATACGCCGATCACAGTGAAAAAGCTGAGGCCCGTGCCGGAGTAGAACGACAAGGGAGTGTATTGCAGTTCCACGCGACTCGCGCCTGGGGGAACGACGATGCCACGCAGAGCACCATCTACTTTGAGGATCGTCGCGCTATTGCCATTAATGCTCACGTGCCAGCCGGGGTAGTAAATCTCGCTGAGAACGAGCAACGACGTGCCTCTGGTTGCGACATCTAACGTCATCGAGTCGGCGCGGTAAGACCGAAAGAGCACGGAGTCGCTTTGGACATCGGGATTGAGGGTGGCTGAAAGGGGAGCTTCAACGATTGCCACGTTACGAAGATCCAGGCTACCCGCGTCAATCCGCCGGAAGACGTTTTCGTGATTGGGCTCAACCAGTACCTGGTGAGTCAGCCAGGCTCTGGGGTAGCCGGGGTCCGCAAAAACTTTCCAGTAGGGGTCTTTGTAGATAGGGTCCGGGTCGGGAACGTACGCTCGCTTGATGTGGTACCGAACATTGAGAAGATCCTCGTGTCCGAGGAGACGGGAGAAGTCAGTGAGCAGGGTGCCGCCGCCAAGACTCTGAACGCCGAAGATATCGCCGATGTTGGGTTCGGGATTGGCGGAGACGCGGACGCGGCCGAGACCTGGCTGCGATTTGATAAATCCGGCGGCGGGGCGCAGGGTGAGCATTTGCTGGTAGGGATCACCGCTCATGAGGCTGGCATTGCGTTTGCCTTCCAGCCAATGGAAAGAGAACAGATCCAGCAAGACGAAAACGGCCAGACAAAGGCGGAGACGCGAAGAGGCGGGGCGCTGAGTGAACTGAAAAAAACCGAAGCAGGAAGAGGCGATGAAAGCCAGAGACCAGCGGCTTGAGGCGGGAATGTGTGCCCTGGAAAAGACGATTGCAATGAACAGAATGATGCAGCAGAAGACTGCAAGCCACTTGAGGAGCCGGCGGGGTGACGTCCACAATTCGGGGCGGCCCGCGCTTTCCAGCAGGGCATCCATGCCGAAGGCGGACAGGGTCGCGAGCGCGAAGGAAACCTGGTAGAGGAAGCGACCGGCTGGTTCGTCCGCAGAATAAAGGAATCCGAGCAAAGGCGAGAGTTGGCCAAGGGAGCAGAGGAAAGTCAGCAGGGCGAGGCCGGCCATGTAGCGGACCCAGAGATTCTTCCGGCAGCGCCATAAAGCGACCATGGCCAACAGAAACGGGAGGGCGCCACCGTAGAGGGACAGGGACGCGTTGCCGCCGGTAATTGCGTTGAAGCCGAAGGGGAAGAGGACGGTGACCAGATCTTCGGGCCGCACACCGCTACCCATCAGGCCGTTGCCCAGAGCGCCGGGGTGGACGCTGAGGCGGGCATATTCCCAAGCCGGGAACAACTGGACTGCACCGGTACCGAAGGCAACCAGCAGCAGAGTGCCGGCGATAGCGGCGAGGCTGAGCCAGATTCTCCGGTTGTTCGAGAGTCCGGAGAAGGATAACGGGCGGCCGGTGGACAGGACCGCCTCGCCGCCAAACCAGAGCAGTGCGGTGACGGCGACCAGGCCCTGCATCTGGGAGAACCGGGTACCGCCGGCGAGCACGGACATGCCCAGGCAGAGGCCCCCGAATGCGGCCTCGACCAGTGCACGACCGCGGTTCCCTGCGCGCAGGGCGCGCAGGAGAAAGAAGAATATGGCCGGAAGCCAGATGCAGCTTTCCACGGAGTGACCCGACATTCCGGACATCACGCCGCCCATGGAGAATGCGCAGGCACCGATCAACGACGCGAAGCGACTTCTGCGCAATTCGCGGAGAAACGCAAACATGAAAAACGCGGAGAGGATGTGAGTGACCGCGGCCAGCTCACCGAAGAAGCGGGGGGAGAGGAGGCCGTTCCTATTCAGGGGAACAAGCGCAAAGAGGAGCCGCAGAGGATAGAAGGCGGCGGTCTGCATCTCACCCGGGAAGGGGCGGCCGGCAAACGCGTCGGGATCCCAGAGGGGTATGTGTCCATGCCAGACGGAATTGAGCCAGAAGTGGAGCCAGGCGTAGGTTAGGCTGACGCCTTCTGAGCCGAGAATCAGAGTGAACTGACTGGTGAGGAGGGCCTTCCAGTAAAACAAGACAGTAACGAGTGCGAGAAGGCCGGGATATTTGACGGTTGCCCTCGTCATTGGGCCGGTTCTTTTGCGGTGCACGCTCCGGCGCGACGAAATTCGGCGTAAACGTCGTAGTTGTTGACGTCCATTTTCTGCACACAGAGGTTGTGGCCGGCGGCCAGTTCGGCGACGTGGTCCTTGTAGGCGTCCAGCATGGAGGGGCTGCGGGCTTTGCCCGGTGACTGGGCGAGGCAGAAGAAAGTCATGGAAGATAAATGGCGCGCCGTCATGCTGTCGGCGACGGAGGCGTAGAGTTGCTGGTCGCGAAAATCGAGATTCCAGCGGTCCTTATCGCGGAATAACTGCATGGAGTGGTTGTCGCGGCTCAGTTTGTAGACGTCCACGGTCGGGTGGGTTGCGACGGGCTGTTCGAATTCCCACTTCCAGTTGTGGTGGTGCATGAAGAAAGTGGTGAGGTTGAACTGATCGATATAGACGGCTTCGGTCGCGGGGAAGTCGCGGTTGTAGCGGGCCATTTGATCGGAAAGAAGGAGTTGAGGAATCTTGGGCCATGCCTGGTAGGTCTCCACACCTGCGGCGATGACGGCGACGGTCAGGACGCCGGCCACGATGAGGCTGGCCGTTCGCGGCACGGCTGAGAGAATGCGGTCGAGAAACAGGAACAGGCAGACCACGAAGAACGGGAAGAGGACGAATTGCTGGCGGAGATAGCCGCCAAAGGGATAGGCCCGGAGGAGTGCGCCGACCATGATGGCGCACATCATCACGAGCGGCAGAAAGAGGCTGACCAGCGCGGCGAGGTTCACGGTATCGCGCCATTTGCGGGACAGAAAGACGATGGCGATGGCGACAACGAGAAGGATTCCCATTAGCGCGTAGAAAGGGGTGCCATCGGGGACCGGCCAGGGAGAGAACCAGTTCCACTCGTTGCGGAGGTTGCGGAGGAGGAAGTCGATGACAGCTTCGCCTGTTTCAGGCTTGTAGTAGTAGTCGGGCAGGTGGTCATAAGCCACGGTGCCAGTGCCAAAGTGACTGATGTATTCCCAGACAGGCAGGGCGAGAATCAGGACGAAGGTGGCGAGTTCGCGAAGGAGCGCGCGGCCCCATTTGGCATCGCGGCGAACGATGGGGAGCAGGAGAGAGAACAGCAGTACGCCGCCGACATAGATGAGTGCGTAGTATTCGGTCAGGCAGCCGAGCACGGCCATGACGGCGAAGAGGATGCGGGGTTTGAGGGAGTGCGGCTGCTGTTCGGGGATCAGGTCAAGGAAGTAATAGAACGAGACCTGGACGAAGAAGGCGGAAAGCATGTAGGTGCGGACTTCATTCGAGATGAGGATCCCAGGCAGGGCCAGGCCGTAGGCCAGGGCGGCGAGGGCGGCCCAAAGGGGGGAGCGGGTTGCCTTCATGGCGGTGCGGCCGACGAGGTAAACCGAGGCGGCGCCGGAGAGCAGGGAGACGCTGCGATAGACCAGTTGCGTGCGGCCCAGCCAGAAAGAGAGACGGAGCGCGAGGAAATAGAGCGGCGGGTGGGCGTTGACCTGGTATTCGCGGAGGAAGTTGGCCCAGTTATCCTGCTGGGCGATCCAGACGTGCCAGTAGCCGTCGTACTCGACGAACTGGGTGGCGCCGAGGAGGAGGCGGGGGATGAGCGAGGCGAGGACCACTCCGAGGAGCACCAGAGTGAAGTGGCGCGGACGGAGCTGGGGCTGGTCGCCACCGGAAGAATTCATCAACTTACTATAGCCCGTGGATGGGATAGAAAACCGGTACACTCATGATGAGCGACCCGATGCGGAAGACTTCCACGATAGTTGTGATCCAAACATTGTCAGTGCTGGCCGCCTGCCTGTTGGCGAGTGTGCAGTTGCCGGCCGCACCGCAAACGGCAAAGACGTGGGCGCTGGTAGTGGGGGTTTCGAAATTCCAGAGGCTGCCGAGCGACCTTTGGCTGCAGTATCCGGAGACGGATGCGCGGATGTTTGCGCGGTTTGTGCAGAGTCCGCGGGGTGGCGGGGTGCCGGCAGAGCAACTGCTGGTGATGACCAATGAGCAAGCTACTTCGGCGGGCGTGCGCGAGGCGTTTTCGAACTTTCTGAAAAAGCCGGGCAAGGACGATACGGTGTTCATCCTGTTCGCGAGCCACGGACTGGCCGGTGAGCGCGGAGCGTACGTGCTGACCTATGACAGCGATACGGAGAATCTGGCGAATACGGCGATTCCGATGGCGGAACTCCGGGCAATGGTGGAGGACGAACTGAAGCGGGCGGGGCATGTGGTTTTTCTGGCGGACGTGTGCCATGCCGCGGCGATTGCGGGGCAGAAGACCGACGCGGTGAGTGGGGCCGTGGCCGGGTTAGGAGACGCACCTGGCGAGATGTTGGGGCTTATGGCGGCGCGGCCGAAAGAGGTGTCGTTTGAGGGACCGGAGTACGGGGGCGGGCACGGGGCGTTTACGTGGTCGGTACTGCGGGGGCTCTCGGGCGAGGCGGATCTGGATAAGGACGGCTTCGTATCGGCTGGAGAATTGATCGACTTTGTGACGGGGGATGTGGCGAAACTGACGAAGCGGAAGCAGAATCCGCGGGATTTCGGGAATATGGAGAACGGGACGAAACTGGCAGATTTGTCGAAGCCGGGGATTGCATTGGGGCAGTAGGGGAAGGTGCGGGCCGGGCGTCGTCCTGTGACGCGTGGGCTATGGGAAAGCAAGGTTTTGTGTTACCCCGGGGCCGGCGAAAGGCCTGCCCCACAATTGACAGGTTCCCGATACGCGTGTTAGTCTGCCTCTGAGCCAAAGCGGGACTTTGGACGAAAAGGGGATACGCCATGTTCGCAGTCGTTCGCCACTATCATTTCAAGAAGGAAGATGGCCCGAAGATCGACAAGATGATTCGGGATGAATTTGTGCCGCTGGTCAAGAAGGCCAAGGGTTTCATTCGTTACTACTGGCTGGATACGGGGGCCGGTGAGGGCGCGTCGGTCAGTGTGTTTAAGGACAAAGCGGGGGCGGACGAGTCGATCCATCTGGCCGCCGATTATGTAAAAGAACACCTGGCTCATGTGCTGACGCAGAAGCCCGAGATTATCGAAGGGCCAGTGAAGGCGCACGATTAGTGGTGAAGGGCGCGGCGACCGGGGCAGATAGAATGAGGACTCCATTTTGATCGTCGCGCCTAATCTGGATTTCCCGTGGCTCACCCACGGTTTTGGTTTGCGGGATTCGGAGCCGCCTGCCGGGCTCACGACCGTCCGGCAGATTCATTCGGCGCTGGTGCTGGATGCCTGTGGCCGGAAGGGAGAACAGATCGGCGAAGGGGATGCGATCGTATCCGCTGAAGCTGGCGTCACTATCGGGATCCGCACGGCGGATTGCGTGCCGATTCTGCTGGCTGATCCGGTGCGGCGCGTGGTGGCCTGCGCGCACGCGGGGTGGCGGGGGACCGCCGCGAATATTGTCGGTTCGACCATTCAGGAAATGTTGCAACACGGGAGCCTGGCGGCGGATCTTTGTGTGGCGATCGGGCCGTCGATTGGGTCTTGTTGCTACGAAGTGGGTCAGGAGGTGGCGCAGCAGTTCGGGAGGGAGGCCGGCTTTCTGGATCTGAAAGCGATCAACGAGATTCAGGCACTGGAAGCCGGGGTTCGGAAAATATGGAAGTCGGAAGAATGTACTTTTTGCCGACCGAAGCGTTTTTTCTCTTTCCGGCGTGAGAAGGAGCAGGCTGGCCGGATGCTATCTTTCGTTAGCCGAGTGGTCTGAAAACACTTCGGGCGGACCTTTTGGGTCCGCCCGGAAAATCGCCAAATATTACCTGAGTTTGCACCCAGCTTGCTTTAGGCACGGTGATGCTTAACTGCGGTAGCGGCGCGGTTAAGCGGCGCTGGCAAACAGATCGGCGCTGTCGTCGACTTCGATCTCGTGCCGGTCAACCTGCTCCTGGCACTTGATGCAATAGGCAGCCCACGGTACAGCGGCGATGCGCTTCGGCGAGATGTCCTCGTCGCAATGCAGGCAAACACCATACGAATCATCAGCAATCCGGCCCAGGGCCCGGCGAATCTGACGCAACATGTTCGAATCACGATCCAGGTTGCGGATCGCGAGTTCGCGTTCGCCCGCCAGCTGCACTTCATCGAGAGCATCCGGTGCCTTCTCGATTACGATTTCGTCACGGTTACGGAGCGAGCCGGACAGTTCCGACTTCTTCGTCTCCAGTACGTTCTTGAATTTTTCCAAATCAGTCTTGGTCATTTCCCAATTCCTCGTCTTCCACTACTTCCAACTACTACTGAGGCTTCTTTCGTGTCGTCTGAGTTAAAGACGAATATCTGCCTTCAAAGTTTCAAAATATATGAGTACAGAAAGCTTAAATATTACTCATCCTGCGCGAAGACCGGGCTCTTTCGCACATACCGCTTAAAACCGTCCCGTCTCGGTAGCCACCATATAGCAATCCAGTGGCCAAACCAGCATCGGACCAGAATCTTGTGGCCGGACCGGTACCGGGTCTTACATACTACACCAAGGAGAAAGCAATGTCCATGGCTCGGTGATACGGATCGGCCTTAATGTTTCAGGCCTTTAGGGCAGAAGCTCAATTTTCCCAAAAACCAGACCGTAATCCTGATCATCCTTACGATCCACAGGGTCTACCCGGATTTCCAATTCGACGGATTCTTTACCCGCCAAAACGCCGGACAATGGGAATAGACGCTGGAAATTGCTTTCCGGATCGTAAATTCGCGTCTCCCCGAGGACGACGCCATCCGCCAGAATCATCAGATGCCTGGGTGCGATCAAAAGTTGCGACTCCGGACAATAGCCTTGCAGCCGGAGGTTGCTTCCGCCACCCTGCGGCACTCCCAAACGAAGGGTTGCACTGCGCGGCATCCAGCGGATGCCTGCCTCAGGGGGCAGCCACGAGGGACCCAAGAGCCAGGAATTCAGAATGTTACCGACGTCTACCCTAGCCGGCACTTCGTTGGGCCGGCCCATGCGGCGCCGCCCGTATGCCTCCGTGATGTTACGGAGGCGAACACTTTCCAATGAATATACCACAACGTCGTTGTGGGTGATGGCATGGGACAGGACGGCAGGGGGCAGGGCCAGATCCGCAAGGTCGATCGGATCCGGCCCGGAATTGATCTTAAGTTCTGATTCCGGAGTGAGATAGACGTCGTTGATGCCGACCGACGGGAAGGCGGAATGGGCAAATGAAAAATTATACAGATCTCGTGTGACCGCCTCTATGGCGATCGCTTTGCCGGGATGGGTCTCCCTGGCGGCGCGAACACCGAGTACGAGGGTGCGGACGGCTATGGACTGATCGAACCACCAGTGGGTTTCCGCCTGGGTGACCGGGACTGCGGCCCAGAGGTAGACGAGGACCGGAATTGCGACTAAGGTTCGCTGCCGTCCGGTACCAGCCCAGAAGCGGCCTGCGGCGGTGGCTGCGAGCATCGCGATGCCGATGGCCGGGATGGTGAGGTAGTAGTCAGTGAGGTGGCCGGACAACGGCAGAACGGGTGCCAGCGTTACCAGGAACCAGGCGACGAAGAACAACACCTGAAAGCGGCGGAGGAGGAGTTCTGTGAAGGCAAATGCCAGGGACGCGAGGGAACCGATGGCGAAAACCAGAAGGACGGTGAGGTGGCGGTGGCCGAAACGCTGGAGCGGTTCCGGGGCGAAGGTCCACTTCAGGTAGAGGGCAAGATTCTTCAGGATGGAGGCATCGATGTGGAGCGTGTAGGGGCCGGATACAGGCATGGGGGCGGCAATCCGGTGGAGGATGAAATAGGCGACCGAAATGGCAGCGAGAGGAACGATTCCCCGAAGCAGTGCATTTCTGCGTTCGCGAGCCAGAGGAACGCCAAAAAGCACCCATGCCGCGGCAATGGCGGGATAGACAACGTTGATCTCCAGAACTCCGAAGCCCAGAACGAAAACGGCAAGTTGTGACCACCAATAGCCACGGCGGCCCGTTTCGACATACCGGATGAGCAGGGCGAGAGCGGAGAGCAGAAAGAGCGGGCACATCAGCTCGTTGTAAGCCGAACTCCACGTCATGGCGCGTACGAGGGCGGAGTTGGCGGTCCAGAGGACGGGTGCCACGAAGCCGGCAACACGGGAGCCTGTCAACCGGAGGGTTAGCCAGGAGATCAGCACGACATCCAACGCGGCAGTGAAGGCGGCGACGAGACGGAAAGGGAGGCTATCGAGGCCGAAGATAGCTTCGAGGGCGAGGAAGTAGCCGCGCTCGCTCCAGGGGCGAATGGTGCCCTGTGCCATGGGAGCGAACATTTCATGCAGGAGGTCATGGCGATTCCGCACGAGGCGGAGGAGGCTCAGCCAGGCGAAATCATCTGCGAGAAACCAGGCGTGCAGGCCGTCGCGATACAGCCAGAGCAGGAAACAGACGGGCAGAAGCCACCAGGCGGCTCGGGCAGATTTGGATTGCTGCCACACGGCGCGCGGGGAGACGCCAGCTACATTGCCAGTGCCGGCACCGGCGGTGCCAAGTCCACCAGTGCCGGGCTGGTTTGACATTACTTGCTTTCGAGGGCGACGGCGGTGGCGATGACGCCGAGTTCGCGGCGGTCTGAGGCGCTCGGGGCCAGGGAATTGTCGAGCGAGAAATCGACGGTCACGGTGTCGGTAGTCAGCGCGGCAGCCGGAACGTCCGCAGCGAAAGTGTAGTTGCCGGCTTCGGTGAATTTCTGGGTGCCCAGCGTTTTGTCGCCGATGGCCGCAGTCAGGGTCTGCGAGTGGACCTGCTTCAGCACGGCTTCGGAAACGACGAGAGTGAGAGAGACGGTGCCACCCTTCTGAGCCGCGCCGGGGGGAGTCTTGAGGACGAATGAGAAGTTGCCTCCGGTCCAGCGCCAGGAATTGTTTTCGAGGGCGGAGATGCCTTTCACGATCTGGGCGGGGGCGGCGGGGTCATTCATTTTGAGAGCGGAGACGACGGGCAGCTTTGCCGCGGGCTCGCCTTCGTCATTCTGCACGGTGGTGGCACGCTTGCCCCGGCAACCAGCGGCAACGAAGGCGGTGGAAATCAAGAGGGTGAGAGCCAGAAGGCTCGCAAGACGTTTTTGGATGGTCATGAAGTTTTTTCTACCTGAACTAAACAACTATAGAACGCCGGACCGCCTCCTTTGTCCGTGAGGCGCTGGGAGGTGAGCATATTGATGCCGGAGCCATCGCGGGCGAGCTTTGTCCACGGGGTGGAGCGGGCACAGACGACGCCTTCCGCAATGGTGTTGGCAATGGTGGCCCGGAGGTTGCATGTGCCGCGGTCATTGAAAAGGCGCACTGCATCGTTGGTATTGATACCACGCCTCGCGGCATCCGCGGGATGCAGCGTGACAGTGCCATGAAGCGCCATATTTTCCGGGCGCGACGCCATCGTGGAATTCATATTATCGTCACCCTTGGGCGAGATCAACTCCAGGGGGAAGCTGGCTTTAAGAGAAGGATCGCCGTGGCGGGATTCGATGGGCGGCGTGTAGTCCAGCGTTTCCGCGTGGAATTCGCACTTGCCGGAGGGGGTACCGAAGCCGCCTTCGGCGAAGGGCAGAAACGGTGCCGGGATGTTGAGCCGGACGAAGTGATTTTCTTCGAGAGATTCGAGCGTGATGCCGTTGAGGTTTGGGTGCCCGCTGGAAAGCGCTGCGCGGATGAGATCGTCATCAGTCGTCTGGAGGCAGGGGTTGTGGAGCCCCATGCGAAGGGCGAGGTCACGGAAGATGTCCTGATTGGAACGGGCTTCGCCGGGCGGGGCCAGGGCGGGGCGTGCCATCTGGATGTAATAGTGGCCGTAGCTTCTGTAGAGGTCAGTATGTTCGAGGAAAGTGGTGACCGGGAGGACGATATCGGCGAAATCGGCAGTGTCGGTCTGGACCTGTTCGAGGACGACGGTAAAGAGGTCTTCGCGTTGCAGGCCGCGGCGGATAGCATTCTGGTCCGGCGCAATGGCTGCGGGGTTGGAGTTGTAGACGACCAGCGCTTTCACAGGCGGGTCATTGAGTGTGGTGAGCGCGTCGCCCAGTTGCGACATGTTCACGATTCTTGCCTCGCGCCCGAGGGGAGATTGCAGTTGCAGTTCGGGCATTTCCACGGCTGCGGCGTTGAGCTGGAAGGCGTAAGACGTGGAAAGCTGGACACCGCCGCCGCGGTGACGCCAGGCGCCGGTGAGGGCGGGGAGAAGGGCGATGGAGCGCACCGACATGGCACCGCGTTCGGAGCGCTGTAAGCCGTAGTTGAGGCGGATGGCGGAGGGATGAGTGGTCGCGTATTCGCGGGCCAGGGCGACGATGTCTTCGGCGGAGAGTCCGGTGAGTTGTGAGGCGCGGTCCGGGGTCCAGGCGAGGACGCGTTCTTTCAGCTCGCTGAAGCCGAGCGTGTATTTTTCGACGTAGTCTTTATCTTCGAGGCCTTCGCGAATGATGACGTGCATCATGGCCAGGGCGAGGGCGGCATCGGAACCGGGGTGGATAGCGAAGTGGCGGTCTGAGAGTTTGCCTGTGCGGTTCTGGAAAGGATCGATTGTGTAAAACTTCGCGCCGTTGCGGCGGGCTTCCACGATGAAGGGCCAGAGGTGGACGTTGGTGCCCATGATGTTGGCACCCCAGGCGAGGATGAGTTTGGCGTTGCGGAATTGTTCGGGCTCGACGGCGTAGCGATAGCCGAGGGCGTCCGTCATGCCGACCGTGCCCGCGGTGGAACAGATGGTGCGGTCGAGGCGTGAGGCACCCAGGCTGTGGAAGAAGCGGCGATCAATGCCGGAGCCCTGGAGGATGCCCATGGTGCCCGCGTAGCTATAGGGCAGGATAGATTCCGGGCCGGATTCGGCGGAGGCGGACTGGAGGCGCGTTGCTATTTCGTTGAGCGCGTCGTCCCAGGAGATGCGGGCGAAGCGGCCTTCGCCCTTCGCGCCGATGCGACGGAGCGGGTGAAGAAGGCGGTCGGGCGAGTACTGGTGTTCGAGATAGCGGGCTACTTTGGCACAGAGGAAACCCTGGGTAACGGGGTGGGCTGGGTCGCCACGGAGGCGACTGCCGCGGCCGGAATCGTCGACGTCAATCAGGAGCGAGCAGGCGTCGGGGCAATCGAGAGCGCAGACGGAGTGGACGGTTCGGGGCACGATTTTATTATGACGCGGAACATGAGGATTGTGCACGGTTCGGAGAGGGGCCGGTTGGAAACCGGCCAGCAGATTAGGAAACCTGCCCCACAAGAGACATGTGAGGTATTGATGGCATCTGGAAACTCAGCGGCGGGTGCGGGTGGCGAGTTCGTAGACGGCGTCGTAGACCTGGCTGAATTGGGATTCGAGTTTGGGCCAGTCGCGGAGACGCTCGAAAACGTCCTCATCCAGAATAGGGCGTTCGGCGGAATCCTGCTGTGTGTCCGGTAGTGGCGGGGCGCTCCAGAATGCCGCGGGGTCAGACGGGAGTGCTTCCGGGTGCGCGGTGACTGCGGTGTCGGGAAGTTCCTCCTCCGGCACTCGCTCGGAGGCGACGGAGGGTGCGCGGTTTTCGAGGAGGGCCAGCAGATCTTCGCGCTTCAAACCGCGGAGTTCGAAGACGAGGAACGGATCGCGATCAAAATCGCGGGCGAACTTCAGCCAGACGGCGACCATGTGACAGCAGGGCTTCAGCCAATCGGGACAGCCGCATTCAAGGCGGAGATCGACGTAGCGCTCCGGCATGAAGCGCAGGTTGGCTTTGGAAAAAGCCGTGCTGATTTCGAACGGTAAGTCGCCCGCAGCGAGCGCGGTGGCCAGTCTGGAGGGATCCCGGATTTCCAGCATCAGCTGATTCCACTGGTCCGTTGAAAAGGGTTCGATGACGATGTGAACAATGCAGGACGGCTCTTTCGGGACCAGAACGCGCGCCGAGAGCGTTTTCCCATCGAACACGGTGGACTGCACACAGCCGGTGCGGGCGTACCTCTCGCCATCGAGGAAGCGATCCGGCTGGGCGAGACGTTCGATCTTCTCCACCCACGCGATACCCCACCAATTATGAATGCCTTCTTTACTCACGAGATGGCCTCCTGACGCAGGGCGAAGAGGTTCTTGATTTCTTCTGTGGAGAGTTCGGTCAGCCAGGATTCACCGGTGCCAATGACGCGGTCGGCGACGTCTTTTTTGCGTTCGATCATTTCGTCGATCCGTTCTTCGACCGTGCCGATGCAGACGAATTTGTGGATCTGAACGTTGCGCTTCTGGCCGATGCGGAAGGCGCGATCGGTGGCCTGGTTTTCGACCGCGGGATTCCACCAGCGATCGAAGTGGAAAACGTGATTGGCTGCGGTGAGATTCAGGCCGGTGCCGCCCGCTTTGAGAGAGAGAACGAAGAGGCGGGGACCGTCTTTATCGCCATTCTGAAAGCGCTCGACCATTTTGTCGCGTTTGGCGGCAGGCACGCCGCCGTGGAGGAACAGGACTTCCTGGCCAAATGCTTCGGCGAGGTGGCGCTGAAGCCGTTCTCCCATTGCGGTGAACTGAGAAAAAATCAGAGCCCGATCACCTTCCGCGAGGAGTTCCTCCGCCATTTCGGTGAGTCGGGAGAGTTTGCCGGAACGGCCGGTGAGCGCAGACTCGTCGCCGAGGAACTGCGCGGGGTGATTGCAGACCTGTTTGAGTTTGGTAAGGGTGGCAAGGATGACGCCTTTGCGTTTGATGCCTTCGGCCGAAGCGAGAGAGCGCGCGGCTTCGTCGACGACGCCGCGATAGAGCGCGGCCTGCTCCGGGGTGAGATTGCAGAAGACCTTCATTTCGTTCTTTTCGGGAAGGTCCTGAATGACGGAGGTGTCGGTTTTGAGGCGGCGCAGAATGAAGGGCGCGGACAGCGCGCGGAGACGCTCGGCTGCACCGGTATCGCCAACTTTCTGAATGGGAAGCAGGAACTGGCGGCGGAATTCGGCCTGATTGCCGAGGAAGCCGGGATTGAGAAAGTCCATGATGGCCCAGAGTTCGCCCACGTTGTTTTCGACGGGCGTGCCGGTGAGGGCGATGCGGTAATCGGCATTGAGGGAGCGAATGGCGCGGGACTGGCGGGTTTCGGGATTCTTGATGTTCTGCGCTTCGTCGAGAATGATGCCGGACCAGGGGACGTCGTTCAGCATTTCGAGATCGCGATGGGCGAGGGCGTAGCTGGAGATGACCAGGGCGTGGCGGCTGACTTCCTGGAGGAAGTCCTCGCCGCGATTGCGTCCCTGACCGTGGTGAATCATGACTTTGAGATCGGGGGCAAAGCGCTCGGCTTCTTTGCGCCAGTTTCCGACTACCGAGGTAGGGCAGATGAGAAGGACGGGCCGATCCATGCCTTCGGCGCGTTCGCGTTCGAGCAAGGCCAGGGCCTGAATGGTTTTGCCGAGACCCATATCGTCGGCCAGGCAGGCACCGAGGCCATATTGGCGAAGGAAGTTGAGCCAGGAGAAACCGCGCAACTGGTAGGGGCGCAGGGTGCCGTTCAGACCGGCGGGCGCGGGAAGTTCTTCGAAGCGGGAATGGCCGTTGAGTTTGCTGAGGAGGTCGCCCAGCCAGCCTTCGCCGCGGGCTGGATCGAGCTGGATGCCGGGGGGCGCGTTGACGGCACCGAGGGCGAGGCGGATGGCGTCGCGAGCGGGCACCGGCTCGCGCTTCCAGAGGTCGAGCGCGGCGTTGACGCTGGCGGGGTCGATGGGCACCCACTTGCCGTGCATACGGATCAGCGGGGCCGTGGAGGCTGCCATGGCGTCGAGTTCTTCGCGGGTGTAATTCTCGCCGCCGATGGCGACTTCCCAATCGAACTGCATGAGGTCGCTGAGCGAGAACATGGTCGGCGCGCCGCTGATGAAGGGCTTGCCGGCGGCGGTGGTGACGACGGGCCGGGCGGTGACGACAGAAGCGAGTTCGCGGGTCTTCCACCATTCGGGAATGGCGACGCGGAAGCCCTGACGTTCGAGGGCGGCAGCGGTTTCGGTGAGGAAGCGAACGACGCCGGCGAGATCGAGAGAGAAGCTATCGGCGTCGCCACGGATATCGGGGCAGACGGTGGCGGCGCGGGACAGCAGGCGGGCCAGGTAGCGAGCCGGTGCCTGGCTGAGGGCGAGGGGTTCTCCGCCGTGAGTGGACTCGAGGTAATAGCGAATGCGCCAGGCTGGAGTTTCGGCAGACACGGAAAGGAGTGTGTCCTCTGGCTCAACAACTTCGAAAGCCAGGAGCCACGGGGCTTCGGCTTCGCGGATGATGGGGCGCTGCCATGCGTCCACGCGAGCGCGGAAGAGTTCGAGCGAATCGCGATCACCGGGCATGATGGATTCCATGTTGGTGAGCGCGGACATCCAGGCGGCTTCCGGATCGACCCTGCTGGTGCCGGGGCGACTGATCTTCATCGGGCTGCCGACACGGGGCAGAAGGGCCTGGAGGCGGGCGGATCGGCCGGTCAGGCGCGGCAGGACATTGATGATCCACGAAAGGAAGCTGGTGAGAAGAAGGGCTGGATCATCTTCGGGAGATTTTCGGACGCCGACGGGGGTGATGGCGCGCGCCACAGGGGGCATTGCGCGGGCGAGTTGGCGGAGGCGATTCTGATCCGGCGCGGAGAGGAGGGGCCGCCAGCGCGCGTGGAAGATTTCGATTTCGGAGGAAGCGGATTGCGAGAGTTCGGTAACGAGGGAGGGCAGATACCGATCGCGCAGCGCGAGGCCGGCGGCAAAGCGGAGAGCGGCACCCCAGAAGCGGGTGCTCGGCGCCAGTTTGGTATCCCAGGCTTCGGCGGAGGGGTTGCGGTTGGAAGCGTCCAGGAAGCGGAAGGCGCTTTCGGCGGAAAGGATGGCTGTGGAGACGGTCCAGGAGCGCAGGATGGGGGCTGCTGCCTCGGTTGATGGGGCGGTGCGGACGGATTGGAGTGGAGCGCCATCGGCAGTTGGCAGCCAGATCAGGGAAGGGCGGGCGATGGCGGGGAGACGTGTGTGATCTGCGACATTCGACATGGCACGGGCGACACGAACCGGGGCCGCGGAGAAAGGCAGGTGGCGAGCCGCAACCGGGCGCGGATCGACTTCGCCCCAAACAAAAAAGCTGCCATCACGGTATGCAGAATGAAGTTTGACGATGTCAGGCAGAGATGGCGTTGTGGTGGTCAGCAAGCTATAAATCAATTCTATCGGCACGCGGCGGGGCGATAGGATACGGACCCCTTTTAGACTCTTCGGGCGCGGCAAAAGGTGCCACGCCGGGACCCCGTGTGTCAGGATAGATATTTACCAATCTGTTCGGATCTTTCCTTAACCTTTATGAAACTTACTGCATCTACGACCGCTCTCGCGATCTCATTATTGGCTGCTTCGACGGTTTTGGCGCAGACGAGCGCCAACAATGAAAAACAGGAATTCGCCGTGACGCTGGGTGCGATGAGCGGTTCCAGCCCGACGCCCGCTGTGGGTACACTGGCACTGGGTTCGGGGGTTGCTTTTGAGGCGAGTTACGCGCGAAACATTCTGGGATTCAACTGGGCGAAGCTGTATTGGGAGGCCGATGGGCTGTACAGCCCGGTGCGTCATCTTTCCGGCACGACCGCAGGTGTCACCAGTGCGATCCACAGCGTGTATGTGACGCAGGGCTTCAAGCTGCAATTCTCGCCGGACGAGAAGATTTCTCCCTGGCTCTGGGCTGGCGATGGCTTGTCGTTTTACAACTCCAGCACGAACGGTCTGGGTGGCGGGACGGTTGCGGGCGGCAACAGGTTTGGGGGCAACATTGCTTTCGGCGGGGGTGTGGACATTGCGACGGGAAAGAAGTATGTAATTCGTGGCGATGTGCGGTGCTACTATACCGGCCGGCCGAATTTCGATGTGGCGACTTCGGGTGGACAGTTTAATTTTGTGCTCAGTGGCGGTATTGTCTGGCGGATGCCGAAGAAGTAAGACGGCCCGCGGTTCGAGGATCGGTGTTCCCTTTGACCCGCGCGCTTTCCGGCACGTCCACCACAGATCTTAATTCCCGACGGGGACTTTCTGCGCGCGATCGATTATCAACATCTCGAACGGCATCTTTTTCAGTTCAAGCTGGAAGCCATTTTCTTTAAGGGCTGCGGCCACAGGGCCACCCATTGCTACTGCCCCATTGTTCATTGCGGCGATCAATTCCTGACCAGTAGGGTAAAGCTGCAGCACAACGTCGTAGGCCCCATTACTCGCGGTCTGGTCAACGACCGGTCTATCAACCAGCCGCAACGAGGTGAGATACGAAACGATCTGGCGCACGGTCAGGTGAGAGAACGAGAACCCTCCATCTGTGGTTTGCATGTTGCTCTTCACCTGGTCTCCTGATATGTGAAGCCCCATACCATTTCTTGCGAGCGTCAATGCGTAAACCAGAACATCGCGATTTTCACGATGCATCGAGATCCCAAAACGCGAGACCAACAGTTTTTGCAACATAGTGTTTCTGTCTTCCAGGGAGGACGACGCGGGCAACGTTGCGGTGATGTCGTAACGTTCAAGCACGAGCCAATCAGGTCCACTCACCTGAAAGTCCCTGACGCCGAATGCCTCGATCAAGTAGTCGCGCAGGCTCACATTGGTATACATGAGTCGACTGGAGTCGCTCTTTAATGACCGAGTCTCTCCGGGTACGCTGTGTCTTACGGATGCAGCGTCAAACTCCCCATTCTGGGCAACAATCAGGCCAGTCTGAAGAGACAGTGCCAGTATTCCCAACATACCCGCAGGACGCATCGCCAACTTCATTTTTCCTCCAGGATGCAGTCAACCCTTGCTACGGCCGGATTTCTCCCCAACCGAAAGGTTAATCGCTGTCAGACGTTCAAAGGCTTTTCCACAAACCCAAATGTACCTCTTGAAAGCCTCTCGGGACGAGGTTAGTCTCCCGTGCGCGCGCCGCACACTGGTCCGTCCCTGCGGAGTTCGAGGAGGGCCGAACGGCTAATTTTCAGGAGGAATTACGATTGCAGGAATGGCCTTCCAAAAGCAGCCCGCTTAGGGAAGACATGTTACCCACCGCGAGGCGCGAGCAAGCGATTTCGCTAGACTTTGGCGCTAGCGGCGTCCACGCGCGCCTGGGCGCGCATGGCTTCATCCATCGCAACTGCAGGATCGGCGGCACCGCCCTGCATGTTGTTCATGTCCTGCGTCGCCTGAACGAGGGCTTTCTGGGCGGCGGTCACGTCGATTTCTTCACGATTCTCCGCCGAATCCGCCAGCACGCGTACGCGGTCGCCCAGCACTTCGACGAAACCGCCATACACGGCGACGACTTTCTGCACGCCATCGGCAGCCCGATAGGTCAACACACCGCCGGCCTTGAGTTCCGACAGCAGCGGCGCGTGACCCGGCAGCACGCCGATATAGCCTTCGCGCGCCGGGATCTGCACTTCCGTCACCTGGGTTTCCACCAGGAGGCGTTCGGGACTGACTAACTGGAACAGCAGTGTATCGGCCATGGTGCCCGGTTACGCCGCCTTCATCTGGCGGGACTTCTCAATCGCTTCTTCGATGGTGCCGACCATGTAGAAAGCCTGTTCGGAGAGATCGTCATACTTGCCATCGACGATTTCCTGGAAGCCCTTGATGGAATCCGACAGCTTGACGTACTTACCCTTGATACCCGTGAACTGTTCGGCCACGTGGAAGGGCTGCGACAGGAAGCGCTGGATTTTGCGGGCGCGGGAGACGATGAGCTTGTCTTCTTCGCTCAATTCATCGACGCCGAGAATGGCGATGATGTCCTGAAGATCCTTGTAGCGCTGGAGCACGCCTTTGACGGCCTGCGCGGTGTTGTAGTGCTCGTCACCGATGATGCGGGGATCGAGAATGCGCGAGCTGGAGGCGAGCGGATCCACGGCCGGGTAGATACCGAGTTCGGCGATGGAGCGCGAGAGGTTGGTGGTGGCGTCGAGGTGGGCGAAGGCCGCAGCGGGCGCCGGATCGGTGTAATCGTCGGCGGGCACGTAAATGGCCTGCACCGAGGTGATGGAACCTTTTTTCGTGGACGTGATGCGTTCCTGGAGTTCGCCCATTTCGGTGGCGAGGTTGGGCTGGTAACCCACGGCGCTCGGCATACGGCCGAGAAGCGCGGAGACTTCCGAACCGGCCTGGGTGAAGCGGAAAATGTTATCGACGAAGAACAGCACGTCCTGACCTTCTTCATCGCGGAAGAATTCCGCAACGGTCAGGCCGGTGAGACCAACGCGGAGACGGGCTCCGGGCGGCTCGGTCATCTGGCCGTAGACCAGTGCGACTTTGGACTTGGTGTAGTCCTTGGGATCGACGATGCCGCCTTCCTGCATTTCGAGCCAAAGATCGTTCCCTTCACGGGTACGTTCACCGACGCCCGCGAAGACCGACACGCCGCCGTGCTTCATGGCGATGTTGTTGATCAGTTCCATGATGACGACGGTCTTGCCGACGCCGGCTCCGCCGAACAGGCCGATCTTACCGCCGCGCAAATAGGGCTCGAGAAGATCGATGACCTTGATGCCGGTCTCGAACATTTCGAGGCGGGTGGACTGGTCTTCGAAGGAGGGTGCCGGGCGGTGAATCGGATAGAACGTTTTTGCGTTGACCGGGCCCATGGCGTCCACAGGCTGGCCGAGGACATTGAGCACGCGGCCGAGAGTTTCGCGACCGACCGGAACGGTGATGGGGCCGCCGAGGCTGATGGCCTTCATGCCGCGGACCAGACCTTCGGTGGGCTGCATCGCGATGGTACGGATGCGGCCTTCGCCGATGTGCTGCTGGGTTTCGCAGATAATGTCGATGGGCGTGGGAACGTCGAAGCCCTCGCTCACGATGCGAATGGCGGTGCGGACTTCGGGGATCTGACCTTCGGGGAACTGGCAGTCGATCGCGGGGCCCGCGATCTGAACGACTGTACCGACGACATCCGCGGTTGTTGTTGTGGAATCTGTTGCCATAAGAATAATTCTTTCCTTTTTACACGGGCCGGTTTAGCCCGCGGCGGCCGCGCCGCTGACGACTTCGATAATTTCCTTGGTGATGGCGGCCTGCCGTACGCGGTTCATGTACAGCGTGAGGGCTTCAATCACGTCTTTTGCGTTGGACGATGCCGAATCCATGGCCGTCATACGGGCGGCATGTTCAGCTGCGCCGGTTTCCAGCATGGAGCGGAAGATGGCCACTTCGACATAGCGGGGCATGAGTTGCTCCAGCATGTCGAGCGGCGACTGTTCGTAGATGTAGTCGAGCGTGGCGGCCGGTGCGGCGGTGGCGCCGGCAGGAGCTTCCAGGTTGACTGGGAGCAACTGCATGACCGAGAGGGTCTGGGTCATGACGCTCTTAAAATCGTTGTTGATGACGTAGACGGCGTCGGTTTCGCCTGCGCGATAACGGCGAATGATTTCCTTCGCGACACCGGCGGCATCCGCATAGGTGGGCTTGGCGAGGATGTTGACGTATTCACCGACGATTTCGGCATTGCGGCGCTTGTAAAAATCGCGGCCTTTGCGGCCGACCAGAGTGAGCGAGATTTTCGCGCCGGGATGTTCGGCGATGAAACGCTGCGAGGCCTTGATCAGATTGGAATTGAACGCGCCCGCGAGACCTTTGTCGCTGGTGACCAGGACGAGATCGATATTCTTCGGTTCGCGCTGGGCGAGCCAGGCGCTTTCCGACGCGCGTTCGTCCGACTGCGCGGCCTGCGAAAGATTCGCGAGCATTTCGCGCATGCGGGCGGCATAGGGACGGGCCGCGATCACGCGTTCCTGGGCGCGGCGCAGTTTGGCCGCCGAGACCATTTTCATGGCCTTGGTGATCTGCTGCGTGTTTTTGACGGAGCGTATGCGCCGCCGGAAATCTATCAGACTCGGCATGGTATCGCTGCGCTTTGGGCGCTAGGAGCGCGCTCCCTTAACAAAACGGCCCTTCAATTCGGCGATGGCCGCTCTGAGATCCGCCTGCAGCGCGTCATCGATAACTTTCTTTTCACGAATACCGGTGAGAATGGCCGGCTTGGCATTTTCGAGGAACTTGTAGAGTTCCGTCTCGAAGGCGCGGCAATCTTCCACGGCGATATCGTCGAGCAGACCCTTGGTGGCGGCGAAAATGATGACCACCTGTTTTTCCACGGGCAGCGGTTTGTACTGCGGCTGCTTCAGGATTTCCACGAGGCGCTTACCGCGATTCAACTGAGCCTGCGACGACTTATCGAGGTCCGAACCGAACTGTGCGAAGGCGGCGAGTTCGCGATACTGAGCGAGATCGAGACGCAGAGGACCTGCAACTGAGCGCATGGCCTTAATCTGGGCGCTGCCACCGACGCGGCTGACTGAAAGGCCGACGTTGACGGCGGGGCGGATGTTGGAGTTGAACAGATCGGCTTCGAGATAGATCTGACCGTCGGTGATGGAGATCACGTTGGTCGGAATGTAAGCCGAAACGTCGCCCGCCTGAGTTTCAATGAAGGGCAGAGCGGTGAGCGAACCGCCACCGAGTTCGTCGTTCAGCTTCGCCGCGCGCTCCAGAAGGCGGCTATGGAGATAGAACACGTCGCCCGGATACGCTTCGCGGCCCGGCGGGCGGCGCAGCAGGAGGGAGATTTCGCGGTAAGCCGCGGCGTGCTTGGAAAGATCGTCATACACGCAGAGAGCGTGGCGACCGTTGTCGCGGAAGTACTCGCCGATGGCGCAGCCGGAGAATGGCGCGAGGTACAGCATGGGCGCGGGATCCGAGGCACTGGCCGAGACGACGATGGTGTATTCCATCGCGCCGAAATCTTCGAGGGTTTTGACCACCTGAGCAACAGTGGAACGCTTCTGGCCGATCGCGACGTAGATACAAATCACGTCGCCACCCTTCTGGTTGAGAATGGTATCGAGGGCGATGGCGGTCTTACCGGTCTGGCGATCGCCGATGATCAGTTCGCGCTGACCGCGACCAATCGGGATCATGCCGTCGATGGCTTTGACGCCGGTCTGGAGGGGCTGCTTCACCGGCTGGCGTTCGATAACGCCCGGGGCTATGCGTTCGATGGCGTTGAACTGTGAGGTGACGATGGGACCCTTGCCGTCAATGGGGCGACCGAGGGCGTCCACCACGCGGCCGATCAGCGCGTCGCCAACGGGGACGGACATGATCTTGCCGGTGCGGCGCACTTCGTCGCCTTCGCGAATCTTTGAGTATTCGCCCAAAAGCACGGAACCCACCTGATCCTCTTCGAGGTTCATGGCGATGCCGGACACGCCGCTGCCGAACTCGATGAGTTCGCCAGCCATGACCTTTTCGAGGCCATGGATACGCGCGATACCGTCGCCAACGGAAATGACGGTGCCAACTTCGCTCACGTCAATGGCGCGGTCGTAATTCTCGATCTCCTGCCGGAGGATGTTTGTTATCTCGTCTGCCCGAATCTGAGCCATATAATTTCGCTTCTAATACCGATTTGCGGCAAGGCTCCGGCGCATTTTCGCCAGACTTCCCCGCACGCTGCCGTCATATACCGTGGAACCCACGCGCGCCGTCACGCCGCCGATCAGGGTGGGGTCGACGACCAGCTGCAGCCGTACATTCCGCCCCGCGACGCGTGTCAATTCGCGCGACAATTCTTCCGTTTGCGCATCACTGAGCGCGTAAGCGGAACGAACTTCCGCGCGCTCAAAACCCATATGTTCGTCCAGCACCGACTCGAGAGAGTCAATCACTTCGCGCAACGCATCCCAGCGCCGGCGGTCGCTCAGGACGAGCAGGAAATTCAAGAGAATCTGTTTGATCCCCATCGCAGAGGCGATGGCGCGGATCACGACTCGTTTTCGGGCCTTCGGAACTGCGGGAGAGGCCAAGACCATCTGGAGTTCCGGAACGGCGCTAGCCGAGGCATAGAAACTACGCAACTGGGCCACGGCTTCGGCGGGAGTTACGACGGAATTCGGAGCGATGACGACATCGGCCAACGCGCTGGCGTAACGATTGACTATGGTGGCGGAGGTCATTGCGTCAGGCCTCCCTGGTTGCGGGCGGACATGTCGCCTTCAAAGTTGCCCAAGAGGGTAGCGTGGACTTCCGGCGTCATGCGACCGCGAATCTTTTGTTCCGCAAGGTCCATGGCCAGCGCGGCGGCGTGCTGACGAAGCTCCAGGCGAGCCTGCTTGCCGAGGGAGACGATCTCCATGGCGGTGTGTTGTTCGATACGGCTCAGTTCGGCCGTGGCTTCGCGGCGAATACGATCAGCTTCACGTTCGAGGTCGGCTTTGGCACCGGCTCGGAGTTCCGCAATTTCACGATCCAGATTGGCCATTTTGGCGTCGACTGCGGCGGCGCGGGCATCGGCTTCCGCCTTCGCTTTTTCGCCGGCTTCGAGGCCTTCGCGAATCTGCTGCGAGCGACTGGAGAGCAGTGCCGGAACATGCTTCTTGATCATGTAGCCGAGCAGCCCAGCCAACAGCAGGAAATTCGGCCACTTCCAAAGTTCGCTGACTTCTTCGGCCAGCATCATGAGACCCTCCGGGCCAGTACGGAATTGGCGATTTCAGACGCCAGCAGGTCGCTTTGTTCAGCGAGTCCCTGACGGGCGGCATTGGCTTCAGCGGCGAGTGCCAACCGAACGGCGGCCAGGGTAGAATCTGAGGTCGCTTTCGCTTCCTGTGCTTTGGCGGACTGATCGGCGTGCAGTTTGCGAAGAAATTCAGCCTGTTCCGCGTAAATCTCGCCCCGCGCCTTTTCGATGGCGGCTTCGTACTGGGCGATGCGGTTGCCGGCGGATTCGAGACCGGCTTCGGCGGCTTTACGCGCGCCTTCAGTCAGACGGAAGCGCTCGGCCAGAACCGCGTCGAGCGGCTTCAGATAGAATTGCTTCACAAAAATAGCCAGAATCAGTACGATTATCGACGTCGGCAGTGCGTTCAGCACAATTCCGCCTAAGTCGTGTAACAGTTTGTCCATGATTGAGAAGTATGCAGGAACTACGGAACCCCAAAACGGGCAATCTTTACGTTACCATAGGGGACATTTTTGGAGCAAACCAGGCTCAGGAAATATGGTCCGTAACGGACGTCCGGGCCGGACGAAATACACTGTCTGGGGGTTTTCAGGGCGACGTCACGGCGTGCTTTTGCCTGTGGCGGGTGGCTGAGCTGGTATTTCGATGACAATGCGGGTACCGCGGCCGGCGGCGCTGGTGATGACCATGTCGTGATCATCGCCATAGAGGACCAGGAGGCGCTCGCGAACGTTGCTGACGCCGATGCCGGAGCCCGGCGGGTCGGCTTGTTTTGCCTCGGGGATACCCACGCCATCGTCTTCGACTTCAATCATGAGGCGATCCCGCACTCGCCGTGCACGGAGCGTGATGGTGCCGCCATCGACCTTTTCGGCGATGCCGTGCTTGATGGAGTTTTCTACCAGCGGCTGAAGGATCATGCTGGGCACGGGGAGATCGACGGCGAAGGGGTCAATCTCCCGGACCACGCGCAGTTTGTCGCCGAAGCGTTCAAGTTCTATTGCCAGATAGTCGTCGATGAAGTCCATTTCGTCCCGAAGGGGAGAAAAGTGGTCCTGGCTGCGCAGGCGGCGGCGCATGATGCGGGCGAGCTGGACGACCATGGTGCGGGCGCGTTCGGGGTCGATGCGGGTGAGCGAGGCAATCGAGTTGAGGGTATTGAAGAGGAAGTGCGGATTGATTTGACTGGCCAGAGTTTCGAGACGGGCGGAGAGGAGGAGGCGGGCCTGTTCTTCCAGGCGTGCCTCATTGCGGGTGCTGTTCCAGACCTTGAGCGGGATGGTGATGCAGAAATAGGTGGAAAGGTAAGCGCCGAAGAGCAGCCATGGATCCTCGCCCCAGGTGGCGGTGGTGAAGAGTAAATGCCGGCCGCCGAATTCGCGGCCGAGGGCCTGGCGAAGGAATTCAGCTACGAGAACGCCGATGGAGAAGTAGGCATGAAACATGGCGCTACGGAGTTCCCTGCCCGGCTCGAAGATGCGGTAGAGATTGACATCGGGGAAGGGAGAGAAACGCCAGACGTCATCCGGACTGGATGAGGAATCACGGAGCAGGCCGCCGCCGAGGCCCGCGGCTGCGTAGAAGGGCAGGGCTAAGTATTCACCGTTCATGGCAGCGGGGATGGCGAGAAGAATGCCTGCCAGCATGCCGCTGACGTAGCCGCCCATGATGCCGGCGAGCAGGGCTCCTTCGAGGCCGAGATCGAGCGCACGGTAGTCTGGGGCGACAATGCGGATGATTTCGCCGGGGGCGAACAGGCCGGCAAACCAGAGAGACAGGCGCACGCGCTGATCGAGCGTGCGTTCTTCGCGGAGGAGCATGCGTTTGATGGCCGAGCTCCGGACGCCGAAACTCGACAGTGCGGCGATGGCGCCGACCTTGACGAGCAGTGTAATGAGTTGGTCCTTCACCGGGTGCTCATTATAATTGAATTTAGCGTATTCGACCCGGCGTGCTGAACCCGGCTGATCGGTTCAGCGCGAAACGCCGTCCGTGAACGCCGGTACATCCGGTGGTCCGCCATCTATCTACATGAACCCCACACCCGCTTTTACACTTGTCCAGGCCGCCGAGGCCAGTTTTCCTTCGGAATTCGGCCAGTTTCGGATCTACGGTTTTGAGGGGCACTTTCGCGTGACGAAGGCGGATGGGACCGAGACGGAAATCGTGGAAGAGGCGGCGGTGTTGGCGATGGGAGATCTGCGAGGCGGGATGGATGCGGAGGAGAAGTCACCTCTGCTGCGGATACATTCACAATGTCTGACGGGCGACGCGTTTCACAGTCTGCGCTGCGATTGCCGCGCACAGCTGGAGATCGCTTTCCGGCGCATTGGCGCGGAGGGGCGTGGGCTGATCATTTACGAGTTGCAGGAGGGCCGGGGGATCGGCCTGATGAACAAACTTCGGGCGTATGAATTGCAGGACAGGGGCGCGGATACGGTCGAGGCTAACGAGCAGTTGGGGTTTGAGAGTGATCTTCGCAGTTATTTATTGCCCGGGGCGATTCTCCAGCATCTCGGGATTAGATCCGTGCGGCTGCTTTCGAATAATCCGGGCAAGGTGAAGGCGGTGGAGGATGCCGGGGTTACCGTGGCGGACCGGGTACCGTGCATCGCGGAACCGGTGGACACGAGCGAGGCATATCTGCGAACCAAGCGCGACAAGATGGGGCACTTGTTCGATCAGGTTTAGGCTGGCCATTTCATAACTCCACACACATATTTCCTCCGTGAACCGGCGTCGGGATGAGTCTCGGCGTGGCCCGCAAAGGGTTTGCGGCACCAGTTGACAGGAGCGGATACCTGTGAAGCGGTGTACTGAAGGAATTCCGTCCTCCGGCCTGATTCCAGGCTGGCGAGTACCAGAACAGATCACGTGTGTCTCAACGGTCGCCCAAATGTGCCGATAAGGTATCCATATGGACAACAGGCGTTTGGAAGGGCGTTTTCTCTGCGCGGACCTGGTGCAACTCGATTGGCTGACAGATAACGGCCTGAGAGCGATTGCACCTGGCAATCCGGGTCCGGGAGAGGCTGGCGAGCAACGCAATGAGGGGCAGTGGCGCGAGGCGGCAGGTTCTGATTACGGGGTAGTCCGGTCCGAACAGGCACTGCTGGAGGATATTTCGCCATTGGGAGGGTGCGTTCAGCTGGAAGAGCCTGTACCCGTCGGCTCGATTGTCATGCTCACCGTGGGCGCCACGCCTTTTTACGGACATGTTTGCTATTGCACGTTCCGGGATGACACGTACTTTATCGGCCTGCGGTTTTCAAACGATACACCGTGGTCGACGCGTGTGGTGGTGCCGCAGCATCTGGTCAGTCTGCGGCAACTCGGATTGGCGGCGGAGGCGCACGAGCAGGAATTCGCAGCGCTAAGCCGGGATTCTGGCGAGTAGAAAACAAATGGGCTCCGGAAAGCTCCGGAGCCCATGGCAAAGCAGCTTGCTGATAGCAGTGTTTTCTATGTTTTAGCGACGCTCTTCTCGTCTTTACGGTCAGTGTAGTACTTACCGTAATTCTTGCCATAGTAGCCGTAACCGTAGTAGTAGTAACCGGCACCCATGTCATTCCGGACTTCGTTGAGAACGAGGCCAATGACATTTGCCCGCAGGTGACTGAGGGTATTGAGAACTGCGGCAACAGCGCGGCGTTCGGTCTGACCGGCACGTGTGACGATGATGACGCCATCTACGGCAGCAGCCATCTGAAGCGGCTCAGGGAAGCCGAGCAGCGGCGGTGCGTCGAGAATGACAAGGTCGAATTCTTCGCGGGCCTGATCGAGAAGCCTCGGGAGAACCTGTCCGACGAGATCGGCGGCGCGACGGGTGGAGGGACCGGCTGGCATGATCTTCAATTCCAGATCCGCCCGTGGCTGGAGGAGCACCTCATGCCAATCCGTGCCGTGCTCGAGGACTTTGGATAGTCCGACGAGGTTCTCCACACCGAACAACTTGTGCATACTGGGACGGCGCATATCGCCATCGAGCAGCAGGGTCTTGTGGCCCTGCTCGGCGTGCGCAATGGCGAGGTGGGCCGCGACCGTCGATTTGCCTTCGGAGGGCGAGGCGCTGGTCATGAGGATGCACTTCAGGCGCCGGTCAAAATCGGACAGCATGATGGAGTTGCGGAGCGTGCGAACGGCTTCTTCGAAGCCTGTAAGCTGCGCGCGGGTTTGAACGGCCTTGCCGTCTGCCCCTGACGCGCCTTCCGTCAAAGCAGCATCGCGAAGGAGAGCCAGGCCGGGGGTTGCGCGCCATTTTTTCATCATCGGCAGACCACCGATGACGCGGGCCTTCAGAGTGTGGGCGATCTGCTCGGGATTCCGGACGGTCGTGTCAACGCGATCCATGCCGACTACGCCGACAAAGGCGAGGAGGGTGGAGACGAGAAAGGCGACGGCCAGGTTGAGAACGGGTCGTGGGTAAACCTGTGTTGCCGCAGGCAGGGCATGCTCTGCGATGCGGACCACGTCATTGTTAAAGCCGGCGTTGATATCGTTCTCGTGGACTTTCTTGACGAGTTCGTCGTAGAGGGTGCGATCCTGCAAGGCCTCGTTTTTCGCCGACTGGTAGTCAAGCATGCGCATGTTCAGCTGATCGTATTCGGCTTTGGCTGTGGCAAGCTGGGTGGAAACCAGTTCTTCCTGATTCTTTTGTTTCTGGTAATCGGATTGGGCCTGACTCTGGACGCTGGCGACGTCTTTGGCGATCTGGTCCTTGAGTTGTTTTACGGCGGCTTCCGCTCTCTCGTACTCGACGGCTTTGGTGCCGTATCGCAGCTTGGCCTGATCGAAAACCTGTTCGGCATCTTTCAATTTGAGAAGATCGTCCGGGATCTTGAGTCCCTGGGGTGCCGCCAGCGCGGCGTCAAGGGTACCAGTCTGAAGAGTGTTGTAGATAGACTCAGCCTTGACGCGATCCAACTGGACGTTTGTATATTCAGTGGTCAACTGCTGAAGCTTCGCCTGCGCAATGCTGGTCTTCTGATCAGGATTGATGACAGCCAGTTCCTTTTCCAGAATCGCCACTTTCTCTTCCGATGCCTGGGTTTTGTCATGCAGATCGTTGAGCTGCTTCTCGATGTAGGCCGTCAGCGTCTTCGACAAATGAATACGCATCTCAACCGTCTGCTTCAGAAAAGACTCGGCAATTGCGTTTGCCACATCCGCCGCACGATTGGCATCGGGTGATCGGTATGTGATCGTCACCATGTAGGTGTTCGGCGCTCGTTGAATCACCAAGCCGGCTAACTTAACGGGAGCTTCGTTTTGACGAATAGCAAGGCGTCGACTGGCTTCCGTATTGTCTTTCGGTATCGCACGCAATCCGAATTTCTCGGCAACCGGCCGGAGGACCTCATCGCTCAGTGCAATCTGAATCTGGGATTGGATATACGAGTCAATGTCGCCTTTGTTCGCAGATCCAGTCTGCAAATCCTGTCCGACCAGGTTCTTGGCCGCGTTGCGGTCCAGATATAAGCTCGCAGTTGCCGAGAACTGCGCCTCCAGCCGGGCGGTGATCATGGCTGTGGCGATGACGGCGAACGCCACAAATACCAACATTTTGATCCAGTGAGCCCGGATCAGCCATAGGTAATGCGAGAGCGGTAACTGGGCCTCTGAATCGGTGTCCGGAGCCACAAGAAGCGGTGACGCCGAGACGTCCGGCTGGACGGGGCGAGTCAGCGCTCCTCCTGTATTCGCGCCCACGCTCAGGCCTGGCTGCGACAAAAACTCTTTGCGATCTCTTTGCATAATGAACTAAATCCGCTGTGTGCCCGAATCTATTTGAGGCCGTATATGATTGCCGAAGTCGCACCCGCACCAGTCATGCCCTTGAGCATGTCCAGCAAAATCCGACGCTTCGTTCCGTTATCATCCGGAATCAGCAGAATATCGTCCGCCAATAGCGGCACATCCTGCTTCTTGTGGTGGACGATCTCGAACAGAGGTACCGGAATTTCGCGACGTACCCCATTCTCGTCGGGCCTGTAGATGTAAGCAATACGGCCATAATACTGAGTCAAACCCTCGGCACTTGCCACTGCCTTCAAAACTGTTGCATCGCCGGGATTCCGGATCGGAACGGCCTGCGGTTTGGTTACGTTGCCCGTAACCCATATTTTCAACGCATCCGGGACATTGATCACTTCTCCGCCTGTCAAAGTTACGTTGATCGAAGGGTCCGCCGTGGTCTGGAGTTGCACAATATTAATTCGGCGCGGCGCGTCGGTCGCCGACTTACTGAAGATCAGTTCCGAACCTGCCTCCTGAGTCGTCCAGCCAGCTTTGGCAAGGGCCTCCATCAGCGTAATTAGGGTGGAAATCGGATATTGACCTGGGACCTTGACGTCGCCAACCACACTGATCATACGCTGCGCATAATCCTGAATAGCAACGCCAACTGCGGGGTGAATCAGAAGTTGCTCGGCCACGAGTTGCCGCGAAATCTCCGCCTCTACCTCGCGGGGAAGCAGCCCTTCCACTTTGACCGGAGCCAGCTTGGGCATCGAGACAGTCCCGTCTTCACCCACACGCACGACCTTTGACAAGCCTGGTTCGTCCGTCACCGTAATCGAGAGCAAATCGTTTGGAACAATCTTGTGGTCGGGCAGACTCTGCGTGGCATTCGGGGACGCAACGACGGTATCCACCACGGGCCTCAACTGCCCAAAAACGGGGATAGTACAGAAAGTCAGAATAAGCGCGACCGATCTCAAAATTCTCACAGTTTCCTTTCCGGCTGTTTTTCTATCGGCTGATCTGCCGGGAGTCTTCAGTTTACCAGTTCAAGAGATTCATTTCGGCGGCACCGAAGACTTAACTGGGTGTCACCGCCCTTGCGAAAGTTTCATGTGGCCTTCACTCCGGCACTGGCTGACGACGCTGGCGTGGACTATCGTCGTCGTAACCGATGGCCGCTATCACGGTAAAAAACACCATCGCAACACCGATACGCTGGATCGGGAAATCCATCAGGCATTGACAGAACACAACTGCGACGCCGAGTCCCCAGCCTGTCTTAAAAGCCCTGCGCACGCTCCATGCGGCGGCGGACACCATAATCAGCAGGAATGGAATACCTCCCTCGACCGTCCATTCGGCCCAGTCGTTATGGGCCTGGTTGGCGTAGGAGCCGTTATCAAAGGTCGCGTAGGCAGGATAAGCTCTCGCCCAGTTGCCCGCACCAATTCCGATCCAGGGGTGGTCGGCAATCATCCTGAGCGACGCTTCCGAAAACTTGAGCCGACCATAGTAGGGGTTTTTTTGGTGGAATTTTTCTATCATCCGCTCAGGGCCGACTGCCAGACCCATTGTGATCAGCATGCCCAGAAAAATCAGGCCAGGGACCGCAACCTGCCGGAATGAGATTCCGGAACGTCTGGCTGCAAGCATCGGCACCACGAAAACTTCAATTGTTGTAAATATGAGCCCGGAACGGGAAGTGGATGCAAAGACAGAGGCGTACATCACTGCCGCAGCCAGACCGTAGAACGTTTTCCAACCCGATTTCTCCACAAATACGCCAGTCAGAGCAATCGGAAACAATAGTTCTATAAACGCCGCGTACTGATTAGCATAGGGGAAGGGTCCCATCGCTCGCCATCCATCGGGAGAGTCGAACAACCAGTAGATTTTGCTTTCCGCAGTGAACAACTGAAGGGGAGCGACGATCGCAATAATAAATCCAGCGACAACAAGGGCCCGCAGATAGGCGATCCTGACCTGCCGGTCATCGAAGACAGCTAAGCCGACGAATACGATTGAAGCCCCGGCGGCCCAATAAAGCATGGTCTGGCCTGTAGCCCAGCGGTAGATGGTGGCACCAGACACCCATTGAAAGGCCGCCCATCCCGCCGCGGCCACCAGCGAGATGAGTACGGTACGTATCTGCAACCGCTGCTTTCCCATAAGGAAGCCGATCAGCCAGGCAGCCGCAAGACAAAAAGCCGACAGTTCGGCAATTGCGGTCGCCCAAAAGGCCGGGAGCCACATGACCGAAATAGTGGCGATGGTGGCGATAAACAGGGCGACCGCTGATATTTTTCGCAGCATGGCTGGTCTATTCTCCCGGAACCGCCGCGGATTGAAGGATTCGGGAAGAGATGCGACGAATTCCGATTGTGCCGTGCCACCTCACTGTGCCCAGTGCGCGACGATATTCCAGGACGAGGCGAGCAATGTTGCGGTGGCCTGCTTCGAAGGTTACTTGCGCGTGATCGCCGTCGGCAGCCGTGAGAACAGCTGAAGTTGCCAGAGGCGGGGCGCCCGGCTGCGAATCCAGGGCGTAGACGGCCCATCTGAGTCCGGAGTCCGCAGCAGCACCCTGAAAGGAATGGTCGAAGTCGATTGCATATCGCAGTCCGGGTGACAGCGGAACGAACTGTTCCATCAAAGGCAGATGATCAGGCTGCTGTCCGGTAAGTTCGATTGTCAGCCCCTTCCCGCCCGGGCTGGGACTGATACTGACGCCATCCCCGCCGAGCGGTTTCCAGTCAAAGCCCTGTTTCAGTGTGTCAACCGCAAGGTCTGGGTTGGTAATGATGTTCCCGCCAGCGGGGGTGAGTTCCTGAAAAGGTAACAAATGCCTCCGGCAAAGTGAGTTCCATACGGTCAACGCAGACTCCGTATCCTGCCCGATCTGCTGATTGCAGTAGGTGATGAATTGAGGCAATTCCTCCGTATCAGCGGAGAGGGCAAGTTCCGGAGCGGCGGCGGCGGCGGCGGAAAGTCGCGGAAGATTCGCAAAGTACTGAAAATAATAAGACAAAAGGTCACGACGCCCTTGGAGGGCCTGCAGGATGAGGGACGGGTCGTCCCGCATCAACAGGCACAAGCGAAAAATCGGTATGGGGACCCCATAGCTCATGACGAAAGCTTCTTTTGCAAACCGCCAAAATTCAGCCTCGTGGCCTCTGCGGAAGTAATAATTCATGAGCGCCCAGCGTGGGTCGAAACCATGGTCAACTCCATACGCTTTAAGCAGATAGCGTTCGGCGTCGTCGAAGTTCTGTTCCACCTCGGCGCGGAAGCTGCGCCGGATCCAATAGCGCGATTCTCTGGGATCCAGCTCGGTCACAATTCGAAGTTCTTCGTCGGGATTTACCCCGGTTCCTTCGAGATGTTCGGCCAGGACCTCGTGATAATCGGCATTTCCGGGCATCATCTGAACAGCACGCCGGACCGACTCAGGTGTATTTAGCCTAAAGGATTGGTCTGCAATAGCCGAAACAACTGTATAGCAAGCCAGAAACGCAAGACAGAGCAAGGCTGTAAATGAAACCAAAAACGGGCCAAAACTGATGTTGTAGCGGGTCTGGAACATTAAAAGTTGTCTAGCTACTTGCGTCCAAGCTTTAGCGTCACCTAATATAGCATTAGGTCGACTAGTACCAAGTTGGAGTTGCGGGTCGATTCAGGAGGTTGTGAAGGAAAATTTATGCAGAAAAAAGTTGCAGTAATGATTTCGGCGGCATTAACCGCGGGCGCGTTGTCGCTCGCTGCTGCCACAGGCTCTGCTATTGGGATGGTGGCTTCCAGCCCCGGCTTGTCAAGCGTCATGATCGACGGCGCACGCGTATCGACCAGCGCAACGGTTTTCGAGGGCGCGGTTGTCTCGGCAACGAATTACTCGCGTGTCCAGTTGACGTCCGGCACTCGTGTGGATCTCGGTGCGGATTCGACGGTTCGGGTTTACGCGACTCACGCCTCGCTTGAAGGCGGTATGAGTGAGTTCCAGTCGAATTCCGGTTACTCGCTGGACGCGCGGTCGCTGAAGATTCAGCCCGCGGAAACTGGGTCCATTGCCCGCGTTCGCCTCGATGGCACAAATAAGGTATTAGTCACGGCGCTCACTGCGCCTGTGAATGTCTGGAACGGCGCTGGTGTACTGGTTGCTCGCGTGATGCCGGAAATGCCCATGTCATTCCTGCCTCAGGCAGGTGGGTCCGGAGCTTTCAGCAACACGGGTTGCGTCGTCAACAAGTCTGGCGCTGCCGTGCTCGTCGATCAGACTGGTAATCAGGTATTTGAACTGCGGACCTCTGTGAAAACGATCGATCTTCGCAAGTTCGTTGGCAAGCGCGCCAAGGCTACGGGAACTGTTGATTCTTCGGCGAAGGCTGTTGCGGGTGCCACTCAGGTTGTGAACGTCAGCGCGATTGAATCCGCTACTGGCGCGACTTGCTCTGATGTCGCTGCACGGATCGGTGCCACCACCACTGCGGCCGGTATGGCTGCTGCGGGCGGCGCCGCTGCGGCTGGTGCTGGTGCGGCTGGTGCTGGTGCGGCTGCCGCTGGTGCGGCTGCCGGTGCTGGTGCGGCTGCGGGCGTTAGTGGAGCCGTGATCGGCGGAGTCGTTGCTGCCGCTGCTGGTGCCAGTGTCGCCGGAGCTGCTGCTGCTGGCTCGTTCTCGAACGGTAGCTAGAGCTGTTGAGCGATTCCTAGTGAAAGGGCCCGAGGAAGTTCTCGGGCCCTTTTTTATTTCCGTAAAGAAAACATATTATCACTTGCGCTAATACTACCCATCAGCGCTACAATACAGATGTAACGGCCTTGTCGCCGTTAGTTCCTCCCTCCCCCGTCCGGTGGATCGTTCCCTCGTCTGGCAATTTCCTTTTCTGACTTCACTATTGGAAGGCTAGAGGTGACACCTACTCGTCCGGAGTCCCCGCCGCAGGTTGGCATTGCCAATGTGCAGCGGACAATCGAGCTCTCGTTGCTCGGCAATCGCACTTTGCAGACCCTGATCCACGGGAATTTTGTATGTTTCCCGGCGCAGGCACCGATCTTTGGCCAGAGGTCGCGACGAGACCTGCAGTGGCGTCTGGCCGTGCTTTATTTCGTGCGCGGATGGTCCACCCGACTGATTGCGGATCGGTACGGGCTGACGCGCGAAAGATGCGGGCAGATCATCTCCGACTGGAGAATCCGCGCCATTGCACTGGGGTACATTCAGGATGTTACGCCGGAAGGAACAGATCTGACGCAGTTGGCCGAATCGCGCGGTGTCGCACTTGTCGGGGCCTGGCGTCCAATTCCTGCGGCCCTTGCTGGCCACGCCGGCACCTGGCGCCGTGCCTTACCCTGAGTTGAATAGATGATCATAAAGCAGGAGAGCGGACGACACTGAGGTGCGGCCCGCTCTCCTATTTCTGAGCTGATGCGAATGGATCAGGCCGCAACTGCGGTGGGTTCCTGCAGTCCGAGCGCGTGGCAAATATCACTCGCGACCAACTCCGGATCACGGTTTCCGTCCAGCCGGCTGCAGCAAGTGCCCCGGTGATGGCGGCGGTAGTAATCCAGAACAGGCAGCGTCTCGGCCTCATACGCCGACAGACGGCGACCCACCACCCCTTCTGAGTCGTCGTCCCGTTCCACCAGTGCGCCACCATCGATCTGGCAACGGGAGCCGGCCCCGGAACGCTCTGATCGCAGATTATAGATAAACCCGCAGGTCGCGCATTGTCTTCGGCTGGCCAACCGGGTGCGAAGCACTTCAGCGGGCACATCCAGATGAAGCACGAGCGGGCTGGCCATGCCCAGGTCTGTCAGCAACTGGTCCAGCATCCTCGCCTGAGTTGCCGTACGCGGGAATCCATCCAGGATCAGGCTACCGGCGGAATTGGTGCCGTTCTTTTCCCGAAGCGCCTTGACGCGAGACTTCACCGCCCGAAAGACCTGCTCGTCCTCCACCAACGCGCCAGCCGCGAGGGTCTGCCGCAGGCGAAAACCCGAAGGTGAATTCCGCTTTGCCTCTTCCCGCAGGAGTGCCCCGGTCGAAACCGCTGCAATCCCATAGCGCGAGGTCAGCAGGGCACTTTGCGTACCCTTGCCGCTACCCGGTGCCCCGAATAACAAAATGATTCGTCCCGCCCCGCAGGTCCCTGTCCCGTCTTTCACTGCCATCATTATTCCAGTAAACTGCAAAACACCCCGCCACATCAATCCCCCTGGTCCGCGACCGGGCCAACTGAGCGACCAGTCCGTTTTGGACCATATACCATAAGATTTGATACTATATATCCCACATGGCAGTATCGAAAACCAGTGATCTTCTCGCTGGCCTCCGCGCCGACCTCGGCCAGCGCCAGGTCGGCCGTGGCATGGCCCGCCTGGATGACTTGTGGTCCGAATTGTCCTCCACTCCAGGCCATCTTGACTCACACAACCCGGATTCGGCGGCGCTGCTCTGCTACATCGCGCAATGGGTTGACGCCGGGTGGCGTGACGTTGATATCGTGCAGAACGGCCTGGGCACGTTTCCGAAAGGCCGCCGCTCCACAGTCCGGCTTGCCGACTACATCCACATTCTGATGGCCGAGGGGATGGTTTGGGTGAACGAGGAAAGGGTGGACCGGGCCCTTGAGAACTTCACCCGCGTCCTTTCCATTCGGCACGAGATCGCCGACCCGCAGTTGGTCGCCCTGGCGCATTTCTGGTCCGCCAGGTGCCACAGAAAGAACGGCGAATACGACGCCGCGCTTACCCATATCTCCGAGGGCTATCGGTACGCGACGGAGGCGGGTATGCGGCCTATGGCGGCCGCCATGCAGGTGGCCGAGAGCTGGCTGTTGTTCCAGAAGGGCCGGACGCGCGACGCGCTGAAGCTGCTCTCGGAAGCTGATGCCGTGCTCTCCACCACGGACGACTACGTCACTCGGGGCAACATTCAATCGAGCTTCGGGCGCATGTATCGCCGGGAAGGCCGGTACGACCTCGGGATCCGCCACTTCAACATCGCGATTGAGGAATACCAGAAGAGGGATGCCGAACACCGCAATCTTGCCCGGACGCTGGCAAATCTCGGTTACGTGGAGCGGCTGATGGCCCTCCAGCATCGCAAGCGCATCGATGCCGACGCTGCCCAGCGCCGCCGCAGCGAGCCCGACCTTCGCCGCGACTATGAGGCACTCCGCGGCCGCGCACTGGCCCACCTGGATCGGGCGGCCGAGATTTACCGGATCCATTCCAACCACCGCGGCTCCGGTACCGTCTGCGTCAACCGCGGCCATCTCCATCTGGATAACGGCGATCTGCAGCGGGCGGACGACGAAGCGCGCGCCGCCTACACGCTGGGCGAGGAGAAAAAGGACTACATCCTCATGGCGCGGGCCCGCCTGCTGGAATGCATGGTGGAGAATACCAAGCTGGAAGAGGAGATTGAAGACCCCGCGTGGGTGGCGCATTTGGCGCTGAACGCGGCCACGGAGTCGGTGGATCTCGCGGGCCACACCGAGAATCGGCGGCTGCTGGCCCGGGCACTCATCTGGCAGGGGCTAACCATCTGCAACACTTCCGGGGCACCGGGCAATCTGGACCAGGCCCGGGACCTGTGCGAGCGGGCTGGCGGATTGCTGAAGAACGAGGTGCAGGACCACATCTGGGAGAACCTTCAGACGCTTAAGAACCGCGTGGTGGGCGGCGGTAGTACCGATGCGCGGCTGCAGGCGTGGTCGCAGGGCGTAGTGGGGGACCGGAGTTTTCAGCAGCTTACGGAGGATTTTGCGGATCTGGTGATTCCGAAGGTTTGGGAGCACGAGGGGCGGAAAGTCGCTCGGGTGGCGCGGAGGCTGGCGATATCGCCGAAAAAGGTGCGGCGCGTTCTGGCAAGGCTGGGGCTTCACGGCGGCCAGTAGTATCGTAGTTACTGGGTACGCTCGGTTTGCCGGGAGCGCCCTGATCGAGTCGATGTCATCTAACACCAAACAATTCACGCTGATCGGTATTGCCGCCGGTCTCTTTGCTTCGATCCTGATCGCCGGGCTTGCAGGTAACGTGGCGCGGGGAAACTATCTCGCGGTGCCCGCCATTGGCGGCGCGTTGGTATTCGCCGCAGGGGCCGTTTGGCTTGGGGTCTGGCTCAACCAGCGCCGAATCCAGCTCATGTTCCGCAGGCCGACGCCGGACCGGTTGCTGGAGCACTATCATGCGGCTCTGATCCAGGCGCGTGCCAGAAAAATCCCTCATGCCGACGCCGCGACCGCGCAGTTGTGCGCGCTGGCGGCCACTGTTTACGGCCAGTACGATCTCGCCCGGCAGGAACTGGCGGCGGCGGACTGGGACAGCGCTCCGACGATGTATCAGGGTCATCGGCGCGACCTTCTGGCACTGATCGCATTGTTAGGCAAGGCCGATGTGGCTACGGCCCGTGAGTTGGCGATGACAGTCCCTCCTGAGAAGCCCCCGATTCTGCATAACGCGGTACTGGTCGCCATCGGGGAGGCCGACGCGGGGGCCATCCTGCGCGTGGAACGGGCGGCGGCCCGGAATATGGGGGCGATTCCGGCGGTTTGCGCGTGGGCGTTGTCGCTGTATGCGGAGCGCTCCGGGCAGGCGGACGCGGCGGAACGATACCGGGTCCGTGCGCGTGAGGCCGCGCCTCATTTCTCAGCGGTAATCTGAAGACTTTCGCAGCCGTTGGAACGTCTATAGTCAGTATATGGACAGAAGGCTGCTTTTTCCCGTCGCTATCAGCGCCATGTGGACGCAAACTGTGGCGGCACAACCACCGGCACAGGTTCAGAGTGAAGCCGAAGCGGCGCTGCGGGCGCGCGCGCAGGAATTCTACCAGCTAGAGGTGGATAGGAAGTTCCGGCAGGCAGAGGCTTTTGTCGCCGATGACACGAAGGACTACTTCTTCAACAATGGCAAGCCGGATATCCGGAAGTTCAATATCGACAAGATTGAGCTTAGTCCGGATGGCACGAAGGCCAAACTGACGCTGGACATCACTTCCGTTATGTCAGCTCCGGGCATGGCTGCCATGGAGTTCTCATCCAAAGTACCAACGACGTGGAAGCTGGAGAACGAAAAGTGGGTCTGGTATCTGGTCCAGGAAGGCGAAGTTGACACCCCATTTGGCAAGATGAGGGTAGGTAGCCCAAACGCGGGCCCTGCACCTGCCCTTCCCGCCAGTATGCCTGATCCTTCCAAGATCCGCTCGCTCGTCGCGATCGACCGTACATCGGTTGAACTTGTGGCGGGGAGCCACAAGGCTGAGGCAGTAACGATTACCAATCACATGCCCGGATCCATTGATATTTCGGCCGCTGGCGACGGACCAAAGGGTCTTGTCATGCTGATCGATAAAAACAAGGTGGGACCCGAGGAGAAAGCAGTCGTATCGTTCAGCGCCAGGGACAATGAGACACCTTCCGGCACGGTCCATCTCAACGCCGGTCCGCTCCAGGTTTTCTCGATTCAAATCCACACAAAGTAGGGAATTGCACAGACGTCTTTAGACAGGAACCGCTGGCTCCGCCGGACGTACGGCGCGCCTTATGCGCGGACGCCTGGCGGCGGAACGAGGACGGTCTGGAATCTGGAGTGTGGGGTGAAACTGACGTCATGCCGGTACTGCCCATCTGACGCGGATCGCGTCGACGACGCGAGATAAGGAATGAGGAAGGTGAACCGAGGGAGTTTCGGGAGCCAGATCTCGCACCGGACCACGGTCGCAGACGGGCCAGTTCGCCTGACACGGCGATGACGATGTCAAAAGACGAAAAAAAGGGAGGGTGCCAAGGCACCCTCCCTTTCTTGTTACTACCTGTATTCTTACTAGTTGTTCAGTGCTTCAGCCGCGCCACGTGCACCGGGGATGACTTCGGCGAGGTAGCCCATTGCCGTGCCACTGCTTTGTCCGAAGTTGTACACGATGTAGGAGAAAGCGTGAGCGAACTGGAAGTTGCAGTTGGCGATCAAATAGCCGGTGAAATTCGAGCCGGCCACTGAGGTCAGCGTTCCGGCAAAGGTCGTACCGGCAGCGATGCTGGCGGTTGTGGCGTTAGCCGGGTTGCTGGAGGCAGTCGCGTTGCCGTAGAACGACAGGACGCAAGTGCCGCTCTGAGTGGCAACCGAGCTCGCACCCTTGGCGCCGAGGGCGTCAAACGAGGTGTTCGCGATCGCGAGACCCGTTTCAAAGCCAGACGCATTGGTCACGTACGGGAACAGGAGAGTCGTGGTGCAGGCACCGAAGGTGCTGCCGTTGACAGTCGCTGTGCTGTTGCCGCTGACAAAGCTGGGGTAGCTGGTGGCGGAACCGATCGGAGCAAAACTGACAGTCGTGGTGATTGCGGTAGCCGGGGCCGTGAGGGAACCAGCAGCGTTCACGAGGATGACCGGAATGGTGAAAGTATCAACCGTACCCAGGCTATCCGCCGTGACTTCATAATATGCGGTGCCCGCGTTGTTGGCGATCGTCACAGCCGCGAGCGGTACGAGTTCACCGGTCACTTTAGCATCAGCAGCGTTGTTGCCAACTGCAGTTGCGGCCGTGGCGGAAGAGATTGCGGTGATCGTACCAACGCCCGCGGAGGCTGCTACCGTCAGGGGCACGTACACGGCGGTATTGGCAGGAACGTTGCCAAAGCTCACTGTGAGACGGGTACCATTGGTTGCAGCTACACCACCGACTTCGTCAGCCAGCGTGCGGAAGGAGGTTGCGAAACCTTCGCTGACGGCGACTGTGTAGTTTGTAAGGGTAACAGCCGAGCCAGCGCAGATCAGGTTATTAGTCTGACCAGCAGCCTTGATTGCGCCCAGACCGTTCAGAGCATAACCAACGGTGACCGGATTCGGAACGATCGGGGTGATGTTGGTGCCGCCGACGAAGAACGTTTCGGCAACGCCGGTCGGAACGCCTGTGGGAGCAGCGATCGTGCTGGCATTCACGCGAATACCAGAGATCGTGATTACTGTGGTGCCCGCACCAGCCGGAACTGTGAGGCCAGTGAAGGTAACCGTGCTGCCGCTAACTGTTCCGTTTACTGCCGCACCGCCGGCAGGAGTTGCCGTTGTTTCGCTGACCTTACCCGCGCCGGTGACCTGGCTGGTAATGGTGAGTGCCGGAGATACGTAAACAGTGAGGTTCACTGTGGCGACTGCGGCACCCTGGTTCACAGTAACGGTTGAGTTTGCAACCAGTTCCGTGGTACCTTCAGCGCGCAGGAAAACCGCGTTGGCTGCGACGCCAGTGGTGCCGTTGACTGTGGCCTGACCGAACGCCATTCCGGCGAACACTGTTGCCATGCCAGCAACGGTAATAAGTTTTGTTCTGAAATCTGCCATTTCTTTCTCCTTAGGGAATTGTAACTTTTAACTAAAATTGAATCGGTCGAAGTTCCGTCCACCTGAGCCTCAACTGCAAACAAATCGTTTTAAAACTTTTGGGGAACTTCTCCGTATCGGGCGGAGGTAAAGCTCGCCAGCCTTCCTGAAGTGGTCGGCCAAGGGCGGTACAACTTGAAGGAGCGCGGATATTTTACTGTTCTAACTACCTTGCCGCTGCCCAAAACTTAAAATTACAATCCAAGAACTTTTATACCACATCACGCGGACTCCTGAAACAGTCCGGCGTATACGACATGGAGGCTCTTCGAGCCTGACACTTATCGAATATATCCGTTCCCGCCGTCGATTGCAAGTCTTTCGGCCTTCATGACGGAAATTTCATCATCTGGAACTCAAAATCCGCAGCGGCACCGGGAACCGTCCTGCTCATTTAACATAGATTGTTACCGTGTTCGAGCAGAGTGCCGGAGGCAACACCTGGAGAACGCAAACCGAGGTGGGAGTGGAGTTTCCCGTAAAAGAGAGCGTCTGGGGGATGGTGACGTTAACCTGATCCAATCCGGCCAAGGTTGCCGGGAAACCGCCGCCAGTGTACGGTGCGCCCGCGTATATAGGAATTATTCCCTGCTGGGTTCCCATTGTGACGGTGGCAGGGCCCGATAAAGGGTTTGAAAGACCCGTCAGATATATCTGGACAAATGATCCGCGCGCCGCGGGGTTCGCGGCGGAGTTTACCGTACTATCCGAATTCAGGATGCCCGGCGTGAATACGGCAGGCACGTTTGGAGTCAGCCCGAGGGTAACGCTATTAGTTTGCCTTCCGTCGATTGTCGCCACTACGGTCGCGCTATTCTGCCCGCTAAGGGACGCGGGAACAATTGTATTAATCTGCGTCGCGTTGTAGGGCGTGGGCACCGGGATCACAGTCGCGTTGAGGCCATTAAACGTCACGGTCACTTTTGCTCCCGCAAGAGTGCCACCGTAGATTGACACGTATGAGCCGGGCGCGGCCTTACCGCTCTGGAAAGTGGCTGAACTGACGATAGCCTGAATAGCTGGCCCGGACGTCCCGACGGTAAACGTAACGGGGATGGTCGCACTTCCGCCAACTCCGGCATTGAGGGTCACTGTGGCATTAAAGATACCAGCCTGCAGCAGAGACGGATCGGCTGCGACTACAAGTGCAAGTTGTCCGTTATTTGATTGCGGGGTTACCGTGAGCCACCCGGCGACAGATTGATAAGTTATAGAAACTGATAGACTGAGCTGCGTCCCACCACTATTTGAAACAGCAAGCAAAGAACGCTGTACTAGTCCCTGGGAAGCGCCCGTCAGGTTTATGGGTGCAGTGTTGACCGTCAGGATCGGGAAATAGTTGCCGTTGCAATCCCCGATCAATTGGCAATCGGAAGCCAATGGAACCGGAATGAAGCGCGGGACGGGATCTGTTGCTGTCGCGATGGAAACCGTTGAAATCGGGGCCAGGACCGCTGCGAGGCTGGTTTGGATCGAATTGGCGCAATTGTTTGGCGGTGTGACGATAAAAACAGGGGCCTGGAAGGACTCGGAGACTGACGGGTTGGCATCCAGGACCTCGTAAACGGCGAACGCCGAACCGTTTGTTACAGTGATCTCTGAAATTGCCGTGAATGTCGTCGCAGCGGCAGGTATCGCAGTCACGAGCGTGCCGCCCGAACCATCCGCTTTTGCACCTGCAACCCGGGAAAGGAGTAACTGCCCTGAACCGGGAATGTAGGCGCCACTGGCGATCCCTGTCCCAAATTCGCCGCCGGATGTCGCCTGAACGCCACTATTTCCCACCAACGCATCCGGGGCGAAGAGCCGGACACCAGTGCCGTAGCCGGAGAGGTTTACAACAATGCGGGTGCCATTTGTAGCCGATGCGGCCTTGGGAGCAAAACCACCGGGGATACTCTCCGTGACGCGCACAGCAGATGAGGCACCACCCACCGCCAGGAAACCGGGAAAGTCGAGGGTAGCGGGGAGAGGCGCACCTGCGCAGGAAATTCCGTTATTCAAAGAAGAAGACGTTGCCCAGGGGGTGGCTACCGCCAGTGTGATCGGATTAGACGGGATCGAGATTCCTGCTCCCGTGAAGGAGGCGGTTACCTGCGTCGCCTGGCCGTTCTGAAGAGAGGCGGCCGCCGCGCGGACTCCGCTGATTGTGATCACCACAGGGAACGTATTCGGAAACGGAACCACGTAGTTAATGCCACCGACCAGCAAGGTATTCGCTGCAACCTGTATGGCCGCGTTCGCCGTTGCCACAGCGCCGCCCGTGCCGGTGAAGGTTATACCCAGAGGATTTCCGCTCTTGTCGAGGGAGTTCGTAACGTTTGTATTCAGGGTGATGTAAAGTGAACCGAGCAGAGTACTGCCTGAACTCCCGCCGGTACAAGTCAAGACAATATCGCCGACAGCTTCGGCCAAACCGGTTGATGCTACCTGCGTAGGCACTGTGGCACTCGGATCGCAGTTAGCAGTTGTCTGGCCACTCGCAGACAGGCTGACCAGCACCGTCAAACCGACAGGTACCAGAAACTTCAAGAGACCACGGGTAAATCGACGAGTGTCCATACGTACTCCGATTTTACCCAAAACTCAACAGTCCGGCGCAAAAATGTTTCCCGTCTGTCACCCGACATAGCGCGAACGCGCTCAGAAATCCGAGTACGCCATCCCCGAAAGACTCGTCTTCTGCGACCCGCTTCGCACGTCAAAAATCCCCGGATCCGTCGAATTCACGCTCTGGCTTGCGTCTTCCATAATGATCTTCCAGGTGTCGTTACTGCCGGTGATCGGGTCCTTCGGCACGTCGCGCAGGTAGCCTTCAGTCACCAGATCCTGCAGGCCATGCGGTGCACCCTGTTTGTCGTAAGAATACTCGTCAATCGCATTGCGCATCGCGGAGAGGTTATTGTGCAGCACCGTCTCCTTCGCGCTCAGAATGGACTTCTGGTAGTGCGGAATCGCCACTGAGACCAGAATGACGATGATCGCCATGACGATCATGAGCTCGATCAGCGTGAACCCGCGCCGCAAACGGCGCACGGCTGAAGGCTGACCGCTGATCGCCGAAAGCTGTTTACCAGTCCGCATAAGGTGTCCCGTCTCCCGCCCGCGCGTCGCTCTTCGAAAACACATCGTAAACATTCTGCCCGCCCCAACCGGTGCTCTTCGGATCGTCCTGCATGCTGTGCATGCCCCATTCGCGCGTATTCGTCATCGGATCAAGCGGGATACGCCGCAGAAATTTCACCTTCACATCCGCAGTGGCACCTGCGCCTTTCACGCCGTCCACCAGAGATTGCAGCGTCTTCGGATAGTTGTAGGTATCCACGCCGTCCTGCGGACCAAGCTTGTTGGCATCCGCCATATCCTTATACCGATCAATCGCGCTGCGGATTTCCTTGAGCGCTTCACGCAGATCGCGCTCCTTGATGCGGTGAACCCGGGACCGTGCCAGCGGGACTGCCATGGACGTGAGCGCGAGCAGGATCGTAAACGCCACGATCAACTCCACCAGCGTCATCCCGCCTCTCGAACTGCGCTTCATGATCATCTGCCTTACTGCACGCTCACGGACGCCGGTGCCGGCAAACTCGCATTCACCGGGCCATCCGGACCCCGAATCGCAAACGAACTCAGCGTCACCGCCGAACTGCCGCGGCCCACCGCCTGGAAGGTGACCGTAAACAGTGCCCCGGCCCCCGAGATGGAGCCTCCATTCGGGCCACGACTGACCCGCATATCCGCGCGCCCGATTTCATCCGCGACATTCTTCGTGATATCCAGAGGGGCCAGATTCCGGCCCGGCATATCGCCCGAAACGATGTTCGCGACGCGCAGAATCTTCGGATCGTACTGAAGCTGTGCCGCGACGTCCACCAGGTTCACCACGTTTTCGGCGTAGATCGTCAGGGTGATTGCCGAGTTCAGAGCAACGCCCGTTGACGCAGGCTGAAGCGTCACGCGGGCGGCGGCTCCAGGCGCAACTGCGGGAGGCGGTGCGGGCGGCACCATGGCCGGCGCGGGCATTCCCGGCAAGCCGATGGGTACGGAGCCGATTGGCGGTGCCGTAGCGGGTGGCGCGGTAGCAGGAGGCGCGGTATTGGGAGGCGCGGTAGCGGGTGGGGCAGCCGCGGGTGGCGCGGTAACGGACGGCGTCAACACCTGCGGCGTCACGGACGACGGCGCGTTTGACGCTGGAGCCAGCGTCGGAGCGGTCGGCGGAGGCGCGGTTGCGGGAAGCGTCCCGGCATCCACCGGGCTGACCGGTCCATTCGCGGCAATCTTCGCCGTATCGAAACTGACCTTGATCTGATTCGTACTGCCCGCGGCCACACCCTTCAGGTTGGAAGCCGTAATATCGACCCCGCGCACGATATGCGGAATCAGCGCAATCACAAGTTCCTGCTTGTCCTTTTCGTAATTCTCGCTTGAGAACAAACGGCCCAGGATCGGTATGTGGGAAAGCCCAGGCAGGCCGGCCAGGCCCTTGCTGGTGGAATCCCGAATCAGGCCTCCAATCAGATTCACTTCGCCCTCCCGCAGCCGAATATCCGACGACAGCTTGTTCTGCGTGATTTCGGGCTGTGAAACGCCGCCGACGTCGATACGGTCTTTGACAGCCGAAACATCGAGCGTGACCAGCATGGTGATTTCGTTGTTGTCGTGCACCATCGGCGTAATCTCCACATTCACGCCGACGTCCTGGAACGAGAACTGCGTATTCGCCGCCGGCAACGCGCCTACGGCGCCGACCGCCGACGAAAAGGAACCTGTAGCGATGGGAATCTTGTCGCCGATATTGATGGTGGCCTTCGTGTTGTTCGACGCGCGAATCTGCGGCGCCTGCAGGACACGCGTGCTGGAATCGGTCAGCATCGCCTCGAACTGGGCGGCCGGCAGATTCGGTATGGAGAAGTCCGCGGTTGAGATGCGCCCGAGAGCTGAGAACGGAATGCTGGTGCCGGAACCTGTGGCCGGAGTCGTGGTCGTGGCACCGGACGCCGTTGTGGTCGTGGTTGCCGCAGCCTGGACACCTGGCGTGGTAATACCCGGCCGCGGCGTGAAGGCACTCGTCATATTGATTCCGTTCGTCAGGCCGGCCGCCAGGTTGCGGATGTAGGTACTGCTCACTTCCATGACGAGAACGTCGACAATCACTTCGGCCCGCGGCTTGTCCAGATCCGCAATGAGCTTCTCCACCAGCGCCATGGTGTCGGAATCGCACTTCACAACCAGTGCGTTCTGGGCGGAATAATTGAAAACCTTCTGCACGTCAACCACGGTGCGCAGCACAGTCAGGATTTCCTGGATTTCCTGCGGCGTGGTGGTGTTACTCAGGTAGAAAGTCTTGATGACCTGTTCGGCGAAGTTTGGGCGGTTCTGCTGGGTATTGAAGTAAACGAAGATCGTATTCGAATTGAGCGGCTTCCATGCCGACTTGGTGACAAGCGCGATTTGGTCCAGTGCGGCCTCAATCGTCGTCCGCTTCAGATCAATCTGAACGGGCTGGGTAATGGTCTGCTGCGTGATGTAATCAGGATCGAACAACACATTGATCCCTGCTGCCACTGCAAACGTTTCGAACAGAGTTCGCGGGCGGTTGGTCAGCTTGAGGTCGATCAGATCGCTATTCAGCGGCCGCAGAATCGCCATAGGCATCAGGGCTTCGGTGCGGGCGTCCTGCTGTTTCCGGGCGAATGCGGATGGAGTCAGGGTGGAGGTATCGGCCTTGGGGCCGGCCTTGTCACCGGTGGCGCCTGTTGTACCCGAAGCACCATTTTTCTCGCGATCCATCATCTCGTGCGTGCGCCGGATTTCCTGCGCGGCCACATCGGAAGCCGGGTCAATGGCATAGGCCTTCTCAAACTGCACCAGTGACTCCGGCACTTTGCCGGCATCCCGCAGTTTTTGGCCGCTCTTGACCAGATCAACGCCCCACTCGAACCGAATACGGTGCAGTTGGAGGTTGTAGGAGGGATCGCCTGGGTCCTCCCCCACAGCCTCCGACGTTAACTCCAGCGCCTTCTGGTAGTTGCCTTTCAGCTCCTCCACGCGCGCCTGATTGCGCAGTTTGTCGCCTTTTCTGGTCCCGGCCAGGAGCGGGGCGGGCGGCAAAACCATCGACGCGGCCACAACGACCGCAGCTAACTGCTTGAAATATATCATTTTATTCAGAAATCGCCACAGCAGAGGTATGATCGTTACATAACCCCGTCGAGATGTTTGACGTGCGACCATGCGCCAGCGTTGATAGGTATTGGCAGGAATGTAATGGTCGCCGGGGCCGGATACCATTTTGGCTACTAAATACGACCCCGCGAAAGTTCTGAGCGACAATCGACCCGCCGGGCACAATTTCTTTCTGTTCGACCGCTACGAGGCTGGGATCGCCCTGACCGGCACCGAAGTGAAGGCGGCAAAGGCCGGCAAGGTCCAGTTGCGCGATGCCTATGCCAACGTGGAAAAAGGTGAAGCCTGGCTCCTGAACGCCCATATCAGTGAATACAGCCATGGCAACATCTTCAACCACGCCCCCACACGGCCCCGTAAGTTGTTGTTGCATCGGCGCGAGATTGAAAAGCTGCACGCCATCATTCGCGAAAAGGGGCTTTCGCTGGTCCCGACCCGCCTTTACCTGAAAAACGGCAAAATCAAGTGCGAGATCGCGGTGGCAAAGGGCAAGAAGTTCCACGATAAGCGCGAGGCGGAACGCGCCAAGGGCGACGAAGAAGAAGCGCGGACGGCCATCCGGAACAGCAAGATGGCGTACTGAGAGTACCGGGCTTTCCATTACACCCCCGCGATGGACTGGCGCTCTGCGTTTCCGCGCCGGTTACACTACATTCATGAAGCTGAAACTCGCAGGACCGGCAACCGCTGGCCTGGAATGCGATGCCCTCGTACTACTGGAATTCGAAGGCACACCCCGCACCGATCTGGCCGCCGCTGTGGCCACTTTCCGCGATTCCGGTGAAATCACCGGGAAGCCAATGGAATTCACGCTTCTGCATGGTGCCGTCGGCTTTCAAGCCAGTCGCATTCTGCTGGCGGGGGCGGGTAAGCGCGAGAAGTTCGATGTTGCGTCCCTACGGAAACTAGCCGCTGCCGCTGCGCGCGTACTAAAGGCCAAGGGAGTGAAGAACATCGCCGTCGCGCTCGAATCTGGTTTCGACGCCCCTGCGTTCATCACTGCTGCTGCTGAGTCCGTCATTGAAGCGTGCTGGGAACCGGATGCTTACAAGACCAACGCTGATAAAGACGGCTCGCGCAGGATTGAGCAATTGACGGTCTGCGTGGCCCCGAGCGCCGCTAATGAGACCGCGCTTGCGGCTGGCCAGATCATGGGTGACGCGGCCAATCTGTCGCGCGATATCGCAGTGGAGCCACCCAACAAGCTCACCCCGATGAACCTGGCCGCCCGCGCTCAGGCGATGGCGGCGGCCAATGGGCTTTCCTGCGAAGTACTGGATCAGGACCGCATGCGTCAGCTCGGCATGGGGGCGCTGCTTGGCGTGTCCCAGGGCAGTGCCGAACCGCCCGCGCTGATCATCATGGAGTACAAGCCTGCGAAACCAACCAGCGACGCCGTGCTCGGCCTTGTGGGCAAGGGCGTCACGTTCGATACGGGCGGCATATCCATCAAACCGGCCGACAGCATGGAAAAGATGAAGTACGATATGTGCGGCGCGGCAGCGGTGATCGGTGCCATGCAGGCGATAGCGCAGCTCAAGCCCGGAGTGCGGGTCATGGGCGTGGTGCCAACCGTGGAGAATATGCCAGGCAGCAAGGCCCAGCGCCCCGGTGACATCGTGACTTCGCTTTCCGGCAAGACGATCGAAGTCATCAATACGGATGCCGAGGGTCGGCTGATTCTCGTCGACGCCATCACCTATGCGAAACAACTGGGATGCACACATTTGGTGGATGCGGCGACGCTGACGGGTGCCATCGTCGTGGCTTTGGGCCACTCTATGTCGGGAGTCTTCGCGAATGACGATGCGCTGCTGGGCCAGTGGATGGCGGCGTCAAAGGAATCCGGCGAAAAAATGTGGCATTTGCCGGTGGACGATGAATACCGCGAACTGCTGAAGAATACGTACGCGGATATCGCCAACGTGGGCGGACGGGCGGGTGGCGCCAGTTCAGCGGCGGCGTTCATTCGGGAATTTGTCGGCGAGACCCCGTGGATTCATGTGGATATCGCGGCTACAGCGTGGCTGGACGACGCCAAGCCGTATATGGCGAAGGGTCCGACTGGCGTGCCGCTGGGGACTTTCGTGAAGCTGGCTACCGACTGGAAGTAAGGGCGTGGCAGGAACTCGGCCACCTCAACCGGGCGACTTTGCGCCTTTGGGTGATGCCGAGGCCCAGAAGATTCGCGAAAGTATTTTATGTGCGCTCGCGGCGGAGCCGGAGCGCTTCCTTGCGGCGTATGCGGACCGATTCGGCAACGTGCTGAACGCGGATGATGCAGCCACACTATTTGACGGATACAACCAGGATCGCGCGAGGTATCGTGTGGCTGTGCATCCGGCGGCGACATGGATTCGGGACGAATTGTTCCGGCGGGCTTTGGCGAGCACAGTTCTAAAACCGGCAGCCAGAGTGGTTTTCACGGCAGGTGGCAATGCAGTAGGAAAGACTACTGCCCTGGAGTTCTCTCGCGCCCGCCAATTTGCGCACGTAGTATTCGATTCAACCTTCAGCAGCCCGGCTCATGCCCGGAGCCTGGTGGACCGGGTACTCGCTACCGGCTGGCCGATCACTATTATGCACGTGGATCGCCCACTGGATGCCACCCTGCTGGCCATGCTGGACCGCGCCAGAACAGAAGGACGACTCGTTCGCATCGAGCAAATCATCCATTCACACCGGGGTGCCGCAGAAACGGTCCGGTCGCTATGGAATGAATTTCAGATTGACCCCGCGTTCGATTTTCACTTTCTGTTTAATGGCTCGAACAGCACGACCGAAGTATCGATTGAAGATACCAACCCACAGGACTATACTGAAATCAGGAAGAAACTCTATGACGTCCTTGAATCCGAATATCGGGCAGGCCGCATCACAAGACCCGTGCGTGACGGAGTCCGAGGTCTGGGCAAATGAAACCCATAAAGAGTTCGGTGCTCGAATTGTAAAGAACGCAATAGAGGGGCTCAATCGTTTTTCACGCGAAAAGGCTGCGGCGAAGGCCGCGGCTGAAGCCGTCGCACAGAAACCGTCTCAAGCCGCATAACGGCCTCCAAAATGCCATCCCGCCGAATTCTCGTTGCGGGATTGCCGCTCATAGCCACACTTTCGGCTGCGAATTTATTGTTCGGACAAACGATTCCACCTCCGCAGGTCGTGTCCCCCGCCTTTGAAGTTGCCTCCATCCGGCTGCATATCTTCGTCGGCTCACCGGGCGAGTGCATGGGCTCCGGTTCCGGGACCCGCGTGACGTTGAATTGCCTGTCTCTTCGCAATCTGATCATGCGCGCCTGGAATGTGAAGACGTATCAAGTCTCAGGCGGTCCCGCGTGGCTGCAATCGATGGGCGATGCAACATACGACGTGACCGCAAAGGCACCAGGCGATGTGAAACCCACCGCTGAACAGGTTCGGACCATGCTGCAGGCTTTGTTGGCGGATCGATTCCAACTCAGGCTTCACCACGACACAAAGGAACTGCCTGTTTATGCGCTGGTAATCGACAGGAACGGCCCCAAATTAAAGGAGAGTTCCCCCGACGCTAAGAGTCTGATCAGCATCGACGTGGGGGGCACCGAGGGACAGTTGACGTTCTCTAAGTTGTCGATGGCGCAGTTTGCCCCGTCGCTCTCGCAGGAAGCTGGCCGCCCTGTTCTCGATAAGACTGGCCTCACCGGTTTCTACGATTTCAGCCTGAAATGGACACGCGACCAGCCCCAAGTAGTTCCCGGGCTGTCCGAACCGTCGACCGATTCGGCTACCCCGCAAACCAGTACGAGCGGCCCGTCTCTCTTCACCGCACTTCAAGAGCAACTCGGGCTGAAGCTGGAACCACAGAAAGCCCCGATTGAGATGCTTGTCATCGATCAGGCATCCCGACCGTCCGGCAACTGAACTCGCGAGGTGATTACCGCCGCGCTAACTTCAGCGCTTCAATCGCCGCGCCACGCGACCCCGCCGTATCGCCATTCGGCATGATCCGGATCGGAATATCCGCCTGCTCCACGCGCTGCGCCGGCATTCCCGCGCGAATCTGCTCGATAAACCACGCCTGGAACTCCGCACCTGTCTCGATTGCCCCGCCGCCCACAATCAACGCGTCGGGATCGAACGTATTGACCATCTCGTCGAAGAACAGGCCGAGCGCGTGTGCCTGCACGCGGAACACTTCGCGGCATAATGAATCGCCGCGCTCCGCCAGACCGCGAACCAGTTTCGCCGCCTTCTCGCCAGCCTGATTCAACTGGTGTTCCGGATGCCGCGCCAAGAAATACGGCAGAATCGTCTTCTCAATCGCAGTCAGTGAACACAACGACTCCAGATCGCCGGTGCGTCCGCAATTGCACTCCGGGCGCATCCCCGCGATCCCCTCAATGCTCTGATACGGAATCAGAACGTGTCCCAGTTCGCCGCCGAAGCCCTTGCGCCCGGTCACCACGTGATCACCGACGATTACGCCGCCACCGAGACCCGTGCCGATGATCGCCGACACCGACGTCATAGTCTTGCTGGTCCCGAACAGCGAGAAGTGGCCCCACAGGGCTCCCGCATTTCCATCGTTCAGGTACGTGACCGGGATGCCAAGCTTCGCTTCCAGACCGGCGCGAATATCGAATTCAGACCAGTCCGCGTGGACGAAGTTCGTGGACCCGCGGGCACTGAAAACACCTGTCGCGCTTGCGGGACCTGGCGTATCCAGACCAGCCGAGATGATGTCGCTCAACTGAACACCAGCTTTTGCGGCCGCAATCACCAGGCCGTCCGCGATCTGCTGAAGGCAAATTGCCGGGCCTTCTCTGGACCGCGCGGGATGCTCGCAGAGCCCTTCAATCAGAAATTTTTCCTGCTCGTCGATGAGCGTGTAATTGACGGCCGTGCCGCCCAGATCTATCCCGGCTATAATTCGCATCGAAAAGCTCTCTATGCCTCCATTGGCGTCCCCAGCATATACCAGGGCTCTAACCTCTTACGATACCGCGCCATGCTTTGGGCCACCGTGCTACTTTCCAGTCAGAGGTGCGGACGATTTCAGGACGTAGTCAGTTTTGCGCGGCAGCCACGCTGCTGGTCGCGACGATGGCGGCTAACGCGCAGCCGGTGTGCACATCGTGGATCCGGGCGACGGCACCCACATCCAACGCAGCGCTGGACCGCATCCGCCCCGAAGTTCACACCGTCGTCTGCGGCGAAGACTCAGTCGAGATTCGTTCCGCGGCCATCTCGCTTTATCAGTTTGGGATTCTCGCCAATCCGGTGAATCCCGGCAATGTCATTCAAAACATAGACGTTCGAATCCCCCGGCATCCGCAGCCGGCAACCGGCGACCATACCAGACTGTCCGCCGACGGAATCGGGGTCTTCATCAACGGGGTGCCAATTGCCAATCACGTAAACTCAGATTCTTTCGAAGGCCGTAATCTCTGGCACTTCGATCTGAATTTGCCCGTCGGCGTGGTGCCTTCCCTGCTCGCGCGCCTTTTGAGCGATGGCTCGAAACACTCGCCGATCATTGGCTACGCGCTCGATGGTTATCCGATCTACGGACCGTGGGGTTATGCGAACAGCTCCGCTGGCGCTGTGAAGCGAATGCGTCCCGGCTATCGCCTGCGCGCGATCCGGCAACGCACTACCTGGCCCGACGGCACTCAGTTGACGCCGGGCCAGTACGGTCCGCCCATAGACACGACCTACCCGGCAGGCACCTTTTCGGAGGATTACGAATACGTGGAAGGCTCAGGCGATCTGGATCGTTTCAATGGTCGCTTCGCGATCACGCCGGAGTATCCGGAAGGCACTTACGCCTACTTTCTTTCTACTGACGCCCAGGGACAGATCGCATTCCCTTATCTGCTGGCCGATCAATACTATGGCCATATTGCGCAGTATGCACCAGTGTCAGCGCTGCTTGCCACGCGACCCGGACTGACGATTCACGCGAGTACCGCCAACCCGCAGGCCGAATTGGCTGTCAGTTTCAGTTTTGAATTCGCGGCCCGCGAACTGGAGTTCGTGCACGAGAAACCGATCCACTTGATCATTGTTTCCGAGGATCTGGCGGACTTCAGCCACGTTCATCCGGAACGGGGAATGGGTGAGGCTTATCGCTTAGCGTACGCATTCCCGCACGGGGGCCGTTATCGCCTCTATGCCGAATTCACGCCCCCCGGAGAGGGTCCGCGTGTGGAATCCCTTGCCGTGCAGGTGGCGGGCCCACCGCGACAGGCGGCACCCGGCGCATCGGCCGCACTGCAGGTGGAACTCACACACGCGCCCTTCATGCGGGCAGGCACAGATCAGCTACTACGCTTCAAACTCAGCACGACGAAGGGACTCGAACCGTATCTCGGCGCATGGGGACACTTTGTCGTCATCGAATACGGACTGGGGAGTTTCATTCACGCACACCCGTTGGCCGCGAGGCAGGCGATGCCGGAACCGGTCACCGCGCATTCGCACGGGTCGATAGCGGCCACCAGTCTGCCGCCCGATCCCATCGAAGTGCCGATCGCATTTCCGCACGCAGGGACCTACAAACTATGGGCGCAGTTTCAGAGAGACGGTGAAGTGCACGTGATTCCGTTCGTCCTGCGAGTGCAGCCCAGCGTCAGGACCGTGGCTCGGACAAAACTTCCGAAGGACGCCATCCGCATCCACGTTGGCCCCGCGGGCTTCTCTCCCGCGCGGATTGACATCCCCGAAGGAAGCGTGTCGACGCTGGCAATCACGCGCGATACGCAACCGAACTGTGCGAATAAAATTGTGATCCCGGAACTTGGCATCACGAGGGATCTGCCGCCTGGCGGCACCGCACTCATTGCGCTGCCGGCTATGGCCGCCCGGGAACTGAAATTCGGTTGCGGCATGGGCATGTACCGCGGGCTGCTGCTCGTGAAGTAAACTGCGCTCTAGACGAGAACGGTAAACGCCGTTTCCGTCCGCTGCACCGGCCGATAAAGCGTATCCCGTTCCACCGGTGTGCGTCCTGCCAGACGAATCAGTCGCAGCAGGTCCGTTCTGCGCAGCGATTGCGCCACAGTTGACCCCGCCTCGTGATAGATCTTCTCTTCCACAACGGTGCCGTCGATGTCGTCCGCGCCGAAGCGCATCGCGATCTGCGCAATAGCCGGCGTCATCATCACCCAGTAAGCCTTGATGTGCGGAATGTTGTCCAGCATCAGGCGTGCGACAGCAATGTTCTTCAGATCGTCAAAGCCTGTGGTCTTCGAAATGTGCGCGAGCGCCGTGTTTTCCGGATGGAAGGCCAGCGGAATAAAGGTGACGAAACCATCTGTTTCGTCCTGCAGCGCCCGCAGGCGCACCAGATGGTCAACCCGATCTTCTTCGTTTTCGATATGGCCGTAGAGCATGGTGCAGTTGGAATGCAGCCCCATCTCGTGAGCGGTTCGCGCCGTATCGAGCCATTCGTCGCCCGTCAGCTTGTGATCGCAGATGATCCGACGGACGCGCTCGCTGAAAACTTCCGCGCCACCGCCAGGCAGCGAATCCATTCCGGCGTCGCGCAACTGCGAAAGCACCTCGCGCACGGTAAGCTTTTCGCGCCGCGCGAAGTAGCCGATCTCCACCATTGTGAAAGCCTTCAGGTGAATCTGCGGATAGCGCTCTTTCAGTCCGCGCAGCATCTGGCAGAACCAATCGAGACTCAGTTCCGGATGCAGACCGCCCACAATGTGAAACTCCGTAATCGCTTCTTTCCAGCCCATCCCCGCGGTCTCCCAGACCTGCTCGAGGGACATGGTGTACGAATTCGGATCACGCTTCTGTTTGCCAAAAGCGCACAGGCGGCAACTGGCTACGCAGACATCGGTTGGATTGATGTGGCGATTGACGTTGAAATACGTGACGTTGCCGTGCTTGCGCTCCCGAACGATATTCGCCATGTAGCCCAGCGCCAAAACATCGCCGGAGCGGTACAGAGCAAGTCCGTCGTCGTAGGAAAGGCGCTCGCCCGCTTCCACTTTTTCCCGAATCGGTAACAGCCGGCGGTCTTCAAAAATGACTGACATAGTTTTTATTTACAGCGGTTGGCGAATCAGAAAAATATCGGCGGCCCAAAACACGAAGAATAGCACGCTGACCCAGCCATTCATGGTAAAAAAGGCAGCGTTGACCTTTGAGAGATCGGTTGGTTTGACCAGGCCATGCTCATAAACCAGCAGGCCTGTGACCGCAGCCACGCCCACCAGTGACAGAGCACCAAGGTGCAATTGATACACAAGCAGCAGGAGCGAAAAGATCATTGCGACGTGCAGCAGCTTTGCAATCAGGAGCGCATTGGCAATTCCGAAAACCTTCGGCACGCTGAATAATTCGGACTCGCTGTCGAATTCGAAATCCTGGCAGGAATAGATGACGTCAAACCCGGCGGTCCAGGTGGTGACCGCTGCAGTGAGCCACAGAATACGCGGATCAAGTGAGCCTCGCACGGCAATCCACGCCGCAGCAGGCGCGATTCCCAGCGCGAAGCCGAGAACCAGATGCGACAGATGCGTAAAGCGTTTCGTGAACGAATACGCGAAGACAACGCCCAGCGCCAAAGGTGCCAGGTGGAAGCAAAGCTCGTTTAGTTCCCATGCTGCAAAAAGGAAAATCAAACTGGTTAGAGCCGTGAAACCCCAGCAGAATGGCCGGGACAGCAACCCTGCCGGAATATGGCGCGACTTCGTACGCGGATTGCGCGCGTCAATTTCCGCATCCACCAATCGGTTGAAAGCCATCGCTGCCGAACGTGCGCCCACCATCGCAACCACGATCCACAACACGATCCAGCCCTTGCGCTCCACCGCGAAAGAACTCTCCCGAAACGCCAGCAGAGCGCCGGTCAGCGCGAATGGCAGCGCAAACACGGAGTGCTCGAAGCGGATCATCTCGAGCGTCATTCTGAGGCGTTTCAGGAACATAAGGCGGGAACTTCCAGTTTATCGCAGGGCGGGGTGGCTCTCCCTGCTATGTTGAGAAACGATGAGTGAAGATCAACTCCGCGCCCTCCTCGAAGATGTGCGCGCCGGTGCCACCGGCATTGACGACGCCCTTGCGCGCGTCCGCCACATGCCGTTTGAAGATCTTGGTTTCGCCAAGGTGGACCATCACCGCGCGATCCGCCACGGCATGCCGGAGGTTATTTTTGGCCTGGGCAAGACACCAGACCAGGTTGTCGCCATTGCGGGCGCGCTGCTGGAGCGCTCCGATAACATTCTGATCACACGTGCCACCGCTGAAGCTGCGAAGCGCGTCATGGAAGCATATCCGGATGGTGAGCATTTCCCGATGTCAGGCGCAATTCGCTTCTGGCGAAACCGAACCATGCAGGGCAAAGGCAAGATCGCGGTGGTATGCGCGGGTACAAGCGACATCCCGGTTGCCGAGGAAGCGCAGATCACGGCCGAAGTCATGGGCAATGAGGTGGACGCGATCCACGATATCGGCATCGCCGGAATTCACCGGCTGATCCATCACCGGCAGCGTCTGGAAGACGCGCGGGTGGTGATCGTCTGCGCCGGCATGGAAGGCGCGCTGCCGAGCGCGGTTGGCGGGTTGGTTTCGTCGCCCGTGATTGCGGTACCGACCAGTGTTGGGTATGGTGCCAGTTTCAATGGTCTGGCTGCACTCCTCGGAATGCTGAACAGCTGCGCGAGCAATGTGACGGTGGTGAATATTGACAACGGCTTTGGCGCGGGGTATGTCGCGAGCCTGATCAACCGGCTGTGAGCTCCGTCAATTTGACGCCGGAGCGGTCACCATGATTCCGTGAGATGGCGCGAAGCGCAAGCTCCGCAGCAGGCCGCGCGATGGAACCTAATCCGGCAACTGGCGGCCGCAATCCTGTGATGTCTGGAAGAAACTACTGCCGAACGGGCGAGCGGCGGAGGGGCTGATTCTGAACACCCTTCCCTTGCGGTCGGGGCTCACCAACTGCCTTACCCACGGAAGAGACAATACCCCAACGTCCGCCCTACGCCCCCTTACGCTTCCACTCCGTCTTCACCACCTGCCGCGCGCGCCCCAGTGCCAGCGCGCCTTCGGGCACAGCCTCCGTAATCACGCTCCCCGCCCCCACATACGCGCCGTCTTCAATCCCAAGCGGCGCCACGAGTGTCGAGTTGCTCCCGACAAACACGCCATCGCCGATCACCGTCGCATGTTTCTTCTTCCCGTCGTAGTTGCAGGTAATCGTCCCTGCTCCCACATTCACTTTCTGCCCGATTTGAGAATCGCCCAGATAAGCCAGATGCATTGATTTTGAGCCCGCGCCCAATTTCGTATTCTTTAACTCCACGAAATTGCCCACATGTGCGTTCTCGCCCATCTCCGCGCCCATGCGCAGCCTGGCATAGGGACCCGCATGCGCATTGGCCCCCAGCTTCGATGACGACACCATCGAAAACGCGAACACCTCCGCGCCATCCTCCAGCACTGCGTCATGCAGAATGGCGCAGGCACCAACGCGGCAGTCTTCGCCGATTACGGTATTACCCGTAATCCGCGCGAACGGGCCGATAATCGTGTCCATACCGACCTTCACATCGAGATCGATCGTCACCGTCTCGGGCTTTTCGATCGTGACGCCCGACAGCATCAGTTCCCGCGACTTTCTGTCGCGCAGGATGCAGTCGGCCTCGGCGAGTTGCACGCGGTCATTGATACCCAGCAGTTCGCCGGGGTCGGCGATCTTGGTCGCGGCCACCCGCAACCCTGCAGCATGCAGGATTCCGATCATATCCGTCAGGTAGTACTCATTCGCGGGATTGTCCGGCCGGATTCCGCGGATGTGCCGCCAGAATTCAGCGGAGTCAAAGCAGTAAATACCAGAGTTGATTTCCTTTACCCTGCGCTGCGCTTCGCTGGCGGCCTTCTGCTCAATAATCGCCATTACCGCGCCGTTGTGGTCCCGGATGATGCGCCCATAGCCAGTGGAATCCGGTACGTCGGCCGTTAACACCACCGCAGCGGCAGCGCTTTGATATTGGCGCTCTGCAAGCACCTGCAGGGTTTCAGCGCGAATCAGCGGGCAGTCGCCGACCGTAACCACCATCCGTCCGCCCAAATCAGCCAGGACCGAAGCGCCACACAAAACAGCGTGGCCAGTTCCCAATTGCTCTTTTTGTTCGATGGTGCGCACTCCGGCCGCTTCCGCGACGGCCCGCACGGCTTCCGCCTGATGTCCCACCACGACGAAAATACGTTCCGGAGGAGCCACCCCCAATGCGGCAACAATGGCATGTTCCACCAGCGCCCGGCCCCCGGCGCGATGCAGAACCTTGGCGATCCGGGACTTCATGCGGGTTCCCTGACCCGCGGCAAGAATTACAACAGTAACGTCACTCGACATGTCACTTACCAGTCTGCCGTATGCCCGTTCCTGAGCGCCGAATCCGCGCCGCCCATGTTCGCTGCGCATGTCCGCGTTCGGCCAGAGCCAGCGCTACAGCGGCGATCGCGCCGGCATCATGCCGGGCCTTCCCGCGCCGCTCCCTGCCCGTCCATTTGCCGAGCAGTTCCGCCTCCACCACCTCAATACCCATGGAGCGAATCGCTTCCGTGTCGTAAGCGACAGGAGCGGCTTCCTCCGCCGCATAACGCTTTCGCACGGTGGTTGAGACGCGGGAGGAGTTCACCACGGCGCAATCGATCAGTCCGGCCCCGCCGTGCCTTAGCAGCGCGCCTAAATGATCCGTTGCGCTGAAATCCGTCGTCTCTCCCGGCTGAGACATCAGATTGACGAAGCAGACTTTCAGCGCCTTCGATTCGCGAATCGCCTGAGGAATGCCTTTCACCAACAGATTCGGAATCAGGCTGGTGAATAAGGAGCCGGGCCCAATAGTGATGAGATCGGCATGGGCAATTGCTTCCAGAGTTTCCGGCAGCGGCTTCGCGCCACGCGGCTCCAGCCGCACCGTTTGAATCTTTCGCTTGCTGCGCCCTATTCGCGTCTCGCCCTTCACCACCCGACCATCTTCCAGCACGGCGGATAACGAAACATTTGCGGACGTGGAAGGAAATATTCGCCCCGCTATCTTCAGCACTTCCGCCGACTGGCGCACAGCATCGGGAAAATCGCCCGTAATGTGCGTCAGGGCAGTCAGAAAGAGATTGCCAAAACTGTGACCCTTCAGGCCCCGGCCGGAATCAAACCTGTACTGAAACAAACGGGACAGAAAAGCCCCGTCCTCCGCGAGCGCCACCATGCAGTTGCGAATATCGCCGGGCGGCAGTACGTCGAACTCACGGCGCAATCTGCCGGAACTGCCGCCATCGTCGGTAACAGTGACAATCGCAGTAATGTCCAGCCAGGAATCCCCTTCGCTTATGGGATGGGCATAGCGTTTCAGGCCCGTGAGCAATGCCGAAAGGCCATTGCCGCCTCCGATAGATACCACCCGCAAGGCCTTGTTCATACCTGATTTTGAATGCCCCGGATCCGTGGCGTGTGCTTAGTAGCTATCCGAATTCTCCGCCGCCAGAACGCCGCGCAGCGCCGGCAATTGCTGCGCAAGCGCCATGAATTCCGGATCCTGCCTTGCGAGGATTCTGTTTCTTGGCTCCAGCGCGATGGCACGCTTCAGATTCTCACACGCAGCGATACCATCACCGGAGAGACCGCAGCACAATGCCAGGGTAAACAGGATGTGCTCGGCATCGGGTTCCAGCGCCAGCGCCTGGTCCAGGTGCTTCCGGGCCACTTCCATATCGCGGGCGTTGAGCCGCTCAACCCCATAGTTAAAGTGGTCATCGGCGGTATGAAGATTGACGTCAGACCCCTGTGTTTTGCGGGCGCAGATCTGCGCGTATGACCGGGCTTTGTCGGCAATGTGCGCGGCCGGTCCGCTGGCGGCTTCTCCGAAGCGAACCTCTGCCATTTTATATTTTTTCTGGGTAAACAGCTGCACAGCCTGTTCCCACTGCTTCATCTGCAACTGAAGCGCGGCTCTGCCCTGCGCCACCGCCGCTTCCAGAGCCGCGGCGGCTTTCAGTTCGGAAGCTGATTTCACCGGCACCAACGGTTTGGTTGGCACCGCACGAGCGGCTGGTTGCGCTTTAGCGGCCTTCGCGGAGGGTGCCGCGGGAGTCTTCTTAGTGGTTGCCATAGTCAGGGACGAGCGATTAACGTGTCAATAATATACCGTGGAGTTATACCAGACCGCGCGGCGAGATGCAACCTCGCCCCGGTCCTATACATTTCTCCCATGAATAGTCAACCGCATAAAAGCCCGGCGTCGAAGTCCAGGATCGTCCTGATTGCCTTCTTCGCCACCGCGATTTCCATCGCCGCCTCCGCCCAGACATTTCGCTCCGGCACGACCCTGATTCGCGCCGAAACCCTGGCGGAAGAGAATGGCCGCGTACTCGCCGGCCTTCAGGCGGAAGACTTTGTCATTCTCGATGAAGGCCAGCCCCAGCCGATCGCAGACTTCGCCGCCGAATCCGGCTCTATTCGACTGGCCTTGCTGCTCGACGCGAGTGGCAGCATGCAACCGGCCGCCCGTCAGTTGGCGCAGACCGGTCTCGCCGCCATGTCAGCCCTGCATCCGGACGACCAGGTAGCTCTCCTCACGTTCGACAAAAAAGCAACGGTTCGCGTGCCGTTAACAGCAGACCGGGGCGCAATTATCGTGGGCGTCTCAAAACTCTCTGGCAAACCCCTCGGCGGTGGAACAGATATCTACCGGGCACTGGCGGACGCCGCTAAATACCTTGGCCCCGCCTCCGCAGCGCCGAATGTCATCCTGGTGCTGACCGATAACGCCGCGCGCGCCGACACAACCGAGGCCACCGCGTTGCACGAGATATGGGCCGCATCCGCCGCAGTGGACGGCCTGGTGGTGTCTTCCGCTCCGATGTGGGATGAGAAGGTTTCGCAGTCGCTGGCGGGTCTCAAGTTACAGGATGTTCGCCGGATCGCTGACCAGACCGGCGGCGTGGTGCAGCAAACGCCGAATGTCGAGACTGCGCTTCGCGCGGCACTGGAGCGCAGCAGAACCCGATATTCCCTGTATTTCCGACAGCCTGATGCGGCACCCGGGGCTCTGCGGCATCTGAAGGTTGACCTGTCACCCGCCGCCCGTGCCAAACATCCATCGGCGATCATTCGCTCCCGCACGGCCTATTACGCCGAATAGCGCGGCTCCGGCATAATAGTCGAATGAAGCTTGCCCGGCTTTTCGCCGCCATCCTTGTTCTCAGCGCTGTCAGCGCGAACGCCCAGAGTTTTCCCGGTGTGTCGGAACTCGATTCCACCATCAATCAGGCGATTCGTGAAGACAAAATCCCCGGAGCAGTGCTGCTCATCGGTCACGACGGCAAAGTAGTCTATCGCAAAGCCTACGGCGAACGCTCGCAGGCACCCACGCATGAGCCGATGACGGTCGATACCGTTTTCGATATCGCGTCTCTGACAAAGATCGTCGCGACTACAAGCGCGATGATGTCGCTCTACGACGAGGGCCGCTTCGCTCCTGACGACCTGGTCACGAAATACCTGCCGGAGTTTCAGGGTGGCCGCAGCCCCATCACGATCCGGGATCTGATGACTCACTATTCCGGTTTTCGCGGCGATCTGGATCTCGACCCGGTCTGGAGCGGTTACGATACAGGGATTCATCGCGCCCTGATCGACAAGCCCACCGGCCCGCCGAAAACGAAATTCGTTTACAGCGATATCAATTTCATCCTGCTCGGCGAAATCATTCATCGTCTGAGCGGCCTCCCGGAAAATGAATACGTGCGGAAGATCCTTTTCACGCCGCTGGGGATGACGGACACCGGCTATCTGCCGAATGCCGGCGTCCGGGCCCGTATTGCACCCACCGAGCAGCAAAAAGATGGAGAAATTCTGCGTGGTGTCGTGCATGATCCCACGGCGCGTTTCATGGGCGGAGTCGCCGGTCACGCCGGAGTTTTTTCGACGGCCGACGATCTGGCGAAATTCTGCCAGATGATTCTTGATGGCGGCAAGGGCATCTTTAAGCCCTCCACCGTGCAGCTTTTCACAACCCCCGCATCGCCACCCGGCATGGCGGATGTCCGCGGTCTCGGATGGGATGTCGATTCCCGCTATTCCGGAAATCGGGGCAACCTCTTCCCGGCGGGGACAACCTTTGGCCACACCGGTTTTACAGGAACGTCATTCTGGATCGACCCCGCCTCTAAGACCTACGTTATCCTGCTGGCGAACTCCGTGCACCCGCATGCCCGCACGGCGATCACGCCGCTCCGCAGGGCGGTCGCCACCATCGTGGCGAAATCAGTGGGTTACGGAACCCGCGCGGGTCTCGACGTCCTTGTGGGAGACCATTTCCGTGAGTTTCAGGGCAAAAAGGTTGGCCTGATCACGAACCAGACTGGCGTGGACCGGGAGGGCAGACGCAATGTCGATCTGATGAAGCAGGCGGGCGTCGAGGTGGTCGCGCTGTTTTCTCCGGAACATGGATTTGCGGGTGTGGAAGACCGTCCGGGTATTGCAAACGCGACCGATCCGGCAACCGGCCTCCGCATCTGGAGCCTCTATGGAACCACCACCAGACCCACGCCTGAAATGCTGAAGGGTATCGATACTCTGGTCTTCGATATGCAGGATATTGGTGTTCGTTTTTACACCTACGAATCGACGATGCTTTATGCCATGCAGGAGGCTGCAAAAGCAGGAATCCGGTTCTATGTTCTGGATCGGCCCAATCCGTTGACGGGAAACCACGTGGAAGGCCCTATGCTCGATCCGGACCAACTGTCGTTCATTGGGGCCTTTCCATTGCCGTTGCGCCATGGACTTACCATCGGAGAATTGGCGCGTCTTGAGAACGGCGAACTCAAACTCGGCGCGGACCTGCACATTGTGGAAATGACCGGCTGGAAACGAGCGCAGTGGTTTGACGCAACCGGTCAGCCATGGGTGAATCCTTCCCCCAATATCCGCAATTTGAACGAAGCCATCCTCTATCCCGGCCTGGCCCTTCTGGAATCGTCGGCAAATTACTCGGTTGGCCGCGGAACGGATACACCATTCGAGCAAATCGGAGCGGACTGGATCAACGGACCAGAACTGGCTAAGTATTTGACTTCAAGAGGGATTCCCGGCATTAAGTTTCGTCCGGCGGAATTTACGCCGACATCTTCGAATCTTAGCGGAAAGAGATTACAGGGGGTTGGCCTGGAGTTGACAGACCGCGAATCGTTTTCTGCCACGCGATTGGGTATCGAACTGGCTGGGGCGCTTGGAAAGCTCTATCCGGGGAAGATAGACTGGACGGTGAATCGGAAACTTATCGGCAGTTCCGGAGTCGTGAAGGCACTCTCGGCTGGGCAGGATGCCTCGCAGCCAGCAAATACGGGGGTGACGGAGTTCCTGGCGATCCGCAGTAAGTACCTTATTTATCAATAGTTCACGAGTCAATGAAATGGCGACCCTCCGAGGGTCGCCATTGAAGTTCAGCCTGCTGTACCTCCCATGAAGTACATCACGAAAGCCCACATCGGGGCAACACAGACGTAACGGGGAGATTCATTTATTGAACCCGCCACCAACGAAGTCGGTCATTTCCTAAGTCCGCACACGCATTTCTCTCGTGAACCAGCTTCGGGAAGAGTCTCGACGCGGCACGCAAAGTGCCGGCGCCACCAGTTGAGACGAGTGCGTACCTGTGAAACGGTGAACTAAGCAGCGGCGGAAACGGTCTTCTGCCCCGCCCGGTTCTTACTTCCCACCGGCCGACCGCGCTTTTTTGCTTCGATCATCCATGATGGCGGGCGACCGCGGCGTTTACCACGTCCACTCGCAAGGCGCTCCAGACTAAGAATCGCCTCTTCCAGTTGCTCCCGTTCCTGCTTCAATTCGCCAAGAATTTTTGATACGTCCATTCCCGACCTCCAAGGTAGTGTTTTTGTTCTCCATTTACCGATTCGTTGGTCAGCCGTTCCAGATACAGAACAGAAACCCTCAAATCAATGAATCACACAATTAACGTTGTACCCCAAATGTATGGAGAAATGCAAGCTATCGTTCCAAATATGGAACGGAAATAAAATCCCCGTACCATTAGTACCATTTCAAATTGAACCGTTACCGGGTAGTACCATTTCAAATTGAAACGTTACCGGGTAGGACGAGCCAGCGGAAGCCTTCGTTTCCAGTAAAAATAGAAGGGTAATCCGAGCAAAATCAACACAATTCCAGCTATGGATTGCACCGGGCGGTCGCGCAGTGTGCTCAGCTCCAGGGCGGCAGCGCCAATCAGGAAGAGGATCGGCACTACCGGATAGCCCAGGGTTTTGTAAGGACGAATCAGGTCCGGCCGTTTCCTTCGCAGAACAAAAACCGATGCGGCGGCCATTGCATAGAGAATCCAGCTGCCGAAAATGACGAAATTAAACAAATCGTCGTACTTACCCGACAGCACCAGCAGCGCCGCCCAACCGGACACCATCAGGATAGAAACTCCGGGAGTACGGAATACCGGATGGACCCGGGCCGCCGCCTTAAAGAACAGACCGTCCCGGGCTGCGGCGTACGGCACCCTGGCCCCGGTCAGTATCGACCCGTTCAGCGCCGCGAATATCGAGATCATGGCCGCAATGGAGACCAACGCCGCACCGGCCGGGCCCTGAATGCGCTGCATCATCTCTGCCGCCACCAGTTTGTGGGCACCCACCTCAACCGGCGTGAGCACCCGGAAATAGGCCCAGTTCGCCAGCATATAGATGCCAATCACCAAAGACGTACCCATAATGAGCGCCAGGGGCAGATTTCGCTGGGGATTCTTAATCTCAGAGGCCACCATGCCGACATTGTTCCAGCCGTCATAAGCCCAGAGGGCCGCCACCAGGGCTGCGAAGAACCCTGTTGCGATTCCCGGCACGCCGAGCGGGGGAACCCCTGTAGACGCCGGATGGGCGTAGAGAAGTCCGGCAATCACCACAAAAACGATCAGCCCCACTTTGACGACCGTCATCGCGATTTGTACGCCACCGCCAAAACGGACTCCAAAATAGTTCACCAGACCGAGCACCAGAATCAGGACCAGAGCGAAGACCTGCCCGTATTTGATCGGGAACGGTCCCAACGAAATCCAGACATTCTCGAATTGCGGTACGAAGTGCGCAGTGTATTCAAAAAAAGCCGTGGCTAGTGTGGCGATAGAGCCACTCTTCCCGATCCACATCTGTGTCCAGCTATAAAGGAAGCCCCATACCGGCCCCCAGGCCTCCGTCAGGTAAACATATTCGCCACCCGCGCCGGGCATCGCGGCAGCAAGTTCGGCATAGGTCAGCGCGCCGGCCAGAGACAAAGCGCCGCCTACCACCCAGACCAAAAACACCAGCGGCACGGTGCCCACATTGTTAATCATGGTCTGCGGAACCCGAAAAATGCCGCTCCCAATAACGGTTCCGATCACAATTGCCAGAGCGGCCGCGAGGCCAAGATCTCGCTTGAGCTCGTGAACTTTAGGTTCTGATGTCGTCGATTTCATCTGTTTGGCGTCCGTTCCGTATCGTTTCCGTCTCGAATTCGCGCTCCGGGTATCAGGAATGACGAAAGGTAACCGGCTCCGAATGTCGTACCGCTACCGATCATGACCCACCACGTGAAAGGCACGCTCGTGGCAAATTTCACGTAAAGCATCGCGGCCAGGCCCGTCAGCACGCCCGCAATTGCGGCATTTTCGCCGGGCTTCTTCGTCAGCACGCCCAGCAGAAAGAGGCCCAACAGGATGCCCAGCGTCACCGAGGCGATACGAAGTCCGCTTTCCAGCACAGAACCCCACTGACTTGCCACCAATGCGATCGCGCCCAGAATAATACCCCAGACCACGGTGGAAATCCGCGCAACCTTCAGGTAATGAGCCGGGAGTTGGAGCTTCTTTGAGAGCGGCTCGTAGAAATCGACCACCGTGGCCGAAGCCAGTGAATTGAGCGCCGCCGAGAGATTCGCCATGGCCGCCGCAATGATGGCGGCCATCGCCAGACCCGCCACGCCAACCGGCAGCGACTCCCAGATGAACAAGGGATACAGCCGGTCTGGCTGCGCCAGCGGAGGTTGCCCGGTCCGGTAGACCCAAAGCAGCATCCCGATCGTGAGAAACAAAGTGAACTGCACGAAGATGACGATCCAGCTGGAGAACAGCGCAGCCCGGCTCTGACCCTGATTCTTCGCGCTCAGCAACCGCTGGACCACCAATTGATCCGTACCGTGGCTTGCAGTGGTGAGGAAGCAGCCACCCACAAAACCCGCGAATACCGTGTAGGGTTTGGTCCAGGACCACTGGAAATCAAAAACCTGAAGTTTGCCGGCGGCGGACGCCAAATCCAGAGCGTGTCCGAAGCCGCCCGGAATTTTATTCACCAGCACGATAAAACTGACCGAAGCACCCACCACATACATGCACATCTGGACCACATCCGTCCAGATCACGGCCGTCATCCCGCCCTCAAACGTATAGAAGAGTGTCAGCGCCATGATAACCGCAATGGACGCGGCACCGCCCGTCTTCAGGAGGATGGAAATCACGATGGAAATGGCAAATACGCGCACACCCTCCGCCAGCGCACGCGTCACCAGAAAGATCCCTGAGGCAACCTTGCGCACGTTCGGACCGAAGCGTCGCTGCATCAGCTCATAAGCCGTGAACATCTGGCGTTCAAAATAACGCGGCAGGAAAATAGTGGAAATCACCACCCTGGCCAGCAGATAACCGAAAACAACCTGCAGGAACACGAAGCTGCCGGCATACGCAAGCGGTGGCGTGCCAATGATGGTCAGGGTACTGGTTTCGGCTGAAACAATAGAGAGGGCAATCGCCCACCAGGGGGCGGTCTGGCCGCCCAGAAAATAGTCTTTGAGCGAGTTCTGGCTCTGCTTGAAGCGCGCACCAAACCAGGTGACTCCGGCGAGATAAGCGGCGATGATGGCAAGATCTACGGTACGCACAAGGCTTTCGGCGATTGTAGCAGTGATGTGGGGCGATTGTCGCACAAGTGATAATGGCCAGGGAGCGCCGGAAGCCTTTTGAAGCCAAAGATCAAGATCGCGTTCGCATCGGGGACCGACGAACTGAACGCACGGTTGATCGGGCGCATGCGCGACTTGTTTCCCGAATTGCCGCTATACGTCGTATCGGAATTCCCGCCCCCGGATCGCGACGTACACTGGGTCCGCTATCGAGGCGGCTTCGTCGAAAACCTGCGCCGCTGCCGGCATACCTTTCGCAACAAGTCGATTCGGCTGGCAGGCGTCCTGCTGGTTCCCCGCGTGCCTTTTCGTCGCATGCGCCTGCTGGCGCTCGTACAGGCGCCCCTCTATTTCCTCGCCATCAACGAAAACCTGAACGATTTCATGCTGCGTCCCGGCAGCCTGCCCGCCATAGCGCGCCATTGTTTCTGGCGCCTGCGAAACTTCGTGCGCTGGCACCTGGGGGCCGGCGACCACACCCTGGAACAATCTGCACCAGCCTTGCTCACGGAGACCTCAAGTGTCTATCCCGGCAAGGCTGCCTCCGGCAAGCCGACTGTGTTGGTCGTCAGCGCCTACGTGCCGTTTCCCCTTTCGCACGGAGGGGCAGTTCGTATCTATAACCTCACACAGCGAGCGGCTGCCGACTGGGATCAGATTCTGGTCTGCTTCACGGAAAGCGACGCCCCACCTGCGCCGGAACTTCTGGCGATCTTTGTCGAAGTCATCTTCGTCCGGCGCCCGGGTTCTCATCTGGTCTCAAATTCCGGGCAACCGGAAACAGTCGGGGAGTTTGCTTCCGCCGTGTTCCGTGCATCCCTCCGCGATGCCGTCCGCAAGTGGAAGCCGGTCATCGCGCAACTGGAGTTCACCCACATGGCGCAGTATGCGGAGGCTTGCGCCCCCGCCCGCCCGATCCTGGTGGAGCACGACATCACCTTCGATCTTTACGGGCAAATGGCCCGCGATCGCGACGATTGGGATCTGCACCGCGAACTGAAACGGTGGCGGCGCTATGAAACAGAGGCCTGGACGAAAATGGCCTGCGTCGTCACCATGTCGGCCAAAGACGAGGCGACGGTTGCGGGTGCCCGCACCGCCGTCCTGCCTAACGGGGTGGACCTCCGGCGCTTCGAAATGGCCGCAGGGGAGCCTGAGCCCTGCCGACTTCTGTTCATCGGATCCTTCTCGCATCTCCCCAACGTGCTTGGCCTGGAGTTCTTTCTCAATGAGGCCTGGAAACCGCTTCGCAGGAGCGCTCCGGAAGTCCGATTACACGTCATCGCCGGGGCCAGTCACGAGTACTTTCTCGACCACCACCGCCGGAGTTTTCAGATCCCGGCAGGTGAGGATTCGGGTATTGAAATGGAAGGGTTCGTGGCTGACGTCCGCCCCGCTTACCAACGGGCTGCGATTGTCGTCGCCCCGCTGGTGGCTTCAGCAGGAACAAACCTCAAGATCCTCGAAGCGATGGCCTGTGGAAGGCCTGTCGTCAGCACGCCCGCCGGCGTAAACGGCCTCGACCTGGTTTCAGGCCGGGACTTTATTCTGGCGAATACCGGCGCGGAGATGGCCGCTGCGATTGAGCGTCTGATGCATTCACCCGAGGAGCGAAATCAACTGGCAACCGCCGGGCGGCGGCGCGTGGAAGAAGCTTACGACTGGGACGCAATCGCGAAACGGCAGACGGAGCTTTATCGGCAGCTCATTCATGATCTGTCGCGCAGCTGATCGATATTGATCGCCCGGCAAAACGGCAGTTGCTGCGGCTCCGCGAGCCACCGGGCGGCACCGTCCGGATCCAGCCACGCCACTGCAACGCTGCCTCTGAGACCGTGCCGCGAAGCCCGGCTAAGCGCGCCTTCCCACAGCGCCTGAGACAGTCCGTGGCCCGCAGACTCCCCCAAAAGGAAGACCGTCAATGGGATATCGTGAATATCCAGCGAAATAGCGGCCGCCGCTTCCACCAGATCGTTCGCCTGCGCACCAGCAGTACCGTGCGTGCTCAGATAATGCAGCAAAGGATTCTGTCCGCCAGCCAAAGCGTCCGGATTTGCCTCCAGATACGCCGGGCAATCAAACAGCGGATGTGGATTCCGCGCCGTTGCCCCGGAATCCAAAAACCGGACGAGCGGGTTGCCATCCACAACCCCGTAGTAGTCCGGATTGAACAATGGATGAGGCTTCCGCCCCTCCGCCGCTCCATAGCGGACGTAATGCACCAGCGGGTTGATCCCGGCGGCGGCGACATCCGGATATTTCCGCAAATAGAACGCCGTGTCGAACAACGGATGCGGCGTGCGGCCCTCATACGCCCCGCTGAGCAGGAAATGCAATAGCCCCTGGCCGGAACCATAGTAAACGCGGTCGAAGAGCCGCTTCCCTGAACCTCGCATCAATTCGACCCAATCCGAACGGAGGTTCGACAGGCGACGAATCAGGCCCACAGGCGGAGTTGGCGTAATCCCCGGTGCCGCGCTTTCGAAACCCCGCCTCCCCGGCACCACAGGTCCGCTCTCCGGCCGGTTCAGACGCCGCTGAATTTCTTTTCGCGCCCGATCCACCAACTCCCGGTCCAGCGCGGTGATCCGCATCAACTCGTCAAATACTTCGGGACTACAAGCCTCGCGCAGCGCCTCCGTACGGCTTGACACGCTCCCCTCCAGACCGCGCGAGACATTCACGGGCGGTCGTCGGAAGTCGAGTTCCGGAAAGGCGCTTCGCAACGCTCTCTCGCCCGCCGCCACACTGGTCCCAAAGCAGTCCACGACACCCAAAAAAGACGACGCCATGACCCGATGGATCGCCAATTCCAAATCCTGCCCACCCGGCTCGTCCGAATCACCCCCACAAGCTATGAGATTGACCTGATTATTTCGGACAAAAAGCGGGTAATCCCGAATCATGCCAGCCACAAAGTCGCCCAGAGTCGATTCATTGGCCAGGTGACTCATCGGGTCTTCCGGGTTGGGCCGCTGACGAAAATAGTCGTAAAACGAGCGGAGCCGGTCCAGCGGGTCGCGGAGAAAACAGATATCGAAAAACAGATACCCGGCTGCCTGCGGCAACGGATGGCGAATCTGGTGACTGGAAAAGGCGCGAAGTTCGGGATGGGAATCGAGGTACCGGACGATTTCCTCATTCGAAATCACACCTCCGCTCACCGGCGTTTCAAGCGTAGCGAAACGGTCGCCAAAGCTGTGGTCGAGAATATCCTCCACCGTGGAACCGGCGTTCTTAAAGAGATGGTAGTGGAGAATGACGAACCGCATGCGGATCCGGAACGGCCAAGCGATAGTATGACAGCGACGCCAGGTGGGACAAAAAGACCCGGACCCCATCGACACAAATTGTTACGTAGCAGGGGGAACCTTCACCCTACCCACGGCGTCTCTACATAACGCCAAAGAGGGATTGCTATACAACAAACAGGATTTTGGTATACTCCCTATTACCCTCTTGTAGAAAGTACGGAGGGGATTTTTGGCGGCGGGAAACCGTTACAACGGGAGGCAAATACGTGTTGAATCGATTGACAAAACTGGTGGCCGGAATGGTGATCGCCGGTTCCCTGACATCGCTCGTCTGGGCTCAGGCGGCGCCAACGTGGAAGGATCAGGGTGAATCCGACATCGGCCTCGCGGCTGGTGCCGAGAAAGATCCTGCCAAACAGTTGGATCTGCTGAAGAAGTGGGAACAGCAGTACCCTGAATCCGCCCTCAAGGGCCAGCGCACCTATATGACGATGAATGCGCTGGTGACCATCATGGGGCAGGCCTACGGCAAGCCGGCCAATGCTCCCGAACTCGCGACCGGGCAGAAGGCTGGACAGCAGCTGGTGGACCATTTCAAAGAATATTTTGACGATTCCGTAAAGCCGACGCAGGCTACCCAGGCACAATGGGACGGTGCCCGCAAGACCACTGAAATGCAGGCCCACACGGTTCTCGCTTATATCGCGCAGACCAGTAAGGATCTGGATGGTGCGGAAACCGAATACAAGAAGGTTTTGACGCTCGACCCGACGATGGCCTCGGCTTCCTACCAGCTCGGCGCGGTGATCATCAGCCAGATGGCCAAGAGCAAAGATACAGCGCGCTTCTCCGAAGCCATCTATAATTTCGCCCGGGCCACAACGGTGACCGGTCCGAACGCTCTGCCCCCGGCCGGCATGACTGCCGCCCAGGCTGCACTGAAGAAATACTATGCCGGCTATCACGGCAGCTCGGATGGCATGGAAGACCTGGTGAAGCAGGTGGCGACGGCCGCTCTGCCTCCCAACGGCTTCCACATCCAGAGCATCGAAGAAATTGAAAAGGCCAAGGAAGCGGACCACGCCAACTGGGCCAAGCAGCATCCCGACCTGGACTTCTGGGAAAACATCCGGACCGCGCTCCTCGCTCAGGGCGACGCCTACTTCGCCAACCTGAAAGACGTCGGCTTCCCTCCCCCTGCAGGCCCCACCTACAGCGGTCCGGCCATGTTTAAGGGCAAGGTCATTTCCATGCCGAATGCGAAGCAGATCCTGCTGAGCGTGGACAATGTCCCGACCGGCGACTGCATCCTGAAGTTCGACGACAACATCAAGGGCGAAATCCCGGCTGGCACCGAACTCCAGTTCAAGGGCGTCGTAGACGCTTACACAAAGGATCCGGCCTACGTCCTGACGCTGGTTGTTCAGGAACCGAAGTCGGACCTGATTGGACTTCCGGACGGCGTGACGTTCGTGGCCGATGGCGCGGCAAAGCCGAAGGCTGGTGCCAAGGGCCCCGCAACCAAGGCTCCGGCAACCAAGGCTCCGGTCAAAGCCGCCCCCAAGAAGGCACAGTAGTCATTACCTGATTCAAACTGAAAACCGGGTGCAGCCTGTATGGGTTGCACCCGGTTTTTGTTTTGGGACGCGTGGTTGATAAAATGAAAGCGATCCATGCCTATTTACGAGTACCTCTGCGACAAATGCGGTAAGAAGTTCGAAGTCCTGCAACGGTTTTCCGATGAGCCGCTCCTGACTCACGAAGACTGCGGCGGCAAAGTGGAAAAGCTGATCTCCACGTCGGCCCTGCAGTTCAAGGGTTCCGGCTGGTACGTGAACGACTATGCCAAGGGCTCGGCATCCAGCAAACCGGGCGAAACCAAGGTAGATGGCAAGGTCACGGCAACGGCGGATAGCGGCGGAGAATCGAAATCCGAAGCAAAATCCGAAACAAAGTCGGAGTCTAAGCCGGCCGCCGCCGAGTCAAAACCAGCCAGCAGCGGAACCACAGCGTCAGATTCGAAATAGACGCCGGTCAGCGCCCCCCGGCGTCCGCGGCCCAACGCAGATAGCGCCGCAGTTCCCCCCGGTGCTGCCACACAAACCGCAGGAACAATTCGCGCGTGATGGTTTCGGCATGCAGCCCGGACCACGTCTCAATGCGCCACCTCAGGTAAGGGCTATCCCACGGATGCAGCCGGTAGCCTTTTGCGAGCCGCCAGGCGACGGCAAGTTCCCGGAAGATCACTTTACTGCGGGTTCCTGTTACCGGATGGTTTGCGCGACGGCGTGGCGTAATAGCCCATACGAGTGCGTGCAACCGGGTTGCCCGGAGCCTTCACCACCACCTTGACCGCCCGGAAGGATCCATCCAGCTTCTCGTTCACGGGTGAGTAGAGGATCGAGTACTGGTTGCGGATATCGTGCGCCACCTGGTGGGCAATCGGCTCCACCTCGCTGACGTCCTTCGGGTAAAACACCTGCCCGCCAGTGCTCTCCACCAGCAACTTGAGAGCCCGCTTGGCCTTGGCGGCTTCCGACTTATCCTCTTCACCCAGCAGTCCGATCGCATAGATCAGGGCATCGTCCTGCTGGGCGAGCTTCACCAGGCTATCCAGCGTCACCATGCTGGCGTTGTCGTTGCCATCGGTGATCACAATCACCACTTTCTTATCCCGCTTCGCCTTGTCATGCAAATGGTCAATCGACATGCGGATGGCGTCCCGCATGGCGGTCCCACCTTTAGAGTCAATACGCTCCAGACCTGACTGGAGCACCTTGATGTCGCTGGTGAAATCTGCGTCCAGATAGGCTTCGTCGTTGAAATTGACTACGATGCTCTCGTCCTGAGGGTTAGAGTCCTTCACCAGCGCCAGCGCCGCGGCTTCGACTCCCTGCCGTTTGCTGCGCATGCTGCCGCTGTTATCGATTACCAGCGCCAGGGAGACCGGCACATCCTCATGCCGAAAGAATTTTATAGGCTGCAGAACGTTATTTTCGAAGATCTGGAAGGCGCTTTCCTGAAGATTGAGCACCAGATGGTCGTTCTTGTCCGTGACGGTCACATTAAGCGGGACCTGCCGGGTTTCCGTAGAAAAGATCGGCTCCGCGGTTTCGGCGGGGGTCTGGGCCAACAACGGACGCGATCCGGCGGCGCTGAGCGACACCAAAGCAAAAGCGCTCGCGGCTACCCACGCCCTGCGCCTACTGCGTCGGGGCAAAATAGCCGGTTCTCCAGTACGCGTGCAGGGCTGGAGCGCCCCGTGGGTGAACAAGTTTGACCTGAATCTTTCGGTATTTCCCATCGCGTGCCTGATTTTCCGAAGTGTAGCCGACGACATATTCATTGCGAAGCTCAATTCCAATCTTAGCTGCTACGTCAGCCATATCGCCGGACGCCTCTGCTGTGAACAGACGTCCTCCGGTGGGTTCCGATAGACTCCGCAGCGCTTCCGGACCTGCGAGGTCCTCCGGGGAGCGTGCGCGCGGCCCGCTGGAATCGCGCACCCCAATCCCAAAGATCAGGACGTCCGCCCTGCGGACCTGGTTCCCCACCTCTGCCGCAGTATAAACACTGCCATGATCGAGACCATCCGAGATCACAATCAGCGCCTTTCGGGGATTCGCCGCCTTCTCCATGGTTGAGAGCGCCAGATAGATGGCGTCCAGCAGGGCCGTACGGCCCACTGGCTGCGCCGAAGCCAGTCGGGCCTGGATGTCCCCCTGCCGATGGGTGAACGCGACCGTCAATTGCGGCCTGTCGCTGACTTCTACCAGAAACGCCTCATCGCCGGAATTCAGAGTCTTCAGAAGTCCGTTGGCCGCCAGGACGGAACGTTCCAGCGCATTTCCCATACTGGCGCTGGTATCAAGCACGATCCCGATGGAAAGCGGGGTGTCGCTGCGCCCGAAGGAAACGATTTTCTGCCGAACATTGTCCTCGTAGACCGCAATATCGCCCGCATCCAGACCGTTGAATGATCGGCCGAGAGAATCGGTAATGGTCACAGGTATCTGGACGATTGAAGGCGGCGGAGCGGCAGTCAGCGCCAGCGCTACGGCCAAACCGGCGGCCGCCGCTCTACTGAGTCGGGGCAAAATAGCCCGTCCGCCAGAAAGCATGCAGCGTCGGAAGGCCGCGCTGCTGAACGAGTTTGACCTGAATCTTGCGGTATTTTCCATCGCGTGCCTGATTGGTGGGACTATAACCGACTACGTATTGGTTACGGAGTTCCACGCCAATTTTTGCAGCCACGTCAGGCAGCTCCGTCAGGCTTTCCACCACGAAATGACGCCCGCCCGTTGGTTCCGAGAGATCCCGAAGCATTTCCGGCCCCGAAAGCTCTTCCGCGGTCCGGCCCCGGTTTGGCCCGGATTCGTAAATACCAATACCGTAGATCTGCACATCAGCTTCCTTCACCAGATTCTTCACTTCCGTGGCGGTGTAGCGGCTGTTGTTATCGCCGCCATCGGAGATCACGATGAGCGCTTTTCGGGGATTTCTGGCTTTCTTCATCGTGGAAAGCGCCAGGTAGATGCCATCCAGCAGGGCAGTTTTGCCCTTGGACTGAGTGAAGGTCAATCGGTTTTGAATGTCTTCCAGATTGTGGGTGAGAGGAACTACCAGTTGCGGACGGTCGTTAAACTCAACCAGGAATGCTTCGTCTTCCGGGTTCGCTGTCTTGAAAAACTCGGCCACCGAAAGCCTGGAGCGCTCCAGCTTGTTCCCCATGCTGGCGCTGGTATCGAACACAATGCCGATGGATAAAGGCGAGTCCTCACTTCCAAAGGAGACAATTTTTTGAAGGATTTTGTCTTCGTAAACCTCGAAAGCATCCTCATCCAGTCCTGTTACAAATCGATTGAGCGGGTCCGTCACCGTGACCGGAACCAGAACCACGTTCGTATCGACGCGAATGTTCGCTTTAGCCTGAGGAACCGCCGCTTCTTCCGCAGGCCTGGAGCGCGGAACGATACTGGCGGGCGCGTCGCCCGAAGTAATGGTTGCCGCAGTCTGCGGCGCTGCCTGCGAGCTCTGATCGGCCGCAAGAAAGCATATGGCTGCGGCAGCCAGGACGAAGATCATGTATCGGGATGGCATCGGGTGCTTCCCCTTATGGAAGGAGTCTAGCACAGCCATAAAGGGAACAGGTTAATTCCGGAAGACCCCTTTTCCGCAAATGGAATTCGCGGCCGAGAACGTCATTCTGCCGGCTTTTTCGGATCTGCCTCGTTTGCAGCCGCAGGTTCATCGCCCGCTGAACCGCCATTGTCGTCGAACAGGAAACTTCCGGCACCGGCTCTTTCAGACCGGAAACCTCCCTCTCCGAAGTCCGTAATGCGAGCCTCCGATGCCGCCACCGCAGTCGCGGTCGTAACCGCGCGCGATGCCATCCCCGCCACAGTCTGGCGCGGCTCGGCGGCAACTTCCTCCGGGCGCACGGCTCCACGGATCAACGCGCTGGCTCCGCTCACATGGGCGAAACACAGGACGAGAAAGATCCCCCAGCGGACTTTAGCGCCAACTCCGGAAATAGCTGCAGACATTTTGCCCTCTGGACCCCGCACTGGCAGATACACAGGGAGGTAGCGGGCAAAGAGCGCTTTGTGACAAAAAAAATCAGATCTTTGCGGATTGGATCTTCCGACTGCCTGTTTGCTCCGGCAGCCGGAAGATCCATAGGGCGATCAGGAGACATATCGTGCCAGTCCGCGAGTACGCCCGCTTCGTCAACGCGCGAGTCCCCGCTGGTCGTCTGGCCACTGCGAAGTTCAGGGTTTCACTTCGGGACTGCCCACCGCGATAAATCCCGCCCAGTAGAACGGATGTGTTGTCTTCCCTGCCGCCCGGCGGGAACGCAAACTGGCTGTCGAGGCGACTCGGACAGCCTGCGCCGTCGAAGTCCCCCGCACAAACCTGGAACGATAGAGTGCCACCATCCAGTCCCTCGCGTCTTCGTCGCCCACCGACCACAAACTGGAGATCAGCGTCCGTGCGCCCGCCACCTGAAAGGCGCGGCGCAACCCAAGCACGCCCTCACCCTCCTGGATGTCACCCAATCCAGTGTCACAGCCGGAAAGCACCACCCAATCCACCCCATCCAGGTCCAGCGAAGCTACCTCTTCCGCGGTTAGAATGCCGTCCTCGTCGTTCGGACCGGCCGTGGCGCGATGATTGGCGCCGGCCAACGCCAGGCCGGATCGAAGAAGCGGATTCTCGCGCAATTCCCCCGTAGTCCGGCAGTCTTTTCCCAGAAAGAAGCCATGCGTCGCAAGGTGAACAACGCGCTTGCCCGCCACCTGCTCCTTCAGTGCACCCTCGGTAGCGCGGGAACCCGTTAGCGAGTTGACGGGAAGCCCCTGATCGCGCCAGATTTTGTTAATTGCCTGGACCTCGCCGGCCGAACCAGGCAGTTCGGGAAAATCCAGACTGGCGAAACCGGGGCACGCGGCGCGGTTGCCGCGGTAACGTGTGTTATCCGAGATCAGCAACCCCGTCGCCTTCGATGCGGAAAAGGCCGGATTTCCCACGGAGAGCAATTCAGTGGCGGAGCCGGGAACGGCAGGTGCCGCCAGATCGCGTTCGGCGGAGAGAAAGTTCAACACCGGCCCGGTTTCCACCAGATAACCCGACTGGCCTGACGGCAGTGCCGCAAAGTTCACGACCTGCAGAGCGCCATCCGGCACAATAAAAACCTGCCGGGCACCAACAAGATACGCCGCCAGCGGATCCCACACGGAGCGGCGCAGGGCGGAGCCAGCCACCCTGTATGACGCTTCGTTTTGCTTTGCCGCCCGCCCCAGGGAATCGCGCTCCACATCAATCTGCGAGCGCCAGGCCGCGACCTGCGATTCAATCTTTTCCGCCGTACCAAGAAGCACGGCAACCGGCGTCTTCTGCCCGCTGGCAATCACGAATGCCAGATACGAACTTCCCTCGTGGACGTAGCCAATCAAAGCGGAATGCGCGGGCAGAGCCGCGACCACTTCCGGCAGGCCCACCTGTTCCGCCTGCAGATCCCGCCGGAACGCCACGCTGGCCCTTGCCAGAGCGCGTTCGGATACCTCCAGCTGGTCATGAAGGGCCTGCACACGGTCGGTGTACGTTTTGGCCCGATCGCCGGGCCCCACCACCACGGTGCGCGCCAGCAAGTCCCGGGCGTTGGCAACATTCAAGGCGAGCGCCGCGACTTCCGGGTTCGCGGAATTCCGTGCGACACGATGCCGCCTGCCCATTTCGTCCAGCACCAGAGCACGCTCTTCAATGAGCGCATTCCATACCTCCGCCCGACCTTCCGGCGAGGCGTGCGGAGCAAGCTGCAGGGCAATATTCAGCCCTTCGCGATCCGAACCTACAACCTCCAGCGCCTGAACTTCTCCCACGTTGCGGGTGATAGTCAGAACGTTGGCACGGCGCACCTCAGCCGAATCCAGGGCAACCCGGAAAGCCTGGTCGCTTCGTCCCAGGTGCAGCAGGGCGTTCGCCTCGCCGGCCAGCGCATTTGCCCGCGAGGGAAAGCCCGTGCCGTACAGGCCGGTCCAGATCCCGGACGCCCTGCGCAGCAGCGGTAAAGCCGCGGCATAGTCGCGGAGATTGATCTCGGCGCGCGCCAGTCCCAGAAGGGTATTGGGAATTCTGGGATTCGGGGGGCCCGGAACAGCCTCCTGCACTTTCAGAGCCGCTTCAAAACGGGTTTTTGCGAGCGCCGGATTGGTATCCTCGTCGAACCGGGCCAGTTGAAACAGCGAGTCCGCCGTGAACGGATTGTCATCGCCCAGCGTCCGCTGCTCTGCCTTCCATGCGCGTTCGAAAGCGGCACGCGCGCCGACGGTATCGCCCGTCTTGTCCATGAAGTCGGCCAGGTTCGTCAGTACCTGCAGAGTTTTTGGATTCTCCGGCCCCAGGGTCTTCTCATAGATCGCGAAAGATCTCTCGATTCGCTGACGCCCGGCTTTCATATCTCCCGTGTGGCCCAGCGCCATGCCCAGACTGAAGAGCAACCCCGCCACCAGGCGGTGCTCAGGTCCAAGCCTCTTCTCCTGGATCGTGAGCGCGCGTTCGTAGACATCACGGGCTCCGACATTGTCGCCACCCGCAGCCAGGGCAATCCCCAGATTCCCTAAAACAGTAGCCGTCGCGGTGGCATCAGGCCCCAGATTCTTCTCGCTGATAGCCAGCGCATGTTCGAGGGCCGTGCGCGCCGCCTGTGTATCACCCGACGTATTGAGCGCGAGGCCCAGATTGTTGTACTGAGCCGCCAGGCGAAGGTGGTCGGGCCCCAAAACTTTTTCGTGGCCCGCGATCGCCCTCCGCATCAGCGGTATGGCCCCCGCCACGTCGCCCAGTTCCCGATAAATCGATCCCAGAATCCCCAGCGCGACCGCCGTATCCAGCCTCTCCGGTCCGGACGCTTCCAGAATTTTTGTGGAACGGGTCACGTAGTCTTTCGCCGCTTTCAGATCTCCCCGAGCGCATTCGTCGCCGCCCAGCAGGGACAGCACCGCACCCGCCTCCCTGCTTTCCGCTCCGAATTCTTTTTGCGCCAGGGCGAGAGACCTCTGATGCGTGCTGACGGCCCGCGCTCCCTGGTCGGACTCCGAGTAGCCTTGCCCCAGAACATTCAGAGTTCGCGTCAACTGACCGACCGGCGTCGTCTCGTGCGCTTCCTCTATCGCAAGTGCGCGTTCCAGCGTCGCAATCGCCGTCTTGTAATCACCGGTCCGGAAATACTGAGTACCCAGCAGACTAAGCGTCTTCGCCACACCGACGCTCTCCGGACCTTCGAACCCGGACTTCAGCTTCACCTCCCGGTCCACCAGTTCCACCACTGCCGGGGTTGGCGTGCCAGACGTAACGCTCGCGTCAATGAGCAGATCCAGAGCGTCCACGAAGCCAGCAACTGCGGTGCCACCCTGTTTTTCGAGATCTCCCACCAGGCTCTTTGCCACGGGCAGCGCGTCAGCGGCGTTGGAGTCGGCCAGCAATTCGGCGATCCGGGCAAATCGCGGATCGGGTGCCTGGCAGCGGCCGGGCAGCGGTGAGATCACTGCGAACAACTCAGCAAAGAGCAGTGCACACGAAGCCCGGTTGGCCCCCGTACACCAAAATCCGCTCCGAACCCCGATCAACCCCGAGCTCTCCATAACGAAAGCAATCGCCTATTTCCCTTGCCCCGATGATAGATCATCCAGTTGGCGCAGCAACTCGCCGGCAGCGGGCGCGAGGTCCCCTTTGCTCGCCACCAGTTGCTCCAGTTCCCGCCGCGCAGTTGCCGGATCATTACGATGCAGGGACGCTTTAGCCAGCAGCATCAGCCCCTCTTCCAGAAATGGCCCGGAACCCGACGCGACCACCATTTCCAGATCCCGAGTCCCCTGGTCCCAGTCGCCCGTCAGCAGTTCGCAGGCACCGAGGAAAAAGCGGGGAGCCGCAGCTCCGGAATCTAACGCCAAAGAGGCATGCAGTCCTGCGATCGTCTGAGCGTAGTCGCGCCGGCGATAGTTTTCCATTGCCTGAACGAACCGCAGGGCCGCCTTGTCCGCCGAACCCCGCCGCAGTGCCGGCTCGTAGGCGGGTGGCTCCAGCTTCGCCAGCAGGGTGTAGTCCACGGGCTTCGGCGAAACGGCCACAGGAACGGCAGGCACAGCCTGGTTCTGCGCTCGGTAGAGCACTGCGGCAAGAAGAATCGCCGCCGCCAGTGCCAGCGGGACGGCGAAACGCATGACGATGACCTTGCGCGGTGCCGGCAGCGCGCGGATGGCAGACTCATTCCCCCGCAAATCAGACTGGACAGCCCGGATCGCCTCCAACCCGGCGAAGCACGTCTCGCACTCGAAGTAATGGGCCTCGTACCCGTCGCGTTCCCCTTCCGGCAACTTTCCCGCTACGTAGCGTTCGGGAATATCGTCGCGGCGCACGTCATCGCAATTCATTGGCACGTCTCCCTGAATTGTGTAGTCGTCCGGGACCTGCACTTTGTGACAACGCGTTTACCATATCGATCACTTTTTTCAGTGCCCGGCTCTTGCGCTGCCGCACCACCACGGAACTAAGACCCACGGCCTCTGAGATTTCGGCAGGTTTCATTCCGTCCACCAGCGTAAAAAGCAGGATTTTCCTGTCGGAAGGCTCCAGTGTATCGATGGCCTGATGCGCCACCGCGAGGCGCTCTGTCTCCGCCTGATCAACCCGCGCTTCCGCCTGGTCAAAGCCTGGCGGAAGAGGCTCCAGTTTCTCCCTGGCACGTTTTCGATGACGATCATTCAGGAGATTGCGGGCAATACCGTAGACGAAGGCACCCAGTTTATCGGGCTCCCGGATATTGCCTTCTCGCAGCGCGCACAGAACGGCCATGATGACATCCTGTCCGAGTTCGCGGGCCAGATCCCGGTCCTGCGTGCGAACCACCACGAAGGCGATGACCCTCGGAAGATAAGCGCGGACCAGTTCGTCTTCCGCCGCCGGATCCCCGCTCCGGACACGCTCCACCAGCAAACGTGATGTGTCAACGGGAGTTTCTGACATTGACGATGGCTGTCTTCAGTATATAGAGCAACTTCGCGCCCTTTCGCCAGGCAGACAAGCCGGATGCCTGGCATATATGCTGGAAGAGAGGAGATCTATGAACGCGGAATCTTCCCAGTCCGAGATCGAGGCTTTGTACCACCGTGCGTTCGCGGATTATCGCGTCCGCGCACTCTGGAACCAGCGCGAACTCGAACACCCCACTCCGGAGGAAGCCCTGACGATCACCAGGAGCCTTCGCATAGAGGGTGATATGAATGCTCGCCGCCTGGCGGAGCAAATTGAGCGTGCCTGCCGTGCCTCTGTCTAAGATTCAATCGGACGTCCTCAGTCTTATTGCCGCGCATCGCGATCCGGAGAGTTATGTAGCCGGCGGGACACCGATCAATCTGAACTCGCCTCGTTATTCATCGGATATCGACGTCTTCCACGACCGGAGCGAACGGATCGCGGTGGCCGCCCGCGAAGACGGCGCAATCCTCGAAGCAAATGGGTTCAGGATTTCCTGGAATCGCGTACTCCCGTTGATCTATACCGCTCAAGTGGAAAAAGACGGAGAGAGCACGCGACTCGAATGGGTTGCTGACAGCGATTATCGATTCTTCCCGACTATTCCGGACCCGACTTTCGGGTATGTCTTGCACCCTGTCGATCTGGCCACCAACAAGGCCATGGCTGCTGCCGGCCGCAGGGAAGTCCGCGACATCGTGGACCTCGTGACCGTCCATGACACCATCCTGCCCTTAGGTGCGATCCTCTGGGCCGCCGTCGATAAGGCTCCCGGCTTCACGCCGGAGGGTCTCATTGCCGAGATCCGGCGCAATTCAAACTACCCAAAGTCCGAGTGGCCAAAAATCGTCAGCGATCAACCCATTGACCCCGACGCCATCATGCGCCGCGTTCGCACCATCCTCGAAGAAGCCGAGGCCTTCGTGATTCAAATGCCAACGGAAAAGGCCGGACTCCTTTTCCTCGAATACGGAAAAGTCGTCCAGCCTGATCCTGCAAACCTCGAAACCTACGCTACGCACGCAGCCCAACGTCGCGGCCACTGGCCTTCCAGCGTGGAAATCACCGCCGCCATGCTCGAAAGCTACCGCAACAACCCAGGCGTGCCGCCTACAAAAACGCCATCGTCTTAACGCCGGAAATATCGAAGCGTTTCCGGCAGCGCACGTTCTTACAGACCGCCTGGTTATCCATCAGCACCATGTAGCTCTGCGCCTTGGCAAACTTTGCCCGATCACGCTCATCGGCCCCGCCAGGCAAACGGTCCTTCTTCTTCTGCACGATCCAATTCAGATCGTACGTATCCTGCGTCCGGCACGCGGGGCAGTTGAGCGTGATCGGCTTGGTGGTTTTCGATTCCTGATAGTACGCGCGCTCGTCCACGTTTTACCGGTTACCCATCGGGATCCACGGCATACCGTCGGCGTTGCCTTTATACTCGGCGCGCGGACGGATCAGACGGTTATTGTGATACTGTTCCAGCACGTGAGCGGTCCAGCCCGACATGCGGCTGACGGCGAACACCGGCGTAAACAGATCGATCGGGATACCCAGCGAATAGTAGGTGGAGGCCGAATAGAAATCCACGTTCGGATTCAGCTTCTTCTCTTCTTTCACAAGGTCTTCCACGCGGCTCGACATCAGATACAGATCCTCGTGGCCCGTGCTCTTACCCAGGTCTTCCGACATCTTGCGCAGGTGCGTGGCGCGCGGATCTTCCGTGCGATACACCCGATGCCCGAAGCCCGGAATCTTGATCTTCTTCGCGAACATTTCATGCACGCGTTCCACGGCCTTGTCCGACGTACCCACTTCCAGCAGCATCTTGATGACTTCTTCGTTGGCACCGCCATGCAGCGGTCCCTTGAGAGCGCCAATGCCGGAAGTCACGCACGAATAAATATCGGAAAGCGTCGCCGCCGTTACGCGCGCCGCAAACGTGGAAGCATTCAGTTCGTGATCGGCATGGAGCGTCAGCGCCACGTCGAAAACATGCGTCATCACGGCATCCGGCTTCTTGCCGGTCAGGCAATAGAGGAAGTTCGCCGCATAGCTAAGGCTTGGGTCCGGAGCCACCAGTTCCTGGCCTGTACGCAGGCGACCGAAACCGGCGACAATCATCGAAACCTGCGACATCAGCTTTGCAGCCTTCCGCTGATTCGCTTCCGGCGACATATCTTTCGCTTCCGGATCCGACAGGCTGAGCATCGAAACCGCCGTGCGCAGTACGTCCATTGGAGAGGCCTTCAGGTTGGCCTTGAGGAAATCGACTACCTGAGCGGGCAGTCCGTAGTTCGCAAACAGGAGCGCCTTGAGGCCGTCCAGCTCGATCTGTTTCGGCAGATGCCCTTTCCAGAGAAGCCAGATGACCTCCTCAAAAGTGGCGTCGGTCGCCAGCGTATGGATGTTGTATCCACGGTAGCTGAGAACACCGGCGTAGCCGTCGATGTAACAAATCTCAGATTCGCCGGCAACAACGCCTTCAAGGCCGGCAGCGGGGGGAGTGGTGGTCGTGCTCATGGGGTTAGGTTTGTCCGTTTATTTCAGGAATATTTTTCGTAGTTTGCCCACCGTGCGGTGAACCATAATTTCGTAGGGAATTTGCTGGGGGCAAATGGGAAACGGCGCGAAGTTGATCGTGCTGGCACCCTTGTCTACCCAAAGCTGCTCCACGCGCTGCGGATTCACCTGAAGCGTGAGCATCGCGGCGCTGTTGCATTCTTCGCTGTCGGTGAGACCGATCACAGCCAGGTCGGGGCCGTTGGCACCCGGTCCCCAGTCTTTCATAAAGCGGGTATATTCATAGCCCGAACAGGGCTTGGCGTCGCTGCAGCCCCAGATCCTGTAGGCCGCATGTGTGTCCCCGGCCTTCAGGGCCGCGACGAAGCTCTTCACCACGGCTTCCTCGTGATGGTTCAGGAGCAGGTACCAGCCGAGCGTACCGAAGATAGCGAGAAATAAAACGGTGAGAATCGAGCGGAGTATAATCCGGTTACGTCGCTCTTCGCCAGCGCCGTATTGATCCAGATAACCCGCCATTGTCGTTCCCCTTTTACTTTGCCGGGTTGGCTTTGTTGTATGCCGTCGTCGCGTCCGCCGTCAGATCCAGAACCGGCTTAAAGTAAAGCGTCTGGGAGGCTTCCACGATGATGTCCAGTCCCTTATCCTCGGCCAGTTTGTTCACCACGGCCTGCATTTTTTCGGCAAGCTTGGCCAGAACAGCCTGACGGTCGCGGTCCACATCGGCCTGCATGTCGTCGGAAAGGCGCTGCAGGTCGCGCTGTTTGCGCGTGCCCTGCGTCTGCAGATCCGTGGTGGCCTGGGCGTTCAGTTTGCCGCTGTTGAGCTGCGTATCGATGGATTCCAGATCTTTCTGAATTTTGTCCATCTCATCCTGACGCGGCTGGTACTTCTTCACCATGTCGGCGGAGGCTTTTTTCAGCTCGTCTGTATCGGAGATGGCTTTCTGGACATTGACGATGCCAACCTTAAGCTGGGCGGACGCAACGGAAGAGAAAAGTGCAATCGCGAGGCAAAACACGGCCGAGCGAACTGCCAGGAAACGAAACATACGAGTGAAGCTCCTCTATAAACGGTTAATAACATGAGGGTATCATAGCGATCCCGGCAGTCTGCCGGAGGCGTCGGCCCGCATCGCGCTGCCCGGCAAGAAAGGGTAAACTGCTCGTATCGCACACGGAGACCACGTTGCCCCATTTCCGTCCCACAGTCTTAGCCGCAATCTGTAGCCTGATGGCACTATCCATGCCCGGCCAGGCACCAGTCCCGGCTCCGCGCACCGCCGATGCCGTCATCCGCGTCTCCGTCAACCTTGTGGAAGTCGACGCCCTCGTCACCGATTCCAAAGGTCGCCATGTCGGCGATCTCAAACCCGAAGATTTCACGATCCTGGAGGACGGTAAGCCGCAGAAGATCACACAATTCGCCTACGTGAATCCGGCTCCCGAACAGGTCGCAGCCACAACACCGGACAAATCCGCCCCCGCGGGCGAAACCAAATTCGCCCCACCCGCGGGACTTCGGCGCGAAGACGTGCATCGCACCATCGTGCTCATGATCGATAACCTCCACACCCACACCGACAGCATAGGGAGCCTGGAACCGATCGTGAAAAAATTCGTCGACGATCAGGTGGTGCCCGGCGACCTGGTCTCCGTCATGGCCACAAAGAGCGGCATGGGCATCTACGAAAATTTCACCAGTGACAAACGACAACTCGAAGCCGCCGTTGCCAGGGTGCTGCGCATGCCCGGCGACAACCGCCCCCAGGAATCCGGCTTCACTGACCCCAACTCCGGCAACCCCGTCAAGAGCGACAGCGCCGACGATTCGCTCTATTTCACGGATCTCTACCACGAGCTGGCCATGAACACGCTGAGCCGCGCCATCGAAGCCCTCAAAGATATCCCCGGGCGCAAAGCCGTCGTCTTCTTTTCCGACGGCATCATGATTCCCGCCGGCATGTCGCTCGCAACCTCAGACCTTGGTTTTCGCATGTCCGAACGGACCAAAGCGGTCACCCAACTGGCCAACCGTTACGGGGTGACCCTCTACACCTTCGATCCCGGTGGTCTGATGACACCGATGTCGCTGACGCGTCCGATGGGCGGCATTCCCTCCGGAGCCGAACTCGCGGGAGCGCAGGGCCGCACACCCACGGGAGGCTCGCGCTCCGGCGGCGTCGCGAACACTTCCACGTCGCAACAACGTGGCGATGCCATGGCACTCAACGAGATTTCCAGCATTATGGCCTCGGAAACCGGCGGCACGGCAATTCACAACACCAACGATCTCAGCGCCGCCCTCGGCAAAGCCATGGACGACATGACCGGTTACTACCTGATGGCCTACCAGCCACAAAGGAAAGATGGCGAATCGGTTACGGAAGAGAGGGAACATCGTTTACATGTGAAAGTTCACCGCTCCGGCCTCACCGTTCGTTCCCGCAAAGGCTATGCGGGCCTTGCTGCGGACACTGCGGAAAAAACACCCACTCGCGAAGAACAACTCGGCAAGGCACTGTTCTCGCCCTTCGTCGCGGGCGGCGTGGGAGTCCACCTCACGCCGCTCTATTCCGCCTCGGCCCCCGACCCACGCACCAATCGACGCCAGCCACTTCTGCGAGTCGCGCTCGCGGTTGATGGCAAAGATCTCCGGTTCAAAAATTCGCTGGAAGGTGGAAAGCAGGCGATTCTCGACGTTCTGGTCGCGGCCTTTGACGCGGCGGGTCACCAAATCGCCAGCCAGGATAAGCGCTACACCGTGCAGGGCACAAGCGAGCAGGCCGCCGCCTTCGCAGGGACCATGCTCGATTACCAACTGGAAGTTCCGATTCCAGGTGCCGGTGCGTTTCAGGTCCGTGCAGCAGTTCGGGACGACGCGACAGGCAAGCTGGGCTCTGCCAATACCTTCCTGCTGATCCCCGATTACAACAAGCCGCAACTCACCCTCTCAAGTCTCGTCTTAGGCGACCCAAAGGGCGGCAAAGCCGAAATCGCATCGCGTCAATTTAACCCCGGCAGTCAACTCAGCTACGGCTGCCAGGTGTTCGGCGCACAGTCGGCGGACTCCGGATCGTCAGTCGAGATCGAAGTCAAACTCTTCCACGACGGCAAGCAGGTCTATGCCAGCAACCCTATGCCAATCAAGCCACCTGCGGGCATGAAGGAGATTCCCGTGGCAGGCAAACTCAACCTTCTGTCCACCTTCGCCGCTGGCGATTACGCCATGGAATTCATTGCCCGCGACAATCTCGCAACAACTGCGAAGCCGGTAATCCAATGGTCCGATTTTTCAATCGCCGGAAGCTCCAGGTAAAGCTCCCCTTGCAATATCCACGCGAATGTACTAAATATTTAGTATGGCACCCGGCGAACCGAACACCCCATGGCTCCGTCTGTTAGCGTTCCTGGCTATCGCACCCATCGCCTTGCTGCACATTCAGCAACTGCGGGCACAAAGTGCGCCGCCAGCCGCCGAAGTCCTCGCCGGTCGCGTCCTTGAAGATTCCTCGGGCGAGCCAGTCGCCTCCGCCGAATTGAAGATTCACAAACCCGGCAACCGCGAACTCGTTGCGGATCTCGATACCGACCGCGCCGGTCATTTCTCCGGCACTGGCCTGCCGCCCGGCGATTACACTATCGACGCCGTCAAACCCAACTTCATCACCACCACATTCCCACTCCACCTTCCGGCCAATACACCTGTGCAACTCCGCCTCGTCCGCTATGGCGTGATGGACGGCCACGTCGCCAACGTGCGAGGGGAACCAGTCCCTGGTCGCGTGATGGCGCCCTACGGCCAGACCATTGGTGCCACGCGAATCACCGTGCTGACCAAACAACCTGGCAGCAACGAATTCCGCTCTCTCCGCGACGCTTCACCCGAAGACGGCGGCCATTTCCGTTTTTTTGACCTTCCTCCCGGCCAGTACGAACTCGCCATGTGGTACTACGGCCTCAACGAAGGGTCCGGCATGCAGTTCTACCCCGATAACACCAACCCAAAGGTCTTCACCATCGCGGGCGGCGAGACCTACAACAATCTCAATTTCCTGGTCACACCCACCACTCAATACAAAGTCAGAGGCAAAGTTGCCTGGCCCGATTCGATTCCCGCTGCCTCCGGCTTTGCTCTCGCACTTGGCCTGCCCGATCAGCCGGTACTGCCGATCGCCATCGCACTCGCGGGCAAAGATGGTGATTTTGAGTTCCCCAATGTTCCTCCGGGCACTTATGACCTGTTCACTACCGGTCCCACAGGTGGATACACGGGCTATGAATCCGTCCTCGGCAAGGGCGACCCCTACTATGGCAAGATGCGCCTCCAGATCGGCGGCGCGGATATCACCGGACTCTCCGTGCCTGTCAGCCCCGCGCGCTCTCTCTCCGTAGTTCTGCGCGCACACGGCAACACGCCGTTCCCGGCGGCGTGCCCACAAAGCGCCACAGTCGCGCTAACCTCGCTGGACCCCTGGGGCATAGCCTTCTTCAGCGCCAACGGCCCGGTCAGTGTCGCGAAAGAACAGTCGATTCTCAACCTGCCGCCCGGTCGCTTCCGCGTAACAGCCAACGGCCTCGGCTCCGGCTGCTACCAGGCAAATGATCCTGTCGTCGATCTCGCCAACAAAGATCTGCCGCAGCCGGTAGCCGTGGAAGTGGCGGCAGCAGGCTCAATCCGCGGCACCCTGCACGCGCCGCGCCCCATCGACTTCGCCGTGACCCTGCTCAACCCCTCCAACCCCGAAGGCACCCAATCGCAGCTCGCATTTCCATCCGCCGACGGCCATTTCACTTTCGACGCGCTGCCTCCGGGCAAGTATCGAATCGCCGCACAACCAGCCACCGCAGCCTCAAAAACCAGGTGGCTCACAGACCTTTCGAAGATGACGGAAATCACAGTAGCAGGTGGCGAGGCCGCCACCGTCGAGTTAGCCGCTGGAGGCCCGGAATGAGAATCCTGTCCCCTGCAAGCCTCATCCTCACCGCCACGCTGACCTTCGCGCAGACACCGGCCCCGCCAGCCGCCGTCACAACCGCCGCCATTTCCGGCACCGTCAAAGACAAAGCCACCGGCGCGCCGCTCAAGGACTTCACCGTTTCCACCTACATCAACGCGAACTGGGCGAACGGCGGCATCACCATGACCGCCGCGACAAAACAGATCTCATCCACCACGGACGAGCAGGGCCACTACAAGCTCAGTGACATCCCCCCGGCGCAATACCAGGTCCGTGTGCAGGGCCCGCGGGGTTTCGCCGGTGCCACTACGCGCATCGTCACAACGGCGGGGCGAGATCTGGAAGGCATCGATTTCGGCGTCTCCGTCACCGGCACCGTCGCGGGAAAAATCGTCGACGAAAACAAGGAACCCCTGCCCAACATGACCGTCTTCCTCGTCTCGAAGGAATACTATCTCGGCTCCGTCGGCTATTTCCTGAGGAGCACCGGACGCACCAACGATCTGGGTGAATACTCCATCGCCAATGTGGAAGCCTCGCGCAACTACTATCTCGTCGCGGAAGCGCGCCGGTTAAACCTGCCTGCCCATTCCGAGGTCCCCCTGAATCCCCAAATGCGCCGCCAGATACCCATGCGCACCTGGTATCCCTCGTCTCCCGACCGCGAAGGTGCGGCCCCGCTGCAAATTCGCCCCGGCGAGCATCGCGAAGGTGTCGATATACAGGTTCGCAAGTCTGTGTCATATTGCGTCTCGGGCATCGCCGCCACCCCCAATGGACCAACGGCGCTCAACGTCTCCGTTGAGCCCCTCGGACCCTCCAGCGGCGTTTCGAGCGCCGGCGGCATGTTCATGAGTTCGCCATCCACCACGACCGGCGCGGATGGCGAATTTCGCTTCTGCGAACTCTACCCTGGCAGCTACCGTCTCACCGCCAGCGAGCGCAACGCCGGCCCCAATTCCACTTGGGGCATTACCGCCATCACCGTCGCCGACCGCGACCTCGCGGATCTTCGCCTTTCCACAACTCCAGGCATTTCGTTAGACGCGGAAGCCGTCCTCGAAGGCGCGCCTCCTCCCACGCCGATCACCGTCAAGCCCAATATCAACCTCACGCCTCTGCTGCGAACGCAGTTCCCGGGTGAAAAATCCGGCGGTCGTCCCGATATTCCCGGCACCATCACTCTCTCCGGCCTGCTCTTAGATACCTACGGAATCCGTGCCACCGTGAACAGCCCCGGCCTCTACATCAAAGACGTCACTTACGGAGACCGCAGCGTCCAATACTCGCCTCTCCAATTGGGGACCACGCTCGCCGGCACCGGCCTCCGCGTTACCATCGCCCAGGACGGCGCAACCCTGACCGCCAAAGTGACTGACAAAGATGGCAACCCGGTAGCCGATACCACCGTCATCGCCATTCCCGCCGGCGTCACTTCCGAAGGTGTTCTCGCGGCAAGGATCGTCTCCGGCCCCACGGATCAGCTTGGCCAGTACAAGTCCGACACTCTGCCGCCTGGCAAATATTACGTGCTCGCCACCCGCGACAGCTATGACATGACCCCGGAAAGCATCGGCAAACTCTGGCAGTCCCACACCCGCTACCAGGAAGTGGAACTCGCGCCCAAAGGCACCGCGCAGGTGAACCTGCAACCCACCAACATCCAGTAGATCGGGGCACGTCGGGCCACAACTCCCTCGCCGCTAAACTGGAGTTTCATGCGAATCGCCCTCGGGCAAATCAACACCACTGTCGGCGACCTCTCCGGCAACCTTGCCCGCATCACCCGACTTGCGCGCCAGGCCGCCGAACGCGGTGCCGAACTCGCTGTCTTTCCCGAACTCTCCATCACCGGCTATCCGCCCCGCGATCTCGTGGAAAAACGCAGTTTCCCCGAACGTTCCGAGCGCGCCCTCCACCAACTGGCCGAAGATACGAAAGACCTCCCGCTCGCCATCGTCGCCGGCTACGTCGGCCGCTCCCAGGAATCCACCGGCAAGCAGACCACGAACTCCGCCGCCATTCTCCAGGCTGGCCGCATCCTGCTGCGCCAGACCAAACTCCTGCTCCCCACCTACGACGTTTTCGACGAAGGCCGCAACTTCGTGCCCGGCCGCGAACAGTCCATCTGGGCGCTCGGCACCGAAAACCTCGCCCTCACCATTTGCGAAGACTCCTGGAACGACAAGCTCTTCTGGACCCACCGCCTCTACTCGCGCGATCCCGTCGATGAACTCATGCAGCAGGGCGGCAGCCTTCTCATCAGCGTCAACGCCTCCCCGTATCACTTAGGCAAGCGCGAATTGCGCCGCGATATGTTCCGCGCCCTTGTCCGCCGCCACCGCGTACCCGCCATCGTCGTCAATCAGGTGGGCGGTAACGATCAGGTCGTGTTCGATGGCTCCAGTTTTGCCATGGATGCCGATGGCAACGTCATCGCCTCGGCAGCATCGTTCCGCGAAGATCTCGTCATCGTCGATACCGCCGCTCGGCGCGGCGATATACATGAGGACATTCCCGACGAAACCGAAGCCGTCTATGAAGCCCTCGTCCTCGGCACCCGCGATTACATCCGCAAATGCGGCTTCGCCAAAGTCCTCATCGGCCTCAGCGGCGGCATCGATTCCTCGCTCACCGCCGCCGTCGCGGTCGACGCCGTCGGTCGCGAAAACGTGCGCGGCGTCGCCATGCCCGGTCCTTACTCTTCCGACCACAGCGTGCGCGATGCGAAGGATATGGCCGAACGCCTCGGAATTCAATTCGAGATCGTCTCCATCTCTCCCGCCTACGATGAAATGCTGCGCACTCTCGCGCCGGTCTTCGAAGGGCGCAAGCCCGATGTCGCCGAAGAAAACATCCAGGCCCGTCTGCGCGGCCTCACCCTGATGTCGCTCTCCAATAAATTCGGCGCCATGGTCCTCACCACCGGCAACAAGAGCGAGATCGCCGTCGGCTACTGCACTCTCTACGGCGATATGTGCGGCGGCCTCGCGGTAATCAGCGACGTACCGAAAACGATGGTCTACGACCTCTCCCGCGCAGCCAACAAACGCCACAACGGAGCCATCCCGGAATCGGTTTTTGAGAAACCGCCTTCCGCCGAACTACGTCCCGATCAAAAGGACAGCGATTCCCTGCCCCCGTACGAAGTGCTCGACGCCATTCTCCGCCTGTACGTGGAAGAGATGCGAAGCCCGGTGGAAATCGCAGCCGAACTCGGCATCGCGCTGAATCTTGTGAAGGATGTAGCCGGCAAAGTGGATAGAAACGAATACAAGCGGCAGCAGGCGGCACCCGGTCTCAAGGTCACCTCGAAAGCCTTCGGGATCGGCCGACGCTTCCCGATAGCCCAGCGCTATCAGGAGGAAGCCCAATGACCCGCATCTCGTCCACGCTCCTCTTCGCAGCGCTGGCCCTGCTCTCTCCGGCAATCCACGCCCAATCCCCAGCCCCCATCCCGGTAGGCAGCTTCCCCATGTCGACCGCCGTGACCCCGGACGGCAAATACCTGCTGGTGCTTTCCACCCAGCAACCGTCTCTTTCGGTCATCGACCTCAAAACTGCCAAAGAACTCAACCGCACCACTCTCCCCGAAGCTTGGCTCGGCCTCGCCCTCTCGAAAACCGGCGACAAGGTCTACATTGGAGGCGGCACCCGCGCCGCCGTCCTCGAATACACCTTCGCCAGCGGCCAACTCACCGCAGCCCGCACCTTCCCCATCTCAGCCGCAAGAGACCGCAACCCCCAGGATTTCGCCGGCGACGTGCGCTTCGCCCCCGATGGACACCTCCTCTACGTCGCCAACCTCTATCGCGACTCCATCACAGTCATCAATCCACAATCCGGCATCATCCTCTCCAGAATCAAGACCGGCCGCCGCCCCTATCGCATCCTCTTCCACCCCTCTGGCAAGACGATGTACGTCACCAGTTGGGCAGACGGCACCATCGGCCAGTACGACGTCAACTCCGGCGAGCGCCTCGCCAACTTCCGCGTCGCCCCGCATCCCATCGACATGCTCTGGCTCGATGGCGGTCTTCCCCAGGGTGCCGTCGCCCCCCCGGACGGCATCGCCGAAATCAAGGCCCGCGTCTTCGTCCCCGGAGCCAACACCAATAGCCTCTTCCTCCTCGGAGCCAGCGAATCGGGCGATCTCACGAAGCTCGAATCCATCAACCTCGCGCTGACAGCGCGCCAACCGCTCGGCATGACGCCCAGTGCCCTAGGCATCAGCGCCGATAAAAAACAGATCTACGTAGCCTGCTCGGACGTCAACGCCATAGCAGTCGTCGATATCTCCGGCGAGCGCAATTTCGTCAAAGGCTACATCCCCACCGCCGAGTATCCGACTGCCGTCACCTCCCTGCCCGATGGTCGCATCGCCATCCTCAATGGACTCGGCGATTCCGTGCAAATCATCGACGCTCCGGACGACGCAAGACTTAGCGCCGCTTCCGACGAGGTGATGGCGAAGTTCCACTATCGCGACGAAATGCTCGATCCTCCCGCCCCGCCCGCAGGCAATCCTATACACCCTGGTGGCCCGATCAAACACGTCGTCTACGTCGTCTCCGACAGCAATTCCGAATCAGCGGTAGCTGCAATCAAAACCGACTACTTCGCCCGCACCCAAGCCGCACCCGTCACAAACGGTCCACCTGACCCAGCCAGTCTTCCCCCCGCAGGCTACATATGGAATGCAGCCGCGCAAGCCGGACTGAAATTCCGCAACTACGGCTTCCAGGTCCACAATCTGGAGAAGCCCAACGCCGATGGAGAGCAAGTGGACCGCGTCTATGACCCGATCCTCTCCCCATCGACCGACATGGAGTATCGTGGCCCCGATGCGGCCTATCCCGACACCGACCGCGCCAAAGAATTTTCCGCGGAAATGAAGGAATTCGAACAGGCGGGCGACATGCCGCAATTGCTCCTCGTGCGGATCGGTGCCTTTCATGATGTGTACAACATCGTCGCGGACGCCGTTGCAAAGAGCAAATTCCGGAATGAGACCGCGATCTTCATAGTGTCTCCCGGCTCAGCGTTCGACGACGGCTTGATCATAGCCGGAAGAACACTCACGGACGTCCGGGTCATCTCTCCCTGGACGAAACCTACATTCGACACAACCCGCGGCGACCCTTTCTCCGTCCTCCGTACCATCGAAATAATCCTCGGCCTCCGGCCCATCACCATCTTCGACGCCGCCGCCACACCCCTGTTCGGTGCATTCAGCAACACCCCTACTGGAGCCCCATAAACCATGCCCCGAATCTACCTCTGCTTCCTTTGGCACATGCACCAGCCCTTCTACAAGGACCTGGTCTCCGGCGAATACCGCCTCCCGTGGACCCGCATGCACGCGCTCAAAGACTACTACGGGATGGTCAAGATCCTCGAAGAATTCCCCCGGGTGAAGCAAACCTTCAACCTGGTCCCGTCCATGATGGTGCAGGTCGAGGAATACGCCAGCGGCGCGGCCAATGACCCATTTCTCAACGTCGCCCTCAAGCCCGCCGAATCCCTGACGCCCGACGAACAGGCCTTTATCCTGCGCAACTTCTTCATGGCCAACCCGGGCCGCATGATCTACCGCTACCCGCGCTTCGGCGAACTCTACAACGCTTACCAGGCGCAGAAAGACGTTGCCAACGGCCGCACCTCCTTCGGCACCCAGGACTTCCGCGACCTCCAGGTTCTCTCCCAGGTCGCATGGTTCGATGAAGAATTTCTCGATCACGATCCCGAAGTCCGTGCCCTCGTCGAAAAGGGCCGTAACTTCTCCCACGAAGATCAGGCCCTGATGGGCCGCAAGCAGCGCGAGATTATCGGCCTCGTCATCCCGCAGTACCGCAAGCTCGCGGCAACCGGCCAGATCGAAATCTCCACCACGCCTTTCTATCACCCCATTCTGCCGCTGCTCTGCGATAGCGACATCGCCCAGGTCTCCCACCCGCACGTCCCGCTGCCGCCCCGCTTCAAATACCCGAATGACGCCCGCATGCAGTTGCAGCGCGCCCGCGACTACATCAAGACCACCTTCGGCGTAGCTCCCGTCGGCCTCTGGCCCTCGGAAGGTTCCGTCTCCGATGAAGCCCTCTCCATCGCCTCTGAAGTCGGCTTCCAATGGGCCGCGACCGACAACGGCGTCCTCGAACGCACCCTCAACCGCGGTGCCTCGCCCGACGTCACCTACAAGCCCTACAAATGGGCCCGCGACGGCCGCGACATGTGCATGATCTTCCGCGACCACCTGATGAGCGACCTCATCGGTTTCGTCTACTCCGGCATGGATTCCGGCACCGCCGCGCGCGATTTCCTGCGACGCATCCACGACAATTGCTCCGGCATCCTCGCCAGCGGTCGCGACGCCATGGTCCCCATCATCCTCGATGGCGAAAACGCCTGGGAATATTACGACCGCAGCGGCCGCCCCTTCTTCCGCGAACTCTACGCAGGCATTCAGAACGATCCCTCCATGGAAGCAATCACCGTTGGTGAAGCCTTCCAGAAGATGAAGCCCGAGCCCCTCATCAACATCTTCCCCGGCTCCTGGATCAGCGCCAATTTCGACGTCTGGATCGGTGCCGAAGAGGACAACAAGGCCTGGCGACTGCTGCTCGACGCCCGCCGCGCTTACGATGCCGCCTGTGCCGCGCCCGGCGGTCTGGCCGAGGACAAGCGCGCCCTTGCCATGGAAGAGATCATGATCGCCGAAGGCAGCGACTGGAACTGGTGGTATGGCCCCGAGCACCACTCCGACAATCGCGAAGAGTTCGACCAGATCTATCGCGAACACCTCGCCAACGTCTACCGCGCCCTCGGTCGCGCCACTCCCCCGGAACTTTCACAATCCATCCTGCGCACCGAAGCGAAGGACACCTGCATTCTGCCATCTGGCCCTATACATCCGGTTGTAGATGGAGTGGTTGGCTCTTATTTTGAATGGATGGGTGCCGGCGTCTATGACATCGACCAGCGCGATGGTGCCATGCACGGCAAACGCGCACTCCTGAAAGAAGTCCTCTACGGCTCCGACGGCAACTCGATCTACGTCCGCGCCGATTTCGCCGAAACTGCTGCCCAGTTGGAAGGTCTCGAAATCCAGGTCCACCCGGAGACGGGAAGCGGTCAGTTGGCCGTCATACGCCTTGCGGGTGGGTCGGCGTTACTGGAGTCCGGTCAGGCCGAAGCGGCCTTCCGAGACGTACTGGAAATCGGCGTGGCCCTCAAAGACGGGCTAAAAGGAGTTCGTCTGTCGTTCTGGCAGGACGGTCTGCCCATCCAGTCCATCCCCCACGGCGGCAGTTTCGGTGCTGGCTTAGCCGAATCCAGCGTCTGGTGAGGCCGTTTTTGCCACCGCCCGCAAAAATGCTATATTGCAGATTGTGAGTGAACTAAACCGCTGCGCGGTAAACGGCTGCGGGTGAAGAGCGCGGTTGGAGGGTGTCTTTAAGAGAAGAAAGCGTAAGCAGGTGATGGTGTGGGGTTCCGTCTGGAACACTGGATC
>CAIQWJ010000009.1 GCA_903875575.1 uncultured Acidobacteriia bacterium | reverse complement strand
TTGGCTATTGGGATATAACCTGATCCAGTGTTCCAGACGGAACCCCACACCATCACCTGCTTACGCTTTCTTCTCTTAAAGACACCCTCCAACCGCGCTCTTCACCCGCAGCCGTTTACCGCGCAGCGGTTTAGTTCACTGGTGTATTGGAGGATCCGGCTTTCACGCAAAACCGCAGAGATTCTGCGGAGAGAGGCAGAGCAAGAGCCTGTCACGGGTCGATTCGGTTGGCGGGATTGAGTGGTGTTGCCTTCGAGCGATTTCGGCCAAGCGGGTGCCAGGGTGCGCGTATCCGTTGCTCCTTCCGGGCTGGGTTGGCTACCAAGACGCCGGGCGCGTCGCGCTCCGGCAAGTGCACCAAGCTGGACCCACTTCGACGCGCGACGAACACAGGATGGGAAAGGATGCCGCCACAGGGGGGCACTGCCGAAAAAGAGGTTGCGGCCAGCCAAGACGCGAAATAATGTTGGGCCTGTGACTTAAGTCACTGTCAAGCGGCGCGAATGAGGCTATTCATTGATTGTGCCCGCGCTTTTTCTCCTATCGAGCAACGCCGAATCTGGTTTTCCGGTCAGGCGGTTCAGTGCTCCTCTCATTCCGGGGCGGCTTCCCTGCGGGAATCTGGCCCCGCACGGACGGACGCGGATCCGGAAGCGCGAAAGGGCAATAACCATGAGACGTCTTATAGCCGGGCTGTCGCTGTTGTCCGCAATCGCAGTATTTCCCAAGGCCGTCCGCGCGCAGGATACGGCTGCCTTCTTCCAGCAGAATTGCGTTGCTTGTCACTCGATCGGCGGCGGTCGCCTTGTCGGACCCGACCTGCAGGGCGTGCTCCAACGGGCCGACCGGAAGTGGCTGCTCGCCTTCCTGGACAATCCACAAGCGGCGCTCGATTCGGGTGGCGCATATGGCAAGAAGATCCTCGATGAGTCGAACGGTATGGTCATGCCGCCGGTGACGGGCCTGGATCGAGCCAGGGCCGAGGTCCTGCTGAATTGGATCGACGCGCAATCGAGACAGGCCGGCACTGCGCCGTCGGCAGCGCCCGTCGCGCAGCCGGCGGAACCCGCTTTCACACCGGCGGACGTAATCACCGGGCGCGAAATCGCGCTGGGCAGCAGGCCACTCACCAATGGTGGTTCTCCCTGCATTTCCTGTCACGCTTTTCATGGTCTTCCCTGGCTGGGCGGCGGCGCGCTGGGGCCCGATCTCACCCACGAATTCACTCGGCTCGGCGGCAGAAGGGCGGTGACAGGCTGGCTGTCCGCCCCGGCGACGCCCACGATGCAAACAATCTACAAGGCGCGCGCCCTGCAACCCGATGAGATTCGTGCACTGGCCGCATTGGACGTGCATAAGCAAGTTATCGCGTACTGCGTGAAGAAGCTGGACGGAACGATCATTCGCGAAGGGACCATAAAAGCGACACGAGTTGCGCTGGACGAATGGGTGATGACGTTACCTCGGCCCTGGCATGGAGCGATGGAAGCGACGCTTTTCAGTCACTGGATTTACCAGCACCTGAGGCCTCATGCGGCGAGGCTGGAGATGGGGCATGCGGCAAGGATGAAGGC
>CAIQWJ010000008.1 GCA_903875575.1 uncultured Acidobacteriia bacterium | reverse complement strand
GGACGAAATAATCGGCTTTGACGGTCAATTCTGCCCGGGGCGCAACGGTTTCGTTCACCCGGCGGTTGCATCACCTGTCGGGCCGCAGAGTGTCCCGCATGCAGTGAATCGTGCCCCGCCAGCCGAAGCAACCTTCTGAATACCAGCGCAATTCTCAAGTACTATCACGAACAACCCGGTTCCTGACGCGTTATCTCGATTCTGTCTGAGCCGGGCAGGACGGGCCTGATTTCACGACTGGGCCTCGTGGAAATGCAATCGGCCCTGGCCATGAAGGTGCGGTCGGGTGTGCTGACTCAAGCTTCCGCGGAACTCCAGCGTAATCGGCTTCTCCAGGACGTTGCCGACGGCGCTCTGGAAGTTTTCAAAGTGACGGATCGGCATTTCCGGGTTTCCGGGCAACTGATTGCGCGACATAGCTATTCGATCCGTCTGCGCGCGCTCGACGCCATTCAGTTGGCCGTGGCCCTGGACCTGGCGGACCAGCGCCTCTCTGAGTATTTCGTCGCGGCCGACAAGGTTCTGGCGGAAGTGGCTACGCTGGAAAACCTACAAGTGATCAATCCGGAAGTTTGAGCCGACTGCCGAAACGCCTCGCTGCGGCAGTTACCCGTCTCATCTTCACCCCTCCTCGACGTCGACCTTTCCACTGTAAGGAAACCGGCGGAGAATCTGGACCGTTTCGTAAATCGCGCGACACACGCGGTTGGCACTGGCGAGATTGTGTTGGCTCTCGACGCGGGCGGAAATAAGTTTAAGGTCTTCGAGCGCCAGGGTCGTCCAGCGGATACGCATCAGGAGCGTTTTTGTTGTTCCAGCCAAATCCGCACTTCGTCGTCGTCAATCAGGTCGCCACCGTCGGCCTGCGCGATGCCTTCGCGGACAGCCGCGCTGAAACGGTTACGCCCCTCAATACTTCGCAGGGCGGCATTTCTTAAGAAAAGCTCTGTGTCCATGCCTGCGTGAGAGGCCATGCGGGATATCTGGGCCTCCTGCTCGGGCGAGAAATGCACTTCCATACTTTCCAGAGTAGGATGGTGGCGACGCGTGTCAAACTCACACGCATGAGCTCACACGCATGAGCCGCCCATTCGTCCGACATTTCGGCCTCGGGTGGGAAAACTGGTGTCATACTGTCAGCAGACGGGATCTCCATGCCAACGGCGACCATCAATAGAATTACGATTGAACAGGGTAAACGCAGCGGTCAGCCGTGCGTTCGCGGTCTTCGGATTACCGTTTGGGACGTCCTCGGTTGGCTTGGCGCAGGTATGACCGAAGACCAGATTCTCGACGAGCATCCGGATCTTGAGCGAGCCGATTTTCCCGCTGTTTATCAGTTCGCTGCCGAAGCAGGACGGCGGGCGAACCTGAATTGAGTTGCGGCCCTTCTTCTTGACGAGAACTTGTCGCCCCGGTTAACCCTCAGGCTGAATTCGCTGTTTCCTGGACTTGTTCACGTGCGTGATGTTGGCCTGAAACAGTCCGCCGGCCTCGACATTTGGAACTGGGCCAGAAGTATTGGACGCCCACCGGTTCCATGCGGTCTACTCCCCGACGATTCCCACCTGAACCCGAAGCTTGACTTCATCCCAATCTCCGCCCGAAAGCCGACCAACCACCCGCACATCCTCCTGAAGCATCGTGACAACATAGAGGCGGAAGCATGATCGCGCGTGTAAGCCTGCCGAATCCGAGTCGCTGATCTCATAGTCGGTCGGGCACAACGGATCGGCTGACCTTGTTGTGATGAGCCCCAGAATGACGTCCGGTCGATGTCGCTGATAGACGGTTGTGGATAGTACTACGCGGGTCGGACCTTTGTATTTCGCACGCCGGGGAACGCGCAGATTGCAATGTCGCCAGGTTTCAAGCCCTCCCGTGCTCCCGCTCGTCAAATGTCTGCAAAGACGCGCGCCGGGCATCCGCCATGTCTTCCTCGGTCCACGTATCGGACCAATCCGCATTCCCGCCACTTCCGAGTTTGCGAACCTGACTGACCCAGGTGATCACGTGATCGGCAACGCCAGGCGGCAGCGTGCGCAGCGCATCCACCAGGTGCTCTTCGTCTTCGGCGAGCGTAAGCATAGCTGAATTGTAACGCTTCAGCTTGAAATTCCGGTCCACTTGGCAGAATCTGGTAATGCTTGGGAAGTGCACTTAACCCTCGGCGCTTCTAGATTCGATGTTCGTCGCGAGATACGCCAGCGTGCTCGAATCAAGGATTTCTTCTCACCGTGGCAGGCGTGTGTCGGAATGCGTATGGCACGAATGAGACGAGTTCCCCGAACTTGCACGTCTTCTCGTGTTGGCGCACCGGGTGATCGCGCTGTAATTCAGCCCTTCAGAACCTTGTTCAAAATGCCTATCAACACAAAGCCAGTCAGGACCGCTATCAAGATGAGCCGCCAAACCAGCGCCCTGGCCCGGGCTTCAGCGAATATCTTGGCCCTCGTGGCCTGCTCGGCCAACTCCTTGCTTCTCCAGGCCTGTTCGGCCACCGCCTTAGTCTTGGCCCGCGCCTCGGCCTGAATCCGCAGTTCAGCATTGACCCGTACCTCAGCCTTGGCCCGCGCCTCAGCCTGAATCCGCAATTCAGTATTTACCTGTTCCTCGGCCTTGGCCTGAGCCTCAGCCCACGCTCTGGCCTGTGCCTCGGACTCCAACTTAGCACTGACCCTCGTCTTGGCTAAGGTCACCTCACGCGCGTTGGCCTCAAGCTTAGCCTTGGCCTTCCACTCGGCTAAATTCCTGCGCCATTCGGGTAGGTACGCGCTGTCCTGCGTCTCTGCCCTGTCCTGCACCTCCGCCTTCGCCTGCTCTTCGGCCCAAAGTATGTCTATCTCCTCAACTGACTTTGCCCAACTCAACTGCACAGCAAAACGCGAGACATCATGATCTTCCGACTCATCAATCCAGTAAGATCGGGAGTTAGCCTCGACCTGACCAGCACCACACCAAGACTTACGTTCATCGCTGACACGCTTTTGGACGGGGCGGTCCACATAACCAGACCCGTGACAAAAAGTGCAGTTCTCATTTCCGCCGCGGCAGCCACATTCGCGAGCCATATCGCTTCTCCTGCGGGTCTAACTCTATACGACTTGGTACGTAAGAATCTGAAACAAAGCACAAGTGTAACAGCGAAAAGAACGAATGGCGGATGCTTATCAGGCCCTCAACTGGCAAATACAGTTCTGCGCAACGCTTGCGATTGGCCGCGCCCTTTGCGCATTAGACGAGCTCTCAGACATGTCGGCACAATCGAGTCACAAATCCCCCAACTTTATTTTCCCGCTCATTCCAAACCACTTACCCAGCAAGAAACCACCAATTCCCACCCGCCGCCCCTTGCCCCGCCTGCTATACCAAAATCGTACGAACGACTCACAACACAATAAGCGGATACTCAGCCATGACCCCCTCGCCGAAACCCATCTCCCAAAAGCAACTCGCCGCCAACCGCGCCAACGCCCGCAAATCCACCGGCCCCAACTCCCCCAAAGGCCGCGCCATCTCTCGTCTCAACGCCGTCCGCGACGGCCTCACCGGCCAGGTCATCTCCCTCTCCCCGGAAGAGCGACCCATCTTTGAAAAACTCGAAGCCGAACACATTGCCAACCTCAATCCCCAAACTCTCGAAGAGCACAAACTCGCCCAAAGCATCGCCTGGGACACATGGCTTCTCGACCGCCTCCGCGCCACCGAAATGAACATCTACGCCCTCGGCGTCGCCGAAGCCGAGGCGAATGCCGAGGCTGAAACGGAATGCGAAGCAGCAGGCAACCAGCAAGCCGATACCGCCTTCACCGACGTCTCCACCGCGGCACCCAACCGCGAACTCACCGCCAGCATCGCCAGCGCCGATACTTACCGTGACAAGGCGGCCCGCTTCGAACTCATGAGCCTTTACGAACAGCGGCTGACGCGTTCGCTCTATCGCAACCGCGCCGCACTCCGCGAGCTTCGGGAGGAACGCCAGCGCAAATACCAGCAGGACCGCCAGGAAGAGATCCTCCTCGCCCGGTTTGAAGATCTCAAGGACTTACCCTACCAGGCCGCCGGCGCGCCCACCCCAAATGGCTTCGTTTTTTCAAGTGACGAAATCAACGCCGCCGCCCAGCGCGAACGCAACCTGGAAGCCTGCATCTACCTGCTCAACAACAAAATGCCCAGGGGAAAATACGGTTCCACCGGTGCCGACAGCCCGGATCTGTTCGCCAACATCCCCTGCCATCGCCCGCCGGATCGCATCCTGCCCAAATCCACGGCGTCTCCCCCGAATCCATCGCCCTGCGCAGGTACTACCATCCCGAGGAGTGCGAAAAGAAGAAACGCTGAGGGGTTTCCCTTATCCGCGTGTATCTGTGGCGCTTAACCCAATTGATATCCTGAAAGATCATCCTGAAAGAACCACCGGAGACTCTCCCACTTTGAACATCGCATTGGCATTCCGCGCATTTTTTGCGCTTCTGTTTGGCGGCAAGCTGCCGGACGACATGGTCGCGCAACTCGGCCTCGCCCAGAAAGCGCCCCCGCCCGCGCCGAAACCGCCGGCCCCGCCGCCCGTTACCTATGAAGACGGAGCCCTGCAATTGCTCGGCATTCTCCAGCGCGATGGCCGCATTCTCGATTTCTTCATGGAAGATATCGCGCCCTATTCCGATGAGCAGATCGGCGCGGCGGCGCGCGACGTCCACACCAGGACCCGCGAAATACTGACCCGCCATTTCGCCCCGCAACCCGTCATTGACGCCGTCGAAGGCAGCGCAGTCACTGCCCCCGCTGGCGACGCGGCCCTCGTGAAATTCATCGGCAACGTGCCGGCGTCTGGCAAAGCCAAAGGCGGTGCCCTGCGGCATCGCGGCTGGCGCGCCTCCGCCCCGTCGCTTCCGAAACTCAGCTCAAAGCAGGATCTCACCATCCTCGCCCCCGCCGAAATCGAAGTGGAGTAGACCTTGCCGTCGTCTTATTCCATCGGCATCGATCTCGGAACCACGAACAGCGCTCTGGCTTCTCGTGCGCTGGCGGACGAAGGCGTCGTCACTATTGCGGCTATCCCGCAGATCGTGAATTTGAACGAAGTGGCTGCGGAGCCGCTTCTGCCGTCGTTTCTCTATATACCTGGCGAGAAGGAATTCCCTGCGGGTGCGACAGCGTTGCCCTGGGATTCAACCGGCGGCAATATCGTCGGACGTTTCGCGCAGCGTCGCGGTGCCGAAGTGGCCCGGCGTCTCGTATCTTCCGCCAAGAGTTGGCTCTCGTATACGGCGATTGACCGCAAGGCTGCCTCGCTGCCAGTCAACGCCGCCGATGGCGTGACGCGCGTTTCTCCAGTCGATGCCTCGGCCGCCTATCTCCGGCATCTTCGACTGGCCTGGGATCACGAGCATCCCGAAGCACCTCTCGCCGAGCAGGAAGTTCTGGTCACAGTCCCCGCGTCGTTTGACGCCGTGGCGCGCGAACTCACCGAACAGGCCGCGCAGGCCGCTGGCTACCGGCACGTCACCATGCTCGAAGAGCCGCAGGCGGCCTTCTATGCCTGGCTCGAACGCCACGACGATTGGCGCGAGCGGATTGGCAAAGGCGATCTCGTACTCGTCGTGGATATCGGCGGCGGCACGACAGACTTCACGCTCATCTCCGTCAGCGAACACGAAGGCCAACTGCAACTCGACCGCGTCGCGGTGGGCGATCACATCCTGTTAGGCGGCGACAACATCGATCTCGCCCTCGCCCACACGGTTGCGGCGGAGTTGGCCTCGCGCGGCACGAAGATCGATTCTGCGCAACTTCAGGCGCTCTGGAATAACTGCCGTCTGGCTAAGGAAAAGCTGCTCGATCCGGTTTCTCCCGTCGATCAGGTACCGGTGACGATTCTCGGCAAGGGTTCCAGTCTGATTGGCGGCACCATCAAAGCGACGTTGCGCCGCGAACAGGTGGAAGCAGTGCTCGAAGGCTTTCTGCCACAGGTTGCAAGCACGGAAATGCCGCTCAAACCCCGAGTCACCGGGCTACAGGAAGTAGGTCTGCCGTACGCGGCGGACGCGGCCATCACAAGGCATCTGGCTGGGTTTCTGCGGCAGGGCGATGCCGGTCTCGGGCATCCCACACACATTCTTTTCAACGGCGGAGTACTGCACGCTCCGTTTGTGCGAGAGAGGCTGTTGTCCGTTCTCAACGGCTGGGTGGAAGCGGAAGGTTGTCCCCCGGTTCAGGTCCTTTCCGGCGAAGATCTCATGCACGCGGTCGCGCGCGGTGCGGCCTATTACGGCGCGGCGCGCCACGGCAAGGGTGTTCGGATTCGCGGCGGCATTCCGCGTTCTTACTACGTCGGCATTGAGACCGCCATGCCCGCCGTTCCCGGCATTCGCGCTCCGCTGAAGGCCTTCGTGGTCGCGCAGTTCGGTATGGAAGAGGGAACTTCGGTCCAGATGCCGAATCGCGAGTTTGCTCTCACGGTAGGGCAGACCGCGGAGTTCCGCTTCTTCTGTTCGGCGTCGCGTAAGCATGACGCGCCAGGCACCCTCATTGACGATTTTGGCGACGAGTTGCAGGAACTCTCCCCGGTCTCGATTCGCCTCGAACCGCAGGGCGATGCGTCTTCGCTCGAAACCGTCAGCCTCGAAACAGTAATCACAGAGACAGGAATGCTCCAGCTCTGGTGCGTGGCCCGCGATGGCCGCCGCTGGAAACTGGAGTTCAACGTGCGCGAAAAATGAAAATCGGTATCGACCTTGGAACCACCAACTCCGCCCTCGCCTGGATTGACCCGGCCGACGCGGAAGACACCAGTTTTCCCCCGATCCACATCTTCGATATTCCGCAACTCGTAGCCCCCGGCCGCGTGGAACCGCGCCGCACGCTGCCCTCGTTTCTCTATCTCGAAGACGGCAATCCGGTCGGCACTTACGCGCGCGAGCAGGGAGCCATCGTGCCCACCCGCATGGTGCACAGCGCGAAATCCTGGTTGTCAAATCCCGATGTCGATCGCACCGCAAAGATCCTCCCGTGGGACGCGGGCGAGACCGGCCGCGTCATGTCGCCGGTGGAAGTTTCCACGCGATTGATCGCGACGATGCGCGACGCGTGGGACAAGTCCGGTCGCTTCGGCCCCATGCAGGAGCAGGAGATTGTCCTCACGGTGCCCGCGTCGTTCGACGAAGAAGCACGCGAACTCACGGTGCAGGCCGCGCACGATGCCGGTCTCGAAAAGCTGACCCTCCTCGAAGAGCCCGCGGCAGCTTTCTATTCCTGGATCGCGAATAACTTCGCACGGTCGCGAAAACTTCTGTTCGATGGCCAGGTGGTTCTGATCTGCGACGTCGGCGGCGGCACCAGCGACTTCTCCCTGATTCGCGTTTCGCGCGATGGCGACAAGATCGATTTCACCCGCACCGCAGTAGGCAAACATCTGCTGCTGGGCGGCGACAACCTGGATCTCACGCTGGCCTGGCTGGCGGAGACGAAGCTCGGTAAGCAGTTGTCCATCCGTCAGCGCAGCGGTCTCCGCCGCGAGTGCTCGGCGGCCAAAGAGATCCTGCTGTGTGATCCCAATCGCCAAAGCGTCGAGATCAAGGTACTGGGCAGTGGCTCATCGATGATCGGTGGTTCGCTGAAAACCGAGATCACACGGACCGAAGCGCTGGAGCTTGCGCTCGATGGCTTCCTGCCGATAACCCCACGCGGCGAATTACCGAAGGAAGAGAAACGCAGCCTGTTCCGCGAACTAGGCCTGCCCTACGTTTCCGATCCCGCGATCAGTCGCCATCTGGCAGCGTTTCTGGAATCTGCCGGACAGGTGCCGGACGCGATTCTCTTCAACGGCGGTTTCTTCATTCCCGAAATCCTGCGCGAACGCGTGGCCGATATCCTGGAGAACTGGTACGGCAAGCGCCCGGAGGTCTTTGAGAATCGCGACCTCGATCTCGCCGTCGCCAGCGGTGCCGCCTATTACTCCTACGTGCGTTCCACCGGCTCCGGCGTGCTGGTACGTGGCGGTCTGCCGCGCGCTTACTACGTAGGGTTCGACGAAGGCTCTGCCGTCTGTCTGCTGCCACGCGGTGCGGAAGAGGGCGATTCCGTCGAGATCGATCAAGAAGGTCTGCAACTGGTTGCGAACAAGCCCGTCGCCTTCCGGTTGCTCAGTTCCCTGACCCGTACCGGCGATAAAGCCGGTGAAGTGGTTCGGTTTGACGAGGGCGAGAGTATCCACGCGCACGCGCCGCTGGAAGCGGTGATCCGGTTTGGCAAAGGCGGGGAACGGCTGGTGCCGGTCAAACTCGGAGCGCGTCTTACTGAGACTGGCACGCTCGAAACCTGGTGTGATTCCAAGATCAGCGACAATCGCTGGCGGTTACAGTTTCAGATTCGCAAGTCAGCAGCGAGTTCCTCGATGGCGCGCAGGCCAGCCGCTGTGGTCAGCGGCGAAGTTGTGGATGCCGCCTGTGAACTCGTGCGCTCCACTTTCACGAAGGGCGATATTCCACCGGAAGAATTACCCGCACGCCTCGAAGCGGTGCTCGGCCTCGGTCGCAATTCGTGGCCGGTCGATGTGGCGCGACGCCTGGCCGATGTCTTCCTGGAGCTCAACGAATCGCGCGGACGCAACGCCGCCTGCGAAGTACGCTGGCTCAATCTCGGAGGCTTCTGTCTGCGGCCCGGCTTCGGTTTCATCGGCGACGATTTCCGTATCGAGCAGGCGCGCCGCATTTACAGCGGCGGTCTGAAGTTCGGCAATCAGGCGCAGAACGAAATTGACTGGTGGATATATTGGGGTCGTCTTGCCGGTGGCCTGAACCGCAACCAGCAATCGGACATCGTGCAGCGCGTGCTTCCGGTGTTGCTCCCCAAAGTGGGAACCAAACCGCAGCGCGTGAATTCCAGTCTGTTGCGGGAAATGTGGCGCACCGCCTCCAGCATGGAACTCATCCCCGCAGCGAATCGCATCCAGCTTGGCGATGCGCTGGTCAAACTGGGCAAACAGGGCGGCTTCACGGACAACATCCTGTGGTGTCTCGGTCGCCTGGGCGCGCGCCAGTTATTCTACGGCCCTGCGAATCAGGTGCTCGCGCCGGGTATCGCCACGCGCTGGATTGAAGCACTGATCGCAATTCCCAAAGCCGAAGATGCTCTCGTATCGCTCGCCCGGAAGACGGGCGACCCGGTACGCGATGTGGCTGCCGCCACTTTGACTGCGGTGCGCGGACGCATCACCGATGAATCTCTGGTCGCGCAACTCGATGGCGATACGGAACGCGACGAACGCGCCCTCGGCCGGATCTTCGGCGAAGCGCTGCCTTCCGGGCTTGTCCTCAGTTCGCCGGCTTCTCAATCCTGATCTTGCCGCTTTTGATCGCGGCGAGAAACAGCTTGTAGTCCTTCTCCGCCTGATCGGCATACGCGGCCGCAAATGCTGCCAGCGCCTTCGGCATCTTCTCGCCCGCGCCGCAGTAGCCGCGAATGTGGCAGGCGTCACCTGAACGCGCATGTCCGCGCGCCAGGAGTTCGCCGGCCAGGAGCGCGAGGCGCGCCAGACCTGCACCTCTCAGTTTCTCGAGTTCGATGCTGCCCTTGTGATCATTGAGCTGCCGAACCAGATAGTTGTGAGATCCGATGGTCGTCCATCCCAGCAGGGGATCGGAGAGCGGCTGAATCGCTCGCTGTCCTTCCACCGCGCGACGCCCCTCATGCTTCGCCTTTTCGCCCGCGATGTACGGCGCATAAGTGGAGGCCACCTCCTGCTTGATTTGCAGGAACATCGGATCTTTCGGTCCGTTGCCTTCGAACAGGACGACATAATCGCGCAGGCCGACGCTGCCCGTTCCCACCACCTTGAAGCCGATATCCAGCGGCCGGAACTGATCGAAGAAGTGCCGCCGTTCCGGTCCGAGGGTCGCCCGGTACTCGGGAAGACTATTCAGCACATCCCGCGCAGTCTTGCCGGTCACGCGCCAATACAACGGGGGCGCGCTGCGGAACCTGGGCGCGCTGTGTGCATCCGGTGCCGTGAACTTCTTCAGTAGATCGAGTGGGCGCGCTCGTTCGGATTGCCGCAGAGCCGCGTGGACAGGCGCGATGCGTTCCTCGCGATGCACCTGATGCCGGGCTGCCTGAAGTATTGGCAACTCCGAGAACTCCCGAATAGCGCTGCAATAGCTTTCCGCAAACACAGTGGCGGCCGAGCGGCAGCCAGCATCGTCGTGACCGCACTCCCGCCCGGCGAGGATGATGCTGGCGGCCATTCTCTTCACGTCCCATTCCCAGGGGCCGCGGATGGTTTCGTCGAAGTCATTCAGATCGAAGACGAGCTTGCCATCGGGGGCAGCGAAGGAGCCGAGGTTCTGCACGTGGGCGTCGCCGCAGAGCTGCACGTGGAGGCTTGAGTTCGGCAGTCGCGCCAGATCGGCCGCCATGATGGAGACGGAACCGCGGAAGAACGCAAATGGCGAGACCTGCATACGCGCGTGCTTCACCGGCAACAACTGACGAACTCGACCGGTTTCGGATGCGAGCAGCACCGTGAGTGGATCGAAGGCTCGATCAGCGGGACGCAGGTCCGCCTGTGATTGGCGGCTCCCGATTTCGCGGTGTCTCTTGCCGTCCGCAAGCCGCCTCTGTCTGGAATCGCTGATCCGTGTCTTCATAGGGGAACCGTCAGAAGCGAAGGAAGCGATGCGAGCAGTTTTTGCAGTGCATCAGTTGGATGAAGAATAACCGCAGGAACCGGGCGTAAAAACTATCCATACGCGTCCGAACGACGCTGGGGGAACTGCACCTTGGACACACGAATGAGCTTTTCGCTACAGTCAAGGCAGCCGCAGGCTTGGCGACGGCAGGTTTCGGCAAGTATACCGGCTTCGGCTCCGACACCGGCGGAACCACCAGCATTTGCTCCAGCGCAGTGACGGCGGCATCCACGCGGCGCGCCGCAGCCTGCGACGAATCCTCAATTGTCGTGAGTTCCTGCAACTGCACCGCGGCTGCATTCTCAAGCAGTTCTAGACGCTCATGAATGGTCTGGCCCACCGCTTCGGCCGCATCGCTGAGCATGCGACCTTCGTAGTGCACCAGGTGTTCCTGAAGTTCCTGTTCCAGCGCGCCCATTCGCGCATCGACTTCCTGATGGATCTTAGCCAGCAGATCCAGTGAGATTTCAGGATCCACAGGGGCCTGGCTTTCGAGCGCTGAAATCCGCGCTGCCGTGCTCCTTCCGCGGGCAGGAGACAGCGGTTTACGCCGTTTCAGGGCTGGACGAGTCGGGCGCATTGGCTTATGTGCTGACACGGGTTCCCTTACTCGGCAGTATAGCTGGAATCGCTCGAACTGATTCTATGAAGTCTCATCGGCCGTTTCCGACACGAATTTGAATCATGGCTAGCCAAGTGACCGATCCGGAACCGGAGTGGCTTCCGCGGCCTCGCGAGCCAGACTGCGCAGGCGTTCCAGTTCATCTACAATTTTTTGTCTTACGGCATCGCGCAGAGCCGCGCTTTCCTTTACTCCCCAGCCTTCCACGGGAATCGCTTCCAGCACCCGCAGCTGGATGTCTTTGCTCTTTCCCCATAGCCATGTCTTAGAAGGCAATGCTTTGCCCGTGCCCTCGACGACGAGCGGAAGAATCGGTATCTGTTCGCGAATGGCCAACTGGAACGCGCCTTCGTTAAACGGTTGCACTTCACCATTGGGCGACCTGCCGCCTTCCGGGAAGAAGACGACGGAGCAGTGCTGCCTCAGGTACTTTGCGCAGCGGAGGATAGCCTTTGCGCCCTGCCGCGGTACCGCGCGATCCACAGGGACGTCGCCGGCCATTTTCAACATCCAGCCGAACAGCGGCACGCGGAACAGTTCAACTTTGGCCAGCCATTTGGTATCCAGCCGCAGATGGGAAAGCAGAGGAATATCTGCCAGCGACTGGTGGTTGCTGACGATTACGTAAACCTGTTTCGCGTCCATATGCTCGAGGCCGGTAATCTGAATTCGCCAGGGATTGACCCGAGTCAGCATGCGGCCCAGTCGGCGGAACGAGCGACCGGTTCTCAAACGTATTTCCCCGTCAAAAGTCCAGATCAGGCCCATAACAGGCAGCCAGATGACCACAAGGATGGTGCTTGCTGTCCAGATCCAGATGGATCTCATGTGCTGAAACATTGTGTGAAAGTGCCGCGAAGGGCCGTCTATTCATGCTAGCAGGCTCGGAAAAGCCGGACCCCTCAAGTATCTGGCTATCTCGCCGATGAGTGAATCAGGGCTGCTCCCGGTTGAGCCCAACCATATTGTGGCCATTCTCAGTCTGAAGCGCTTTCTGGATGTCGACGAAGCCGAACTGGCTTTGCGGAAAGTCGTGTCGCTGTTCCTCGAGAGCATAGGCGCGGCAGCTGTCGATTGTAATCGGGTGGAACGAGAAGCCTTCGCTGAGGAGATGAAGCAGCTTCAACTGCGCACCGCGGAAGATCCGTCCCCGGATACGCTGTTTGTAACTTCGGGCGCGGCAGCGCAGGCAATGACGGACTACAATCGCCGGGTTTCGGCATTTCTGAGCAAGCAGAACGAAGAAATAAAGGGTATTGCGGCGGCGGTGGCGGAGACCGCGCTCCGTCTGGGTGGGGGAAATGCGGAGGCCGCGCAGCGCCTCCAGGAGATCGGGAATCGTTTTGAAGCGGCCGGTGAGATGCATGATCTGCATTCGCTGAAGACCCATCTCCGCGAATGTCTGCAGAGTTTTCGGGAAGAAACCCAGAGACAGCGGGCCGAATCCGACGCCACGATTCAGGCTCTGCAGCGGGAGATCGAACGAAGGCCGGCATGCAATCTCTCGGGGGAAATGGCGGATACCGACCCTGTCACGGGGCTGCCGAGGCAGACGACGGGAACCCGTGAAATGCAGGAAGCCGCGAAGAGCGGGAAGCATACCTACGTGCTCGTCATGGTGGTCAAGGGCGTGCAATCCATTAACGCGCGGTTCGGCTTCGATGTTGGTGATCGCATGCTGTACCTCTTCGCGCAACACGTTGATCGTCACATCATGCACTCAGATAAGCTCTTTCGCTGGGACGGGCCGGCGGTTGTCGCCCTGCTGGACCGGAACGAGACGATGGAACAGGTGCGGGCTCAGGTTCGGCGAATGCTCGATGAACCTCTGGAGGGCACGTTCAGCGGCAACGGGCGCGCCGTGATGATTCCGATCTCTGCTGCCTGGTCTGTTCTTCGCCTCACTCCTCCGGTGGCACTCACAATCAAGCAAATCCAGATGTTTATTGCGAGTCAGCGTTCTCCGGCAGCGTCCGTTTGATCGTGGCTGGACTGGTACCGGGCAGACCCGGTGACTGCATATATAATTAGGGGCGGTCGGGCACCCGCCGATATCCCGATTCATTGTGCGCGAGGCGCGAGCAAGTCGGCCAAACTGGAGAATTCACGGTATGAAACGTTCGTTATTTGTTCTGACTTTCCTGATCGCGGGGGCGTGGTCCGCTGTTGCGGCTGATCCACCCGCCTGGGCATATGGATTTACGACCGGTCTGTCTTCGGCACCGGCGGGCGGTGGTGGCGGCTTTGGCGGTCCGGGCGGCGGTCGGGGCGGTTCCGGCGGTGGCGGTGGCCGTGGCGGTTCAGGGCGTGGTGGTGGTCCCGGCCGTGCTCCGGACACAACAATGCTGAAGCTTGAAGGGAGCACGCTGGAATTCACGCGTACCCAGGTGAACGACGGTTTTGGCCCGGCGGACTGGTTTCCGAATGAGCACCCGGCGATGCCCGAGATCGTGGCCAAGGGACGTACGCCGGCGATTCGCGCCTGCGCGCTCTGCCACTATCCGAACGGCCAGGGACGCGCGGAAAACGCCGGCGTGAACGGCTTCCCGGCGGAGTATTTCATCCAGCAACTGAAGGATTTTGCCGCAGGAAACCGTAAGAGCGCGGATACCCGCAAGGCAAACACGGGTGCCATGGCGTCGATTGCGAAGGCGATGACTGAGGAAGAAATGAAGGCCTCGGCTGAGTATTATGCGCAGATCCAGTTCAAACAGTGGATCAAGGTGCAGGAATCCACCACTGCGCCGAAGACCCGCATCAATGTGGGCCTGTTCCTGGCTCTGGATGGTAACGAGACGGAGCCGCTGGATAACCGGATCATCGAAGTGCCGGTGAGCGCGGAAATGACGGAAACGTATCGCAACCCACATTCGAGCTTCATCGCTTACGTGCCGGTGGGAGCCGTGAAGAAGGGCGAAGCGCTGGCGAAATCCGGGCAATGCGCACTTTGCCACGGCCCGGAGCTGAAGGGCGTGGGCCCGGCTCCGACGATTGCGGGCCGTTCGCCCAGCTACATGATGCGCCAGATGTACGACATGCAGCAAGGTACGCGGAAGGGCTTCGCGACCGGTCTGATGAAGCCTGTTGTGGACAAAATGAGCCAGGACGACATGCTGAATGTTGTGGCTTACGTGGCCACGCTGAAGCCGTAAATACGGAGCAGGGCGGATCAGATGGAGCGGAGAGCGCCTTCGGGCCTCTCCGCTCTTTGTTTTTATTGACCTACCCACGTTCAGGTGGTGCGAAACCTGCGCGTACTAATGGAGTTTCCGGTGCAACGGGTTTGACATTCGCGCTCAGTCTCGCTATTGTCATGAGTTGCCCTGTGTCCCCGGGTTTTGGTCCGCATCCGGGGAAGGTACGGTCCATCTGTACCCGTGTTTTTTCGCTTCTGATTCATACTCGTGTCTGATTCCGGCGTGTACAAATTCATTCGAGGTCGCCTGCCGCGTCCCTGCGCTATTCATGCGTCAGCCGCACGCGCCCTCGCGTTTTTACTGGTCCTGACGGGTGCTTTGTCACTCTCCGCGGCGGACCAGCCGATCGCCTATTCGCATAAGAAACACATTGCGATGGGGCTCCAGTGTATTGATTGCCACAGTATGGCGGATATTGGTCCAGCCGCTACCATCCCGTCGGTGGCGAAGTGCATGCTTTGCCACGCGACGTTCGGCACCGACAAGCCCGAAGTCAAGAAGATCGCGGAGTATGCGGCCAAGGGACGTGAGATTCCATGGCAGCGGGTTTACGGGTTTGAAAAGCAGGCTCTGGTGAAGTTTAACCACGCTCCCCATGTCCGGGCGAAGGTGGAGTGCGCGACCTGTCACGGCGATATGACGCAGGCGGATACGGCGCAAAAGCTGGTGAACCACAACATGGGCACTTGCCTGACCTGCCACCGTCAGAAAGGGGCCTCGCAGGATTGCGCTACATGTCATTACTAGGACGGGCTTCGGGGCGGGCTCAGAGTGGCGGCGCTGCGGCGGCGTGGGGTTTGGCGGCGCGCGGTGTGAGTGATGCTGCGGACTGGGGTTTTGAGTGCCGCTCCCTTACGGTCACGGCTCGTAAGGGCTTTGCGGTAGGTCGGGGTTTGGCGTCGGTGCGATTGACGGAGCCGGCGGGCGGCGAGAGCGATGCTGCGGCGCGGGGTTTTGGGGTTGGGCTGGAGGTTTGGGTGCCGCTCCTTGCAGTCGCGGTTCGGATGGGTTTAGCGGTCGTGCGGTGTTATGCGGTGCTCCTGGCGGAATTGGCGCGCGGCGCGAGTGATGCTGCGGTGTTCGGTTTGGCGGTCGTGCGTCAGGCCGAGTTGGTGCGTGGCGCGAGTGATAGCGTGGTGCCAGGTTTCGCGTACCGCTCCCTTACGGTCACGGCACGCAAGGTTTTTGCGGTAGTGCGGGTTTTTGCGGTCGGGCTGAAGGTTTGGGTGCCGCTCCTTACAGTCGCGGTTCGGATGGAATTACTGGCGGGGGTGCGCTAAGCATGGAACGGCGTAGCTTCTTCAAGATCCTCGGTGCCAGCACGGCGGGTGCGGTCGCAACCGGTTGCGGCAGTAACACCGACGCGTTGATTCCACTGCTTGTCCCCGAACACAATATCCCCATCGGCGAGGAACGCTGGTATCCGGCGGTCTGCACGGAATGTTCAGCAGGTTGCGGCACGCTGGTCCGAGTGATGGGCGCCGAGCGCGTCATCGAAGTCAAGGGTGAACAGGTTCGACAGCGTGTTGCAGCGGTCAAGAAGATTGAAGGAAATCCGCTGGATCCGATTAGCGGCGGTCGGTTGTGCGCGCGTGGTCAGGCTGTGGTGCAGGCTTTGTATCATCCGGACCGCCTGCGCGGTGCGGTGAAGCGCAATGGCGATCGGGGCAAGGCTTCGTTCGCGGCAGTGCCCTGGGCCGAGGCCGTGGCTGGAGTGGCGGACAAGATCCGCACGGCAGATCCTTCGCGCATCGTGTTTCTCACTGGTCCCAATGCGGGCAGCCGTTCAGCTGCAGTGCAGGGTTTCCTCAAGGCGATCAAAGCACCGGCGGCGTCGGTTTGTTCGCTTACGGATTTTGCGGTGGAGCGCAAGGCTGCGGAGGTCGCGTTGGGCTGGAGCGGGCTGCCGGTTTACGATGTGGCTAACGCGACGCACGTGCTTGGTATAGGGGCGGATTTTCTGGGTGGCTGGGAGTCGCCGGTCTATTACGCCCGGCAGTTTGGGCATTTCCGGCAGGGTCGCGTCGGCATGCGTGGGACGTTGTTCCAGGCGGAGTCGCGATTCTCGACGACGGCGACATCGGCGGATCGTTGGTTGCCGCTGACGCCGGGTTCGGAACCGCAGTTCATCGCTGCGGTGGCAAGAATTCTGATCGATGCAAAGCTGGCTCCGATTGTCGCTGGTCTGCCTGCTGCGGTTGCGACCGCGTTCCGCACGGCTGATGTGGCTGCGAATTTGAAGGCCTGCGGTCAGGATGAGAAGCGCACGCGGTCGATCATTCTGGAGTTCGGCGCGTCGCATGCGCCACTGGTTATTGGCGGGGCTTCGGCGGTGCACACGAATTCGGTGGATGCCGTGATCGCGTCACACTATCTGAATCTGATGCTGGGCAATGTGGGCAAGCCGGGCGGCGTGCTGGCTCCGGCGGCGAACGCGGTCAGCGTGGAGAGTTCCGCGTTAGCTGGACGGCTGGCGAATGCTCAGGTGATCCTGATTGATGGCACGAACCCCGCGTATCTCTTACCGAAGTCTTCCGGCGTACTGGATGCGCTGAATAAGGCCGAGATGGTGGTGAGTTTTGCACCCGTGGTGGATGATTCGGCGGCGTATGCAGACTTCATTCTGCCCGATCATCACGCGCTTGAATCGACGGTCGCGGTGTCGGCGCTGGTTTCAGACAGGACAGCGATGGCCGTGGCGGAACCCTTCGTGGAACCGCTTTACGAGACGCAGGCTGTTGAGAAAACGCTGGCGGACATTTCGGGTAAGCTGGGCGACTCCTATACGGCACCCACGGCGGCAGACCTGGTGAAGCCGCTGCTCAAGGGCGATGCCACCTACGCGGAAGTGACTCGCGAGGGCGGTATTTGGCTGGTTCCCGATGCGAAGCCGGTTGCCGCGAAGCCGGGTAAGGATGCGGCGTTGAGCGTTGCGAAATTTGAAGGTGACGCAGGGCAGTTCCCGCTCTACTTCCAGCCGTATCTTTCGGTGCAGTTCCACGATGGCAGCAGCTCGCATCTGCCCTGGCTGCAGGAATTGCCGGATCCGGTTTCCAGCGCGATCTGGGGCTTGCCGGTGGAGATCGATAACGCGACTGCCGCGAAGCTTGGCATTTCGGAAGGCGACCTGGTGCGGATAGAATCGGCTCACGGCGCGATTGAAGCGGCGGCGTTCATTCATCCGGCGGCGATTCCGGGCGTGGTGAGTATGGGGATCGGCGGCGGACACACGCATTTCAGCCGCTATGGATCGGGCTACGGGGTCAATGCGCTTTCAATTCTGGGTCCATCGGCAGAGGCGTCGACGGGCGCGATGGCGACCGGCGCGACGCGCGTGAAGTTGACGCGTGTAAGCGACGACGGCAAGCTGATTCAGTTCTCCGCGACGAAGAGCGAGAACAGAGGCGCGCACAGGTAAAACTATGGCACACCGCTGGGGAATGGCAATCGATCTGGACCGCTGCACGGGCTGTGAAGCCTGCGTGGTGGCCTGCCATGCCGAGAACAACATTCCGATTTCCACGCCGGAGCAGGCGGCGACGGGCCGCACGACGCACTGGCTTCGCGTGGACCGCTACTACGAAGGCGATTTCCCGGATGTGAAGGTGAAGTACATGCCGGTGCTGTGCCAGCAGTGCGACGAAGCGCCCTGCGAACCGGTTTGCCCGACGTACGCAACCTATCACAATCCCGAAGGGCTCAACGTTCAGGTTTACAACCGCTGCGTGGGGACTTTCTATTGCGCGAATAACTGCCCGTACACGGTGCGTTACTTCAACTGGTTCGATCCGGTCTGGCCGGAACCGATGCAACTGCAGCACAACCCGGATGTGGCCGTGCGCATGGCGGGCGTGATGGAGAAGTGCACGTTCTGCATCCAGCGTATTAAGCGCGGCAAGGATGAATCGGCAGCGTCCGGACAGGAATTGGCGGATGGCGATATCCAGCCGGCTTGCGTGCAGGGTTGTCCCGCTGAAGCGATGGTGTTTGGCGATTTGAACGATCCCGAGAGCAAAGTGTCGCGAATGGCGGAGAGCAGCCGGGCCACGCGTTTGCTCGAAGAGCTGGGGACGAAGCCGAAGGTATTTTATCTGGAGCGTGGGCGCTGATGCCGGGCAGGGTCAAAGTCACGCCTCCTGAGCTTTTGCCATACGGCAAGATTCGGGAAGATTTGTTTCGTCCGCTCTCCGGGCTGACGAAGAAATATTTCATTGCGATTCTGCTGCCGCTGTTGGTGATTCTGTTCGGGGCGTACGCGTGGAGCGTGCAGCTTCGTTATGGCATGGGCGTCACGGGGCTGCATCGGCCGGTGTTCTGGGGTTTTTACATTGTCGACTTTGTTTTCTGGATCGGCATTTCGCATGCGGGCACGTTGATTTCCGCGATCCTCCGTTTGACAGACGCGGGCTGGCGCAAACCGATCACGCGCGCGGCGGAAGCGATCACGGTTTTTGCGCTGATGATTGGCGGGTTGTTTCCCATCATCCACCTGGGCAGAGCGTGGCGCTTTTACTGGCTGATGCCGTATCCGAATTCGCGTTTACTGTGGCCGAATTTCCGGTCGCCGCTGCTTTGGGATCTGACGGCGATCTGCGCTTACGTGACGGGCAGCGTGATCTTCCTGTATCTGCCGCTGATTCCGGATATGGCGCAGTTGGCCGAGCACAATACGCCGTGGCGACGTAAATTGTATAAGGCGCTTTCGCTGGGATGGACCGGCAGCGATACCGAATGGCACGCGCTGGAACGCGCGATGAAGCTGATGGCTGGCATCATCCTGGCCGTCGCGGTTTCGGTGCATACGATTGTGGCGTGGGATTTCGCGATGGCGATTGCGCCGATGTGGCACAGCACGATTTTCGGGCCGTATTTTGTTGTGGGCGCGATCTTCAGCGGGCTGGCCGGACTGATGATCGTGATGGCTCTGATCCGCAAGCTGATGGGTCTGGAACTGTATCTCACGAAGCACCACTTCGACAATCTGGCGAAGCTGCTGTTGCTGATGAGCGTGCTCTGGCTTTACTTCACGCTGGCGGAACATATTACTGCGTGGTACGGGAACGATCCGAGCGAGATGGTGGTGTTCGGCGCGCGCACGCGGACTCGTTTCGCATTTCTGTTCTGGCTGATGGTTTTCGTGAATTTCGTGGTGCCGTTTGTTCTGCTTGGCATTCGCAAGCTGCGGAGTATCACGACCGGCGTGATTGCGTCGTTCGGGATTCTGCTCGGGATGTTTCTGGAGCGCTACATCATTGTGGTGCCGACGCTGAGCAACACGAGGCTGCCGGCGGCGAGTTCGATGTCGTATCTGCCGAGCTGGGTGGAAATTGCCATCACCTGCGCGACGTTTGCGGGGATGGTGGTGTTGTACCTGCTGTTCTCAAAACTGTTCCCGATTATCGCGGTGTGGGAATTCAAGCCGCATGTGGCGGAGGATGAGCTTTAAGATGGCATCCATTACCTGGCTGTTGAGCGAGTTTCGGGACAAGGATTCGGTGATTGACGCGATCCGCGCGCTGCGGGCTGCGGGCGTGCAGCCTGGGGACCTCGATTTGTTTTCCGAAGAGCCGCTGGAGTTGCCGCGCGGCGTGCTGGACCGGCCGAGCCATTCGTCGCTGGTAGCTGTGCTGGGCGCGGCGGCGTTTGGTATTGGGGGAACGGCGTTTGTCTGGTATGCGCAGCACACATACGAAGTAATTACGGGCGGGATGCCGGTGTTTTCTTTCTGGGGTACGGGCGTGATCACGTATGAGCTGACCATGCTGGGCGCGGTGCTTTCGACGTTCGGATATTTTTTGTTTGAAAGCGGGCTGGTGTTTAAGCACGGCAGGCTCAAGCGCGATAAAGATGCGCCGGTGCCGGTGGTGCCGCCGGAAAAGATCTGGGTGCGCGTGCGCTGCGAGGGCGGGAACACGGTGCGGCCGACGGCGGCATTGCAGGAAGCCGGCGCGGTGTCGATTGAAGCGAAGACGGGGGCAGGGCTGTGATGCGAGTGCTTACCGTGGCTTTGGCGCTGGGAGTTTTTGCGGGATCGCTTTCGGCGGCGGATCAGAAGAAGGCGCTGCCGTGGGAGAAGAACCGGCTGCAGAGCGGACAGGCGCTGTATCGGGCAAACTGCGTGGTGTGTCACGACATTGACAGGCGACAGGCGGAGTCAAAGAAGCTGGGGCCGAGTTTTTATCAGTTGTTCCGGCAGGAAAAGATGCCGGGGGCGGGGATGAAGCCGAACCGGGAATACGTCAAGGTTCGGGTGCAGATTGGCGGCGCGATTATGCCCGCGTTTGCGGCGACGCTGAGCGATAAAGAGATCGAGCTGCTGATCGATTATCTGCAGTCGAAGTAGGGGCGGCATCGAAAGGTCGCTCCGTATCAGTTGTCCGATGGGTGACCGATGTGATCGACGACGACCATCGGAACCGTCCCCTTGGCGGCACTGAGGCGTAGTCCAAGTTGTTCCTGTAGGGCCGTGAGCAGTGTGGGGGCGGTCGAGTCAACTGTTTCTTCGCGATCCCAAACGAGCTCAAAATCGAATTTGCCACCGAGGTGCGTCGCATCTACAACGGTCCGGCCGACCTGACGGCGAAGGCTTATGGCGAGTTCCGGCATGGAGATCTTTGCGGCCTTCATGGTGATCCTGGTCCCGTTTGCGTTCGTGCTCATCAGGCGGTCGGCAGTTGCGTTCGCGGAAAGCCGGGGTCCGTTGTTTGCGATTTCCAGCCGATACACAGGCCCTTCCTTTGCCTCGCGATGGAAGGTGAAACCGAAACGTTCTTCCAGCAGAGTCATCATCACGTCCGACTTTTGTTCCTGCGACACCGGTGCGGTGCTGTTGGTCTTGCCGTCAATGTCGTAATTTTCCGTGTCCGTCCAGCCCGGAACGCCGAGCATCTGGTTATCCTCCACCATCGTCGCCATCTGGATCATTTTGCGTACGGATAAATTGCGGCCTCTGAAGCGGCCGCCGGGGAGGAAGTCGGCATCGGAACTGCCACCGGCCTTGTTGGGCCGGATAGAGGCGACCTCGAAATGGTACGGTGCCTGCGGGGAGGCTCCGAATGCGAGGAGCAGGAGGCAGGCGAGAATGCGGCGCATGACTGTTAGTACTCGATTTGGGCCGGGAGGTTACAACAAGATGGGTGGTGCAGTGCGAGGAGCGCGGTAAGGGGCGCAGATGTGGACTGGCGGGGGGCCGGTCGCGGCGGTGGGGCCTGGACCATGCTGTCGAAGTAGCGCTATCCGAATCTTGTTTCGGTGCCTTCGACGATCGATCAATGGAATTTTGATGAGGTGTTCCGGTTCGGGATACGGTGGCTGGTCCGGGGGATTGAGGAGCAACGGAAGGGGCGGCCGAAAACAGAAACAGGTACAATCTGAATTAGAAGAACATGGCAACAGCCACTTTCATGCCCGTAGTTGTGTATCTGCAGTCGGCCTACAGGCCGGACTGCGAGTATATCGACGGCGAACTCCGGGAGCGGAAGATGGGTGAAACAGATCATAGCCGTCTGCAGATGCTACTGGCGGCCTACCTTTTCAGCAGAGAACGCCTCTGGGGTATTACGGTATTGCCGGAGCAGCGGATACAGGTGAGGTCGAGCCGGTATCGCGTGCCGGACATCGTTGTGATGTCTGGAAGTCTGCCGACGACCGCGGTGCTCAGAGAGCCACCGTTTCTTTGCATCGAGATTCTTTCCCGCGAAGACAGCATGGACGACATGCAGGAACGCATCGACGACTATCTGGGTTTTGGCGTGCGGTACGTGTGGGTGGTGAATCCGCGCACGCGGCGCGCGTTTATTTACACGGCAGACGGGATGCTGGAGGCCAAAGACGGCATACTGCGGGCGAAGGATCCGAATATTGAAGTGCCGATGCCGGGGGTGGAATAGTGCGCCGCGTCTTCGCTCCGTTGGGCCTGACCGTCCTGTTGCTTTTGCCTTATCGCGTTGCATTGGGACAGGCTCCCATGAGGCCCGAATTCGATGTTGTCTCCATCCGGCTGGACGATGCGGCAACGGGCGGGGCCGGAGATAAATTTCCCTCGCACGGCACCTGGAAGTGGACCCGAATTCCGTTATCCTTTCTTGTCAGTTACGCATATGACGTAGCGCTGAATCAGGTTGTAAACGTCCCGGGCAAGTTCCAGACCAGGGAGGTCGCTTTCGACATTACAGCAAAGATGGCTGCTGACGTTGGGGACGAACAGTTCCGCGCCATGCTGCAGGCGATGCTTGCAGATCGGTTCGCGTTTGCTATGCATCGCGAAGTGCGGGAGTTGCCGGTGGTGGCAATTGAGGCAGCAAAAGGCGGCGCGAAACTGAAACCTGCCAGCGGCGAATGTGTGAGTATTCCGCGAGCTGCAAAGCTGCCCGAAGGGCAAAGCCGGTGTGGCGAAGTTGCCTTCAGCATTCAGATGAAGGACGGCGTGATGCGCTCAACGTATACGGGCAGATCGATTTCGGTGGGCGATCTGGCCTTAGCGCTCTCGGATAACGGGCCTGTTGTGGATGCCACCGGAATTCAAGGGCTGTACGATCTGGACGTATTGATTGAGACGCCATTACCGTCGTCCCCCAGAGACGCTGACGAGGCCGCCGGTCGCGAATTCGAGTATCACCGCGTCTTTAATGCGGCGTTCGAGAAACAGGCGGGGCTGCGGATTGACAGGGGGAAACTGACGAAGCATCCGGTGCCGGTGATTGTGGTGGATCACGTGGAGTTGCCGACACCGAATTAGTCTTGCCTTGTGTTCGCGCATCAAGATGTTATGATGTCAATATGCGAACAACACTTGAGATTGATGATGATGTGATGTCTGCGGTGAAGGATCTCGCACGGCTACAGAATCAGGCGATTGGCCGGACAGTTTCCGATCTGGTGCGCCGTGGTCTGCAGCCTGAAGCGGCCCCGGTTGTGGAGATTCGCGATGGAATTCCGGTGTGGGTTCACGGTCCGGGCGCGGTGACTGTGACGAGCGAATTGGTTCGCAACCTGGCAGAAGAGTATGAGTAGCGTCTTGCTGGACGTCAACGTCCTGGTGAGTCTACTGGATTCCGCGCATGCTCATCATGGGGCAGCGGTCAACTGGTTTCGATCTGTCGCGGTGGTGGATGGATGGGCTACGACCGCGATAACGGAGAACGGGTTTGTTCGCGTCGTTTCCTCCGTCAGTTACCCGAATCTCCGATTGAGTCCTGCGATGGCCGCGAACTCGCTGGCTCAACTCAAGACGGCTTTTTCCGGTTCGCATCGTTTCTGGGGGCTGGATGATTCGGTTTGCGATCACTCGTTGTTTGATCTCGGCGTGCTTACTGGTGCGAGGCAAATCACCGACGCTTATCTGGCGGGAATCGCGTTTCGCAAGGGTGGAAGGCTGGCCACTTTTGACGGCGGCATTCCATGGCGCGCGGTCAGGGGCGCTGATGCGAAACTGATCGAACGACTGATCGGCTGACGGTGGCTTTGGCGCAACGGACGCGAACTACGGCCAACCTGGAACGTACATCAGCGACCGCTGAAAAGCGCGGGCCAAGGGACTACGTCACTTAGTGGCCGAATTCCATGTGGAGGCGGAGGGAGGGGATCCAGACGGGGCCGCGGGCCTGGTTGTAGGCGGGGTTGGCGTCGTGCTGGAGGTCTAACGTCGCGTAGAAGCCGGGGAAGAGTTTCGCGTTGTAATACATTTCCGCCACGTATTCCGGGGCGTAAGTGAGGCGGCCGTCGCCAATTTCGAAATCGTGGCCGCCGAGGGCGAGATAGCTGGCGTGGACGCCGGAGATGCCGCTCGTCGTGAACTCCGCCGCGACGGTGTCGTGCGGCCTGTGCCAGCGGGTGCCGGTTAGGGAGACGCCGCCTGTCGCGAGGCGATCCACCGCTGTGAAGGCGAAACTTTCGGTCTTGCCATCGTTCCAGCCCAGGCGGGCGAAGACGCCGAGATCCTTTGTCAGTTCCTGATCGGCACTGATCCCGAAGCCATACTTCACGGTGCCGTTGCGGCGGGCGAGGGTGACGTCGGGCGTGTCGCTGGTTTTGCGGGCTTGCGCGATAGCGTCCCCGTAGGTGCCTGCGTTGGCGTGGTTGCGGTAGGTGAGGAGTCGCACGGTGCCGGGGTGGGCGGAGGATTGCCAGCGGTATTCTGCTTCGAACACGTCGCCACGGTTGACGAAGAGGCGGCGATCGAAGCGAAGGCCGTTGGCTTCGCGGGGCATGGCGGCGCTGGCGTAGCGGAGGGACCAGTTTTTGAGGTGCAGATCATGTACCCAGCCCCAGGTGTAGCCGCGAACGTCAGCCGGGTAGTCCCAGGCACCGTTGAACATGACGGCCCAACCGATGAACTGGGTGCGGGCGTCGTGGGTGTAGCGGTTGTCGTCAAAGAAGTCTGTCAGGGTGAAGCGACCGGCGGTGACGGTGTAGCGGCGGAGGGGGCGGGTGCCGGCGAGTTGGTTGGCGTCGCTCTCGACGGATTCGGTACCGCCGCCGAGGTTGAAATCGTGCTGTAGGTAGAGGCGGGCGACGTAGGGTTTGGGGGTGGCGGTAGCGACGCGGGGGAGTTCACCGTTGGAGGAGTTGCCGAGGCCGTTGACGCCGCTGAAGCCTTTGCCGCCGGCGATTTCGGGGTCGAAATAGAAAGTGGTGAGTTTGGAGATGCGCAGGCCGAGAAAGAGCGTGGTGGTGAGGGAAACGTCGCGCTCGGGGTAGGCCTGGAGGCTGAAGGGGCCGGAGTAGGGGGATGTGAAAGTCCCGTGGTACTGGCCGATGGAGGTGGCCTGGTAGAAGAGATTCCAGGTTTGGGGTTCGGGGGGTGTTTGTTGGGCGAGAAGCGGCGCGGCGCAGGCAAACGCGATGAGGGCGGAGATGGGGAACGAACGTGGCATCGCGGTTTGCTGGAATTAGCTTCGGGAAGGGGATGAGCCCAGAGCTAATTCCAGCTTACAGCGCGACGGTGGTTACGGAAAGCCTGTAACCAATTGTTAATGCAATACTTATGTGCTACTTCAGCGAGTCCAGATAGGTTACGAGAGCCTTCATTTCGGAGTCGGACAGTTTGGGTGCCGGCATACCGCCGGCGATTGCTTTGTCCGAGGGCTTCTTGAGGAAGTCAGTCAGTTTGTCTTCCGGCAGACGGCCGCCGATGCCGGTGAGCGCCGGAGCGAGTGGGCCACCGGTGCCACCGTCGCCGTGGCAGGCGTTGCAGGCGTTGGCTTCGTAGATGGCCTTGCCAGCCGTGGCGGGGTCGACTTTGGAGGTGCCGATGAGATCGCCCAGGTAGTTGCCGAGCGCCTTGATTTCATCGGGGGTGCCGGCGAGGGGCGGCATGTAGTGCTTGTAGGGCGAGTTGGCCGGGGCGTCATGGAGCAAGTCGAGCAGCTTCGTGATGGAACTGCGATCCCGGCCGTTGAGAAGTTGCCGGATGGCGCGGTAGCCATCGAGAGTGTGGCAATTCATGCATTGGCCGCGGAACATCGCTTCGCCGACGTTGTTGCCTGCCCAGAGGCTGTTTGTGGTGAAGCCAGCCTGGTTGATGTGGGAGATTTCCGCTTTGTGCAGCCCGTTGGAGTACATGTACTGGCTGATGGAAAACGGTTTGCGCATCATTTCGCGCCCGTGTTCGGTGGCACCGGTGGCGGCGAGGGCGAGGAAGACTACAGCGACGGCGTGGCCGAGGCCGAAATCTTTCGGATTCTTCCAGGCGAGGAAGTAGACGACGGCGAGGATGGTGGCCGACGACATGATGGTGACGAGGGCGGCGCGGGCGACCTGCGTGAAGAGGCCGGAGCCGATGGTGCCTACGCCGAGTTGCAGTAATTGGCGGCTGTTCTCAGGGATTGAGAAGAGATACCAGGCGAGGGCGGGGGGAACCAGGAGGAACGATGGGAGCAGCCATTTGGCGGACCAGCGGATGACCTCGGATTTGAGGGCCGGTTTTTCGAAACCGTCGATGCGGCTGGCGGTTACGAGGGCCCAGACACCGGCCAGAGCAAGGCAGGTGAGGGTGCGAAGGACGAGGCTTGGCCAGTAGGTTGGGTTGAAGAACGCCGCCCAGAACTCGGACGATTCGCGACCGGTGCCGGCGACGGTCAGCCAGGTTTGACCCGGCGTCATCATGAAGGTGAGGATGCCGTTGATGATGACCAGGGTTCCGAAGGACGTGATGGCGTAGAGCCAGCCGACCCGCATATGGGTTTCGGGGGACACGCGGTCCCAGGTGGCGTAGTAAACGGCGATGGCTGCGATTTCGACGATGAAGAAGCACCATTCCATGGCCCAGCCGAAGACGAAGTTGTGGATGAGCGCGCTGGTGCTCTGCGGACTGGCGAGGCCGATGGAGAACCAGATGCCGACGCCGGAGACGGCGCCAAAGACCATGGTGAGAACCATGAAAAAACGGGAGTGTTCGCGGATGACGGCGAGCCAGTCCGCGCGGTTTTCGCGGCGGGCTTTTTGTTCCGCCAGAATCAGGTAAAAGCCTCCGCCGACGGCGAAGTGGGAGATCATCACGTGAAAGATGGCGATGATGCCGACGATCCAGCCGCTACCGAGGAAGGGGACGTCCCAGATGGGGTAGTTCACTTTGTTGTTCCTCCATTCGCTACGCTCATAGGGCTGCGTACCCCCAGACTGTTAAAGCGAGCATGCCGGTGACGACCATGAGGCCGAACCAGGTGGCCATGCGGGCGCGTTTGCCCAGGACAGTTTCGTTATCGAACAGCGGGATTAAGGCCCAGAAGATCAGGACGACTGTGAACAGGCCCATGCCTGCGACTTCGCCCATCATGCCGGGAAGAACCAGGCCCATCCCTTTGAGCAACTGAAACTGCGACATGAAGTACCACTCGGGGTGGATGCCGACGGGGGCGGAGGCGAGGGGGTCGGCTGGCTTGCCGAGATCCCACGGGAAGAGGGTGGCCAGGATGGTGATCACGTTGAGGGCGATCAGCCACATGGCGAGATCCATGGCGAAGAAGTTGGGGAAGAAGGGGACGCTGCGGCGCTGTGAAGCAGGTTTGGCGGCTTCGCCGGGAGGCAGTGCATTGCCATGCTTCTGGACCAGAGCGAGATGCAGGCCGAGGAGTGGCATGAAGAGCAGGGGCAGGACGACCGTATGCAGCGCGAAGAAGCGCTGTACAGTGTTTTCGCCGACCGACGGGCCGCCGCGGACGACGTTATTGACGATGGTCCCGACGCCGGGCATCATGCTGGGGAGTTGGAGTCCGACTTTAGTGGCGAAGTAAGAGAGCTCGTCCATGGGCAGCAGATAGCCGCTGAAGCCGAAGATCATGACGACGCCGAGGAGGCCGAGGCCGGTCCACCAGCCAAATTCACGGGGCTTTTTGTAGGCCTTCATGAAGTAGACCGAGAACATGTGGACGAAGACGGCGAACACCATGATGTTGGCCGACCAGGAATGGGCGGAACGGATAAGCCAGCCGAAATCGACATCGTAAGTGATCTGGCGGACGGATTCGTAGGCGTCTTTGCCTGCGCGGTAATAGACCAGGAGAAGAACGCCGGTCAGAAGCTGCACGATAAAGCAGAGGAGAGAGATGCCGCCCCAGTAGTACCAGAAGGAATGCTTGTGCTGGGGGACCTGCTTGTGGGTGGCGAGGGCGACGACGTCGGTCAGGCCGAGGCGTTCATCGGCCCAGTTGTACAGGCCATCGACGAGGGATGATTTGCCTGGAATTTCAGGCTTTGGAAACGACGACATGATCGCCTTTGACCTCCAGCTTGTAGGATTTGAGGCCCTTGGGTGGAGGGCCGCCGGTGACGGCACCGGTGTTGATGTCGTAGACGCCGCCGTGGCACGGGCAGAAGAGACGATTGTTATCGGGCTGGTAGGCGACGGTGCAGCCGAGGTGGGTGCAGACGGCGTCGAACGCGACGTACTTGTCGTCTTTGTGGTGGATCAGAAGGGTGGGCCGGGAACCGAAGAGGAAGATTGTCGCGGTGCCGGGGCCGGGGAGGCCGGCGGCCGGAATGGTGACGGTGGTGATTTCGCCTTCGGCGAGTTCGGCGCGGCGCGCGGGTGTGGCCAGATAGCGATAGACGGGGTAGCCGATGGCACCGGCGTAACAAGCACCGGCCAGGGTGATGCCCATCTGTAGCAGGGTACGGCGACTGCCGTCGGGGGTATCGATTGCAGCCGCGTCGTTTGCAATGCCGGGCACAATTTCATCAGGCATAGTTTTCCTCCACTCGTTTTGCCTTTCCTGCTACGCTGACCAGCCAGGCGATGACGACGATGGCAGTGACCAGTAACACCAGAAACAAACCAATGACAGACCAGTTGGCGGCGACCTGACGGTCCCAGACGTCAAAGCCGGCGGCGCGGAGGGTGACATCGCGGATGCCGTCGCGAACCATGGTGGTGGAGACGACATTGACGAAGGCCACGACAGCGGCCAGGATGCCGAACAGGGAGTTGGCCCTTTTGCCGACAAAGGCGAGGATGCCAAGAACGGCGAGGAGTGCGGCGGTGGCGAGCCAACCCAGGAAGAAAGTGTGATAGAGGGCATCATTCATGACGGTGGCTGCGATGTTGCCGGGCTGGGCGCCGAGAGTCATCTGGGCCAGGAGCGCCTGGAGAACGATGGTCACGGCGAGAACGAGGCCGCCGGCGCGCGTGAGGAAGGCGGAGAGTTCATCGGCAAGGCCGGAGCGGAGTGCCATCAGCATGAGGGCGGCACCGGCGGCGGGGAAGGAGCCGATCATGAAGAACAGCCAGCGGGGGGTGAGGGTGGGATCGGATGTGTTGAGTTGGAGTCCGCCGGGGCTGTGCATGTACATGGCGCTCCAGGATTGGGGCCGGACCATCAGGGTCATGTTGTTGCTGTAGATGAAGGCGACAGTCAGGATGAGGAGCAGCGAGGCGAAGCCGGGGGCGAACCACGTCTTCTTGCGGGCGGCGAAGCCGGCGGAGACGTAGAGACCGTAGTAGCTGCCCATCAACAGGAAGATCACGGCGATCCAGTAAGCGCCAATCAGGACGCTGCTGGTGTAGATGGCGCGTCCGTAAAGAACCTGGGCGAAGAGCAGCGGGGGGACGCCGAGGTTGACGACGAAGGCCATGACGGTGGGGAGGCGGCGGATCAACATGCCGGAGGCCTGGACCATGACCGGCGCATTCTGCATGCGGCCGAGGAGGGCGAAGGCGAGCGCGAGGATCAGGCCACCGACCAATAATCCGACGGAGGCGAGATGGAGCGAGAACGTCAGATCGTGCAGTGCTTTGAGTAACCAGACCGGTGCTGGTAGGGGAATTTGGTCAACTGCGGGAAAGTTGTTCATAGTTGAGTCATTGCGCACGCCAGTTGCGTGATATGACGCTGCTGGATCTTGAAAGTAGTAATGTTTCCAGCGTCACAGCCTGAGCTATGGCAATTGGAGGACCAGGGAGGTGATTGTTTTGGAGGTAGAGGCGGGAAATCCGGACTATTTCTTTTTGGCGGCGGGTTTACGGGTTTGACGTAGTTTGGCGAAGGCTTCGTTGATGGCTATCCATTTGGCTGCAGGCACTTTGGCGACGGTCTTGCCGATGAGGGGGAGCGGGAGGTCTTCGAGCTTTTTGAAGCGGAGGCAGGCCTGGCCCATATCGAGCTTAAGGCCGGTTTTGGCCCACTCGGCGCGGAACCATTCGTTTAGTTTGGCTGCGGGGCCGGTAGGGTCGCCACCGGTGTAGAGGGGCATGAGGTGGAGCGACATGGCGGTTTTGGTGGAGCCGAGGTTGATGAAGGGCAGGGGGAGTTTGGGGTCGCAGTGGTATCCGGCGGGGTAGACGGAGTGCGGGACGTAGTAGCCGATCATGCCGTAGGTGATGCCTTCTTCGTAGATTGGGTCGAGATGGCGGCGGATGACTTCGCGGACGGCGTTGAGGGCGGCGCGGCGGTCTTCGGGGAGGGTGGCGAGGTAGTCGGCCACGGTCTGAACGGGTTTGGATTTGGCGGGCACTGTTTTGCGATTATGGCACAATTTGAGGGGGCTTTATGAGCGAACAGACGCATCAATCAGATCCGAAGATTCTGGATCGCCGGACGCTTCGGGGGGATCATCGGGTGCTGGCGGGGTTGCTGCGGCCGGGGATGGCGGTGCTGGATGTGGGATGCGGGACCGGGGCGATTACGGCGGGGATTGCTGAGGCGGTGGGGCCGGAGGGGCGCGTGGTGGGGGTGGATAAGGATGAGCGGAATCTGGCGCGGGCGCGGGAGATGCATGGTGGGTTGGGGAATCTTTCGTTTCTGACGGCGGATGCGATGGGGCTGGATTTTTGCGGGGAGTTTGATGTGGTGACTGCGGCGCGGACGTTGCAGTGGATTGCTGCGCCGGGGTTGGCAATGGCCGGGATGGTTCGGGCTGCGCGGGTGGGTGGGCTGGTGGTGGTGCTGGATTACGACCATGTGCGGAATGGGTGGAGCCCGGAGGTGCCGGAGGAGTTTGGGGTTTTCTATCGGGCGTTTCTGGCGTGGCGGGAAGCGAATGGATGGGATAACGCGATGGCGGCGCATTTGCCGGGGCTGTTTGGGGCGGCGGGTTTGGAGGAGATTGCGAGTTGCGGGCAGGATGAGGTGACGGAGCGGGGGGAGGCGGATTTTGAGGGGCGGGCGGCGATTTGGCTGGGCGTGATTGAGCATGTGGGGGCGCAGGTGGTGGAGGCGGGGTTTTGTTCGGAGGCGGAGTGCCGGGCTGCGGGGGAGGTGTATGGGGCTTGGGTGAAGACCGGGTTGGTGCGGCAGACGCTGGCTATGGGGGCGGTTACGGGGCGGGTGGGGTAGGGGTGAAACGCGGTATTATGGGGAAGGTTCTTTATGGAAACTGGCTTTTTTGATGGTGGTTTGACGCGAACGGTAGAGGCCGCTATAGAACAGGCACGCAGAGAAACGCTGGCGGCCGGTGTGCCGCTGTTCTATCACGATTCTGTTTCGGGTCGGGATGTTATGGAGCGTCCGGATGGTCGAATCTTCGAGATCCGGTTCAAAGCAGGAGCTCCTCGTGAGAACCATTACGAAGTGCTGCGTGAACTCGGCAGGAACGCCGCTTAGCGCGTGCCACATCTGACGGTGATCGGCGGCCCGAACGGCTCAGGGAAGAGTAGCATTACCCGGATGCTCAAGTTCGAAGGGCGCGACAATCTCCTGGATCCGGACGCCGTCGCGCGGAGGATTAACCCTGCGGACCTTCGCTTGGCGTCAATTGAGGCAGCAAGAGAGGTGATTCGCAGGACTCGCGAGTACCTCAGGGATGGGGAAAGCTTCGCGATCGAGACTACGCTTTCCAACGCAAGTATTATCGAGACCATGCGGCAGGCTCGCGAGCGCGGCTTTGTCGTACGACTGGTTTACGTATGTGTCGAGAATCCCGATTGGAATATTGAACGTGTTCGAGAACGGGTGGCAAACGGCGGGCACGACGTGCCGGATGAGGACGTCCGACGACGATACGACCGCAGCCTTCAGAATCTGCCGGCTGCGTTGAGGTTGGCGGACGAAGCGGCTCTGTTTGACAATACACGGGCCGCGGCACGGAAGGTGCTGGAAGTTCGAGACGGGGTTATCGTTTGGCGGGCGGAGGATGAGCCTGAGTGGGTGGCGCGGGTGGTTGCAGCTCTTGCCGGCGCAGGACACACGCCGAGTTGATTTACTCGGAGTATTGAGCATGACTGCAACGATAGCCGATTCAGGACAACTTGAGAAGGATGGTTTCGCCATTGTTCCGGACGTCTTCACTACTGACGAAGTCGACGGCATGATATCGGTCCTTTCGGAGATCGAGGCGAGCGACGGCGTTCGTAGCCGGAAGGGCGTGTATGCTGTTCGCAATTTGCTGGAATTGTCGCCTGCGATCCGTGCGCTGGCTCAGTCTTCCAAGGTTGTGTCGCTGGCACCTGCGGAGCCGGGGCGGCGTTGCTTTCCTGTTCGTGCGACGCTCTTCGACAAGACGGACGGTGCGAACTGGCTGGTGCCGTGGCATCAGGATTTGACGATCTGCGTGGCAGCCCGGAGAGAGGTCGATGGATTCGGGCCGTGGAGCGTCAAGGCTGGAGTTTGCCATGTTCAGCCACCGGTGTCAGTCCTCGAGGGGATGGTGTCGGGGCGGATTCACCTGGATGACTGTCCGGAATCTAATGGCGCGCTGCGGGTGCTGCCCGGGACTCATAAGCTCGGACGCCTCAATGCGCCGGCGATTGCGGAACTTCAACGCGATGTTTCATCTGTGTGTTGCGAGGTGGGGCGAGGTGGCGTGGTCTTGATGCGTCCACTTTTGCTGCATTCGTCGTCGCCCAGAACTTCCGGTGCGGTGCATCGTCGCGTCATTCACATCGACTATGCCTGTGCAGATCTGTCTGGGGGGCTTTGCTGGCTGCCTCGGGATGCCACGGATCATCGACCGGGCCAATAGAGAATGTGTAACAGCAGGTCGATTCCAAAAAGTACTGCGCCGATGCCGTGAATCAGGCGGCGACGTCGCGTGAGGTTGTCGGTTGGCTTCGGGAAGAACGCTGTTCGTCCAAACCAGGTGCCGAAGAATACGTTCATTGAAAGCTGCCCATAGAAAAAGATCCCTTGGATTGGCGTGAGCTGGCTCATTGTGCTCCAGACGTAAGTTTGAGTGCCGCTCCTTCCTGTTTGGATGGGTAGGTAAGGGCTATTCGGAATTCTCCATAATCAGGGAGGGCCGGAAGAGCCCGAGAATCCTGATTATGGAGAAAGCCTATGCAAGAACATTTTGTCGGATTGGACGTGCATAAGCAAGTTATCGCGTACTGCGTGAAGAAGCTGGACGGAACGATCATTCGCGAAGGGACCATAAAAGCGACACGAGCTGCGCTGGACGAATGGGTGATGACGTTACCTCGGCCCTGGCATGGAGCGATGGAAGCGACGCTTTTCAGTCACTGGATTTACCAGCACCTGAGGCCTCATGCGGCGAGGCTGGAGATGGGGCATGCGGCAAGGATGAAGGC
>CAIQWJ010000007.1 GCA_903875575.1 uncultured Acidobacteriia bacterium | reverse complement strand
TCGCCGCCAAACAGGCCGAACTCCTCAAGCTCCAGCAAAGCGTCCAGGCGGAATCAGTCCGTCTCGAAGGCAAAGCCCCCCCACCCGCGCCAGCCGCCCTGCCGCCCAACGCCAAAGCATACGATCTCGACCGCCTGGGTCGCCAATTCTACCGCGAAAAGAAGTACGACGAAGCCGAAAAAGCCTTCACCCAGGCAGTAGCCCTGAAGCCAAACGACCCGGTGCTCTTAAATAATCTGGGCTTCGTCTACTACGAGCTAGGCCGCTATCAGGACGCGGTCACATGGCTGGAGAAGACTCTGGCGGTAGAGCCAAACCGCAAAGAAGCCCACGGCAACATAGCCTACGCCTATCTAAAACTGGGCCGCAACGCCGACGCCAAAAAGCACTTCGAGCGCTACCTCGAACTCTACCCAAACTCCCCCAAAGCCGCCGAGATCCGAAGCCTCCTCCCAACGCTCTAAAAGGTGTTCTTGGCGTACTTCGCGAATCCTTGACGCCATATTCCACCCCACCGCCCCCATGGTATTTCTCTAACCGTAGGCAACCCACGATTCGGGGCTGAAGAGCGAGTGCGTAGTCGTTGCCATAACACGCTTCGGCGACAGCCGATATGCACCAGCTACGGATCCCCTTACTCCGTGCCTGGCTTTCCGCATCCCGCCGAATGCGGCGTCAACTCCAAACGGGTCCCTGCAGGTGTCTAATCGAATTCCATGGCTGGATCAGTATCCAGCTGCTGACGAAGCCCTGATGCCCGAGTGTGGGCAGGCGCTTTCGCCTGCCGATTCGCTCAGTCCGGCGTGTATGAATCGCTGCCCGGCATGCCCGTCGAGACCATCTCGATCCGATAAGTCTTTTATCGTGCCATCCTGCCGGAACCGCAATCGCACTTTCTCGCCAAACGTCATTTGATTTCTATATTCTTCCGCAAAAACATTCCCTGTTTCATGATGCCCGAATATTTTCCTTGACATAATCGCTTTTTTTTTTCGTACTATTGCAGCACGGTGAGGCAAATATGCGTTCATTGATCTGCAATACACGAATACTAATAGCTGTTGTTCTGTTCGCTGCGGCCTTCTCCGGGTCCGCCGCTGCGCAGTCTGCCGGCACCACCTCTTCCTCCGGTACGTTGCCCACAACACAGGCACCACCGACCGGAGTGCCTGTATATGGCCTTTATCGAGCCTTCTTCCAGCACGTAGCCTCACTGGAAAACTCCGCCTCCGATCTTGAAGCCAGGGGCAACAAGGGCGGTGGTTCAGATCTCCGAAAATTCTACGAAAAAGCGTTGGGCCTGACGCCGCCCGAAGCCGCCCAACTGAAAAAGAGCGCCGCTTCCTGCAACAGCCAACTCGCCCAACAGGACTCGCAGGCGAAAACCGTAGTCGCCAACGCGCATGCGGCCGCAGCCGCCGCTGCGGGTCTGAACACCGCGCAGGGTCTGACACAGCCGCTGCCTTCGACAGCATTAACCCAGCTTCAGCAACTGGAGCAAGGCCGCACGGCAATCTCCAACTCCTGCATTCAATCGCTGCAATCGTCGCTGAGCGCGCGAACTTTCAGCAACATCGATCTCTACGTGAAGACAGTCATCGCCGGCCACGCCTCGGCAAGCCACCCTCCATTGCAAAAACTAACGCCACCCACAATTTCCGTAGCCACCGCAGCGGGGATGCAAAAGTGAGACGATTCAATTCGTTCTGCCTGTCAGGTGCATTCCTGCTCGCCGCCGCCCTTCTCGCAACACCCGCGGCGCAGGCCCAATATGTCTGGGGCTACTCAAGCATCTCTGCATCAGGCAACAGCGTATATACCTTCTCCTACACGGAAATCGACTACGCCTCCAGCGGCTCGTATGTGCCGTACAGCGGCGCATACCCTACTATCGGCACATCCAGTTGCACCACCTACAGCAGTGCAATGGTCGGCTGTTACGGCACCGCCGCCAGCGCGGGCACGTACGGAATTCAAACCAATCATTGGGTGGGCGCATACGGTTCCGATCCGGACGGTTTCGGCGGCATTTCGGCAGGGAGCTACGCGGGGTCATTCTCCGCGTATGCCACGGGCTCACCAGGCTCCGGCGGGTGGTTCTACGTCGGAACCACCTACAATTACGTGACGTACTCGCCCGCAATTCCACCATCGATCAGCCAAGCCGATGGCACGGACTACCCCGGCTACCTCGTGATTTGGGGCTCCAATCTGACCGACTCCTCCGGCAATACCTCGGTTACGGTTGACGGTTCGTCGGTATCGACCCAATACGTGAGCAGTTCGCAGGTAAACGTCTACTATTCCGGCGCTGTAGGAAATCATACCGTGACGCTGACCACGCCGGGTGGAAGTGACTGGATGCCGTTCACGATATATCCGCAAGGGCAGACAATCTACTTTGCCTCGCTCAGTAACGTCAACTACAGTGTGGGCACCGTCTCAATCAGCGCCACCGACACCGCGTGGCTGCTCGTGAGCTTCACTTCGTCCACGCCGGGTGTCTGCTCGGTTGGGCAGACAACGTTGTCGGGTGCGACTTCGTCCGCTATCGTTACCCTTGTCGGAGCCGGGACATGTACAATCACGGCCAGCCAGCCGGGGGTTACCGGGTACTACGCGGCGGCGAATGTGACGCAGAGCTTTACGGTCACGCCGCCGCCACTGCCGCATATTAGCGGCATATCGGTCGGTGGACATCAGGTGAGCAGCGTGATCTTCGGCGCGAGCGGCACGATAAACATCTCCGGTACCGGTCTGGACCCAGGCGGCGCTGCCTGGCCGCAGGTCAGCTTGGCTTGCCCCGGGACGGCTCCGGCAATTATGGTCACGTCCGTAACGTCGACCCTGATCAGCATTACCTACAATGCCGTGGGTGCTTCGGTCGGGCAGTGTACCTTGCTGGTGAACGCATTTGCGGCAGGCTCGGCGAGTTTCCAGGTTGGCGTTGTGCCAAGCGTTACCATTTCGGGTGCCTTTGGGCAACCCGTAAGCCCTGGTGTCGCGCTGGGCGGCTCGACAACGTATGGCGTGTATATTTCGCCGGCAAGTGTGCCGAACGAGCCGGTGGTCCTCAGCCTTGCCACGATATCCGGTAGTGGCGCGGCAACGTTCGACAACGGCGCGGCGTCAATGACGATTTCGGGTTCGTCCAACGTCACAGTCCACGGGACGACTGTCAGCAGCACGGCCGACAATATCGTGCTGACGGCTTCACCACTATACGATTCGGTCCAAACGCTGGCTCAACAGCCCTTGTCAGTGGTGCCGGTTGCGCTTAGTATCCTCAGCAACGCTTATGGCACGCCTATGGATCTCGACGACGACGGACGCGAAATCTACAAAATTCGAACCGGTAGTTACGCGCTTGGCCCGAAGGTGACGACTGGCACCCAAAGCGGTAAGGCAATTGGAGCTTGCCTGATGGGGATTGAGTTTATTGCCACCGTCCAACCAAATAATTACTCGGGGAAAATGGCGTTACGCAGGACTCTGGTAGACCGTCAAGTCTACTACAGCGGCACATATCCAACGGGTCACGCCCTCAGTCAACAGGAGATGAACGCTGCAGGACTCGTTAAGGGTGACGATACTTCAGGGTCTTCTCAGGCTGGAGGGACTGAGGGGCTTTTCCCTCGCTCCACTTTGCTTAAACCTGACGGTAGTCACTACAGTTCTGACAGATTGTACGATTCAGACGCGCCCGGGATGGTCGTGTTTAGTGACGATAACCCAACCTTCGTTGTGAGTTGGCGGGTAAATTTCCAGGAATATGTGATCTTGGGCTCAAGAGATACTGCGGTGACGCCCGCGATCACTGTCGGAAATTCAGTGCCGTGGTTTGCGCGGGCGTCCTGTCAGCGCAGTACCAGTGGAGATTACCAATACGGCGGGTATTCCTTTTCAACGGGGATTGCCAACGATAACCAGTCTGGGCAAGGGGCGTCGCCCCTAACCTACAATCTGCAATGATAATTCAAGTGATTGCGTTCCGCGCGATCTCAACTGGAGAATACGATGAACACGTCGACAATGTCCGCAATGCTTGGAATCGTACGCTTGATGCCGATTCTGCCTATGTTGGCCTTTATCGGTGCCGCGAGCGCCCAAAGACCGGCGGAGCCCTCTTGCGCAGAATTAGAGCACAGTAACTCCGCGCAACAAATGGAGTACCTCGAAGGGGACAGGGCGAAGTTAGCGCCTGAGTGTATCGAATATGCGTTGAAACATCTGGGTATAGAAGAATATTCGCCGGCAATCCAGACTTTGGTAAGATATCTCGATTTTGAGAGTCCCACTCTGGCCAAGGTCAATCTGGCTGTGAGCCGCTCGTTTGACGTGGCCTGGATAGAGCACGCCTACCGCTATCCAGCCAGGACTGCACTCTCTTATATAGGCTTGCCCGCCGCGATTAGTTTGGTTGCCTTGATTGCGAATCCTTCAACTCCCGACGTCGTTGCAGAGAACGCGGCAGAAGCTCTGGGCGATATGCATAACCACGATAGGTCACGGGCTGTCGCGTTGCTGGCCTCGTCTGCAAAAGCTGAGCGCGATGCCCTCAAGGCCGAACGTCTGCGTGCGGCCGCGCGCAAGATAGCCAATGCGTGTGTGGGTGCCGAACTCAGGAACAGATGCGAACTGGCTCTCAACTGAGCCCACAACGCCGGTTCGGTCACTGCCAGTAGTCATGGATTGCGCTAGTCCCAGGCCCCTCACCGGCCGCGCCGTGAAGCGCCACCTTTGCCCATTTCATCCAACCAAATACGGTGTAGGCACTAAACCCTAAACCCCAAGAGTTTTCTCCGCGCCCTCCGCGTCTTCCTCCCCTGCCTCTGCGTGAAAGTTCGTTACTGTCGATTTTGCACAATAGAATCAACAATATCCATACACCACCCCACCGCCCCCATGGTATTCCTTGAACCGTAGGCAACCCCTACCGGAAAGACGAATACCATGCCCTCACCAAAACAATACGCAGCCAACAGACGCAACTCCGAACACTGCACCGGCCCCAAAACCGACGACGGCAAGAAGAAAACCCGCATGAACGCGAAACGCGACGGCATCACCGGCCAGGCCATCAGCCTCTCCGAAGAAGAACTCCCTCTCTTCGACGCCTTCAAACGCAACCTCCGCACTAGTCTCAACCCCGAAACCCCGTTCGAAGAAATCACCGCCGATGCCATCGCCTGGGACACATGGCGTCTCAACCACCTTCGCTCCGTCGAAATGAACATGTACACCCTCGGCCAGACCACCGCAAACGTCAATGCAGTTTGCGATATCCCCCAACTTCAGGCCCCGCTGAATGACGCCGTGACCTTTTCTGAAAAATCCCATAAGTTCGCGCTGCTCAGCCTCTACGCCCAGCGCATCAACAGCCTTATCCAGAAGAACCTCGCCGTGCTTCGCACCGTCCAGGCCGAACGAAAACAGCTTCGGGAGCAGGACCTCGCAGACGAAGTACTCATAGCCCAAGCCAATGATTCAAAGGGACTTCCGTACGAGGCTCTGCCTGTCCCATGCAAAAATGGTTCCGTTTTTTCGACCTCGGTCGTGAAGGCCGCAGCCAACCGAAAAACCCTGCTGGCGGATGCTCAAACGACCCTCCTGCACGCCAAGAGAAGGGTCCAGTTCCCCGACGCATGGGCGAATCAAAAGCCCATCAAGCCAAATTCTGGCCTTCGGGACATTTTGGCGGCCTAGAAAGTAACGCAACGCGTCACGGGTAACGAAACGCTGGGTCAAATTGAGCCATTTCACGCACAGCCCCGCCCGAAGTGTGTCCATCAACCAATGCTGACGCACCTTCGCCTTCTTGCTGCCCTCCAAAATGGGATGAAACGGCCCAACATGACCCCCAATTGTTCCGAAACGGCCCACTTCGGACAGCTCTGTGAAATTTTTTACGAAACTACACCTGAAGTGCTTGGGAAAACGCTAACGATGGGCCATAATATCAGTTTGGTCCGCGTCCATCTACTTCGGTAGATATCACAATTCCCTGTTTGTTTTGACGTGTCCCTGCTGTTCCGGTTTGACCTGAATTAGTCTGTAAAGCCCGATTGCCACTGCAATGTCACAGATCTTCAAATCCAGTACGAACTCCCTGGCACGCACCAGTATCATCCTCGCTGTAGTCGTGCTGGGCGGTCTGGGCGGCGCTCTCTTCGAATTGATTGCCGACTCATCCTATGCGACGCGCCAGGGTGAAGCGCGCGAGCAGCCGATTCCCTTCAGCCACGCGCACCACGCCGGCTCCATGGGCATCGATTGCCGCTACTGCCACACCGGCGTTGAGAACTCCCAGCACGCCATGGTGCCGCCTACCAAGACCTGCATGAACTGCCACTCCCAGATCTGGATCAACAGTTCCACGCTGGAGCCGGTTCGCAATAGCTTCTACACCAATGAGTCCATCCGCTGGACCAAGGTCCATGACCTTCCCGACTTCGTCTACTTCAATCACAGCATCCACGTAAAGAAGGGTGTCGGCTGCGAGACCTGCCACGGTCGCGTCGATACCATGCCCCTCATGTACCAGAACGCGTCTCTCGAAATGCGCTGGTGTCTCGATTGCCACCGCAATCCCGAAAAATACGTCCGGCCCCGTGAACTCGTCACGAAAATGGGTTACGAGCCAGCCGAACCGCAGGAAGTCATCGGCGCGCGCCTGGTCAAGGAATACAACATTCAGAAGCTGGAGGCCTGCTGGACATGTCACCGATAAACGAATCGGGTGACGGTCTTAATCCGGTCACGCCCAACCCAATGAGCACACAAGGCGAACCTTTGAATCTGATCAACGTCCAGCAGAAACTGGCGACCGCCAACGGCGCTAAATACTGGCGCAGTCTCGATGAGCTCTCGGCCACCGAAGGCTTTCAGGACTTTCTGCATACCGAATTCCCTCGTCAGGCCGGCGAATGGCTGGATGACGAAGGTCGTCGCAACTTCCTTAAAATCATGGGCGCGTCCCTCGCGCTCGCCGGTCTCGGTGCCTGCACCAAGCAGCCCACCGAATACATCGTGCCGTACGTCGAAGAGCCCGAAAAGCTGGTTGCCGGTAAGCCGCTCTTCTACGCCACCGCTGTTCCAGTCAACGGTGTTGCCGCCCCCGTTCTCGTCGAAACCCACGAATTCCGCCCCACGAAAGTGGAAGGCAATCCCGAACATCCCGCCAGCCTCGGTGCCGCCGACGTTCCCACGCAGGCTTCCGTCCTCGGTCTCTATGATCCGGACCGTCTCCAGAATGTCGCGAACCTCGGCGAGATCCGGACCTACTCTTCGTTCCTGCTCGCCTTCGTTCAGTTGCTCGAAAAGCAGCGCGAAAAGAATGGCGCGGGCATCCGCATCCTGACCCAGACGGTCACATCGCCCACGCTTTACGCGCAGATTCAGGATGTCCTGAAGCTCTACCCCGGTGCCAAATGGTACCAGTGGGAAGCTCTCGGCCACGGTCGCCGCATGGGCTCGCAACTGGCCTTCGGCCAGTTCCTCAACACCACCTACAAATTCGATCAGGCCGACGTCGTTCTCTCCATCGACGCCAACTTCCTCGCCAATGGTCCCGGCGGCGTCCGCTACGCCCGCGACTTCGCGGCCAAGCGGGTCGTGCGCAATGGCAAGAAGACCCAGAGCCGCTTCTACGTTGTCGAATCCACGCCCACCTCAACTGGTGCCAAGGCCGATCACAGGCATCCGATTGTCGCCTCCCATGTTGCGGGTTTTGTCCATAACCTCGCCACGGTCCTGAGCGGCGGCACTCCCGCTTCGGCGGCCCCGGTTCCGGCCGATGCACAGGCATTCTTCAACGCTCTTGTGGCTGATCTCCAGGCCAACAAAGGCAAGTCGATCGTCATCGCGGGCGATGACCAGTCTCCCGAAGTTCACGCCGCTGTCCACTACATCAATCAGCTTCTCGAAAACAACGGCAAGACGGTCATCCAGTCGGCCTCGCTCGAACAGAAGCCCGTTGATCAGTACGCGGAAATCCAGTCGCTCGTCGGCGAACTCAATGCCAATCAGGTCGATGTCCTCCTGATCCTCGGCGGCAACCCGGTTTACGATGCGCCCGCATCTCTCAATCTGAAGGGTGCCCTTCAGCTCGCCAAACAGCGGGTTCGCCTCGGCCTCTATGACGACGAGACTTCCGAAGTCTGCCAGTGGCTGATCCCCGAAAACCACCCCTTCGAATTCTGGAGCGACGCTCCCGCGTACGACGGCACCATGTCGATCATGCAGCCGATGATCGCGCCGCTCTACGGTGGTAAGTCCGCGCACGACCTTCTCGCTGCCTTCACCGAAACTCCGGAGAAGACCAGCCACTCGCTGGTTCGCGAATTCTGGAAAGCCAAGCACCCCGGCGCCGATTTCGAAGCATGGTGGAACCGCTCCATCCATGACGGTTTCGTCAGGGATTCCGCTTCTCCCGCCCTCAAGGCCGACGCCAAACTGGTTCCCTTCACGCCCCCCGCAACGGCGGCTGAAGGCTACGACGTTTCCTTCCACGTCGATCCTTACGTTCTCGATGGCCGCTTCGCCAACAACACCTGGCTGCAGGAACTGCCCCGGCCCATCACCCGTTTGACCTGGGACAACGCCGTTGTCGTCAGCGCCGCCACTGCGAAAGCGCTGGGTGTGGAAGATGAAGATCGTGTTGAAATCGTCGCCAACGGCAAGACGGTTTGGGGTTCTATCTGGCGCGTGCCCGGCCAGCCCGATGGTTCGCTTGGCCTCAGCCTCGGCTACGGCCGTACCCGTTCCGGTCGCGCCGGCAACGGTGCGGGCTTCGATGCCAACCTGATCCGCACGGTTGCCAATCCGTACTTCGCAACTGGCGCCAAAGTGACGAAGCTTGGCGAGAAGTTCCGCCTTGCCGCCGTCCAGCATCACTTCGCGATGGAAGATCGCGATCCGGTCATCTCCGGTACGCTTTCCGAATACCTCGCCGATGCCAACTTCGCCCAGAAGAAGAGCGAGACCGCCAGCAAGGGTCTCACCATCCTTCCGCAGACCTGGGAATACAAGGGTTATGCCTGGGGCATGGCAATCGATCTCACAGCCTGCTCCGGTTGCAACGCCTGCGTCGTGGCCTGCCAGGCTGAAAACAACATCGCCGTAACCGGTAAAGAGCAGGTGCTCAATACCCGCGAAATGCACTGGATCCGCATTGACCGCTACTTCAGCGGCGCGGAAGAGAATCCGCAGTCTTACTTCCAGCCGGTCGCCTGCCAGCAGTGCGAAAGCGCTCCCTGCGAAGTCGTTTGCCCCGTAGCCGCAACTACCCACGATGCCGAAGGCCTGAACAACATGGTCTACAACCGCTGCATCGGCACCCGCTACTGCTCGAACAACTGCCCGTACAAAGTTCGTCGCTTTAACTTCCTGCTCGATACCGATTGGGAAACCGAAAGCATCAAGATGCAGCGCAATCCTGACGTCTCGGTCCGCAGCCGCGGCGTCATGGAAAAATGCACCTACTGCGTGCAGCGCATCAATTACGCGAAAATCATGGCGGAGAAGGAAGACCGCCGCGTGACCGATGGCGAAATCGTTCCGGCCTGCCAGTCCACCTGCCCGTCGGATGCCATCGCGTTTGGCGATCTCAACGATCCTAAGAGTCGCGTCTCCGAATGGAAACGCGAAGCTACCGATTACAAGCTCCTCGGTGAACTGAACACTCGGCCGCGCACTTCGTACCTCGCGGACATTCGAAACCCGAATCCGGCGCTCAGCCCGAAGGGGGTCAGCTAGTATATGGCGCAGCCAGTCGAACTACCAGATACAATCTACGTCGGCCCGGTTATCGACGAAAGCCACAGTATTGCGTCGGTTTCCGATAAGGTCGGCAACATCGTTCTCAAGCGGAAGATTACCCTCGGGTGGACCTTCGGCCTCTTTATCGCACTCGGCCTGCTCCAGGGTGTAGCCGCTGGTTCGGTCTGGCTCTTCATGAAGGGCGTCGGCGTCTGGGGTATCAATATCCCGAACGGCTGGGGCTTCGCGATCATCAACTTCGTCTGGTGGATCGGTATCGGCCACGCCGGCACCCTGATCTCCGCCGTCCTGCTCCTCCTAAACCAATCGTGGCGAAACGCAATTAACCGCTTCGCGGAAGCCATGACGCTGTTTGCTGTTATGTGCGCGGGTATGTTCCCGGTTCTCCACACTGGCCGCCCCTGGCTGGCCTACTGGATGCTCCCGTTCCCCAACACGATGAGTCTGTGGCCGCAGTTCCGCAGCCCGCTCCTCTGGGACGTCTTCGCGGTCTCCACGTATCTGACAATCTCAGCCGTGTTCTGGTTCGTCGGTCTTCTGCCCGATCTTGCAACTCTGCGTGATACGTCGACGAAGCGCTACCAGCAGGTGATCTACGGCATGCTCTCCATGGGCTGGCGCGGTTCCGCCCGTCACTGGCAGCGTTACGAAAAAGCTTCTCTGCTGCTCGCCGGTCTGGCGACACCGCTGGTCGTCTCGGTTCACACGGTCGTCAGCTTTGACTTCGCGGTCTCCATCATCCCCGGCTGGCACACAACGATCTTCCCGCCGTACTTCGTCGCGGGTGCCATCTACTCCGGCTTCGCCATGGTGCTGACTCTGATGATTCCGGTCCGTAAGTTCTACGGCCTCGATGACATCATCACCATGCGCCATTTGAACAACATGGCGAAGGTGACCCTGGCCACCGGCCTGGTCGTCGCCTACGGCTACATCATGGAAGCGTTCTTCGGTTACTTCAGCGCCGATAAATACGAGCGCTACATGATCTGGAACCGCATGTTCGGTGCCTACGCCCCGTTCTACTGGGCTCTGATTTTCTGCAACATCATTACGCCCCAGTTCCTGTGGTCGAAGAAGATCCGTACCAGCCCAGGTATTCTCTGGATCATCTCGATCATCGTCAACATCGGCATGTGGCTGGAACGTTTCGTCATCGTCATCACCAGCCTGCACCGCGACTTCCTGCCCTCCAGTTGGGGTATTTACGCTCCCACAGTTTGGGATTGGGCGGTCTACGTCGGCACCATTGGCCTGTTCATGACCCTGATCTTCCTGTTTGTCCGGGTCCTCCCGATGATCACTATCTTCGAATTACGTATGATCCTGCCTTCAGCGGAAGTTCATGAGAAGAAGGGGGTAGTCACCCGATGAGTTCTCACGCAAAAGAGACGGCACCCTCGCTTTACGGCCTGATGGCGGAATTTGCCACTCCCACTGAATTAGTGGTAGCGGCCCGTCGCACCCGCGAAGCCGGTTTCCGTAAGTTCGACGCGTTCAGCCCGTACCCAATGCATGAACTGGATGAGGCAATGGACCTCCACGATAACCGTGTCGCGAAGTTTACTTTCATTGGTGGCCTTTGTGGCTGCGTCGGTGGTTTCAGTCTGGCCTCCTGGTGCGCGGCCGTCGCTTACCCGCTCAATATCGGTGGCCGCCCGCTGATCAGCGTACCCATGTTTATCCCGGTGACGTTCGAGTGCACCATTCTGCTGGCCGGTCTCACCGCCGCCATCAGCATGTTGGTCATGAACGGTCTCCCCAGCCCCTACCATCCGGTCTTCAATGTCGACCCGTTTGCCGGGGCTTCACGCAGCAAATTCTTCCTCTGTATTGAATCAGCCGATCCGAAATTTGATCGCCATGCCACGGAAAACTTCCTTGCTGGTCTGAATCCATCCGAGATCGCAGAGGTGGCACCGTAATGCAATTGACCGCGCGCCCCTTCGCTGCCATCGTATTGTCCGGCCTCGCCCTCGTCACTGTGGGTTGTTCCCGCCAGGACATGCATGACCAGCCGAAATACAAACCGCAGCGCCCCAGCGAATTTTTCGCCGATGGCCGCGATAGCCGCCCGGAAGTAGATGGCACCATCGCCCGCGGCGAACTGAACGAAGACGTCGCCTATTACAACGGCAAGGACAACCTCGGCAAAGATGTCGACGCTTTCCCGATCGCCGTCAACAAGGCCGTAATTGAACGCGGCCGGCAGCGTTATGACATTTACTGCGCACCCTGCCACGGCCGTCTCGGCAACGGTATGGGCATGATTGTGCAGCGTGGCTTCAAGCAGCCGCCGTCCTATCACATTGATCGCCTGCGCAACGCGCCGGTCGGTCATTTCTATGACGTGGTGACCAACGGCTACGGTGCCATGCTCAACTACTCCCAGCAGATTCAGGTTCGCGACCGTTGGGCCATCGTGGCTTACATCCGGGCTTTGCAGTATAGCCAGAATGCCAATGTCAATGACCTCCCCACGGAAGCGAAGGCGAAGCTGCCTCCCGCCGGTCAGGCAATGGGCGCGGATATGAAGGATGCCATGGAGCACGAACCAATGGCACCGGCCGATTCCGATTTCAAGAACTTCCCGGCAGAGCCGGCAACGCCAGCCGGAGTCCCCGGCGCCATGGGTGCGGGCGCGCATAGCAGGAGTCAGGCCGACTCACAGGCGAAACCCGCCGCAGCCCACAAGGGTCAACCAGAGACAAAATGACGACGACGGAACATAGTTACGAAACCGCGCCGGCGTTGATCGGCACGCTGCGCAAAGCTCAGAACATTGCCGCAATGTTCGGCCTGCTGGGCATTATCGTCACCATCGCGCTCGGCCTCTCACAGCCCACGCTCGACCAGTTTTTCCGTTCCTACCTGGTGGGCTTCTGGTACTGGTTCGGTGCCAGCGCCGCCTGCCTGCTCATCCTGATGACGCAGTATCTCACGGGTGGCGCATGGGGCTTCATCATTCGCAAGCCGCTCGAAGCCGGCGCGAAAACTCTCTACGCCATGGTGTTCTTCTTCATCCCGCTCCTGCTGGGACGCGAGCACATCTACTGGTGGACTACCAAAGAAGGTATGGCCGACAAAGTCATTCAGGCCAAGAACCTTTACCTTAACGTGCCTTTCCTGTTCGGACGCACCGCCATCTACGCCGCTTTCTTTATCATCATGACCTACCTTCTGACCAAGTGGTCGAAGGAAGAAGAAGAGACGAAGTCGACGAAAGTCTCCGCCCGGCTGGAAGCGCTCAGCGCCCCCGGCGTTCTGGCCTTCTTCATCCTGATGACGTTCTGCGCGGTCGATTACCTGATGACCCTCGAGCCCCACTGGTACTCGACGGTTTACGGCTTCCTCACCGTGATCAGCTGGTGCCTGACCGCCATGTGCCTGATGGTTGCGACCATCACGCTGCTGGCCAAAGAAGCTCCGATGGATCACGGTCTGAAAACTAAGCACCTGCATGATCTCGGCAAGCTGATGTTCGCTCTGACCATGCTCTGGGCTTACCTCCAGTTCTCGCAGTTGCTCATCACCTGGTCGGGCAACCTGCCGGAAGAAATTGTTTGGTACATCAAGCGCTGGAACGGCGGCTACGGCTGGGTCTCGCTGATTCTCCTGATCGGGCACTTCGCTCTCCCCTTCCTGATGCTCCTCCAGCAGTCGGTCAAGAAGAATGCGAAGACCATCGCCATGGTCGCGATCTATATTCTGATCGTCCACGTGGTGGACGTCTACATGATGGTGGAACCAAATTTCACAAAGGTGAGCGATCCGCACATCTCCATCTCGATTCTTGACATCACCGCGCCGATCGGTTTCGGCGGTCTGTGGCTGGCATTGTTCTTCCATAATCTGCAGTCCGGTTCGCTGCTCGCACTTGGCGCACCCGATTTCCATAAGGCTCTGAATCATGGCAAACACTAATCACCCGCACGGGCACGACGCCCACGACAGCGATGTCGGTACCGGCGAGAACGCGCAGGTATCCTGGGAACGAAAAGATATCGATATCGTCCAGATCAGCGGCTTCGGCATCGGCTTGCTGGTCGCCTTCATGGTCTCCGTGGCTGCTATGTGGGGTCTGTTCGTATACTTCAAAGTTCGGGAAGATAACCTCAGGCCTAAAAACGTGCCGGCGATGATGTCCCAGAAGCCAATGCTCCCACCGGAACCCCGCCTTCAGGCTGATCCGGTGATGGAACTCGACAAAATGCATGCCAGCGAAGAGATGCTGCTGACCAGCTATGGCTGGGTCGATTCAGCCAAAGGCACCGTTCACATTCCGATTGACCAGGCCATCAATATGGTTGCCCAGAAGGGCCTGCCTGTGAAACTCAGCCCGCAGGGCGGAGATCACGATGGCTTCCGCACCATCCCGTCCGACGCCAGCGGTGGCCGGACGCTTGAAAAGATTGCTCAGTAAGACTGCTCCATGAAAACGCTCTGCTCCATTTCGGTGTTGGTTCTCACGGCTGCCGGCCTGCTGTCGGCGGGTACGTGGGATTCCGCGCCGCCGACGATCTCCGGGCCGCACGATGTGCCGGCTCAGGATCTGTTGAACATGCGCGGAGCCGATCGTCCCACGCCGCTTTCCAACGTGGATATCAAGCAGAAGCTGAATTCACGTTTGCCGCTGGAAGCGACGTTCAAAGACGAAGCTGGTCATGACGTCCAGCTCGGTCAATACTTCGATGGCAAGCGGCCCGTGGTTCTGACTTTGGTTTATTACGAATGCCCGATGCTGTGTACACAGGTCCTCAACGGCCTGGTCCGCGCCGCCCGGGTGTTGCCCCTCGAAGCGGGCAAGGATTATGACGTGGTGGTGATCAGCTTCGATGCGCGCGAAACGCCGAAGCAGGCTGCCGACAAGAAGGCAGTCTATCTGAAGTCTTACGGTCGCCCGGAAACGGCACCAGCCTGGCACTTCCTGACAGGCAGCCTCGCTTCCATCAAGAGCGTGACCGAAGCAGTAGGTTTCTCGTACCAGTGGGACGTGCATACCGCAATGTATGCGCATGCCAGCGCCATTTACGTGGCGACGCCGGAAGGCCGGTTGTCGAAGTATTTTATGGGCATCGAGTATTCGCCCAAGGATTTGCGCCTCGGTCTGGTGGATGCGTCGGCGGGTAAGATCGGCACCATGGTCGATCAGGTCCTGCTGTTCTGTTATCACTTCGATCCGGAATCGGCGAAATACACGCCGTTTGCGCTTGGACTTTTACGTGTAGCGGGTGGAGCCACCTTGCTGACAATGGGGGGATTTGTGGTCATTATGTTACGGCGGGAGAGCCGGCAGAAAGGGAATCGAGCCGCCTGATGACAATGGAACCAAAGAGTTTCCAGCTATTTCCGGAGTCGGCGTCGAACTTCGCCCCGAGCGTCGACGGACTCTATACCTATATGGTCGTGGTCAGCGCGTTCTTCTCGCTGCTGGTCGCGTTTCTGATCGTCTACTTTGCGATTAAGTATCGTGCGAAGCCGGGGCAGGGTGTCCCGCCGCCGATCAACGATCACAGCATTGGTGGCATGATCCTCGAAATCACGTGGAGCGTAATTCCGCTGGGTCTTTCCCTGGTTATGTTCGCCTGGGGTGCCAGCATCATGTTCCACGAATCGCGCCCACCGGCTGACGCGCTGAATATTTATGTCACTGGCAAGCGCTGGATGTGGAAGATCCAGCACATGGAAGGCGCCCGCGAAATCAACGAGCTCCATGTCCCCGTGGACCAGGATATCCGCCTCACGATGACCTCCGAAGACGTCATCCACGATTTCTATGTGCCGGCATTCCGCACCAAGGCCGACGTGCTTCCCGGCCGTTACACCACCGAATGGTTCCGCCCGACCAAAGTTGGCGATTACCACATCTTCTGCGCCGAATATTGCGGCACCAAGCACTCCGGCATGATCGGTACCGTGCATGTAATGACGCAACCCGATTACCAAACCTGGCTTGCTCATGGCAGCGGCGAAGGATCGCTCTCCGAGCAGGGCGAGAGCCTTTTCAATCAGCTGGGTTGCGGCAATTGCCATGTGAAGGACGGCCACGGACGCGCGCCGAATCTGTATGGCGCTTACGGCACCAAGGTCGATCTTTCGGATGGTTCCAGTGTTCGCATCGACGAATCTTACATTCGCGAATCCGTACTGTATCCGCAGGCGAAGATCGTAGCGGGCTATGACCGTATCATGCCGACGTTCAAAGGCCTGATCAGCGATGAGGGCATGCTCAAGCTCATCGAGTACATCAAGTCCCTGGGGAATGCGAATGGTGCCAATGCGCCGTCGCGAACCTTGGGGAGTGAGCAGCCCGACATCCAGAAGTCCGGTACCATGGCCGCGCCGATGTCCGAGACTAAGCCCGCGGCTACGGAGAAAAAACAATGATCACCGCTTCTCCACCAGTAAAAGAAACGAAGAACTATCTCAACCACGAGCGCGGCATCAAGAGCTGGCTGCTGACGGGCGACCATAAGCGAATCGCGATCCTTTATCTGATCTCGGTCACTCTCTTCTTTGCTTTGGGCGGCGTGTTCGCGTCCCTCATCCGTCTCGAACTGTCCACTCCGGCGGGCGACCTGCTGGAATCGAACCAGTACAACAAGGTCTTCACCATGCACGGAATCCTCATGGTGTTCTTCTTCCTGATTCCATCGATTCCGGCTACGCTCGGTAACTTCCTGATTCCGATGATGATAGGCGCGAAAGATCTCGCGTTTCCGAAGATTAACCTGCTGAGCTGGTATATCTACGTGGTTGGCGGTATCTTCACCCTGTACGTGCTGCTCACCGGCGGCGTGGACACGGGCTGGACATTCTACACCCCGTTCAGCACTTCTTACTCCAACGGATACGTCATTGCTGCGGGCCTCGGTATCTTCATTAACGGCTTCTCCAGTATTCTGACCGGGCTGAACTTTATTGTCACGATCCACAGAATGCGCGCGCCGGGCCTCACATGGTTCCGTCTGCCCCTCTTTGTGTGGGCCCACTACGCGACCAGCGCCATCATGATTCTCGGTACGCCGGTGGTTGCGGTCACGCTGTTCCTGGTGGTTTTGGAACGCGGCTTCCACATCGGCTTCTTCGATCCCGCGTATGGCGGCGATCCGGTGCTATTCCAGCATCTCTTCTGGTTCTACTCGCATCCGGCCGTGTACATCATGATTCTGCCGTCGATGGGTGTGATCTCGGAAGTGATTTCGACCTTCTCTTCGAAGAAACCCTTCGGTTACACGTTCATCGCGTTCTCGAGCGTTGCGATCGCGGTCTTCGGCTTCCTCGTCTGGGGCCATCACCTGTTCGTCGCGGGCCAGTCGATTTACGCGGGCCTTGTGTTCTCGATCCTCAGCTACGTGGTTGCGATCCCGTCGGCTATCAAAGTGTTTAACTGGGCAGCCACGATGTACAAGGGCAAGGTCCGGCTGGAAACGCCGATGCTTTACGCTCTGGGCTTCATCGGACTGTTTACTGTCGGTGGTTTGACGGGTATCTTCCTGTCCTCGCTCGGAATGGACGTCCATCTCACAGATACGTACTTCGTGGTTGCGCACTTCCATTACGTCATGGTCGGCGGCGCGCTGCTCGGGTATCTTTGCGGAATTCACTTCTGGTGGCCCAAGATTTTCGGTCGCATGTACTCACAGGTCTGGTCAAAGGTTTCGGCCGTACTGGTATTCGTCGGCTTCAACCTGACGTTCTTCCCGCAGTTCCTGCTGGGCTACATGGGTATGCCGCGTCGATATCACGTGTACCCGCCTGAGTTCCAGGTATTCAATGTGCTGTCCTCGGCAGGTGCCTCTGTTCTGGCACTGGGACTGATTCTTCCGGCGATCTATCTGACATGGTCTTTGAAGCACGGCGAAATCGCTTCGGAGAATCCGTGGGGCGCGACTGGTCTCGAATGGCAGACCGCCTCGCCGCCCATCATGGAAAATTTCGAAGTTACGCCCGTTGTGACTACCGAAGCGTACGATTACTCAACCCAGCAGGAGGTAGTGCACGTTGGCTAGCCACGCAGTAAGTACCACCCTTCGGCATCATTTCGCGAGCGACGAGCAACAGAAGGACGCCGCCACGATTGGGATGTGGGTATTCCTGGTCACCGAAATCATGTTCTTCGGCGGCCTGTTCCTCGCCTACTTTGCTTACCGGCAGGCGTATCCGGCGGCGTTCGCGTCCGCCAGTAACAAGACGAATCTCTGGCTTGGCGCGGCAAATACCACCGTGCTGATCTGCAGCTCGCTGACGATGGCTTTGGCTGTCCACGCGGCATCGATGGGTAAGAAGACGCTGTTGGTGCTGTTCCTGATTATGACGCTTCTGCTGGGCGGGGCGTTCCTTGGCGTCAAGGCTTACGAGTATCACGATAAGTGGGTTCACCACGAGATTCCCGGCCAGCATTTTGAATGCGAAGGCTGCGAAGATGCGGGTCATGCTCCCCTGTTCTTTTCGCTCTACTTTGCGATGACCGGGTTGCACGCGACCCACATGCTCATAGGATTCGTCATATTGGTCATATTAATTGTGCAGGCGGCGCGAGGGAAATTTACGGAGAAATGGTATACACCGATCGAGATGTTCGGCCTGTACTGGCACTTCGTCGATATCGTCTGGATTTTCCTGTTCCCGCTGCTCTATCTGATTGATCGTTCTCATACGGGGTTGAAGTAAGATGTCCGACCACAACGAACAACACCATATTGTTCCGAAAAGCGTCTACTTTGCGGTCTTCATTACGCTGATCGCGATGACCTGGGTCACGGCGTGGGTCTCCACGGTGGACCTTGGCCGGCTGAACATTTTTGTGGCGCTTTCAATCGCCATCTTCAAGGCTTCGCTCGTCATCCTGTTCTTCATGCACGTGAAGTATGGGACAAAGCTGACGAAGTTTACCGTGCTGGCCGGTTTGTACTGGCTGGTCCTGCTCCTGTTTATCGCGATGTGCGACTTGTGGACACGCGGCTGGATGGGTGTCCCCGGTCGCTAGCGAACTAAGCTGGTCCCGACAGCGAATCATTCGTTTCCAAAACCGCCCGCCTGGCAGAGATTGCCCGGCGGGCGGTTTTGTTTTGGTGCGGAACTCTCGCTCAACAGACGCCAACCAGGGCCGATAAGACATTTGAGGCCGGGACAATGGGTGAGGTATCCGCAACGGCACTCCGGGCCGCGATACTGCCGGAGCCACAATTTGCAGGCGGGGCGCAGGCCGGGTCTGGATTAGCTGCCGGAGCGGCGCGCAGCGCTGCGCGCGCGAAAACCCAGGCCCTTGTGACGGCGGTGAATGTGCTGAACCAGTCGGGGTTCGTCGGCCCTGGCAGAGAAGTGACTTACTCGACGGATTCCTCCACGAAGCAGTTGATTATTCAGGTTGTCGATAAGCAAAGCGGCGATGTCGTCGTGCAGTGGCCGTCGGAATATGCGCTGCAAATGGCGCAGGAACATCAAAAAGAGCTGCCTAATGAACCCCTACTTTGAACAAGTCATTCTTTCCGCGAGTCCCATCGAGTTGGTCCTGTTGATGTACCAACGGGCCATCGCCTCCGTATCCGACGCCCGCGAGCATCTGCGCGAAGGGAGGATTCGGGAGCGCGCGCAGGCCATCAATAAGGCCTACGCCATCCTGACAGAGCTCATGGTGTCGCTCGACGCCAACCATGCGCCGGAGCTGGCCCGGAATCTGCGGCAGCTCTACTGCTACATGCAGGAGCGCCTGGTGGAGGCCAACTTCCAGCAGAAGGACGCACCGCTCGAAGAAACCGGCCGATTACTGAACACGCTGGCGGACGCCTGGCAGCAGGTGCCAGAGAAGCTGGCCACGGAAGACGTTGCTGTCGGAGCATCGGATGCCGCGAACTATGACGATGAATCGCGCTATGAGGCTGTCTTCGCCTGAGGATCGGCTGGTGTTGGGCTACGGGCAGAATCAACCGCGTTCTGCTCGTTGCGCAGGCCAGCCTGAATGAGTTTGGAAAGGCCGAGGCCACCGCTGTTGGCCATCGTGCGAGCCAATTGCTCTTCGCCAAGGCCGATGGCAGCGTCGCCGGACTCGTCGGAGCCGGTGCCAAGCCAGCCACCTCCTTCATGCACGGACCGCAGAATCTGGCCGAGCAGGAGCGCCTCGAAGTCCTTCGCGGCCCTTTCGACCTTGCTGGAAGGAGTGGTTGAACCGGTGCCTGCGGATTGAGCGCGACTGAACGCATCGAGCGCCGTCGCGGAAAAAAGCGCTGCCATCAGATCACCTCGATATCGGCGTTCAGCGCATTGGCCGCACGCAGGTTCTGCAGGATTGCGACAATGTCGCGGGCGGAAGAGCCGATCGCCGTCAGGGCACGCACCAGTTCCTCCACCGTGGCCCCTTCTTTCAGGACCACGTTATGCGTCGGCTCATCTTTGGCCGTCACCTTCTCTTCCGGCACCACCTGGGTGGTGCCGGAAGACAGCGCATTGGGCTGCGAGACGTTCAGGGTGGTCTGGATTTCAACGGTCAGGTTGCCGTGTAAGATGGCGACTGGGGAAACACGGACATCGTTGCCCATGACAATGGTGCCTGTGCGCTCGTTGATCACGATGCGGGCCGAGTGATCGACCTCGACAGTGAGATCCTCTACGCCGGCGATGAACTCCGTGATGCGGTCTTTCCATTCGGCGGGAGGCTGGACGGATACCACGGCGGAGTTCTCCGCGCGGGCCAGCGGTGCCGCGCCGCCGAAATGCTTGTTGATCGCTTCGGCGATGCGTGATGAGGTCGCGAAATCGGCGGACCGCAATTGGAGCCGGACGGTGGAGGAAGGTTCTACGGAAGGTGCAGCCCGTTCGATCGTGGCTCCTTCCGGCAGACGGCCTACGGTCGGGTGATTGACGGTTTGGGTAGTGCTGCCTCGACCTGCGACAAACCCGCCTGTCACGACGGGTCCCTGGGCAACAGCATAGGTCTGACCGTTGGCCCCGCGAAGAGACGTCATGAGCAATATGCCGCCCTGCAGGTTTTTGGCATCGCCGATGGCGGACGCGGTGGCGTCGATCTTCGTGCCGGGCTGCGCGAACGGTGGCAGGGTTGCCGTCACCACGACGGATGCCACATTCGCGATTCGAATGCTGCCCGCCGCGACCGAGACACCCATCCGCTCCAGAATATTGGCAAGGCTTTGCGTGGTGAAGATGGTTGTCTGCTTGTCGCCGGTGCCGGCAAGGCCCACGACCACGCCATAGCCCACAAGCTGGTTGTCTCGAACACCTTCGATGGAGACCAGGTCTTTCAGCCGCGCCGGAGCAGCCGATGCGATGGCGACGGACAGGCAGGAGAGGAGGAAAACGCCGGGCAGTCTGTTCATAAGAGGTCTAGAAAGGGAGCAAGCCCAGAATCAGGCGGTAAAGCGCATTCGGACGCCGCACGGCGTCTCCCACCACACCCTGGCCGTTCACGCGCACCTCCATGTCGGCAACCTGCGTGGAGGCGACTGTGTTAGCCGTAGAGATATCGGCGGTGCGCACGACACCACGCACCGTGATCTTCTGCTGTTCCGAGTTGACCTGGATGCTCTTATCGCCCTCGATCAGAAGCAGGCCACCTGGCAAGACTTTGACAACGCGGCCAGTGAGAGTGGCGGTCAACGTGGCGGCGCGGGAGGTTGTTCCGGTGCCGCTCAGCTTTTGATCGCCGGTGGTACCCAGCATATTAGCCAATGCGCCCGCCGGGGACTTGATGCCAGCCAACTGGCTGATCGACTGACTGGCAGAGGAGGCGCGCTCCGAGGTGCTAACGCCGGATGCGACGGCATTCACCGATTCGGTGACGATGATCGTGACGACATCGTCCACCTGGCTCGCGCGCAGGTCCCGCCCGAGTTCGTTGAGGCGCGCCGATGGCGACCAGATGGCACCGGGAAGGGATTCTACCGATTCGCGCTCGGCCCCGGCTGCGGCACTGTGAAGGTACTGGTCGAGCAATGACGGCTCCGGAGCCTTGACAATCTTCTTTTTCAGATTTGGTATGACCCCTGCGCGGGAAACTCCGGTGGCAGCGTTTATCGTCAGAAGGCCGGCGATGAATAGAGTGGAGTAGTGAAGTCTCATAGAGCGGAGCCTTTTAGCGCGGAGCCTGCGACCGTCTGGCCACCGACGATCATGACTGCGGTGGCGATTCTGAGCCCTGAGGAAATAGCAACCCGGGCGCGCAGCGTCTTGCCTGTGGCCGGATTCAGCAGATCAGCCATTTCACCAGCCCGTGCATTTGCCGTCGCGATGGCATCGAACCGAAGTATGGTCAGGCCGCACTGTACTTCGACCCGAACGCTGTCGCCACGCCGGATCGCGGGAGGATCGGCGACAAGCGAGGCGGGAACTTCGTCGCCTGCCTTTACGGGTTGCCGGAGAACACGCCCCGTGACATCTTCAGGGCGAACCGCCGCGGGCGCGTGCTTCAGCGGCCCCTGACGGGATTCCGTGCGCAGAGAGTCCGCGTCAATCGGTGTCGCTGCAGGCAGATCCCTAAGTGCCACCACGGCGGTATAGGAGACGCTGACAGATACCCGAGCCCAGACCGCGATGCGGCGGGTCTCGGTATACTGCACAAAACCGCGCCAAAGCTGGAGACCGTCGGCATTGCTTGCTCCGGGTTCCATGCCGGACAGCGGGAACTCCAGCCTGCCCTTTGGTATGGCCGCGCGGCTGCGTTCGGCAATCCGCAGAGTGGCGTCCGGAGGCAGAGACCGGCGCAGTGCTTCGGTGAATTCGACGTCGTCCGGCTCATGCATAGGAACTTCAAAACAGATCTCAGACAGGGAATCCGCATTCCCGGCAGCGATCCCATTGGCGTGGGCGATTCGTTGCAGTTCTGCGACGGCGTAGACGCGACTGGTGCCTGGAACCGGAGCATAGCCGAGAGAAAGCGATGCAGGCAATCCCGCGAATTGGGGCAGGGCAAGCGCGAAGTCGCGCCCGAGAATGCGGTCTCCGGAAACCGGAAGACAGGCGGCGGTAGCGCTACAGACTGTCAGGAGGATGAACAGGGGCTTCATAGTATCCAGCCGCTACTGCTTCATATTGTTGGCCTGCTGGTACATTTCGTCAGCCGCCTTGACGACCTTGGAGTTCGCCTCATAGGCGCGCTGGCTGGTGATCATGTTGATGAACTCGTCGACCACGCTGACGTTGGATTGTTCGGTATAGCCCTGCAGTATGGTTCCCTGACCTTCGGCTCCGCCCGGCGTTCCGAGGATGGCGGCACCGGAAGCGTCGGTTGGCGAGAAAAGACTGCCGCCGAGTGAGCTCAGGCCAGCCGGATTCTGAAAGTTTGCGAGTGTGATCTGGCCCGCATTCTGGGCCTGCGTCTGGCCCGGGAGCACATAGGTCACGGTGCCATCGGCGGCGATGTTGATGGATTGTGCCGCGGGAGGAATTGTGATCTGGGGCTGCAGAGCGTTGCCGTCAGAGGTTACAAAACTTCCGGTGCTGTCGAGCTGGAAGGAGCCGTTGCGGCTGTAGGCGATATCGCCATTGGGCTGCTTGATCTGAAAGAAGCCTTTGCCCTGAATCACGAGATCGAGCGGGTTGCTCGTGCTGGTGAAGCTTCCCTGCTGGAAGGTGATTTCATTCGAAACCGCCCGTGTTCCGAGACCCAGCTGAAGGCCGGCCGGGACCACCGTATTTTGACTGGCCGACGATCCTGGAGCAACCATATTCTGATACAAAAGGTCCTGAAACTGGGCGCGCCGCGATTTATAGCCTGTCGTGTTGGCGTTCGCAAGGTTGTTGGCGATGTTGTCGATGTTGAGTTGCTGGGCGGTCATCCCGCTGGCGGCGCTGTAGAGTGCTCGAATCATATGTGTGTTCCGTTCTCCTTGTGTGGGTGTCGGATGACCTGATTGCTGTTATCTGCTCCTGGGATCAGGACACGACGCGGGCAACTTCTTCAATGGCCTTCTTGCCGAGGTCATTGCCGATCGCCGCCGCTTTTTGCAGCATTTCAAACTGTCGCGTGATGGAGACCAGACGCACCGCGGACTCGGCGGCTCCGACGTTCGATTGCTCGAGTTTTCCCTGTACTACCGCACCGGTGGCGGTTCCGGATATGCTGCCGGGCGCGGCGGCAAAATAATTGGAGCCCTCTTTGATGAGGCTACCGGAATCGAAGGACGCCAGCTGGATCTTCCCCAAAGGATTGCCCGCCTGTTGTACCGTTCCATCGGGCAGGAAATCGACCGGCAGGCTTTGGTCGAGCGTGATCGGGTTGCCGGACTGGGAACGAACGGCATTCCCGTCCGCGGTGGTCAGCGTGCCTGTTGGCGAGACACGGAAGTTGCCGTTGCGTGTGTACCGAACTCCACGCGCGGTCTGAATGGCGAAGAGGCCGTCGCCGTTGACGGCGAGATCCAGAGAATTGCCGGTGGAGCGGAGTTCGCCAGCCGAAAGATCAGTCCATTGCTTCTCGACGACGGGCAGCGTGGTGACAGTCTGCGATCCGTTATTCATGGCGTCGGCACTGGCCTCGGCGCTCGTATAGATGCTGTAGAACTCGCGGTCTGCCTTATAACCGCCGGTCTCGGTATTGGCGAGATTGTTGGCGAGGAGATCGAGAGATTCCATACGCGCCCGCATGCCGCTGGCGGCCGAGATTGAGATGGTGTCCATGAGGTTGGGCGGTGCCTTTCGGGGGAGACAGGAGCAGTTTTCGGGCCGAAGAGGGAGAGATTGTTAAATGGTTCAAAATCAAAGAAAGATGGCCGATATGGTGCATGAGAAGGAGTGTTTTCGTCGCCAGAATCCTGGCGTTTCCCCGCCTTCCGCCAGTTTTCTGTCGCCCTCTATTCACGTAACCGATTGAATTCGCGGCATGGGCCGGTTGGCCCTTCGGCTGCTTTATAGAGCCGCGTGAACTGCTCTGCCGCCGCTGCTGCCCCGCTCGTAGTCGCTCAGCCGCCGATGCGCGGAAATCCGCTCTCAGTCGTTCAAACCGCATTGCTGACAGGACCGCAGCAAGGGAACAGTCTCACGGGGAATGACATTTCCGGGACGCCGTCGCCCGTGGCGTCGACGAGTCCGTCGCAAACGGATGAGTTCCTGTCCGGGAAGTCACTGCGGATTGCACAGGCTCTAATCCGGGGAACGGCGCGTTTCGGTCGGGAAGATACGGCGTCAGTCCCGGCAGATTACACCTCTCAGGGCCTGGCACCCATCAGTCCGGTATCCACTGGCATGATGGCCGCGGCACCGCAGAGTGTTGCCAGTGGCGGAGTGGCCGTACAACAGCGAGCGATGGAATCCGGGTCCGACTTCGCCGACATGATCCGCCAGCTGGCTACCTTGCCGGACGCCGCGCCGATTCCTGCGCAGCTGGGATCGCTGCTCGCCAGGCGAGGATTCATCCAGTCCCCTGGCCTCGTGTTGGTGCCGCCGGCGAGTTCCGGCGGGACAGTGCAGAACGCTGTGCCGCTTCCGAAGGCTCCTGCCAGTGCCACAACCGTCCTGGCCACTTTGGCCAGCCCCGGCAAGGCCAAGCCGGAGGCAACTCCGCACGACCGCCACACCGATTCTCCTGCTGTTCCCACGGAGGCACCTGTGCCCCTGCCGCCCCTCCCGGTGAAGCCGCCCGACGCCCCTCCAGCCGGAGAGGCACGGCCCGTGCCAATTCACCTCAACGCTGCGGCGGTTGCTCCAGCCGCACCGGAGGCCGCTCTGACCGTGGTGATCCATACCGATGACGCCAACGCGGCTGTTCCCTCGCCGCAGGTGGTGCCTGTTCCGGTGGCCAGTGGGCCGGTACACGACATCGGCGCGGCAGATATTGCACCAACGCCGACGCGCAGGAATCAGCAAACTGCTCCGGTTGTCGGAGCGCCGCCTGATGAGGCTGCCGGACAGGGACCTGACGAAGGTTCCGCTACTGCGTCGGGAACGTCCCCCAACACGGCTTCCCCCGCCGGGACTTCTCCTCCGGCTTCATCCGGCGGGGGAACCGGGCATCATCGCGGCGGCGGCGATTCGCTTACGGATTCGCGGACGGGTGGCACGGACGCGCCGCCTGTCGATCCGGGCCTGCGTCACGCCGGGGGGGCGCAGAACTTTCAGATGCAGGCCGAGGCCCCGAAAAACTCCGCAGGCGTGGATCCGCGTCCCACTGACACTCACGCAAGTGAGGCCGGACGTCAGACGGCGCGGCAGGAACCTCCTATTGCGGAAAAGGCTCCGTCACAGCCGGTACGTTCGGTGTCGCTTGAGTTCACGCCGGACGGTGGGCGCGACGTTCGGGTCCGCCTCTCGGAGCGGGCAGGGGAAGTCCATGTTTCCGTTCATTCGACCGATCCCTCGATTACAAGAGGGCTGCGTGATGGAGTGACCGATCTCGCCGGTTTGCTGGCTGATGCGGGCTATAACGCCGAGGCGTGGACGTCGGGCCGGCACCAACGCGAGAATCCACAGTCCCAACGCGAGGCTGCTCCGCAACGGCAGAGCGGCAACGCCGGGACAGAGAGTTTTGACGGAATTCTGCAGTATCCCGGCGGAGCGCCGGATTTGAAGGAGAGCTTATGAGTACAGCCGTGAATCCCCTGACATCCGCGTCTACAGGGCAAACGCAATCGGGTATCCCGGGTGCAACTTCGAGGACGGATCCGCTGGCGAGTGAATCGACATTTCTGACGCTGCTGGTTTCGCAGCTTCAGAATCAGGACCCGCTCAGCCCGGTGGACAGCAATCAATTCGTCACGCAGCTGACCCAGTACAGCCAGCTGGAACAGCTGATCGGCATCCATACGGACACGACGACGCTCAGTCAGGCCGGCACGACGCCAACCACCACGACGACGCTTCCGACGACTTCAGCAAGCACCACTTCAGCGACCACCACTTCAGCAATGACGTCAGCCGCGGCGACGACTGCGGCCGGCTTTGCCAACAAGACCACTACAGGAGCTAATAACTAATGTCCACAGCCTTTTCCAACGCGCTTTCCGGCCTCAACGCAAACTCGCTCGCGATCGATTCGGTCAGCGGTAACCTGGCCAATCTGAATACCTCCGGCTACAAGGACAACACGATATCTTTCAACGATCTTCTGAGCGGCAATGTCAACGGTCAGTCCGCCACGAGCGTGGCGGGTTCGGTGGTGGCGCAGGCATCGACACAGTTTAACCAGGGATCCATCCAGACGACCAGCCAGCCTTTTGATGCCGCCATTCAGGGGACAGGCTTTTTTGTCCTGCAATCCCCTTCCGGGCAGACGACCTACACGCGCGCCGGTAACTTCAGCGTGGATGCGACAGGCAATCTGTTGGGGGCAAGCGCCGAAAATGTCCAGGGCTGGAATGTGACCAATGGAAAGATGGATACCACGGGCGCAACATCCAACATCACCCTGCCGGTCAGCGGTTCGCAGCAGCCGATTGCCACGACGAACTTCACGATCAGTGCGAACCTGTCCGCCAATGCGACCGTAGGATCCGCCAACGCGAGTTTCAGCTCACCAATCCAGGTTTTTGACGCCCAGGGAACAGGGCACACGCTGACGGTGAAGTATACGGAAACAGCGGCCAACAACTGGTCTTATGACATCTCGATTCCCTCTTCTGAACTCACCAGCGGGACCGGAACGGCGACTTCAGTTGCCACGGGAACGCTGACGTTCGACGGCACGGGAAAACTGACCACCCCGGCGCTGACCGATCCGCCCGTGACCGTCGCGATCACGGGGCTGGTGGATGGCGCGTCGGATCTGAATCTGAACTGGAAGCTGTACAACGCTTCGGGAACACCGGCCATCACCCAGTTCAGCGAGGCATCGGCCAATCTGGCCAGCACCCAGAACGGATCGGCTTCCGGCCAGTTGACCGGGACCAGCATTGGGGCCAACGGCCAGATCAGTGCCACGTATTCGAACGGGGCCTCGGTTGTCGTGGCGCAGATTGCGCTGGCATCGGTGCTGAATCCGGACTCGATGCAGAATCTTGGCAACAATACCTTTGGCGTGACGGCCGCAACGGCGACTCCGATTATTGGAACGTCGGGAACCGGGTCGAGAGGGCAGATCACGGGGGGAGCGCTCGAATCCTCCACGGTGGACATTGCCAAGGAATTCACGAATCTGTTGACGTACGAGCGCGGTTACCAGGCCAACTCCAAAGTCATCACGACGGAAGATAACGTCACGCAAGCCACGGTTGCGTTGATCCAGGGGTAATGTTCCGGCAGGTTAGGGCCGATTACTGTACACAGGAAGCAATATGACGCCCGCGCTGAGCACTATCCCCCCGAACGGAGCTGTATCGTATGGCGGATCACCGCTGACACCACAGGAACAGGTCGCGCATATTGCGGACGTTCCGATCGAAGTGGAGGTGCAGCTTGATCAGCGCTGGATGAAGCTGCGGGAGATTCTCGATCTCGACGAGGGTAGCATTCTTGAGATGCGGCGCTCGGCGGGCGAGAACATTGATATCTACGTGGGATCGACTCTGCTGGCATTCGGCGAGATCGTGATCATCGAAAACATCATGGGCGTGCGGATCACCGACTTTAACCCGGACTTCTAGATGACGGAAATGCTTCAACCCGTGTTCGCGATTCTGCTGGTCCTCGGCCTGTTGGGTGGTCTGCTGTACTTTCTGCGGCGCAGGGGAATGGCGTCGTTCAGCGGCGGGGTAATGCCGTTTGGCCGGCAGTCCGCCGCGGACCGGCAGGTGCGGGTTCTGGAGCGGATACCTCTGGGCACCCAGCACGCGCTGCATCTGGTGCGCGTGGGGGGGCGGACCATTCTGATCGGCACGGCACCCGGGGGTTGCCAGATGCTGGATACAGCTGTGATGGAAGAACCCGGTTCGGGAATCGTGCGATGAAACGAATGGCGATTGCGATGGCTGTTTTGCTGCCGGGAATCGGGCTGGCCGCTTCGCGGCCTCTGCCAGTGCAGACCCGGTCTCCCGAGATTCTGTCGGCACTGCCGCAGAACCTGGGAACGCCGATGCAGATCATCATTCTGATGACGCTGCTGACGTTGCTGCCGGCGATCATCATGTCGATCACACCCTTCCTTCGTATCTCCATCGTGCTGCACTTTCTCCGTCAGGCGATGGGCACGCAGACGGCGCCATCGAACCAGGTGCTGCTGGCGCTGGCGTTGTTTCTGACCACAGTTTTGACGGCCCCGCTGGCCACGCAAATCTATAAGGAAGCCTGGGAGCCGATGGAGCGGGGCGATCTGACGGCAGGCCAGGCCTGGGATGCGGGCAGCAAGCCGCTGAAGGTCTACCTGGGGCGCTTCGTTCGCGAGAAAGACGTCCGCCTGTTTCTCGACATCACACATGCGCAGGCGCCAAGAACACCCGCCGATCTGGATCTTACGATCATCGCGCCGGCTTACATGCTTTCGGAGATGCGCGCCGGATTTCAAATTGGCGCCGTGCTCTTTCTGCCGTTCCTGCTGGTCGACATTGTGGTGGCTTCCGTCACGCTGTCGATCGGCATGGTGCAGTTGCCGCCGGTGATGGTGTCGGCGCCGTTTAAGATCCTGCTCTTCGTGCTGGTAGATGGGTGGAACCTCACCATCGGATCTCTCATGAAAGGCTTCGCGCCATGACGCCGGACGCGGTTTCGCACATTGTGGGCCAGATGTTCCTTGCGGCGTTCTGGGTTTGCGCCCCGCTGCTTGGGATCGGTCTGGCGACGGGGATTGTGGTGAGTCTGATCCAGATCGTCACTTCAATTCAGGATGCCGGGTTCAGCGCTATCCCGCGTCTGATTGCTTTTCTCGGGGGCGCTCTGTTACTGATGCCGTGGATGATCCACAAGACGATGGCCTATACGACGGATATCCTCGGAAACCTGGGGCACTATGCGCACTGAGGGTCTCTTCAGTTACGCATCGCTGCTGGGCTTCCTGTTTACTCTGGCGCGGGTGTCCGGGGTGTTCGCGTTTCTGCCTCTGGCTGCCTTTCGCGCGGCACCGGAGGCCGCCAAAATCGTGTTGGCACTGGCGTTCACGGTCATGCTCTGGCCGGAGTGGAAGTCGCCGAATGGCGAGGGTGCGGGTCTGACAGCGGGCAGGATGGTGGCGGGGCTGGCCGGAGAGATGGCGCTGGGGCTGGCGATCGGTCTGACGATCGCAATTGTGCTCGAGCTTTTCCAGATGGCTGCGCAGATAGTGAGCCTGCAGGCTGGTCTTGGCTATGCCTCCACCATCGATCCCACGAGCGGTGCCGATTCGACCGTGCTGATCACGCTGGCGCAACTGACCGCGGGGCTGCTGTTCTTTGCGGCGGGCGGCGACCGGATGCTGGTTCGGGTTCTTGCCGACAGTTTCCGGCTTTGTCCACCGGAGTCGTTTGTGGTGAACAGGGGCTGGGCGGAGGCGATTGTCCGGTTCTCTTCCACAATCTTTAGTGCGGGACTGCGGCTGGCTGCGCCGGTGGTCGCATTATTGTTGCTGGCCGACGTCTCGCTCGCGGTATTGGGGCGTATGCAGGCGCAGCTCCATCTGGTGAGTCTGACTATGCCGGTCAAGCTGGCGGCGACGCTGCTGCTGCTGTCAGTGACGCTCGCGTTTCAGCCAGGCTACTTCGATACAGCGATGGCGTCGGCAGTGCGTCTGCTGGAGAGTTTGATGCGGGGCGCTCACTGAGATGGCGGATGCTTCCCAACGGACCGAGAAAGCCACCCCGCAACATCTCAAAAAGGCGCGGGAGAAAGGCGACTTTCCGGCGACACGGGAGTTTGTGGCAGCGTTTCAGTTTCTGGGCTTTGTACTTTTAGGCGCGGCGTATTTTCCCGACTGGCTGGCGGGTATTGAAGCGACCATGCGGCTGGGGTTGCGGCGGGCGTTTTCGACCAACGGGTCGCTCACGAGCACGGATCTGCTTGCGCTGTTCACAGTGCTGGCCCGCACGGCGCTGACGCCGTTGGCAATTCTGGGCGGCATGCTGCTGGCTCTGACGTTGTTCTTTCAACTCGCCTCAAATGGCATGGGCTTCAGCATGGCGCGTCTGGCACCGGATCTGAATCGGCTGAATCCGGCGAACCGGTTGCGGGAGCTTCCGTCCTCCAATATGGGGCATTTCATGCAGGCGGTCGTGATGATACCCGTGATGTGCTGGCTTACGTGGGCGCTCGTGAAAGACAGGTTGCCGGAATTACTGCGCTTACCCATGATGCCTGTCGCGAGTGGTGCTCAGGCGGCGGGCGGTCTGATCAACGATGCGTTGCGAAGGGCCTCTTTCGTGCTGGTGGCGCTGGGCGCGGTGATGCTGGTTCGCGAGCGCGGGCGGTACAGCAAGCGGCTGCGCATGAGCAAACAGGAGATCCGCGACGAATCGAAGGAGAACGACGGGAATCCGGAGACGAAAGCGCGGGTACGGCGCATTCAGAGGGACCTGCGCAGGCGGACCATGATGAAGGATGTGGCCACGGCGACCGCGGTCATCGTCAACCCGACGCACTATGCGGTGGCTTTGCGTTACGACCAGGGGGTCATGACCGCGCCGAAGGTGGTGGCGAAGGGGAAGAACTATCTGGCGGCGCGCATTCGGCAGAGGGCAATCCAGAACCAGGTGCCAATCATTGAGAATCCACCGCTGGCGCAGGCGTTATATAAGTCGGTGGATGTGGGGCAAGACATTCCGGCCCATCTCTATCGTGCGGTAGCCGAGATTCTGGCTTACATCTTCCGCATCATGGGTAAGGCGGGTCGCGGATGACGGCCACTGCGACTGCGGTCAAACGTCCCCGGTTCGGGCTGCCGCCGGGTGCTGCGGCGGAACTGATTGTGCCGGGGGCGGTGCTGGGAATTATTGTGGCGCTGATTACGCCGATTCCGAGCTTTCTGCTGGATTTTTTGATTGTCACCGACGTGATGATGTCGGTGGTGGTGATGATGGTCGCTATGTACATCACGCGGCCCGTGGAGTTTAATGTCTTTCCTACGACGCTGTTGTTACTCACGCTGTTCCGTCTGGCGCTGAATGTTTCGAGCTCGCGCCTGATTCTGCTCAACGGGCACGGCGGGACGACGGCGGCGGGCGACGTGATTCAGGCGTTCGGCAATTTTGTGGTAGGCGGGAATTACATCGTCGGCACGGTGATCTTTCTCGTGCTGATTGCGATCCAGTATGTCGTGATCAATCACGGCGCTGTGCGCATTTCCGAGGTGACGGCGCGTTTCACTCTGGATGCATTGCCGGGCAAGCAGATGTCGATCGATTCGGATCTGAACGCCGGGCTGATCGACGAAACGGAAGCGCGGAGGCGCCGCAAGCAACTGGCGGCGGAGGCGGAGTTCTTCGGTGCCATGGACGGGGCGAGTCGTTTCACGCAGCGCGATGCGGTGGCTGGGGTTCTCATCACAGCCATCAACATCATCGCGGGATTGCTGATCGGGATTCTGCAGCATGGCATGGATATCAACAAGGCGCTCCAGACCTACACGGTACTCACGATCGGCGATGGTCTGGTCACGGTGATACCGGCGCTGATGATTTCGATCTCCGGCGCGATGATCATTACGCGCGCGAGTTCGGACAACCGGCTTGGGGTGGAATTTCAGAAGCAGGTATTTGGGGCGGCGCAGCCACTGATGCTGTCGAGCGGCGTGCTGGTGGCGCTGGCGGCTTTTCCGGGGCTGCCGCGGATTCCATTCCTCCTGCTTGGCGCTGGGATTGGCACGGTGGCGTGGCGGCTGAAGAAGAAAGAAGCGAGGCCCTCCGCGGAGGCGGCAGCGGCTCAACCCAAGGCAGTCCGCGAGAACCTGGAAGATCTGCTCCGGATAGAGCCGCTCTCGGTGGAAGTGGGAGTGGGTTTGATCTCGTATCTGGCGGGTGGAGTGAACTCACCGCTGCTAAAGAGGATCGGAGGGATACGGAAACAACTGGCGACGGAATTAGGGTTCATTATTCCCTCCGTACGAGTTGCGGATAACCTGACGCTGCGCGCGCGCGAGTACTCCATTTGCCTGAAGGGTGTGGAGATGGCGCGGTTTGAATTGCCGCCCGGAGCGGAACTGGCGATTGCGCTGACGGGGACAGGAACACCCCCTGAAGGAAAGGCCACGAAGGATCCGGCCTTCGGGGTGCCGGCATGGTGGGTACCGTCGTCGCTGTCGGATAAGACGAGATCGCTGGGATATACAGTGATCGATCCGCTTAGTGTGATTAGTACACATCTCGCTGAACTGATCAAAAGAACATCGTACGAACTGTTTTCGCGGCAGGAAGCGAAGAGAATGCTGGATCGCGTAACCGCCGATAACCCGAAGGTGGTGGAGGACCTGGTGCCGAAGTTATTGTCTCTTGCGGCGGTGCAGCGCGTGTTCCAGAATCTGCTGCGCGAGCGGGTTTCGATTCGGGACGCTGTTTCGATTCTGGAAGCGCTGGGCGAGGCGGCACCGACAACCCGCAATCCTGTGTTACTGACCGATTATGTCCGCCAGGCGATGCGGCGGGTGGTAGTGAAACCCTATCTGAACGCGAATGGAGAACTGGCGGCGTGGTTTGTGGATCAGCCGATCGAGCGAATTGTGGAAAGCGGGGTGGAGCATGGCGAGTCAAACAGTTCACTGGCGCTGGCACCGAATGTGATGCGGGATGTGCAGGACCGTATCCAGCGGGCGGTGGGGCCGCTCGAATCTCCAGTAGTAGTGATCACGGCCTCTTCGTGCCGGTATTTCCTGCGGCAGGCGGTGGAATCTTCGATTCCGAATCTATTCTTCCTTGGGCATAACGAGATTCCGGCGGGTGTGAAGGTTCATTCGCTTGGGGTCATTCAGTAGAAGGGCGGAGCGCACAAATGGAAACCAAAACGTATTTTGCGGCGAGTGTGCAGGCAGCGATGGAAGTGGCGCGAAGGGAACTTGGTTCTGACGCCATGCTGGTGACGTCGCGGCCGGCATCGGATGAGGCGCGCGCGTTTGGCCGGCTGGAAGTGATCTTCGCCTGGGATGGGAAGGCACCGGCGTCACGGGAAAGAAGCGCTGGGACTGCGGAGGCGGGCTACTTCGGAATCGGGCAGGAGCCGCGGCGAGGTGTGAATAGAACGGCGGACCCGCTGCGTCCGGGGCTGGATGAGATTCGGTCGGAGATCTCGGCGTTGCGGGAGGCGTTGGACCGGAGTGGCATTGTTGCGCCGGGCACGGGAACGGGTGGCGCCGGAAAAGTCACTGGAGGGGTGGATGAGGATGCGGTACGCACGCTGTGCGCGGATGGTTTCGGGGACGATACTGCCCGGGAGATTGTAGCGGCGGCTGGTAAGGGCGGGCTGGTGAGAGAGGGGATTCCACGGGAACTGGCCGCGAGGATTCCGGTAGCGGCGTTCACGCCGATGCAGACGGATGAACACAGGGCGTTGGCGTTTATCGGACCGCCGGGCCGGGGCAAGACGACGAGCCTGGTGAAGGTGGCGGTGCGTTATGGACTCGCGAAGCGGATTCCGACGCGGATTTTCGCGGCCGGAGCGCAGGGGGTTGGAGCGGTTGAGCAACTGGCACGTTATGCCGCAATCCTGGGTGTGCCATTCCAGGCTGTTGAGTCGTTTGAGAGCCTGCATCTCGCGCTGCAGGGGGAGCGATGGAAGGGGCTGGTGCTGATTGACACGCCGGGTTCGGCAGTCAACGACGTGGGCGAAATGGATGCCATGGCGAGGCTGTTTGCACGACGGCCGGAAATTGAGAAGCATCTGGTCCTAAGGGCGGAGGCGCGAACAACCGATATGCAGTATATGGTGTCGAGATTTGCGGCGCTGCGGCCGAGCCGGCTTTTGTTTACCGGCCTCGATGAAGTGCGCGGGCTGGGAATGGCGGCGAACGCCATGATTCGAAGTGGGATCGGGGCGTCGTTCTTTGGCACGGGTCCCGGGATTCCTGAGGATCTGGAAGAAGTGGATATCAAAAAACTGATTCGCTCTCTTTGGGCGGGCAATAGTCTCGCGGCCAGAGCGGCTTAGGGACCGTTTGGATGAAATCGGCAGTTCTCGGGAGGTCAGCTCGCAATCTGGCGGGCTGAAAGGAAAAACGTGGCGGTACCGGCACATTACTATCAGGCGGAAGTGGTCACGGGTGAAGAGCGGGAGCGACTCATTATTGAGCACTTGCCGCAGGTACGTCTGATCGCGCGCAAGATCCATGAGCGATTGCCGGAATCGGTGACGCTGGACGATCTGCTTTCGGCGGGCGTTCTGGGGCTCATTCATGCCATTGACAATTTCGATGCCACGCAGAACGTGAAGCTGCGCACGTACGCGGAATACCGGATTCGGGGTGCGATCCTCGATAGTCTGCGGGCCAGCGACTGGGCGCCGCGGATGAAGCGAAAACTGGCGCGGACGCTGGAGGCCGGTCTCGCGAAGGCGGAACAGCGCTGGGGCCGCGTGCCGGAAGAAGCGGAGATTGCGGCGGAGCTGGGGATGCCTGTAGAGGAGTACCGCACGAAGCTGGGAGAGGTCGCGGCGCTGGACATCGGCGAATTGGAATTTCTTCGCGACGAGCGGGAGACTCCGATCCTGCTGAAGTATGTTTCGACGCCGGATGAGGATTCGCCGGCTCTTCAGCTGGAGAAGGTGGAGCTGGAGCGACTGATCGCCGCCGCGATCGACAGGATCCCCGTCGCCGAAAGAACCGTGCTGAGTCTGTATTTCTATGAAGAGCTGACTTTGCGGGAAATCGCGGAAATCATGGGGATTCATTTCTCGCGTGTATCGCAAATCAAATCGCAGGCAATCCTGCGCCTGCGTAACGCGATCTCCCAGCGGTGGCCCGGCGTCCGCGCGGGTGGCTTGTAATGTCGAATGGTGGAGGGGCCAATGCAGCGGGGTCCGGCGATGCCGGCGCTCGTTCGCGAATTGCCGGTTACTGTTGCGACGCTCTGGTGAATGCGCTGAACGGGCTGACGGGGGCGGGCTTCCAGGTTACGATGCTTGACGGTGCCGAATCGGAAAAGATGGAGTTGCCGCTGATCTGGAAGCAGCCCTTCTCGCTGGCGGAGGGTGCCATTCTGTGGTTGACTGCGGGTAAGGATCTGTGGGAATCCGCCGGGGAGATGATTCTGGGTGGTGCCGGGGTGGAAGCGGTTACCGAAGAGGACTGCCGTTCGACCTGGAATGAGATAGCCGGCCAGACCATGGGCGGAATGGCTCAGGCCATGACTGCCGAACTGGGCAGGGAGATTCAGGCGCAATCCGGCGGTGGAGATACGACGGGACCGGGCGATCGGGAACAGAGTGCCGTGCTGGAGGTAAGGAACAGCGCCCAGATCTGGCGGGTCCGGATATCGTGGACGGCGGAATTTGCCAAGGGCTGCACAGCCAGGGTGGCCCAGGTCGAAATGGCCGCGGCAGTGGCGGCTCCACAGGAATCCATTACCTCCCGGACGCTGGATCTCCTGCTTGACGTGGCGCTGCCGGTCAGCGTGTCGTTCGGGAAGACCTCGCTTCAGATCCGGGACGTTCTGAAGCTGAATACCGGGTCGGTTGTGGAACTGGATCGCCTGGTGTCCGAACCAGTCGAAGTGATTGTGAACAATTGTGTCATCGCGAGAGGCGAGGTGGTCGTGGTGGATGGCAATTATGGTGTGCGGGTAATCCATCTGGCAAGTCGCGAAGATCGCCTGCGCTCCGGCATGAGTGAGGCCTCATCGAGGCTGGGGATGTCCGCTAAATGACAACCGGAACCGTTGCGCTGAACGAAGTTGAGATGACAATCGTCGCGATTGCCGGCGGTGGGTTTCTGACGGGCGCACTGAGTGTGGCCTTGTGGTGGCGTCAGCGATCCCGGTGGAGACACGACGAGGCGACTCTGCGGGCCGATGTAGAACGCAGAATCGACGAATGCCGGCGGGAAGCAGCCCGCATCACCGAACAACTGGAAGCGTCAGAACGCAACATGCAGGCCAATGCGGAGTTGCTGCGGGACGGGCGGCTGGGTACGACGGCGCGGGCGCGGGCTCTGGGGTTGTTGCGCTCGGGGATGTCGGCTGATTCGACAGCGGCGGAGTTAGGACTTCCGGGAGCGGAAGTACGTTTGCTTGCGAGAGTGGGGAGCCTCCTGGCGTTACGTGGCTGAGCCCTTGCGTACCTGGAGTTGTGGTGCGGGCGACCGAAAATCACGCGGCCAGCAGAGGAAAGCGCGATTCGAGAGACTTCATCTTGGCCGCGAGAGTCGTGCGCTTCAGGCCGAGCAGGTCAGCCGCAGCGGTCTTGTTGCCGCGAACGCGGGTTAACGCCTGCGTCAGAAGTGCCACTTCAAAATCTTCGATCGCACGCTGATAGTCCAGGCCTTCGGGAGGCAGCGATAAGGATCTGGCCTTCAGGGGTATCCGTGGCGCGCCTGTTGAGGATCTCAGGTCGGCCGCGAAGATTACGGCGCGCTCGCGGCTCATGATGACGGCGGATTCGACAGCGTTCTCCAGTTCGCGGACATTGCCGGGCCAGTTCTGGGAGCGGAGTTTTTCCAGGGCTGAGCGGTCCAGTGTCTTTAGTGGAATGCGTTCGTTGGTGCAAACTTTGCGAACAAAGTGCCCGGCGAGCATGGCGATATCATCCGGGCGCTCGCGAAGCGCTGGCAACGGTATACGGAAGACATTGAGCCGGTAGAAGAGATCCTGACGGAAACGGCCGTCTTTGACACGCGCGGCGAGATCCACATTAGTGGCTGCTATGACGCGGATGTCGAGACGAACGCGTTCGTTGCCTCCAAGCCTCTCAATCTCGCGTTCCTGGAGGACCCGCAACAGTTTTGCCTGAATGCCAATGGGCATATCGCCGATCTCATCGAGAAATATACTGCCGTGGTTGGCGGCCTCAAACTTTCCGGCGCGGGATTGCTGGGCACCAGTGAAGGCTCCCTTCAGATAACCGAACAGCTCTGCTTCGAGCAGCGGTTCCGGGATGGCGCTGCAATTGACGGCAACCCACGGCCCGCGGTTGCGCGCGCCGGTGGCATGGATTTCGCGCGCCACAACTTCTTTACCCGTTCCCGTCTCGCCTTCGATCAGTACGCTGCACTGACGGTTGCTGACCATGCGAATGGCGCTTTGGACCTCCCGCATACTGCGGCTGTTGCCGATCATGTTGGTGGATCCGATGACGGGTGTGGCCGATTCGCTATGGGAAACCGGCGCTATGGAGTGCTCTTCGGCTCTTTCGTTGCGGGGAAGGTCTGTGATATTCCATTCGAGCGCGGACCGCAGGTCTTCGGGATTGCCGATGACGTGGGTCGCGCCGGCCTTCATCCATGCGACCGAGGAACCCACGCTGGCTGCGGGGTCGTAGATCCACACCGGAACGGAACGCGGAATCTGATCGAAGAGGTCTGCGGCGCGTTCCGCACCACTGCCGGAGGCGACCTCAAGAATGATGGCGGAGCCTTCGTCGGGGATGTCATCGAGGGAATTGGTCACGATGATGTTGTGCGCGACGCCAGACTGTTGCCAGGGTGCCGGGGCAACCGGGAGTTCGGAAGCAATGGAAGGTATCCAGAAGAATTGCATAGGGCCCGTAGTGGGTGACGATTTTTGGGAGCCGAGTTGTCTTTCGATTGGCTGACTCGAAGTCCTTAACTGTCTATCGGCGATGTTTGCCGATTCTTTAACCTGATTTCGGAAAGATAAGGTGAGTAGGAAGCTAAACCTGCGGAGCGTGGGGGCCGATAGAGAGTTTGAGACGAGATTGGGTGTGGTGGATTTGGATGGTTGTGAGGGCTCGTCTTCGGTCGTCCTTGCGGCGTGCTCACTGAGCCCGGGTCGGCGAAAGCAGGTACAACATGCGTCTTCAACTGGATACAAACAATACGGCGAACTCCGCAGAGGCGGCCGGTCAGAATACAGGACCATCAGGTCCTGGCAAGGCGGCGGGCAGTGAGGCCGCCTCCGCCGGGGCGGTTACTGGCACTGGTGGGTCCAACGCCGGTGGCTCCGACCAGGTGGCCGTATCGCGTGCTACCGAAGCCTGGTCAGCATCCTTCACGGACCGCGCAGCCCGTATTGGACAACTGGCGGCGACGGTTCAGAGCGGTACATACCGGATTCCCAGCGTTGCGCTGGCTCAGTCTATCGTGGCGAGCGCCACGGCCTAGTTGAGCTGACGGACACCATGACCAACCTATTCTCATCGCTGCAGGGTGCGTCTACGGCATTGGACGCGTTCAGCCGGGCTTTGGGCGCCGATCAAAACAATGTATCGAACTCTTCCACGCCTGGGTACGCAGCTGTCAGGGCAACAATACAGCCGGTGGGTTTTGGTCCGGCTGGAGGAGCGGACACGGTTGTGATTGCGTCAACCGGAAACGCACAGGCCGACGCGCTGGTTCAGGCTGCAACCTCGCAAGCCTCCGACAGCCAGACACAGGCACAGCAGCTCAATCTGATCAATCAGCAGTTCGATATTACAGGGTCGGGCGGAATACTTGCGGCATTTCAGCAGTTCAGCACGGCGTTTGCGAACCTCAGTGTCTCACCAGGCGACTCCTCAGTAGCGGCGACGGCTCTTGCCGCCGCGCAGAATGTTGCGGCAGCGTTCCATTCGGTGGCGCAGAGTCTGGACAGCCAGAGCGCGAGTCTGGCAGGCGGCGCGCAAAGCGCTGTTTCGCAGATTAACGGTTTGGCGGGTCAGATCGCCCAGTACAACGTGCAGGTTCGCGGCCAAACGCAATTGGATCCAGGTGTGGATGCTTCGCAGCGCTCTGCCCTGACGCAACTTTCGTCTCTGGTGGGTATCACGGTGAACAAGAACGCCGACGGAACGCTCAACGTACTGGCGGGGGGCTCCCTACCGCTGGTGCTTGGGGATCAGTCTTTTAACATTCATGCCGATTTGTCGGCGGCCCCGGGGAGCCAGATTACTTCTTCAGGCGGTGGCGTGACTCCGTTGTCACTGTCCGGGACGCTGGGCGGTATTGTCGATATTTTTAACAACACCATCACGCCGATTCTCGGTGGCAACGGCCAGACAGGCAGCCTCAATACCCTGGCACAGGGTTTTGCTTCGACGGTCAACGGCCTGTTGACATCGGGTGTGACGGCGACCGGGGCGGCTGGAGTGTCAATCTTTACATACGATAGTGCGAACCCCTCGAATGTTGCGCGCACCCTTTCGGTGGATGCCACGGTGACGCCGGATCAGCTTGCGGTGGCGACGACGGGAGCTTCGGCGCAGTCGAATGGAGTTGCCAATCAGCTGGCCGGACTGGCGGGCTCGAATAGTCCGGCGAATCAGATTCAGGGTTTGGCACCGCGGGACTACTTCTCCCTGATCGCACAAAGCGTGGGGCAGAAACTTTCCGACGCAAATTCGCAGTCAACAGCGGATCAGTCAACGCTGACATCGGCGACGGCCAGTCAGACGGCGATAGAGGGCGTGTCCCTCAATCAGGAGGCCGTGGACATCACGGCATATCAGCGGGCGTGGCAGGCTTCGGCCAAGCTGGTGAGTGTTCTGGACAATCTTGTGCTGGATGCGGTGAATCTGGTGGGGGCGCAGGATGCGTAACGCATCCGTTGGGAAAGCGATGCGTAACGCATCCGTTGGGAAAGCGATGCGTAACGCATCCGTTGGGAAAGCGATGCGTATCGCATCCTTCAAAGAGGCGATGGGTAGTCCCAGGGTGGAGGAATAGCCATGACCGTGAATTCCGCGAAGATCGGTGCCGACTGGTTCCTCAATGGTCTGGCCAATCTGCAAAGCAGGGAGATACAGACCCAGACGCAGTTGTCGTCCGGTTACCGGGTGTCGAGCGCGGCGGACAACCCGGCGGCTACCAGGGATCTGGTGGATCTTGGCTCCACGCTGGCGGTTGCGCAGGCCTACCAGACGAACCTGGGCAACGTTCAGGCGGAGGCCTCGGCCGCGGACAATGCGATCAGTTCCGCAATTAGCCTGGTACAAAGCGCCCGTTCGCTGGCGACGCAGGGAGCGACTTCGACTGCGACGGCGAGTCAGAGACAGAATCTGGGGGTTCAGATCCAGTCGATCCAGCAAGAGATCGTGTCGCTCGCCAACACGCAGGTCGGGAACCGGTACATATTTGGAGGGGACCAGGATCAGACGGCACCCTACCAGTACAACGCGGCGAGCGTGACGGGTGTTGACGCTCTGACGACAGCGCCGTCCACTCGTCAGTTTGTGAATCCGGCAGGTTCCACGGTTTATCAGCCGCTCTCCGCCGGGACGATCTTTGACGCGTCCAGCGCGGGGGTACCGACGGCGGTGAACGCCTTCGCCGCGCTGCAGAATCTTCAGGCTGCTTTGCAGGCGAACGATCAGACCGGGATCGCAACCGGCGTGACTGCTCTTGCCGCTGTGGCGTCGTGGCTCAGCCAGCAACAGGTTCATTATGGAACTTCGGGACAGCGACTGGCGAGCGAACAGGCGAATGTCGCGAGTCAGATCACCACGATTCAGACGAGTATTTCCGGAATCCGGGACACCAATGTCGCGCAGGCGGCGAGTGATCTGACCCAGGAAACCACCAGTCAGCAGGCGGCCATCTCCGCTCAGGCGGCGACACCGCAGAAGAGTCTGTTCGATTATCTCGCCTGATCGGAAACATAATGGCCAGCCAACTCAGTCAGCAGGAAATCGACGATGTATTCCAGAACGTGCGGGACGTGCGCCCGGAGCGTTCCGCCGGAAAGCGGGCGGCCGCTTTCGACTTCCGCCGCCCCGATCGCATTTCAAAGTCGCAGTTGCGTGCGATTCATCAGCTGCACGACAATTTCGTGCGCGCGCTGGCGTCCAGCCTCTCGGCCTATTTAAGGTCTTACGTAATTGTGAATCTGGTCAGCGTGGAGCAGCTTTCCTACTCGGAGTTTCTCGAATGTCTGCCTTCGCCGACGTGCCTCGCGTCGCTTGGTCTGAAGCCTTATGACGGCAACGCCATCCTTGAGCTGAATTCCTCTCTGGTGTTTCCAGTGCTGGAGATCCTGCTCGGCGGCGACGGGAAGCTGCAGTTCACATCCCAGCGGGAGGTGACGGAAATTGAGCAGGTTCTGCTGGGCGGTTTCTTCGAGATGGTTTTGCGGGATCTGCACGAAGCATGGAAATTTGTGACGCCGATCAATTTCGCGATTGAACGCATCGAGACTGAGCCGCAGTTTCTGCAGATTTTAGCCCCCACGGAAGCAGTAGTGGCGGTAGCGATCGAAATCCGGGTGGGCGATGCGATCGGCATGATGAACATCGCGATGCCGTCGATCATTATCAAGATGATGCGGCAGAAGTTCGACCAGCAATGGCTGATGCGCAAGGCTGCGCCTACGGACGTAGAACAGGTTCGCGTGATGAAACTGATCCAGACCGCCGAACTGAAGTCAGAGGCGATTCTGAGCGGGCCGAAGCTTCTGCTGAGGGACCTTATCGACCTCGAGGAAGGCGATGTGGTGGGGTTGGAGTTTCCGGTGACGCGGGCGCTCGATCTGTTGCTGAGCGGTATGCCGAAATACCGGGGAGAAATTGTTAACAGGGGTAACCGGGTGGCCTTTCAGGTCCTGGAGAAGTCGAGGACGCGATGGTATGAGACAGCATAGCGCGTCTGGTTCGCCACTGGAGCCGCTGCGCGATTTTGGGCGGAACCCGGTTCGCGCCGGCCGCGAACTGCGCGACTCGCTCCATGCCGACAGTGCGGCGTTTCTCAAAGCGCTGGCGGATGCCGGAGAAATCGACACGAAGGACCGGGGCTTCCGTTACGCAATGATTCTGCTGCTGCACAACGACGTGCTGATCCCGGCAATTGCCAATCCGGCGCTTACGACGAGAGAGCGGGCTCTTTGTCTGACCCGCCACATGCTGAAGATGGACGGGAACTTCATCAACTCCATGCTGACAGCGGTTCTGTTGCGGCCGGCTCTGGCCCAGAATCCAACGAACATTCTCCGCGTGCTGGATATTGCGCAGGAGAATGTGGAGCATCTGGGGAACTGGCGCTCTATCGCCCGGATCCACCAGTTTGGGGATACGCAGGTGCGGACCAGATGCGCAGGATTGATTGCGCGTTATCGCTTTGAGGATCCCGCGGGACTCGAGCGCTTCTGTGCCGCCGACCCGAGAGTACGGGCCAATATCGTGGAAATGCTCTGGGGTGTGGATAAGTCACGGGCCAGGTCGCTGCTGGAAGCAGCCGCACGGGATGCGAGCAATCGCGTGGCGGGGAATGCCTGGCTGGCGCTTTATACGGAGGGCGACATCCGTTCGCTGACGACACTAGCGGGGATGCTGGAATCGCCGGATTCGAGGAAGAGTATAACGGCTGCGTGGATCATGGGTCAGACGCGCGATGCCCGGTTCGGACAGTTGTTGCTGGGTGCGTCGAGGAGTGAGATTCCCGAGCTTCGGAAAGCGGCGATTGCCAGCTTGTCGCGGCTCGACCCCTTTCCCCGGCCGGATACGGAGGCATTTGACCGCCAGAGATACGACGCCGACGTGGTGTTTGTGTCGGTACCGGGGACTGAAGCGGAGGGCGAGAAAGCCGAATCGGAGATCTGGGTTCGCGTGGTGGGTCCGGGTGGTGAATTCCTTCGCGGGATCCGGCCCATCGATTTCCTGGTCTGGACGGGAGTTGGGTTCAGTCTCGAATACTCGGTGGAGCCTGTCATACGCGCCCAGGCGGTGGCGTTGGGAATTGTATATCCCGCAGGCAGCGAAGCCCTGACTGATGCATTCCGGAAGAGCCTGTCGGTGCGGTCAGGCGGGCAGCGGTGGGCTATGACTGCTTATGAGCGAACCGTGACAGGGGACTCTTCTTTTCGATCGGCCGCTACCGCGATGGAACGATACGATCGCGGGGCCCGTCCGCAGTTCGAATCGGATCACGCGAAGCTGGAGGAATTGCTTGAAGGCGGGACGCCTTGCGTCTTCGACGCTACCGAAGCGGTCAGAAACACCCTCGGTCTGGAACAGAATGCCACAGAAAGGCATCTGATCCTCATCCTGGACGATGCCCGTTCCGCGCCTGAGCCGGAAGCAATTCGGGAGCTATGCCGCGAGAAGGGTGTCAGGTTTCATTGCTGGCGTTTCACGGAGGAGGAAAGTGCCTCCCCGGAAGTGGAAGCACCATCGGTCGGTTCCGATGAGAAGCCTGCGGCGGAAGGCAGACATACGGGCCCGGCGCGGCCCGCCGGGAAGTCTGGAGGCGCGGCACGAAGGTTCTGGGAGATTGACGAAGAAAAGCCGGTCGCGGGTGCGATCGCGTCTGCGGAAGAGCCGGGAGAGACAGCGTTGCGGGCTGGGTTCGGCGGCGCAGATCGGGAAGACCGCCGCCTGGGCGGCATTGTCCGTACTGAGAACCAATGTGCGCTGGCGTGGCCTCAGTTCGTGGCTGCGCTGGAATCCCGCTACGTGTTGCGTACAAAGAAGACCGCGACGGCCGTGGCAATCCGGAACGCCACTGCGAAGCCAGTCCGGTTCTCCCGCAAGACGAGTCTGTTGAAAGGTGCGCGAAATGACTGAACGAAGCCTGAGAGTAGTGTCGCCCTGGCTGGGGCCGCTCCAGTGGGAGAGCAGTTGCGAATTGCACTTTCCCGCCGGATTGCCCGGTTTTGAGCATCACCATCGCATGGTGCCGATTGAGATCCCCTCTCAGAGGCCGCTGATCTATCTGCAAAGTGCGGACAATGGCGAAGTCTGCTTCCTTGCTCTGCCGGTGCTGACGGTACAGCCGGATTTCCGGCTTCGTCTTTCCGAGGACGACGTATCGGCGCTGGAGCTCGAAGGGTACCTGACAGAGACGCCTGTGGATCCGGCTCTTGGGGCCGATGTTCTTTGCCTGGCGCTGCTGATGCCATCCGGCAGGACGGTACAAACCAATCTCGATGCCCCGGTCGTGATTAACCTGCATAACGGCCGGGGGATTCAGGTGGTTGCGCCTACGGTGGGGTCGTGGCGGCTCAGTCAGCAGGGAGGCTGGGAGGCTGTATGTTGATCCTGCGGCGGCGTTTGGGGGAAGCAATCCTGGTAGGTGGCGAGGTGGAGATCGAGGTGATCGAGATTTCACGGAGCCGCGTCAAGCTGGGCGTACGGGCACCGGGACATGTGGCGGTCACCCGGAAGGAGACGCTGGCGGTAGCGCGTGAAAACGTCCTGGCATCCGACCTGATCGCGGAACGAGGCGCGGATGTCGTGGGAGAGTTGCTGGGTCTGCTGCACGCGGATCCGCACCGTTCCGCAACACCGGTGGGCGGTATTCCGGTGTCTGCGTGGTCCGGTGACCGAGGCGGAGGTGAGCGTTCCGATACTGGTCAAACAAAACCAAAAGGGGACGATATGTAACTTCGGAACAGTACAGCGGGTATCGCTAATGACTTTGGCGCGGAAGCGGCAAAAGAGAAACGAGAACCCGCACCCGGCAGGACGACGGGCAGGTATTGAACCAGGGACGCAACCATGTCGATATCCATTCAAACCAACGCTGCTTCGCTGAATGCGCAATACTACATCAGCCAGAACCAGAAATTCCAGAGTACGGCGATTCAGCAATTATCTTCCGGCTACAAGATCAATTCCTCGGCGGACGATCCCGCTGGCCTGGCAGTGGCAAATCAGTACGCGGGCGAGATCACCCAGTTGACAGCCGGCGTACAAAATGCATCCGACGGCGTGAGCACGCTGCAGATTGCGGATGGCGGTCTCAGCAATATTTCACAGATTCTGGGGCGCCTGCAGACGCTGGCCTCGGAATCGGCATCGCAGACGTTTCAGGGCAATCGCGCGACGGTGAACAGCGAATACCAGGGGCTGCTGACGGAAATCAATCGCCAGGCCGCAAATATCGGGCTGAATACGGGCGGAACGAACAACACGAACCTGACCGTGTTTACTGGGGGCGGCAGCAACCAGGCGAACTCGGAAATCTCTGTCAACCTGGCAGGGGCTAACTCTGCGGTGGACGCTACGGCACTTGGAATTGGCACGACGAGCGTTGCGGGCGGAGGTACGGGGATCAGTGGCAACTCAGTGCGGCTGGATAACTCGGCCGCTACGTTTCTGACCAGCGCCAGCCAGTCCTTTACGTTCCATGTCAACACAGGCACGGGTAATCAGGACGTGACGGTAACGGCGACGGGAGGCAGTGCGGGGCTGAGCGGCACTCAGGTGGTCAGCAGTCTCAACAGCCAGTTGCAGGCTTACGGTATTACGGCGTCCATCGGCAGTGCGGGCACCCTGCAGTTTGGCGGCTCGACTGCGTTCACGGCGACGACAACCGGGGCCTCGGGCGGGGTAACGACAACGGGAACCGGCACGGCGGTGAACAGCTCCAACTATTCCATTAACACCCAGATACCCGCAATCACGGCGGGTACCGAAGCATTCACGGTGCAGAACGCCGGTGGTTCGTACAACGTCAATCTGACGAGCACGACCGGAGACAATCAGGCAGACACGCTGGCCGCGCTGAATACGGCGCTGACGGGCAGTGGCATTTACGCGGTCAAGGACACGGCTGGCACCGGGATCACGCTGCAGAGCACAAACGCGTTCAGTATCAACGAAACGACGAACAATGCGCATGGCCTGTTTGCCGCGACCGGAGCGCAGACGGTTACGGCAGCTTCGGCGAGCGCGTCATCCACGGGGAATGCGCTGGCGGCGCTGACGGCTTTGACGACGGCGATTGGAAATCTGGGACTGGTACAGGGCCAGGTTGGCGCGGGCGAGAACAAACTTCAATATGCAACCAATCTGGCGCAGTCACAGATCACCAACGTTTCGGCGGCGGAATCCTCCATTCGCGATGCGGATGTGGCGGCGGCCGCAGCCAACCTGACCAAGGCGCAGGTGCTGCAGCAGACGTCGCTGGCAGCACTTTCGCAGGCAAATTCAGCCCCTCAATCGGTGCTGTCATTGCTGAAGAACCTCTAAAGTAAGACGCCCGGCCGGAACTGAGAGCCAGTTCCGGCCGGGCTAAACGAAAACAACATGTCCACATCCTCCAGCGCCGCGTCAACGTTCAGCGGGCAAAGTCAGTTCGCCGCCAGCCTGCAGCAGGTCATCACGCGGGCGGTGGGCATTGCGTCCCTGCCGCTGGGCTCGCTGAATGTGACGCTGAACACCTTCAACGGCGAGAAAAGCGGGCTTCAGGGACTGGATGCAGCCTTTTCCACCCTGCAGTCGTCGATTTCGACGATACAGGCAGCGTTAACGTCGGGTACGCTGACTTCGTCGGTCTCCGACGCGTCGATCGCAGGGGCGACGCTCGGCAGTGGTGCAGTGCCTGGAACTTATTCGATCGAAGTGGACAGCCTGGGTGCGAGTTCCACGGCGTTGAGCAATACAGGTGTGGTGGCGGTGACGGATCCGACAGCGCAGGGGATCAGTTCCTCGACATCTTTGACGCTTAATGTGGACGGGGTGCCCACCACCATTACGCCTGCGTCGTCATCGCTGAACGATCTCGCCAGTGCGATCAATCTGCAGGCGGCAGGCCAGGTGCAGGCGAGTGTGATCAACGTCGGGTCGACCGCGTCGCCGGATTACCGGTTGTCGCTGACGGCGACGAAGCTGGGTTCCTTATCGATCGATCTGACGGATAGCTCTGGCACCAGCCTGATACAGGAGACCAACGCGGGTTCGCCGGCCACCTACAAAGTGGCGGGCCTCAGCACCGAGCTCAGCAGCGATTCGCGAACTGTCACGCTGGCCCCGGGACTGACGGTGGATTTGCGGGGGCAGAGCGCTTCTGGTCAGGCGACGACGGTTACGGTGGCGAACGATCCGTCGGCAGTGGCTTCGGCCCTGAGCTCGTTTGCGGGGTCTTACAACGCGGCGGTGAGCCTGCTCGCTCAATATCATGGCACGGCGGGCGGCGCGCTGCAGGGGGACAGCATCGTCAACACGCTGACGAGTCTGCTGCAGCAGATTTCGGGTTTCAGCAACGGGACGCCGGACACGTCGCTTGCCGCCTACGGGATCACGGTGGATCAGACGGGAAACCTCTCGGTGGATACGGCGGCACTTACAACCGCAGCGAACCGGAACTTCGCGGCGTTTTCATCGGTGCTGGGCGGCGCGACAACTGGTGGCTTTCTGCAGAGTGCGACGAACCTGTTGAACAGCGTGGAAGATTCAACCACGGGGACTGTGAAGACGGAGCTTGCGACGGTGGCGAACGAAATCACGGCCCAGAAGACCAAGATTGCGGACCAGCAGACGCGGATTTCGCAGCTTCAATCGAATATTACGGCGCAGATCGTGAAGGCGGATGCCGCCATCGCGGCGCTTGAAAGTCAGGTTTCTTATGTCAACGGACTGTTCTACTCCATTACCGGTAACAATAACAACCCCAGCGCCTCCGCAACTACCGGATAACAAAGGCGGGGCGCAGCAGCGGGAAACGATACTGGCGCTCGAAAAATGCATTCGTCAGGGGGACTGGAGCGTGGCCAGTGTGCTTGCCGGGGAGATCCAGCTTGCCGGCGTATCCGGTATGGGGGGAATGGCCCCGGAGGAAATTGCCAGGTATCGGGACCGGCTCCAGAATGTGCTCATAGCGGCACGTGCCGGCCGGGCGAATCTTGCGGCATCTCTTGCCAGGGTTCGCGCAGCCGCGAGTTTCACCAACGCGCTGGTCGAGTGCCAGGAAACTGTCGATTTGACAGAAAACTGACAGTTGCGGATGGGCTGAAGTCAATGATTTGAATGATATCGGGATGGCGGGCGGATTGCTTGTGATGAAGTATGTCACTTGCGGCCGGCGGACTGGATCTCGGTTCCTACCTCACTTATCTGGCGCGTCGCCAGGAAGTTGTTGCTTCCAATATTGCCAACGCGGATACTCCCGGCTATAGAACCCGCGACGTAGAAATGCCAGGAGGTTTTCAGTCGGTATTCGCCCAGTTCACCCCGATGGTGGAAGAGGTAGCCGAGCAGGCAGCCGGACTGACAACCCGTAATGACGGCAACAACGTCAGTATCGATCGCGAATCCCGATTGCTGGCCGAGAACGACATCCGGTTCAATCTTGCGACGCAATTGCTGAAGGGAAAAATCAAGGGGATTCGGTCCGCCATCGAAGAAGGGCGGTCGTCATGAGTCTCTTTGGGGCAATTTCCGTCAGCGCCTCCGGGATGGAAGCGCAGAGGACGCGCGCTGAACTCATTACCGAGAACCTGGCAAATGCCGACACGACCCGAACTCCCGGCGGCGGGCCGTATCGTCGTAAGGACGCGGTGTTCAGTACAGCACCGGTCCAGAGTTCCTTTGCGGGGACGCTGGCGGAGGTCAGCGCCGGCGGGTCGCAGGGCGTGACCGTATCCAGCGTTTCGGTGGACCAGAGTGACCCGGAACGCCGCTATCTGCCGGGCCATCCGGATGCGGATACCGACGGATACGTCGCGTTTCCGAAGATCAACCCGTCGGAAGAAATGGTCGATCTGATGAGCGCTTCGCGCGGATACGAGGCGAATGTGGCTGCCATCGCCACGGTCAAAGACATGATCGGGCGGTCGCTCGAACTCTTCAAATAGTAAGGTGCCATCATGAATCTCTCATTTCCCGCGACGATTGCGTCGATTTCGGTCCCCGCGATCGCATCGCCCTCAAGCGCGTCATCAAGCGGCTCCGCCAGCGGTTTTGCCGACGCTGTCGGCGCGGCGATTGGAAGCGTGGAGAGTGCGCAATCGCAGGCGCAAACGGCAGCGTCGGATCTGTTACTGCACGGCAACGGCGATGTCCATACAGTGGCGTTGGCAGCGCAGAGCGCGGAACTTTCGCTGGAATTATTTCAACAGGTTCGAAACAAGTTCGTTTCGGCATACCAGGAAATCATGAAAATGCCGATGTAAACGCATAAGCAACGGAAAAGTTTCGGGAACAGGATGAATCAGCTTACGCGACTCTGGAATTCGTTCAGCACGGCACAGCGCATCTCGCTGGTTTTGGTGCCCATTCTGCTTGCGGCGATGGTGGCGGGCGGAATCCGGTGGAAGCACGACCAGGACTTCCGGACGCTGTATTCCTCTCTGACGCCGGAGGACGCGTCGACGGTTACGCAGAAGATCAAAGAAGCGGGCATCGAATACCGGCTGGATGAAACCGGTGCAACGGTCATGGTGCCCTCGGATCGACTGGCCGAGGCGCGGCTGGCGCTGGCGGGTTCGGCTATGCCGCGCTCCGGACGGATCGGCTTCGAACTGTTTGACCGAACCAATCTGGGCGCGAGCGATTTCACCGAACAGGTGAATTACCAGCGGGCGCTTGAGGGTGAGCTCGAACGCACGGTGGCAACCCTGTCCGAGGTGGAACAGGCGCGGATCCATATTACGGCGGGAAAAGAATCTGTATTCCTCGACTCCCGGCAGCCGGCGAAGGCCACGGTCGTCCTGAAGTTAAAGAGCACCGCCCGTATACAACAGAACAGTGTCACCGCGATTGCCAATCTTGTGGCCAGCGCGGTGGACGGGTTGGGACCGGAGGCGGTTTCCATTATTGACGACCGGGGCAGGCTGCTGAATCGTCCGCGGGCGACAGACGGGGATGCCAAGGCAGCGGAGGTCAACCTCGATTACCGGCAGCAACTGGAAGCGGAGTTGCAGGCGAAGCTGGGTGGCGCGCTGGAGCCTGTTCTGGGGGCGGGAAAGTTCCGTACCGGAGTCAGCATCGATTGCGATTTTACGAGTGTGGACCAGAGCGATGAGATTTATGACCCAACGAAATCGGCGACGCTCACCTCTCAGGTAACGGAAGAATCGACAGGCACGGGAATTACGGGTGGCACACCGGGTACCTCTTCGAATCTCCCCTCCCCTGCCCCGCGACCGGCTGGTGCCACCGCGGGAATCACGCGAAGGACGGAAAACGTCTCCTACCAGCCCGGGCGCACTCTTCGGCATACGGTCAGCCCGCGCGGCGCTATACGAAAAATCTCTACGATCGTACTGGTGGACCATGCGGTCCGCTGGGAAGGAGCCGGCACCAGGGCGAAGAAGATCGTAACGGCACCGTCGGCGGAACTGCTGAAAGCTGTTCACGACGTGGTGGCGGGAATTGCCGCGTTCAACGAACAGCGGGGAGACCAGATCACAGTGGAGGCGTTGCCGTTCGAATCGACCACGGATGCCGAGCCGCCACTGGGACCGGCACCGGTGGCGAAGCCGAAGTCGCCGCTGGCCGATAAGCAGCAAATGATGATTCTGGGTGGCGGTGGCCTGGTTGTGGTTCTGCTGGTGGCGGGAACGCTGTTCATGATGCTGAAGCGTAAGGCTCCGGCTGCTGCGGCCACGGATACCTCGCCCGGGGCACTGCCCGCCAGTCCGGAGGCGGACGGCGAGACGACGGCGAGGCTAGCCACCGCCGAGGATATCGAGCGAAAGATTAAAGACAGCGAAGCTGAACAGGCGCGTCTGGAATCCGAGATCATGAGCCGAATTAAGCTGCCACCGGCGACGAAGGCGACTGAAGTTCTGATACGCCATGTCCGCGAGACCTCTTCGAAAGACCCGGCTGCCGCTGCGGGAGTATTGCGGGCCTGGCTGGTGGATGGGAACAAGAGATCATGACCCCGGCATTGGCAGCATCTCCCGGTGAGATGACCGGTATCCGTAAGGCGGCAACGCTCCTGCTGTTGCTGGGTGACGACCTGAGTGCGTCGATTCTCCGCGAGCTGAGCGAAGCGGAAGTTCAATTGGTGGCGCGCGAAATCACGCGTATCGATTCGCTGACTTCGGATCAGGCGGAAGCGGCACTCGAAGAGTTCTACCAGATGAGCATGGCGCACGACTTTGCCGTGCGCGGTGGTATCGACTACGCGAAAAAAATGCTGACCACAGCCTTCGGTCCGGAAGCGGGCAAGAAGATTGTGGACCGGCTCATCATGATGATGGGCGGTGAATACGTTCATCTGGATGTTCTTCAGAAAGCCGATCCGCAGCAGCTGGCGCGTTTCATTCACAACGAACATCCTCAGACTATTGCGCTGGTGCTGTCGCATCTCAACGCAACCTCGGCAGCGTCGCTGCTGTTTTCACTGCCGCCGGAACTGCGGCCCGATGTCGCTCTCCGCATGGCGAATCTGGACCAGATAACGCCGGAGATTGTAAACAAGATCGCGAAAGTGATTGGCGAAAAGCTGCAGGTTATTGGCCAGTTCAGCCGCGAATCCTACGGCGGCGTGCGGGCGGTGTCCGAAATCTTCAATCAGCTGGATGCGGGCGCGAGTAAACAGATTCTGGATGTGATCGAGACGCAGAACCCCAATCTGGTGGAGACAATTCGGCAACTCATGTTCGTCTTCGAAGATTTGCTGGGGATTGATGCTGCTCAGCTGAAAGAGATTTTGGCCCGCGTGGATCGAAAGGTCCTGACTACCGCGCTCAAAGGCACCAGCGCCAAACTGAAGGAACACTTCTTTTCCACGATGTCGCCGCGCGCGGTTGAGATGTTACGGGAAGATATCGATTCCATGGGGCCCGTGAAGATCAAGGACGTTGAAGGGGCGCAACAGCAGATCATCGGGATTGTCCGGCAGCTGGATGCCGAAGGCGTCATATCACTGAAGGGCGGCGGGGCGGAACAGTATGTTGTCTAAGGTGATGAAGGGTGATCGCGCCGCCCGGGTTGCCGTGATGACGTTCGGGGAGGCCGTCCCGGCAATCAACGAACTGCGGCGACCGCCGAGCGGGGCGCAACCGTCTTCGGGTGACGTTGACCACGGCGGCAGAGGAGAGGATCAGGCGGAGTTGGTGGCGAAGATCCGCACGCTGGAGGCATCCCTGGCAGCGGCGAAAAGAGAGGCTTTTGAGGCGGGCCGGCAGCAGGGTGAGCAGGAGGCCCGCGCCGCCGTCGCTCCGGTGCTGGAACGGTTGAAGACGTCCATCGCCGAAGTTGTCAACATGAGACCGGATCTGCGGCGGAGGGCCGAGAAAGATGCTGTGGAACTGTCGCTGCAGATCGCGCAGCGGATTCTGCATCGCGAGCTGAGCATTGATGGCAATGCCCTCAACGCTTTGGCGCGCGTGGTTTTCGACCGGCTGACAAGGACGGAGTCCTGGCATCTGACGGTGCATCCGCAGTTTGCCGAAGCCATACGGGGCTCGCTGCCGGCGGGAAGCAACCGCAAGGTGAATATTGAGGCCGATCCGGCATGTGCGCCGGGCACTTTTCTGGTGCGCTGCGCGGACGGAGCGATTGACGCGTCCGTGGACAGCCAGCTTGCTGAGATCAGTCGCGGACTGACGGACAGGTTAACCCAGCGATGACAAGCGTGACAGAACCCGGGCTCGATCTGCGGGAGTTTTCCGCCATGCTGGAGCGCATGGATCCGATCTGCATGTCGGGCGAAGTCGTGGAACTGGTGGGCCTGCTGGTGGAGTCACGCGGGCCGACGACGGCAATCGGCGACTTCTGTGAAATTCGGACGCGCACGGGGAAGTCAATCCGGACGCAGGTGGTGGGGTTCCGCGATGGGCGGGTACTCTCCATGCCGCTCGAAGAGACGAGCGGCCTCAGCCTTGGCGATGCCATTCTGGCGCGCGGAGGCGAGAGCACTGTGGATGTTTCGCGGGAGCTCCTGGGGCGCGTGCTGGATGGATTTGGCATGCCCATGGACGGAGGTCCGCCCATCTCCATGCGGGAAACGCGACCGCTTCACTCCGAGCCCCCCAACCCGCTCGCGCGGAAGCATATCAGCGAGAAACTGGTGACGGGCATACGGGTGATTGACGGGTTGCTGCCCTGCGGCAAGGGCCAACGCGTGGGCATCTTCGGCGGAAGCGGCGTAGGGAAGAGTACGCTGCTGGGTTCCATGACGCGTTCCAGTTCGGCGGGGGTCAACGTCATTGCGCTGATCGGCGAGCGAAATCGCGAGGTGCGGGAATTCCTCGAACACGATCTTGGGCCGGAGGGGATGCGCCGGTCGGTCGTGATTGTGGCGACTTCAGACAGACCGGCCGCGTTGCGGGTTCGCGCCTGTTTTGTTGCGCTGGCGGTTGCGGAGTATTTTCGCGATCAGGGCGAGGATGTACTGCTGGTGATGGATTCCATCACACGCCTGGCGATGGCGCAGCGGGAAATCGGTCTGGCCGCGGGCGAACCCCCCAGCCAGAAGGGCTACACGCCCTCGGTGTTCAGCCTGCTGCCGAAGATATGTGAGCGGGCGGGAAACTTCGACGTGGGGTCGATCACGGCATTCTTCACCGTTCTGGTGGAAGGCGACGATTTCAACGAGCCGATTTGCGATGCCGTGCGCGCAATTCTGGACGGTCACATTACGCTTTCGCGGGAACTCGCGTCGGCGGGCCACTATCCGGCGATTCAGGTGCTGGATTCGGTCAGCCGGCTGCAGTCGAAACTGGCGACTGCGGAGGAAGCCGAGTCGGCCCGTCGGATTCGGGAAGCGTTGGCGCTATACCGGCAGTCGGAAGACCTGATCAACCTGGGGGCTTATGTTTCGGGCTCGAATTCACGTCTTGATACGGCGATTCGTTCGAGGGACGAGATCATGAAGTTTCTGCGGCAGGGTCCGACCGACGTCTCAAGTGCCGAAGATACAGCGAAACGACTTGGTTTGCTGGCTGGCGTTGCGTGACCGCGAGTGAAAAGGGAGGTGCGACATGAAGGCGTTTCGCTTTCGGCTGGATGCTGCGCTTCGCTGGCGGGCGACTCAGCTACGCCTGACACAGGAGAGCGTGATGCGAGCTTCAGAGAAAGTTGCGGCCGATCAACGGGAACTGATGGGCGTGCATTCGAGCCTTCGAAATGAATCGGCTGGGTTGGCATTGGCTGGTAGTGCGGCATTTTTCGCCTGGGATGCGTATCTGGACCGCTGTCGTCGCCGTATTCAGACGCTTGAGGCGGAACTTCGCCGGGGCAGACAGGCACTGGCATTGGAAACGCAGAAGATGGTGGAAGCCCACCAGAAGCTTCGGGTGCTGGAGAATCTGAAGGCAGAGGGCCTGTCTGACTGGGCGAAACAACTGGGCCGGGAGACGGAAGAATTCGCGGGCGAGGCATTCCTTGCGAGGCTTTCAGGCCAAGCCAGGCTTGCAGAGTCGGCGGGTGCCGGGAGAAGGCCGGCTTTTCATGAAGGGGCCGGGCCCCTGCATGTTCCGGGCAGGGACGCGAGAGCGTCTCTGAGCAGTTGGTGCGACCAGCTACGATCGCCCGGCACGGTACAATTGAAAAACAACCCGTAACACAAGATGGGCGCGTAGCTCAGTTGGATAGAGCACCGGCCTTCTAAGCCGGTGGTCGCAGGTTCGAATCCTGCCGCGCCTACCATTTCTGTGATTCTAATAACGGCAGTTGACGGACTGCGATTCGGTGACGTTCTGCTTTGACCAGCGCCTGGTGCAGAAGCCGCTGCCACCCAACCTGCAAGGAGCGAAGCCGTTGATTTTCGGTGCCGCTCCAGTCGGGGTTCGGTAAGTTGCCGGCCCTAAGGAGCTGCCCGCGTCGGCAAGCGGCCAGTTGAATACGCCCCAACCGCCGTTTTCAGGTTGATCGTCAATATGCCGACGTTGCGGGGGTGCGCTTGAGTGGGGATCACTGAGCCGGCGGCTGGTCCAGCAACTGGCGAATCCGGCGTCCCAGAGAATCTCCCGAAAACGGCTTTTGCAGAACGGCGGTACCTTCCGGCAGGCCTGTTGTATCCGGCGTGCCGTCCGCGTAGCCCGCAATGAAAAGGACGCGGAGGGTGGGGTGCATCTCCTGGAGCAGTTGGACCAATTCGGAACCGTCTTTGGCCGCCCAACCGGTCACGAGGACGTGAAAGGCGGGGGATAGCTTTGCCATCCGACGGGCTTCCGTGGTTGTGCCGGCGGTCAGAACCCGAAAACCCTGCCGTTCGAGCATATCCCGGCTCAATTCCCGAATCAGCGGCTCATCCTCCACCAGAAAAACCGTTTCGGTGCGACGTTCGAGCCCGATAGCAGGAGGCGTTTCCAGCGCCTGAGGCGCGGGGGCGGAGAGCGGCAGATATACGGTGTAGCAGATACCGCTCGATGGGTCCGCAGCGGCTGCCATGGTGGCACCAAATTGAGCGAGGATCGCCTGAGTGGTCGAAGTGCCCGCGATGGGCAGGCTGGCGGCCGAGGCTTCCCGCGCGCCCGTGCCGCGGACGGAAAGAGATACAAAGGGCCCCGGTGTCCCATCGTGCGAGGCCGCCACTATGGCGGTGGCCACTTCAATTTCGGCGACCTTCCACTCGTGTCGGCGCACGTGGATCAGCCAGCCGGTAACGATTTGCCGCAGGTGGTCGGCGTCGGCCAGAGCGGGTGCCGGTTCGGGGCAAAGTGAGAGGGTCAGCGAAAAGTCTGGCTCCGCGAGTCCGCGAAGTTCAGGTTCCAGAGCGCGAAGGAAGGTGTTGATGCCGAGCACTTCATTGCCGGTGATGTGGCGCTGGCTGAAGTTAAGGATCTGGCGGGTGAGACCGGCGGCTCCCTCCATGGACCTGGCGACATTAGCGATGTGTGGGTGAGCAGGGTGGTCGGGGGAAAGTACGCGGAGGCTGATTTGCAGGTCGCGCATCATGCCGATCCCCAAATTACGGAAGTCCTGGGCGATGCCTCCGGCGAGGCGGCCCACGGCTTCCGCCTTCTGGGCCAGTCGAAGCTGTTTTTCGAGCTGGATCTGTTCTGTGATATCCGTGAGCGTCCCTTCGTAATAGAGGACATCGCCAGCCTCGCTGAATACGACCCGGGCATTCTCCCGAACGGTGATGATACGGTGGTCGCGGGTTCGCAACTGAAATTCCACGTTGGTGTAGCTGCCGTCGCTTTCGAGTCGGTCTCTAAGTCTCCGGTGGGTTTCGGCGTCAACAAACGTGTCCCTGACGACGCCGGGAACGTCGAGTTGCTCACGTTTGGAAAAGCCCAGCATACGGAGTAATTCCGGATTAGCGGCGAGGATTCGACCATCCGGCGTGGTCTGATAGACGCCTTCCCGGATATTCTCGAAGAGGCCGCGAAATTTCCGCTCGGATTGGCGCAGGGCGTATTCGGCCTTTCTGCGCTCGGTAATGTCGGTCATCATGGTTAGCAGGCCGGAATCCTTCCCGCCGTGGGCGTAGAGGCTGGTGCAGGCGAGGGTCCATACTTCTGAGCCATTGGCATGGCGCAACCGGCGGTCGTATTGTTCGCGGATGCCCGGGCGGCGGTTTTGAAAGCGGATTTGTTCGGCTGGAAGGTCCACGGGAAACAGGAAGCTTTCGAATTGACGGCCGGTTAGCTGTCCAGGACGATAACCCAGGATTTCGGCCATGCGGGGGTTGGCGTAGTCGATCACGCCCTCGGTGTTGACGATCCAGATGCCTTCGCCGGCTGTTTCAACCAGATGCCGTTGCCAGTCTTCGCCCCGGGCCGCCTTTTCGGCCATGGAGTGCATCTGGTTTCCGAAGGCGCAAAGTACGGCGGTCTCCAGCAGAAAGATGCAGCAGTGGGACCAGAGATAGGGGTCGGTGCCGTCAAGGTTGGAAAAAACCAGCCCCCGGGATTCAGCAACGTACCAGGCCGTGATGAAGAGTGAAGCCACGACTGAGGGTCCGGCACCCGCGTACCAGATACAGCCGATGATGGCTCCAAGTCCGAACAGGGGCAGTGGCAGTCGCTCGCCCACCAGTTTGCCGACTTCGTATCGAAGGACGCAGACTGCGATGGTCAGCGCGATGGCGAAGGTATAACGCAGCCACGCGGGTCTCGAACGGATGAGCCCGGCTGAAGCGATTCCGGCCGGTACTGCCGAATTTGCCTTGATCTTACCGGAAGTCATAGGAGCTCGCAGTCCGTTATGTCAGTCTGGTCTCGTTTTCGGGGCTCGGCGGCATCAGCTTTGAAATCAGTACGCCGAATACCACTACAACCAAGGCACCAATTACGTTGTACCAGAGAAAAGCGATCTTAGTGAATATTGCGCAGGCGACGATGGTGGCTTCGCCGACCAGAAGCGCCCAGAAGGCGGCCCCGCCCTGCACGCGTTTGAAGAAAAAGCCGAGGGTAAAGGTGCCCAGCATGACCGGGTAAAAGAACGAGCCGACCTGGTTCACGGCTTCCACCAGAGAGCCGAGGTGGCGGGCATATTGTGCGAAGGCCACGGCCCAGGTGCCCCAGATTGCCGTAAAGACGCGGGAGGCGATGAGGTAATGGCGGTCGGTCGCGTGGGGTTTGAAATGCCGTCGATAGATGTCCATCACGCTGACGGTGGCCAGCGAATTCAGTTCGCCGGAACTGGATGACATGGCCGCCGTGAAAATGACGGCAATCACCAGTCCGATGAAGCCGACCGGAAAGTATTTCGTGACGAACGAGAGGAAGATGTAATTCGTGTCGCTGAAACCGCTCTGGCCTTCCGTCTTCTGGTAGAGTTTGATGCCGGCGGAGCGCGCGGCATCGGCTTCGTGCTGGGCTGAACGGTAGTCCGCAACTGCCGCGCCCAGCGCCGCGGCGTCGCCCGCCTTACGCGCCGCGTTGAGCGATTGCGCGGCATGTTCGCGCTTGACGAAAGCGTTGTCGAACTGAGTCTGGATCTGCGAGTACCCGGGTTGCTTCGCGAGGGCCGTCATGGCGTCCTTCTGGAAGAGCAGGGGGGGCTGGTTGAAGAGGTAGAACACGAAGACCATGGCACCCACGAACAGGATGAAAAACTGCATGGGTACCTTAGCCATGGCGTTGAAGAGCAGGCTGAGTCGGCTCTGGGCTACGGACTTACCGGTAAGGAAACGCTGCACCTGGGATTGGTCGCAGCCGAAATAGCCGAGGAAAAGGAAAGTGCCGCCGAACACACCGCTCCATAAGTTGTAACGGTTATTCCAGTCGAGTTTGAGATCCACGACGTTGAGCTTGCCAATCGCTCCCGCCAGATAGACGGCGTCCCCAAAGCCCACGCCGTGGGGCATCAGCGATATTACGGTGATGACGGCGAGGATGAGGCCGGAGAAGATGACGCTCATTTGCAGGACGTCAGACCATGTGACGGCGGGAATGCCGCCGGTTGTTGTGTAGATAACACAGACGGCACCGATGATCAGGGTGGTCACGCGGTCCGGCCAGCCGAAGATGGAGCTCATCACGATCGCGGGGGCATATATGGCGATGCCTGCGGCCATGCCTCGTGATACCAGGAATACGACTGACGTAAGCGCGCGTGTCTTTGCATCGAAGCGGCGTTCGAGGTACTCGTAGGCCGTGTAGACGCCCGCCTTGTGAAAGATCGGAACAGCTGTTGCGGCCAGAATCACCATCGCGATCGGCAGACCAAAGTAGAACTGCACGAAACGCATGCCATCGACATAGGCCTGGCCAGTGGTGGCGATGAAGGTGATGGCACTCGCCTGGGTGGCCATGATCGAAAGCCCCATGGCGTACCAGGGCATGGACTTGCTGGCCAGAAGATAGTCGTTTATGTCCCGGCGGTTGCGGCGTCCGCGCCAGAGGCCGAAGGCGGGGATGGCGATCATGGCAAGGACCATGACAATCCAGTCAGCTGTGCTCATCGGCTCGCTCCTGCAATGGAGTTGATGGGGAGGCTGGCGCTCATGCAAAGTACCGGGTAAAGGCGTAGAAGAGCACGATCAGAAACGCGAGCCAGCCGATGGCCGTGATGTAGACGTTGCGCCAGGTGCCGAGAACTGGCGGCGGTTCGGGGTCGAACGCGGCGTCGGGCAGTTTGAATTTCATTCGCCGACTAACTCTCCGCGAAGGACCGTGACGGCCTGGCCGGCCAGGAAGACGCGATCTTCCTGATGGCGCACGCGGACGGTACCGCCGCGAGGGGAGGCCTGGTAGCCGATCATTTCATGGTGGCCGGTTCGCGAGGCCCAGTAGGGCGCGAGCGCGCAGTGGGCGGAACCTGTGACGGGATCCTCGTCAATGCCGGAACCGGGAGCGAAGAAGCGCGAGATGAAGTCGAAGTGTCCGGGATTGGGCGTGTTGGCGAGTGCCGTGGCGATGATGCCCCGAACCGGTAACTGGCGCAGCAGGTGATGATTTGGATTCAGGGCTCGGACGGTCTGTTCGTCCGCAACTTCGACGAGGTAGTCAAATTTGCTGCGTCCCACAAACGTAAATTCCGCACCGATGGCTTCGGCGAGCTGGGTGGGGGGATCACAGGCTTCGACGAAGGTAGCAGGGAAGTCCATCTCGATCCAGTGGCCCAGGCGCGAGCAGGTGAGCAGCCCGCTGCGGGTGTGGAAGCGTGCGGTGGCATGAGGTGCGAGGTGACCGTCTTCCCAGAGAACGTGGGCGCTGGCCAGTGTGGCGTGGCCGCAGAGATCAATCTCTACGGTGGGGGTGAACCAGCGAAGTTGGTAGGCCCCATGGTCAACGGGGTCCGGCAGCAGGAAGGCCGTCTCAGAAAGGTTCATTTCCCGGGCGACGTTGCGCATCCATGCTTCATGTTTTGCGGGGTCTTCATGGGCGTGCTTCAGGACGCATACGGCTGCGGGGTTTCCGTGAAACGGAATTGAAGTGAAGGCGTCTACCTGAGTGATAGGGAAGCCGGAACCGGGCATGTATAGATTATGGACGATTGGCCATGGCGATGGGTAAACGCCCGCGTATAGGGGCAATCAAATTGATTGATTTCTCCTGTGGGCCGAAAGCTTGGTATTCTCTCGTGTAAAGGAGCATTATGGATAGCCTCTTCCAGGAACTTATCGCTGTTGACTCCGGCACCGCCCTGAATTTCTTCGCCGAGAATCTGCGCGAGACAGCAGGCATCAGAAGATTCAGAGAAGATGAGGTGTTTTACGTGGCCAGCATTCTGGCCCACTATGCGCAGACATCGCGATCCGATACAACCACGATGCCGCTGATGGCGAATCTGTCGGAAGTCTTTGACGCCTTCATTATGGAAACGACGCTGGCGAACGATTCGGAGATGCTGGAAATTGGCGGATCGCAGGTGCTGCTTTTTGCTGGCTTTTTCCGTGATCAGATGGCGCGCAGGCACAACGTGAAGTGGTATGACCAGGTAGGCCAATCGTTGTATGGACGCGCCAGTCAGTATACGAGCGACGTGGCGAAGCGGCAGCTGTTCGATCGTCTCTCCGATTCGTTTCCGGCGTGGACAGGTGTTTGCAGCACTCTCAGCCGCACGTTTCGCGAGAACCGGTTTTTGCTGCGGCTGAACTAGCCGACCCATCAGGACGGTATTCTGCCCGCCAGCCAGGACTCGGCGACGGAATCGCCGGGGAACTGTGCCAGCAAATCGTTGGCGGTTCGCTGCAGGCTGGCGCTGTCTCCCAGATCGTGGTAAATCCACATCAGAAGATAGCGGGCGTCGAGATAATCCGGGTTGTTCTGGATGTTGTAGTTCAGGTACTGAATGGCCTCGTTGTAGCGGCCCCGTTCCCGCAGCCATGAGGCGTAGAAATAGAGCGCCTGGGCATCCTGCGGAGCAAGTTCCAGCGAACGGGCAAAGTGCCGCTCGGCTTCGGCATCGTTGTTCAGCGCACCGTTCGAAATGCCGAGGTTGATTTCGAGGACGTAATAGTCCGGACTGAACTGCGTGGCGCGCGTGAAGTAATTGAGGGCGCGCACGTAGTCGCCCTTTTCCATCTGGGTGAGGCCGTAGTTCATGAGGCCGCGACCGTTTTGGGGGCTTTTCAGTGTCACGTCATACCAAAGCGATTCCTCGTTGTACCAGACGACGTTGCGGAGTCTCGTGCCGTGTGAGGCGAGCAGAAGGATTGCAGCGCAGGCGACGGTCAATGTCAAGCGGGCCCGCGCATAGGCCGCGTCGGCCAGGAGAGCCAGCGTATAGATCACGCTCAGAACCAAGCCGACGAAGGGGAAGAACATGCGGTGGTCATTCTCGATTTCGGCAAGGGGAAACAGAGACGTGGGCAGGAGTGCGATCACAAACCACCAGAAGCCAAAGGCGATGGGGCGGAGTTTCATTTCGCGACTGGTATAAATGGCCACAGCCAACAGGATGAGCAGGAATATTACCCCCACCCAGGCATAGCCGTGGAGGATGCTGGTTTCGGCGATGTGGTCAGTATCGGCGGAGAGTTGCAGTGGCAGGAAGAAATTGCGGAAGTAGCGCAGGGCGACCAGGGGCTGCGTGATGCGGTAGTCGTAAGCGGGCCATGCGCCGGGGTCATAGCTTTTCGGTGTCATGGCTTTGGAGAGAATGCCGAAACCGATGGAAAGCAGCAGCGCGGGAAGGGTGCGGGACAAGGCGCGGAGGGGTTTCGCGTTTTCGAACAGCAGGAGATAAGCGAAGAGAATCGCAGGGAAGACGAGCGCGGGCGGCTTGCTCAGCAGGCCAAGAACGACCGGGATCAGATAGAGGCCCAGATGGCGTCGATGCGGCCAGCGGATATAGAGGAGCAGGCCGGCTATCACCGCGAGGGTTGAGTAGACGTCACCGCGCTGGATGATGTAATTGACGGTTTCCGCAATCGCGGGGTGTACGCCATAGAGTGCCGTGGCAAACAGCGCGATGATTTGGTTCGGGATGCCTGGGCGGGCGAAGGTGTTGTCCAGGGCAACCGACGACGCTTCGGGTCGCGCGAAATCGAGGATGTGGCGGAAGAGCGCGTATATCAGGCAGAGCTGAACCAGGAACCAGCAGAAATCGGAGGTCTGGAAATAGCCGGGATGAAGTCCTTTGGCAATGGCGTAATCCACGGCGAGCGATGCGGTTACGAGGGGGCGCCAGCCGCGGTTGGCGGGTAGGGTGCTGAAAGTATCTCCATCGGCAAAAATGTGAGGGATGTTCCGGAGGCTGCGAATCCAGGGGTTCGTGGTGATGGTGTGGAAGTCGTCGTAGTGAAAGCCGTTGTGAAAGTGATTGCTGTAAACGATGGTGACCAGCGTCAGGACGGCGATGAGCGGGAACAGGGCCTTACGGGATGGCAGGGTCATGCGGGGTCAGAGTCCGTTTGGCTGGCTGGAGTGCCGGTGTTGGAAGACGAAGCGGCGCTGGATGGCGAAGTTCGCGACGAAGAGGAGGCTTTCCGACAGGATCTTGGAAGGGACCACGCCGAGAGGCGTCAGGCTGGAGAGCACGCGGATACCAGTATAGGAAATCAAAGCGTTGAGGGCGACCAACAGTAGATAGCGGGGGAGAGCGTGCCGGTGGTTCTGGCCGGAACTGAAGACGATCCGCCGGACGATGCCGTAATTGAACAGTACCGAAACAATACGAGCCACAGCCTGTGCGCCTGCGATAGTGCCGGTGGAGTGGAAGACGAAGTAGAAGACGAGGTTGTCGATGCCCGCAGTGACAAGCGAGGCCGCCCCGTAGCGAAGAAATAGCGGCACGGGGCCGGCTGGGGGGACTGGTTCGGTCTGGGCGGGAGTGAGCATGTCGCCTGCACTATTGTCCATCGGCAGCATCTGCGCACTAGTACGCTGGTATGGAATATCAATATGTCGCGTCAAACTATCCTCATGGTTGCTCTGGTTTGCCTGGGCTCCTGGCTGCGCCTGGTGAATCTGGGCAATGTGGTGACGCGGACACCGGATGAGCGCGTTTACACGTATCAGGCGAAGACGTGGCTGGACGGAGGAGCGGCCGGGATCCGGTCCCTGATTGCGGAATACAAAGCCGACGCGGATACGCGGTTGTATCCGCCGCCGACGCGGGTGGGCATGATCCGGCTGGTAGGCATGGCGATGATGTGGACGGGAAAGCGCGATGAGGAAGTGGGAGCGCGAATCTCCTGCGCGGCCAGCATTGGATCGCTGCTGTTGCTGGCGCTGCTCGGGATACGTTTTTTCCCACCGTGGGCGGCAGCGACGGGGATGCTTCTTTACGCGGTGCTACCGCCTGATCTGGCGATTGCGCGGCGAACCTGGACGGATGCGCTGGTGGAGTTATTCGGTCTTGTGCTCATCTTTGTGGTGTGCGAAGTGACGCGCGGGGCCAGGGCGTGGTTCTGGTATGTGCTTTTTGCGGTGACAGGAAGCATCGGTATTTTATTTAAGGAATCGATGCCGGTGCCGTACGGCCTGTGCGCGCTGTGGATGGTATGGATTCTGGGGCGCGGGCGAGAGTGGCGAGATGTTGGAGTGCTGGCGGCCGCAACAGCGGTGGGAATGGGCCTGAGCCTATGGTGGCTGGCGGGGCAAGTGGGGAGCCTGTCCGATTACGTATCCATCGTGCTGGCGATCCCGTCGGTGAATGCGGCGAATGCCTATGCGCTGGAATACGCATCGGGGCCACCGTATCTGATGCTGACCGGGTTCTGGATACTGGCCCCGCTGACTTCATTGCTGGCCGTGGCCGGTCTGGTGGCGGTCTGGCGGAGCCGCGAACATTTGGTGCTGGTATGGCTGGCTGTCTTCGTGGTGGCGTATATCGGGATTGCGATGGCGATGCCGCACTTTATCAATCTGCGGTATGTGGGGAACACGTTCGGGTCGGTATGCCTGCTGGCGGGGTTGGGGGCATACCGGCTCATTGAGAAAGGGATGGCGCTGGCGGGCGAAGAGGGGCGGGTTCTCGCCGTTCTGGGGATCGCGATTGTGATGGGGGGCGCGACCCAGGACTATCTGCGATTCCAGCGCTATTTTGTGCGGGATCAGATGGTGGATCTTTCGATTAAAATGCTGCTGGACGAGCGGGGGCAGTGACCGCTATCGGCGGCTCTGAAGTTCCGCGAAATTGCCGTTGGCAGTAGCGTCTTCAGGTGCGAGTCGGAGCGCATTTTCAACGGCGTTTCTGGCCTCATCCAGGCGGCCCAGCTGAAGGCAGGCACGGGTGAGACTATTCCATGGATCGAGGAGCGAGGGGTCGAGCGCGACGCCGGTTCGGGCCGCGACGACGGCGTCGGCGAAACGCCCCAGCTTGAAGTACGCGTCAGACAGACTGGCGCGTTCGGAAGCGCGAATGGAATTCAGGGCGGCGTGGTCGACTGCGGGCTCGTAGCGACGCGCATCGGTACGGCGCACCTGCTGCCATGCTGGATAGCCGAGTGTCAGGATGGCCGTCACCGTGAAAGCCAGCAGGGTGCGGCGCGAGGGTAGCGACGGGTCGGAACGTCGCCATGCGGCGAACGCCAGTACGACCACGGAGACCCAGCAGATTGTCAGGGAGTAGTCGAGGTGGCCGGCGTAGTCGCCCACGTAGTTGCTGTCGGCGAGGAACCAGGGGAAGCCTCCCGACCACCAGTTGTAAACCAGGTACAGGAATACGCCGCTGGCTGCGGTGAAGAACGCCACGGGGATGAATGCCAGGCCCACGGTCCAGGGCACAAGCCAGGCGAGGTACTGCACCCCGAAGCCGTTCGCGGCGGCAAGGAAGAAGAAGAATGCGGCACCGGTTTGCGTATAGAGAGTGGGGCGGGCATCGCGCCGGTTGATGAGGAATGCCGCGGCGGTTATGATGCCAAGGACGGCGTAGGCACCGTAGTGCTGGAAAGCATCGTGCCATGAATCGGGAAAGCTGGCGATATGGCAAACGAGCCAGGTAAGGCCCCAGTGGCCGTAAATGCTTTGATATCCAATCACCTGGTGAAAGATCGGGAGCGGGTCCCGGAAGAGATATGGGGACCAGCAGGCGAGCATGACCAGCCCCGCCGCGCCGAGGAAAATGGCGCGGCGGCGAAGGCCGGGGCGATAGAAGAACAATATCGGCAGCACGGCCAACGGCAGGACCTTGATGCACATAGCGGCACCGAAGGCTGCGCCTGCGGCCCAGTCGCGGTCGTGTTGGTTGGTGAACCAGACTGCGAGTAACAGGAAGAAGATGACGACGGGGTCGGTATTGCCGTGGAAGCCCGAGATCAGGATCAGCGTGGGCGAGATGGCGAGCAACAGCAGACCCCAGCGAACAGTGGGTTCATGCAGGCGCGCGGCCAGGATACGGGAGACAACCCAGAGGCTCGCGGTATCGGCAAGGATGGCGGGGAGGCGCAACCAGAATGGGAACGCGACACCTGTGATGCTGGCAAGCCAGGTCATGCCGCGCAGCACGTGGATCATGGACGGCGGGTGGTTGAAGGCGGGGTCAATGGAGTAGAGGCCAGAGCCGAACAGACCGGACCAGCGGGCGAAGCGTTCCCAGGCGTAGACATCGTTGGTGCCGTACGTGTTGAGGGCCAGAAGGAGTTTGCTGGCAAGGGCGAAGAGCGCGGCGACGGCGATTGTGACTTGCCAATGGCGCGGCAGGCCGGGGGTGGATTCCGGCGGCGCTGAGTCCATGACTTAGGAGACGGATTCGAGCGCGCGCACTTTGCGATCGGATTCCTGGTGGGCGGCGTCGAGCAGATAGGCCACGGTGGGTCTGGGCTTGATCTGGACGAAGATCTGGTACCCGAACAGGCCACGGGAAACATGAATGAGAGCCTTGTTGATGCCGAGAAGAAGGCGGCTGAGCCAGGTGTCTCCCAGTGCGAGCGGGAACGGGCCGGGGACGGCTCGCATCTCGACGACGTCAAAACCGCACTGTTCCAGGCACCGGCGGAAAGACGAGAACGTGAACAGACGCGTGTGCGTGACGTCCAGAATGCCGCGTTTGCCGTAATTGAACTGGCCGATCAGGAGCATCAGCCGGGGAATGATGAAGCCGATGTTGGCCGTACTCATGATGATCCGGACGTTCGGGTTATGAGAAAGACTTTCGTGGAGCTGGTCGAGGAACCGCTCCGGTGAGGCCAGGTGTTCGATCACATCCAGCATGAGAATCATGTCCTGGTTCGCAACCGGGAGGCCTTCGAGGCTTTCGTTGAGATCCCGCAGGTAGAATTCGTCGAGCCGGACGTCTTCGAGGGGCCATGCGTCTATGCCTGTGACGTAGCAGCCTTTGCGTGCCTTGAGCGCCGCAGCCATGTAACCGCCGGCACAGCCAAGATCGAGCACTCGCGAGTGTTCGGGTACCAGGTCAAAAGCAAAGGAGTGCGTGCTGGGGTATTCGAACTTCGGCGTGTAGTGCTCGAGCACCACGGGCGCGCAATCGTAACGGCGGTCGTAAAAGATGCCCAGTTCCTGGAGGCGCGCCTTCAGTGTGGATATCACCACGTTAAGAGCGTAACTCATGCCGTTGACGCGGCAGATCTCATCGCCATAATAAGTAGGGATGGGTAACTCGCGGATTTCGCGCCGGGCGAAGAACATCAACTGGATGATGATTTCGGTATCGAAATGAAAATCGTTTGAATTGCGCTCAAAGGGGACAGTGCGCAGCGCATCCACCGAGTAAAGGCGGTAACCGGAGTGGAATTCGCTGAGCTTCGACCGGAGCAGAAAGTTCTGCGTCCAGGTGAGAATCTTGTTACCGACGAATTTGTAGAGGGGCATGCCACCGCGCAATGCACCCGTCGGGGTCAGCATGCGGGAGCCATAGACGGCGGCGGGGTTGCCCTGACTGAAGGCACCCAAAAGATCCGGGAGGCATTCGGGAGCATACTGGCCATCGCCATGGAGAAGTGCGACGTAGTCATAGCCGCGCTCGATGGCATAGCGATAGCCGATCTTCTGATTGCCGCCGTAACCCTGATTGACGGGATTGAAGAGAACGCGCACGTCGAACGGTATGCCGGCCTCGCGGGCCGCCTCGTGGCTCTTGGCGAACGTCAGGTCGCGGGAAGAATCGTCGATGATGAGGACGTCAACATCGTAGATATCGTTCAGGCTGGCGGGAATGCGGCGCAGCACGCTGGCGATAGTGGTTTCCGCGTGATAAGCCGGGATGAAAATCAGGACCCGTTTCCTGTGACTAGTGAGGGATGTCTCCACGTTGACCTGTCTATATGATAGCGTTTTGTGCGGGCTGCGTCCGGGAGGCAGTACTATGAGCCGGTTCGGGTAGCGGTTGCCAACCCGAGCGCGTTACGCATCAGCTTCAGGCCGGTACCGCCGTGAGCGGTCAGGATCGACTCCGGGTGGAATTGCACCGCTTCAATGGGCAGAGTGCGGTGGCGAACGCCCATAATCACGCCATCATCTGTAGTTGCAGTAACTTCGAGGCAATCGGGCAGATGTTCGGGTACGGCGTAGAGCGAGTGGTACCTGCCAACCTCGATTCCTTCGGGCAGGCCTGCAAAAACGCCGGCACCGCGATGCCGGACCAGCGACGGCTTGCCATGCACCGGGTAGGGCAAAACGCCGAGCTCGCCGCCGAAAGCTTCCACGATGCCCTGAAGGCCGAGGCAAACGCCGAAGACCGGGATGCCTGCTGCGGCCGCATGTTTTACCAGGGCGGGAACGCCGAAATCGACAGGCCGGCCGGGGCCGGGTGAGATCAGAATGAGGTCGGGCTTGACGCGGTCGAGAACGTCGAACGGCACACCGGCGCGATAAGTAACGACCTCGGCACCGGCCTGACGAGCGTAGTTGGCCAGGGTGTGGATGAAGCAATCGTCGTTATCGACGAGGAGGAGCTTGCGGCGGAGCGGTTCTGCTGCAGCCTGCGCTTCCGCGGCCGGAGGCCTGGTGCCCAGCAGGCGGAAGAAGCCGGTCGCCTTGAGCCGCGTTTCCGCTTCCTCAGACGCGGGGTCAGAATCGTAAAGCAGCGTGGCACCGGCCGGATAGGTGGCGTAACCATCGCGCAGATAGGTGGTGCGGATCAGGATGCCGGTGTTGATGTCGCCATTGAGCGACAGCATGCCAACGGCACCGCCGTACCAGCCGCGTTCGCTCTTTTCCAGACTTTCGATGGCGTTGGCGGCGGCCTTTTTGGGCGCGCCGATCAGGGTCACGGCCCACATGTGGCTGAGGAAGGCGTCGAGCGAATCGAAGCCCGGTTCCAGGCGACCGGTAACGTGATCCACGGTGTGGAAGAGGCCGGCATAAGATTCGATCAGGCGGCGGCCGACCACCTGCACCGTACCGGGGCGGCAGACGCGGCTCTTGTCGTTGCGGTCCACGTCGGTACACATGGTGAGTTCGGATTCCTCTTTGGTGGAATTGAGGAGGGCGCGGATATTCTTTTCGTCCTGCAGTGGGTCTCCGGTGCGACGGGCGGTGCCGGCAATCGGACAGGTTTCCACCAGATCACCTTCCACCCGTACAAACATTTCCGGGGACGCACCGACGAGTTGTTCCCCGCCGAACTGGATGAGAAATTCGTAGGGGCTGGGGTTAGCGCGCTGCATCAGCTCGAACAGGTCTGACGCTTTGCCGGAATATGGCGTCCGAAACGTCTGGCGCAGCACGACTTCATAAAAATCGCCCTTGCGCATGCCTTCACGCACGGTTTCCACGTTTGCCATGTACTCGGCGGGCGTGTGGTCTGAGGTGATAGGGCCGGGTTTACGATTCGGAACCCGGGGTACGGATTCGCCGGTTCGCGGAAGGCCGCGGGTGGAGAGTGGGCCGGTCGGGGTGTCGAGATCGAACTCCCAGGTGAAGCGCTCGATGACTTCACGCTTCCGGTCCATGTAGATGATGTCGTCAAAGAGGAACAGCTGTAAGTCTTTTTGCGCCTCGCGCGGCAGGCGCAGTGGGATCGGCTCGAACTGGAAGAGCAGGTCATACCCGAAAGCGCCGGCGAAGGCGAGTTTGTCGTCGTTGGCGTTGCGAAATTCCTGCGTCAGGGCCCGCAGAATGGAAAATACGGATGGCTGTTTGCTTCGCTCTTCTTCGGGGAAGATGGCTGGCATCGGCTTGAGGGTGCCGCGCAGAGTACCGTTTTCCTCGCGAAAGTCGTCCCAATGCGGATGGTCGCGCAGGACCGTAGCCAGCATGCGGTTGATGGCGACGCCGCGATCATTCAGGGGGCGGAAGGTTACCTCTCGCTGGAAGCTGACGAGTTCGAGGGGCGGACGGACAGCGACGATATCCCAGCGGGAGTAGCGGCCGGGGTATTCGTAGCCGGAGGAAAGGTAGATGCCGCGATGGCGATCAAGATCGCGCCGGAAGCGGTCGAGTCCTCTGGCGAAAGGTAGTTTGGTAGTGGCGCGCGCCACGCGAATGCCGCGCGGCGTCTGATAAAGGACTTCCCGCATGATGTTTGGGGTGTAAATTCCAGTATCGCCGATGGGGATTTCCCGCTGGCGATGCCCCCCAAAAATGCGGCGTTTGCGGAGCTACCTTCCCGGACCCGCAGGTGCGAACGAGCCACCAGCGCCGGAGGCACCAAATGCGCCGCGCCCGCCGCCGGAACCGCCCCGGCCGCCACCGCGCCCTGAGCCGCCGAAGGCTCCGCGCGGCGGTTGGGCCAGATAGGCAGCGATGTCTTTGGCGGCTTTGGTCTCAATGCCCGGCTTCTGGAGGAAGCCGAGATCGCGCATCCAGTCGATCATCCGGTACTGCCACGTTCCATACGGGATGTTGTTGCGATCCGTCAAGCCACCGCTCATGCTGCTGCCATCGTCCAGTTTGTCACCGGGGTGTTTGCCCTGCGCGTAAAGGTGGATTTCGATGTTCGGGATGCTCATGGCGAGCATGGCGGTGAAGTAATCGTTGGCCCAAACGGCGTGGCCCTGATCGCCGGAAGCCGCACCCGCGATGAATGCGGGCGGGGTGTTGCGGGGGATGGTTGGCGCAACGCGACCGCGCGCGAACGGCGACGGGCCGGGATAGATGATGCCGACGAAATCCGGGCGGGAACTGATGCCGGCCAGAGGATCGTCCGGTTCGTTGTTCTTTTTGTCGAAATCTTCGAAGAAAACGGCTGCGGGAGCGGAGAGTTCGGCCCCCGCCGAGAAACCCATGATGCCGATCTTGTTGGGGTCAATGTTCCAGTCTTTCGCGTGCGCGCGGACCAGGCGAACGGCCTGCTGCGCGTCATTGACAGCGTCCACCTGCGGGTTGTAGCCGCTGGTTCGCAGGCGGTTGCGCAGGATGACCGTGTTGACGCCGTAGTTGTAGAAGAACGGGACGAAATCGCAGGCTTCGGAACCGACGTTGAGAGTGTTATGCCCGCCACCGGCCGCGACGATCATGACCGCGCCGGTGTTCAGGCCGCGATCCACGCCGTGAAATTCGATGGACGGGTTGTGGATGTTGACCACGCTGCTGACGCGGCCGGGCACGGCACCGCTCATGTTGTACACTTCCGGTTCTTTGATGCGGTCGTTGTTGAGGAAGTGAGAGCCGGGCTGATACAGGGGGACAACTACGCCGCCGGGGAGCAGGGCGAGGGGCGCGTAAGGCGCGTCAGTGGCCGGACCGGGTTTGGGAACCGACTGTGGCGGCGGAAGCGGCGGCAATGCTGGGCGCTGTGCAGCCGGCGCGTTCTGGGCGGGGCCATTCTGGACGAAGGCAATGCAGAGAAGTACCGCAGCCAGCGGTGCCATCAAAGCGATGTGGCGGAATACGTTTTTCTTCATGTAGAACCGAACTCCTCAGTGGCTGGAACCGGCTGGACCCGACTCAAACCACGATCAATCCAGACGATTCTATCACCGGGCGGCTGAAAGCGGTTCTGTCAAAGCCAGGGCGGCGGCGAGACGGATATCTTCCTTATAGATATCGTCGAAGAAATGGACTTCGCCGTTTTCGGTGACGATCGCGGTGGCATAGACGATGAGCACGGGGATTGGGTTTTTCAGCGTGACCTGAAACGTCGTGCCACCTTCCATGGCCTGGTGGATGCGGTCCGGTGTCCATTCCGAGCCTTCACTTTTCAGTATCCACAGGGCCAGCTCTTCGGGCTTTTCGACGCGGATGCAACCGTGGCTGAAATCGCGCCGGGACTTCGAAAACAAATTGGTCGCCGGGGTGGAGTGCAGGTAGACACTGTGTTCGTTGGGAAAAAGAAACTTTACCAGGCCCAGGGAGTTCTCGGGCCCCGGTAACTGGCGGATGCGGAGGGCACCGGAGCGGAGTCTGGCGATGGTGTCCGCGTCCGGGGTATTTTCTGCCAGCACTCTTCCCTGAGCGTCGACGATCTCCAACTGATTCTTTGCGAGATATGCGGCGTCGTGTTCCATCTTCGGCAGCATTTCATTTCGCGTGATGCTGTAGGGGACGTCCCAATAGGGACGAAAAACGACGTAATTCATGTCGGCGGAGAATACGGGCGTCTTATGGCCGTACGCTTTACCCGTCACGACTTTCATCTCGAGATCTGTGCGGTAGGCGGCATTCACGGTTCGCAGTTCAAATTCGGGAATGTTGACGACGATGGGAGGGCGGGGAAAACTGTGCGGAGCCCAGCGCCAGCGCTCCAGGGTTAACTGCAACTGGCGGACGCGCGTGCTGAGGGGTGTATTGAGTTGGGCGAAGGTTGACTTGCCCAGACGGCCATCCGGATCCAGGCCGTGTCGCGTCTGGAAGTGCCGGACGGCATCGACGAGTGGGCCTTCATAGCGGGAGGTATCCGGGATTGCGGCGTCCGCCGACAGGTCACTGAGGCGGCGGAGAATAGTGACCAGGTCGCCGCTGCCTGCATAAGTGGCACCTGGCTCCACGGGTTTTGGGGTGACGGGCAATCGCGGAAGCAATGGTCCCGCAGCCAACACAAGATAGCGCTGAAAAGCTTCTTCCGTTCTTTGATAGCCGGGATAAGGTGGCTCTACGGCTTCGAGAACGGCTTTTACGTCCGCAGAGTCAACGACGCGCTGCCGAAGGAATGTGGCAAGATCCCCTAACTCGCCGCCTGTGCCGCTGCTCGTATGGAACAGGCCAGGGTTGGCGCGGCCGAAATGCAGATCAGAAATGTAACGCATGAGCGAGAGCGTCAGGTTCAGGTCGAATTCGGCTTGGGCCGCCTCGCTGGAGAGCGACTTGAGGCGAGCATCCCAGGTGGAGGCTTCGTAGGCTTCCGGATTCAGGCCTTTTGTTTCGGTAGCCTTCAGGGCGTCCACGACGGAGAGCGCTTGTTTGGTCGGCACGCCGTTATGCGTCCAGGCCAATTTGTAACCCGCGGACTCATAGAATTTCCTCACTGATGGCGTGGAGTGACGATCCGCGGTTACCAGCCGACAGAGAGGGGATTCGCAGGGATCGCCGACACCTGCGGCGTTTCCCAATGAAATGCCCAGAAATCCCGCCGCGAGCCACAGTTTCGCGAGTCTGTTCAACGTTGTCATCGCTCATGAGCCAGCATGCTGGTATCCAATTGCCACTGACTCGATGCATTGCGCATTGTGCGCCAGATCACGCACCAATGCACCCGCGGCTTCGGGACCCGGCACAGCACAAGTCCCGCGATTGAAATGAAACCGGGCCTTTGGTAATGAAACTGCTCTTCAGTGAGTAATTATGCTGCCCTTTCGCAAGATCCTGTTTCCGGTGGATTACTCAGATCCATGCCGGGCCGTTGTACCCCATGTGCAGCAGATGGTCAGGCATTTTTCCGCCACGTTGACCCTTCTGCACGCGTATCCATCGGTGCTGCTGGGTTACGGCGATCTGGCAGTAGATCCCTTATTGCCCGAACAGATACAGACATACGAGCGTGATCGCCTGCATAAGTTCGCGATGGAGATGTTTCACGGCCAGCGTCCGGAATTGGTGACGCAGGCTGGCGAGGCGGGTTCCGTTCTGAACGGTTATGTGCAACATCAAGGCACGGATCTGGTGATGATGGGCACGCACGGGTACGGTCCCGTGCGCCGGTTGCTGTTGGGGTCGGTCACGGCAAAAGTGCTGCACGATGTGAGCGCAGCCGTCTGGACCTCGGCAGGATCAGTGGTTGGTAACGACTTCCGGACGAGCTATAAGTCGATCCTTTGTGCGCTCGATGAGAGCGACGAAGCCGAGGCCGTGCTGACCGCGGCGGCGGCCTTCGCCAAATCATGGAACGCGAGGCTTTCCATTGTCCATGTGCTGGACATGCCCCGAACGTCGGTGAACTTCGATTTCAGCCCCGGTGAAAAAGAAATTCGCGATGACGCCGATTTTCGCCTTCGGGAACTGAAAGGGCGTCTGGGAATTGACGCGCCGCACGCCGTGATCGACGCCAGTATTGAAGAAGGCGTTCAGCAGGAAGCGATCCGCCGGAATGCGGATCTGATTGTTACCGGACGTGGCCTGGAGCAGAGCACTTTCAGCCGACTCTGGTCAAGGTTGTATCCGATCATTCGCGAATCGCCCTGCCCCGTATTAAGCATCTAAACAACGTCCGCATCAGCTTATGTCAGAATCCGAATCCAGCAATCAATCAGACGCGGTATACCCGCGAACGCCGCTTGAGGCGTTCTTCCATCCACGTAATGTAGCAGTGATCGGCGCAACGGAGAACCCAACGGGGGTTGGCCGGTCCATTGTGGATAACCTCAGGACCACTTCGTTCGGAGGCCGGCTGTTTCCCGTCAATCCCACGCGCGCAAACGTGCTCGGGGTGCCCTGTTACCCGAGCGTGGGCCAAATTCCGGAGAAGGTGGATTTGGCGGTCATTGCAACACCCGCACGAACCGTGCCCGGCGTGGTGCGGGAATGCGCGGCGGCGGGAATTGAAAACGCCATCATCATCTCCGCCGGTTTTCGCGAAGTTGGCGAAGACGGGGCCGCCATGGAACGGGAGATTCTGGCGGACGCGAGACGGGCGGGCATGCGGATTATCGGGCCTAACTGTCTTGGTTTGATGAGCCCGCATCACGGTTTGAACGCCACGTTCGCCCGTTCTATGGCGCGGCCCGGACACCTGGGCTTCATAAGCCAGAGCGGGGCGCTTTGTACGGCGATCCTCGACTGGAGCCAGCGGGAACTGGTGGGCTTCAGTGCGTTTGTTTCGGTCGGCTCCATGCTCGATGTAGGCTGGGGCGACCTGATTCAATACCTCGGAGATGATCCCCGGACTCACAGCATTGTGATCTATATGGAATCGGTGGGCGATGCGCGCGGGTTCCTCTCGGCGGCGCGGGAAGTGGCGCTGGCAAAGCCCATCATTGTCATCAAGCCGGGGCGAACGGCGGCAGCAGCGAAGGCCGCAGCTTCACATACCGGCGCGCTGACTGGTCAGGACGAAGTTCTGGATGCTGCATTCCGCCGCTGTGGCGTGATCCGCGTCAATACGATCGCGGAGCTGTTCAACTTATCTGAAGCGCTTGACAAACAGCCACGGCCGAAGGGTCCGGGACTGACGATTGTGACGAATGCCGGAGGGCCCGCAGTGCTGGCCACGGACGCGTTGCTGGGCGATGGCGGGCAATTGGCGGAAATTACCGCTGGCAGCATTGAAACTCTGAACGGTATGCTGCCGAAACACTGGAGTCATCAGAATCCTGTCGACATTCTGGGAGACGCCACTGCCGAGCGCTATGGGGCGGCGATGGAAGTGGCGGTGAAAGATCCCGCCACGGATGGCATTCTTGCCATTCTGGCTCCGACCGGGCTTTCCGATCCCACCGCGGTCGCGGAAGAATTGAAGCGCTTCGCAAAGGTGTCGGACAAACCGATCATCGCGAGCTGGATGGGCGGCGATGGGGTCGCTCCAGGTGTTCAGATTCTCAGTCAGGCAGGTATTCCCACCTACGGCTATCCCGATTCCGCAGCGCGGGTGTTCCAGCTCATGTGGAGCTACAGCGCGAATCTGAAAGCCCTGTACGAAACTCCGGAAGACTTTGAGTCGGATGATCCCGGCGGAGTCGATC
>CAIQWJ010000006.1 GCA_903875575.1 uncultured Acidobacteriia bacterium | reverse complement strand
TCGAATCCCCCCCTCTCCGCCATTTCCTTCCTGTTTCACCCCTTCACTGCTCGGCTTTCCCAACCAGCCCCGGCCCAAATGTTAGCCTGAATCCCAGAGGCCCACCACCCCACCAATGTCAAAAGTTAGAGTAGCCGGATTCAGCGTTTCCCTCGACGGTTTCAGCGCCGGCCCCGACCAATCCCTGAATGACCCCCTCGGCAAGCGCGGCCCCGACCTCTTCCAGTGGTTCTTCCCCACTCGTGCTTTCCGCACCATGCACGGCCAGGAAGGCGGCTCCGTCGACCTCGACAACGAATTCGCACAAGCTGCCATGCACAACTTCGGGGCCTTCATCCTCGGCCGCAACATGTTCGGCCCCGTGCGCGGCCCCTGGCCCGACGACACCTGGAAAGGCTGGTGGGGCAGCAACCCGCCGTACCATGCCGATACCTTCATCCTCACTCACCACGAACGCAAACCGATCACCATGGAGGGCGGCACAACTTTCCACTTCGTCACCGGCGGAATCGAAGAAGCACTGCGGCTCGCGAAGCAGGCAGCGGGCGATAAAGACGTCAAAATCGGCGGCGGCACCTCCACCGTGCGGCAATACCTAAAGGCCGGGCTGATCGATTCCCTCCACCTCGCGCTTTCACCCGTCGTACTGGGGCAGGGAGAAACCCTGTTCACCGGGATCGACCTGCCTGCGCTCGGCTTCTCCGTGACTGAACACCGGGCCTCCGAACGGGCCACGCACATTGTGCTGGAGAAGCACTGAAGTTGCTCGGGCTATCTCGATGACGCAGTAGTCTGGTCCTACACAACCGCGCGAATCTGCCGACACGAAATGGCAGGACCATTCCGTGCGCTTTCCAGTCACCGCCGCAGTCTCGTGCTTTCTCTTCGTCGGTGCCGGCATCGCCTACCCGCAGCAATACACGTTTCAATACTATGGTGTCGATCAGGGCCTGACGGACCTGGCCGTCAGGAAAATCTATCAGGACGCGCGGGGCTACCTCTGGCTCAGCACGGAGACAGGTGTGTTCCGTTACGACGGAGAACGCTTCCAATCCGTCATGCCAACCGATGGACTCCCTTTCTCGAATGCAGCGATGTTTGGCGAAGCGCCGGATGGAAGCCTGCTGGTGGGCGGCAAGTTCGGGCTGTACCGAAACACCGGGCCAGGCGTACGTTTTGAGCGTGTGCCCATGCCGACTGCCAGCAAAGTAATGTGGGGAGCCGGTATTCAGTCGGACCATCGGGGTATCACCTGGATCGCGACTGACGCGGGGCTGTTTCGCATGACGTCCGGAGCCGCTCACCATGAACTCCAGATGAAACTGGTGCCAAACCCATCCAGCAGCGGTTCGCCCGCCGCGAACGGCGTCTTTGCCGAAACCGAAACCGTATGGTGGGGCTGCGGCGATCAAATCTGTGCAATGAGCGACGGCAAGACGCAGACCTTCGGTCCGGAAGCCGGCATCCGGCGGGGAGTCTGGCACGGCATACAACGGGACGCAAACGGAGATCTATGGGCACAAAGTGTTGCCGGCGACGTTGCCCTCCTGCGCAACTCGCAAAAAGGCAAAGTCCGCTTCGAGAAGCCGATCGTACCCCAGCTCGCCGGTTTTGGGCCGCGTGGTCTGATCACTGTGGATCATCTCGGCAACGTGATCATTCCGGTCAACGACGGCCTCGTGATCGGAAGCAATGGTCACTGGCAAACCATCGGACGTCCCGCCGGAATACGTGGACCGGTCTACTCCGTGTTTCAGGACCGCGAAGGTTCCGTCTGGCTGGGACTCGCCGGCCACGGTATCGCGAAGTGGCTGGGTTATCAGCAGTGGCAGTACTTCAACTCCGATAGCGGTTTGGGCAGCGACCTCGCCTATGAAGTGGCACCCGCCGAAAACGGCGCGTTCTGGGCGGGGACCGACGCGGGACTCTACCTCGGAAGTCGCACAACCTCAGGTTGGAAGTGGGAGCATCAGAAGAAGCTGGAAAACCTTCCGATTCACAGCGTCCGTCCGGATGGCCGCGGCAATCTATGGCTGGGTACGGAAGGACGAGGCGCAGCCCGCTTTGATACGAAAACCGGTAACGTCGAATGGTTCGGCAAAGCGCAGGGTCTCGCGGCGGAGAGTCCCTACACCCTCATGCTGGATCACGGCAACCGGATCTGGGCTGCCTCATTAACCGGTCTCTACGTTGCGGATCTCACAACGCTGCGCTTTCGCCCTGTGGAAGGTTTGCCCGGCCACACTTTCTGTCTGGCCGTGACGGAGGCGGCGAACGGGGACATCTGGGCCGGAACGAAGGATGGTCTGTTCCAGTTTTCCGGCGGACGCTGGTTCCAATTCACAACCCGGAATGGCCTGAGCCACAACGAAGTTCTGAGCCTTGCAGCGGACCCGAACGGAGACGTCTGGGTCGGCTACCAGTTCGGCCCGGAGATCGACCGAATTCGCGTCGGTGCCAACTTCACCGTCAGCCACGAAAGTGCCGGCAGCGCGGCAAGCCCCGCGCCCAGGAACGAGGCCCGCCCGGCTCAGCGGGGAGGAACCACGTACTTTCTCGGTTTTGATGCCCAGGGAAGTTTATGGGCGGGAACCAATCGCGGTGTCGACGTACGCAAGGGCAGCGACTGGACGCATTATGACCACCATGATGGCCTGGTCTGGGATGATTGCGACCTGAACGGCTTCCGGGCCAATCCGGATGGCACCGTGTGGCTCGGTACCAGCGGCGGGCTGGCTCTCTTCACGCCCAAACAAACTGCCGCGCTGACCCCGCCTCCCAAGGCGGTTCTTACCCAGCTGACTCTGGGGAAGAAATCTATGGATGGCGGAACCAGAATATCTGTCGACCATTCCGACGGCTCACTCACGGCGAGGTTCGCCGCACTCACGTTCGCCCGTGAAAACGCCGTAATGTTCCGGTATCGTTTGTCTCCCCTGTTTCGGGATTGGCGCGAAACAGGGGAGCGGCAGCTCGATTTTCCGGGGTTGCCTCCCGGCGAGTATCGTCTGGAAGTGCAGGCGCGTGACGGATGGGGGCGCTGGAGCCAGGAAGCCGCTGCCTTCTCATTTGACATTCAACCGCCATTTTGGCTGACCTGGTAGTTTATCGGTTTGGCCGCGCTCATCCCGCTGGGCGCAGCGGCGCTCGTACTTCGTCTTCGCGGCAACGCCATGCGCAGAAAAGAGCAGATTCTCACGCGACTCGTCAACGAGCGGACCTCCGAACTCCAGCAGGCGAACCGAAGCCTTCTCCAGCTCTCCACAACCGATTCGCTCACCGGCATCGCCAACCGACGAGTCTTCGATGAAACGCTTTCGAAGGAGTGGAACCACGCCAGGCGATCCGGCAAGCCTCTCTCACTGATCGTCGCGGACATCGACTTCTTCAAAAGGCTGAACGATGCGTGTGGTCATCAGACCGGAGATGAATGCCTTCGGCTGGTGGCCCGGGCCCTCGCCGAAATCGGGCGCCGCGATACCGACTGCATATCCCGCTACGGTGGCGAGGAATTTGCCATGATTCTTCCCGGAGCCGACAGCGCTGAAGCGGTTCGCCTTGCGGAATGCGCGCGCCAACGCATCGAGCAACTGGCGCTTCCAAACCTGGATTCCACTCTGGCCGGCCATGTCACCATCAGCCTTGGCGTCGCTACGGCAACAGCGGCGGATTGCCCGTCCGCAGATGCCCTGCTCAGGGCTGCGGACGGCGCACTTTACGCGGCCAAGGCGGGTGGACGAAACCGAGTCAGCATAGGCGATCCCGCCTGGTTCTACCCGGATTCGAACCTCAGCCAGGACCTTCAACGAATCATCGGCGCAAACATTGCCGATGTCCGGCCTGCGGAGATTGAAGCGGTCCCGCAGCCATGAGGGCAGGGAAACCTCCGCGTCGCCCGCCCTGTGATCCCATCTCCTTTTCTTCAGATTTCTAACCGAGGGCAGACTGAATTTTAATCGCGGTTCTGCCGATAGTCTGCATGATGGAGGTCTATCTCGGGCGTCAGCCTATCCTCGATACCGCAATGAACGTGGCCGGCTACGAACTCCTGTTTCGTTCGAGCGACGCCAACTTCTGCAATGCGACGGACGACGTCATGGCTACTTCTCAGGTGATTGTCAACGCGGTCCTGGGGGTGGGCCTCGATCGGTTGCTCGGAGGTAAACCTGCTTTCATCAACTTTGATCGAACGCTGCTGCTCGGCGACTGGACTACCCTGCTGCCTCCCGACAAAGTGGTGATTGAGATCCTGGAGTCCGTCAAGCCGGATAACGAAGTGCTCACAGTCTGCAATCGTCTGCAGCAGCAGGGCTATGCGGTGGCCCTGGACGATTGCCTGGATGACGCGCGAACAGCCGCCTTTGCTCCCTACATCGACATTCTTAAAGCTGATTTCCGCCTGACCTCCCCCCGCCAACAGGAGAACATGGTTCGGCAGTACAAGAAGCTCAATATCCGCATGCTGGCAGAAAAAGTAGAAACAGACGCGGAATTTCAAAGGGCAAAACAACAGGGCTTCGATTTTTTTCAGGGCTACTTCTTCGCGCGTCCCACAGTTCTTCAGGCGGCCCGCCTCCCCGGATCTCAGGCCAGCAGCCTGCGGCTCATGAAGCAGATCCAGCAGGAAGATCTGGACTTCAATGCCGTGGAGGACCTGGTGCAGCACGACGTTGGCTTGTCGCACTCGTTACTCAAATACCTCAATTCGGCCGCCTTCGCCCGCGCCGGGCGCGTGGAATCGGTCCGCCAGGGCCTGCTTCTGATGGGCTCGGATGAAATCCGCAAATGGTCCTGGATGGCAAGTCTCGGCAGCCTTGGCAAGAACCGGCCGGCGGTTCTGATGTCGCATGTGCTCATGCGTGGTCGTCTCTGCGAAGCAATCGCGACGGCCTCGAAGGTCCAGGTGGGGGAATCCGACCCCTTTCTGCTCGGGATGTTCTCCTTGCTCGACGCTATTCTGCAGCGGCCCCTGGCCGGGATTCTGGACGATCTCAACATCGGCATCCATCTTCGTCAGGCACTTTTGGGCACGGCTGCCAAGGGTGCCCGTCTGACCCTGATCCTGCAAATCGTGAAAGCCTATGAGGTGGGTGATTGGCAGGAGGTCATCCGCAGCGCGAGCGAAGTTGGAATGTCTGCTGAGATTCTCGGCACCTGCTATCTGGAATCTCTGACATGGGTGGAGTCCATCTCGGCCGAATCGGCCCCCGTCATTGCCGAGCGCACGGCCCGCCCTGGCTCGTCGGTGTCTGCCGACTTGAGGGTGTAAAAAGGATTGTGTAAACGCGGTTCTCCGGTAAGTACGACTATAAGGAGAGCCAATAATGACCATCAAGAAAGAGTTGATCGACGAATTGATCGCCACGAGTGGGGGAAATCTGATCGGCCCGGACGGGCTGG
>CAIQWJ010000005.1 GCA_903875575.1 uncultured Acidobacteriia bacterium | reverse complement strand
TTTCAACCCCCGTTCCTAATTACTTTTTCAACCCCTTGTTTCAATTTGATTTGTAGGTTCGCGGATTTTTCCGATTCGCCCCCAAATTGAAAAACCGTTCGGCCTGGAGTCCGTCGTGTCGGAGTTTTGCAAGTAGCTCACTGGAACGCTTTTACGCAAAGGGAACGCTAAGAAGACTGATGACGCCAGAGTGCCGACAACGGGGTGGGAGTCATGATGAGCGCGGCTACCTGCGCAAGCGAACAAAGGCTCGTCCATAAGGGCAGGCCCCTTGTTTCCCTGGGCTGATTGTGGGGGGCCAGACTGGCCTACGGTAGTTGCAGCGGTCCGGCTACGCACATCGTGCTGCCTTGATTCAGGATGGGTCCATACACGGTGCTTTGGCCGCTTGTGCTCGAAGCCTGCGTCGATACGGTGCAGGTGGTGAGGATGGTTCCTGCAGGCCACCCGAGCGTCGCAGCGGCGGCGGTCGCACTGCCCAGGTTTGTCAGCGCCCAACCCCCAAAGCCGACGTCTGAGCCCAGGGTGGTGTTGCAAGCGGCGCTGCCGCTCGGGTTCGGGCTGCTGGTGCCATTGAATTGCAGGCCGGCTTTCTCCCCGCTATGAACCGCGCCACCTGCGAAAACCGAGGTTACCAGGCCGCCACTGGAGCCCGTAGTCAGGATTGCGTTCGAGTAAACGGAGAAAACGGCAGTCTTGCCGTAAATGGTGGCGCCGCCACCCTTATCCAGGCCGTCGTTGAGGTACGCGGTACCGGTACACGACGTCGTACCAGTCCACCACAACTGAGATGGAGGAAACTTACCATCCAGATTGATATAGAAGGTGTATCCGTTCTGCGTGCGTACTCCGACCGATGAGCCATTCACGCCACCGTTCATCACTCCAAGGATGTGGCCGGTCGCATCCAGGACATTCATGTTGGCACTGGAACCCACCGCGCCGGTTGCGCCAGTTGCACCAGTTGCGCCGGTAGATCCATTGATGCCGTTATTGCCCGCCGTACCGGTTGCGCCCGTTGCACCGGTGGCGGTGAGGAGGACTGTCAGGGTTGCGGGATGGCTGGTGGTGGAGCTTTCCTTGGTATCGATGGCGATGTTCACGGTGCCATCGGCCGGGGTGATGATGAAACCGTTGTTGCTGGTGGATGTCAGGCTTTGACGGCGTTGGTGGCGTCGACAGAGACGTAAACGCCGGCGGCGGAAATGTTGAGGCCGCTGGAGACTGCGGCTGCCGCCACGGGGACGTTGGTTCCGTTCACGGTCGATTCGGTCCATGCGCCGTTGGCGGCGGAGATGTTGATGTTCCCGGCGGCGGTGACTTTGTTGACGAAGATGGTCAGGGTGGCTCTGGAAATGTTGGCGGCGGTGATGCCGGAGAGAGAGGAAAGGTCAAACTGCGTGAGCGATTGCGAATTGTTGACGCCGTTGACATTCATGGACACGGTGCCGCCGAAGTTGCTGGCGTTGCCCGCCACCACGTACGCATCCTGTGTGAGCGGAACGGTCTGTGCGAAAGCGGCGAGTGGCAGCAGGGTGAGGCTGAACAGCAGGTTCTTCATGCTGCGGGTGCGCTGGTTGGTTCTCATTGGCGAAAGTCTCCTCGGTGGGACATGGCTCCGGATGAGACTCCGATGCCATTTGGGCCTTTTAGATAGTATCGCCTCAAACCGAGGCGTGGGGGCAAGTTTATTTAAAGGTTATTTCCGTACAGGAGCGTGAATCGTCGGGTTGCGGGAGAAATGCGGTTGTGCGGTGCCTGGGGGCCTGTCCGGGCGTTTCTGATGCTTTGAATCCGGCGAGGTGCGGGTGGAGCCGCGGTAAGCCTCGCGCCAACCTCAGATAAAAGCGGCGGGGGATACTTTGAAGAATTCTCCGAGGCGGCGGGCCTGTTCTTTGCTGATGGCTCGTTTGCCGGAGAGGATTTCGGAGACCTTCGCGCGTGAACCGACTAACGGGGCGATATCCGCCGGCTTCAGATCGCGATGTTCCATGAGATCGCGCAGGACGTCTTTGGGGGCTGCTTCGGGGATCGGATATGCGCGGTCCTCGAAGTTTTCGATCAGGACGGTCAGAAGGTCAAAGATGACGCGTTCTTCGGGAGTCAGGTGGTTTTCACCTTTCTCCAGCAGGCGTTCGACTATGGCCAGAGCGGCGTCGTTTTCTCTCTCGGTTTCGATGACTTTGGGTGCGAATTTTGTCAGAAGACGTCCATAGCGCTTTGCATCGACTTCCGGCGGACTGGCGATGGCGACGTCGGTGAGGGTGGTCATTTCCAGGTCTCCTTGTCGTACTGTTTGTGGGTGAGAATCGCTTTGATAAAAACTTTGCGCGCACGATATGCGACGAATGCGATCAGCCGGTAACGGTTTCGCGCGATGTTGAAGACAACTTTGTCGCCGACGATATCAGCGTCGCGAAAAGTCGCCCGCAAGTCAGAAGTCGATTTCCAGCCATCATTGGTGACTTCCTTGTGCCAGATGGAGAGAGGTGCGGTCGCGTCCGGGTTTTCCCTGGTGAATTCGCGAATTGCCTTGCGGCTGATCACTCTCAAAATGTATGTTCCCAAATTGGGAATCGAAGATCAAATAGAGATGAACTGTGCCTGCCGGCGCTTCGGGGCCAGGCGAAGCGCAGGAGGGGTCTGACCTGAAATGGGAAGGCCGGTTGGAAACCGGCCACGCAAACTCTTTGTGAGCGGCGTAACTCAGCGGGGCGTGCTGCGGGCTTGATCCCCTGATGAAAACCTGCGGGTTCTGAAAAGCAAAAGGCCTGCTCCGTGAAGAGCAGGCCTTTTGGGTTGTTGTGTTTGTATCCGTGCGCCTAATTGCACACCAGAGATGTGCTCGCGGAGATGGTTGGATTGCCATTGTCCTGTTGCCATGCAAGCGAGAGGGTGTCGTTTTGCGCAACCGTGAAGGTGTGCGTGGTGTCATGGCAGGCTGCGACATTGTATAGAGGATTTGACGGGTTTGAGAGGCTACAGGTCATGGTGGTAGCTACGTTATTGTGAACAACCGTGAACGTTGAATTCACTGCGCCCGCGCCGGAATTTTGGGTGAGCATCGATGACACGTAAAGAGATCTCACCGTACAAGCCGCCGGTGTCAGCTGGTTTTCGGTACCGACCTGGGTGGCGAAGCTGTCAGCGGAATTGCCGCGCCCCGACAAAGTCACGTAGACGGTGTTGGCAATGGGTCCGTTGACGTTGTAGCCAGCCCAGGAGAAGCCTCCAGTGCCGGAGGAGCCAGTGGGGCCGGCGGGACCAGTGGGCCCCTGAGCTCCGGCGGAACCGTTAAGGCCGTTGGTGCCGTTGGTGCCGGAGGGTCCAGTGGGGCCAGTCGCGCCGGTTGTGCCTGCGCCGGTTGCGCCCGTGGCACCAGTAACGCCTGTGGAACCGTTATTGCCGGTTGCACCAGTCGCGCCGGTTGTGCCAGCGCCGGTTGCGCCCGTGGCACCAGTAACGCCTGTGGAACCGTTATTGCCGGTTGCACCAGTCGCGCCGGTTGTGCCTGCGCCGGTTGCGCCCGTGGCACCAGTCGCGCCGGTGGAACCGTTATTGCCGGTTGCACCAGTCGCGCCAGTGGTGCCTGCACCAGTTGCGCCAGTGGCACCGGTCGCGCCGGTGTTCCCCTGACTACCTGTTGCGCCGGTTGCACCCGTCGTGCCGGCGCCTGTCGCGCCTGTGGCACCGGTTGCGCCGGTGTTTCCCTGACTACCTGTTGCGCCGGTTGCACCCGTCGTGCCTGCTCCTGTTGCGCCCGTGGCGCCTGTTGCGCCGGTTGGGCCCTGGGTTCCGGTTGCTCCGGTGGCGGAGGCCGATCCAGCAGCGCCCGTAGCGCCGGTGGCACCCGTTGCGCCGGTAGTTCCGTTATTGCCTGTGGGACCAGTCGCGCCGGTGGTACCGGCACCTGTTGCCCCAGTAACGCCTGTGGCCCCAGTTACGCCGGTCGGACCCTGACTACCTGTCGCGCCAGTGGCGGTGAGGAGGACTGTCAGGGTTGCGGGATGGCTGGTGGTGGAGCTTTCCTTGGTGTCGATGGCGATGTTGACGGTGCCATCGGCCGGGGTGATGATAAAGCCGCTGTTGGTGGTCGCTGTCAGCCAGGCTTTGACGGCGTTGGTGGCGTCGACAGAGACGTAAACGCCAGCGGCGGAAATGTTGAGGCCGCTGGAGACTGCGGCTGCCGCCACGGGGACGTTCGTGCCGTTCACGGTCGATTCGGTCCATGCGCCGTTGGCAACCGAGATGTTGATGTTCCCGGCGGCGGTGACTTTGTTGACGAAGATTGTCAGAGTGGCTCTGGAAACGTTGGCGGCAGTGACGCCGGAGAGGGGGGAAAGGTCAAATTGCGCGAGCGATTGCGAGTTGTTGACACCGTTGACATTCATGGAGACGGTGCCGCCGAAGTTGCTGCCGTTGCCCGCGACCACGTACGCATCCTGCGTCAGGGGGACAGTTTGGGCGAAGGCGGCGAGTGGGAGAATGGCGAAGCTAAAGAGCAGCTTCTTCAGGGTGTGGTTGGGTTGATCTACGTTCATCTTCGTAAGTTTCCTCCGTCGTGCGTGGCTCGTTCATCACCTGCCCGCAGTTTGGACGTTCCCGTTATTATTGCCTAGAACCTGGGGGGGGGGGGGCAAGTTTTATTTAGATAAGTTTTATTTAGATAAGTATTATTTCAGATAAGGGCGTGAATAATCGGGTTACGGGAGAAATGCTGTTGTGGGGCAGATTCAGGTACGAAACAGGCCGAATCGACCGTAAAAAAATCCCCATGATGCCGATGGGGTGGAGTACAATAGCCAGAACGTTTGATTTCGGAGGAAATCACAAATTCTATGCAGAAGAGCTTCTTACTAAAAATGATTTCGGGGGTTGTGCTGCTGGCGTCGAGCGCCATGGCCGGCACCGTTACCTTTAATTACTCTGGCAACTTCACGGGCGACGACGGAGAAGCGTTTATCAACATCACGCTGCCGAGCACGGAAACGCTCACGGCTTATACGACGGACGGCGCGATTGGCGGATTCTGGTCGATCCTGACGATGTATCAGAACAGTGATGGGAGCCAGGTATGGCCCATACCAAACGGTGCGCCCAGTTGCGGTGCGGGTTTAGCGCCGTTCGGGCCGGGGCCCACCGATTGCAACGATGCCGGTGCTTCGCAGCCGTGGAATGCCGGAGCTTATACGATGGTGCTGACGCAGTGGCAGAACAATCCGCTGGGATCGCTGACTGACGGGTTTGCGCAGTTTGGGAATAATTATACGGCTGGCGCGAACGGTTGCTCGCCGGGAACGCTCTATTGCGACGACCCGCTCTCGCCGGCGAAGAGCTACTGGGCACTCGTGATTAAGTTCGATACGGCCGGCGGTGGGGGTTCTTCGTACGATGCGAGAGACTCTTACAACACGACGGTCAATTCCGCCACGCCCGAGCCGGGTACTGTGCTGCTTTCGCTGAGCGGGCTGGCCGGGCTGATTGCGGTGCGTCGCAAGCGCGCGTAAGAACTTCATTAGTTTCGTTGGTGGTGATCCGCTGCGTGGGAGGGTATCCTGCGCGGCGGATTTTTTTGCACGCAAAGGCGCAAAGGTCGCAAAGGGTGCAAAGAAAGGCAATACACTGTTAGGCATGGCTTGGACGAAACTTGCGAGTATTGGTGAACTGCAGCGGGATTCCGTGATTGAAGTTGAGCATGGCGGGGAGTTATTTGCGATCTGCAATGCGGGCGGGGAACTGCGCGCGATGGGCGGGGTTTGTCCGCATGAGGGCGGGCCGCTGGGGCAGGGGACGGTGATTCAGGGGATGGTGGTTTGTCCCTGGCATATGTGGGAGTTCGATTCGAAGAGCGGGGCCTGCCTGGTGGATGACCGGATGGGTGTGCCGGTGTATGCAGTGAAGGTGGAGGGTGGCGCGGTGCTGGTGGATTTGCCGGAGCAGGATGCCTGAGTTACCTGAAGTAGAGACGGTGGTGCGGACGCTGCGGCCTAAGATTACAGGTCGTCGGATTTTGAGCGCGGAGTTTACCGGCCTGCGGGTGCTCATCGGCGACGCGCGCGAGACGGCGGAAGCGCTGGTGGGGCGGAAGATTACCGGCGTCACGCGGCATGGGAAGTTTATTGCGATTGCACTCGATCAGGGTTTTCTGGTGGTGCATCTGGGGATGACCGGGAGGCTGCTGGTGGATGGGGAACTTACGAAGTGGACTCATGCTGTGCTGACGCTGGATCAGGGATCGCTGGTTTATGAGGATCCACGGCAGTTTGGGCGCATTGAGTACGGGGTTTCGTTGCCCGCGCGAGTTGCCGCGCTGGGGCCGGAGCCGCTGGAGGTTTCGGAAGGGGAGTTTGGGCGGCGGTTGAAGCTGCGGCGGTCGCCGGTGAAGGCGGTGCTGCTGAATCAGAGCGTTGTGCGCGGGGTGGGGAATATTTATGCGGATGAGGCGCTGTTTCGGGCGGGTGTGAATCCGAAGCGGATGGCGGCGTCGCTGGGCGCGGAGAGAGTGGGTCGGGTATATCGCGCGATGCAGGAGGTGCTGCGGGAGGCGATTGAGGCGCGAGGGTCTTCGATATCCAACTATGTGGATGCGGAGGGATGCCAGGGGAGCTTTCAGACGGCGCATCGGGTGTACCAGCGGACAGGGGAGCCTTGCGTGAATTGCGGGGCGGAGATTAAGCGGATTTTGGTGGGGCAGCGGGGGACGCATTACTGCGGGCGGTGTCAGAGGTGACTCAGAAGAAGGTCACGCTTTGGCCTTTGGTGGGCGCGATCTATCTGATGGTGGCCGGGGGGCCGTTCGGGCTGGAGGATATTGTCGGGTCGTCCGGGTATCTGGGGGCGATTTTGATTTTGCTGATCACGCCTGTGATCTGGAGTCTGCCGACGGCGCTGATGGTGAGCGAACTTTCGAGCGCAATTCCGGAAGATGGCGGGTATTATCGCTGGGTGCATCGCGCGATGGGCGGCTTCTGGGGGTTCCAGGAAGGATGGCTGTCGCTGGCGGGCAGCATCTTCGATATGGCGATTTATCCGACGCTGTTTGTGAGCTATTTGAGCCGTGTGTCGCCGGGGCTGACGGCGGGTGGCAGGGGGATCGCGATTGGAGTTTTGCTGATTGCTGTGTGCGCGGTTTGGAATGTGATGGGGGCAAGCGCGGTAGGGCAGGGGTCGCTGGCGATGACGGTGTTGTTGTTGGCTCCGTTTGTGGTGCTGGCGGTTTGGGCGGGAATGCATGCCGGGGCGTCGGCTGGCGGGTTGGGCGCGGCTGGGGTGAAGCATGTCGATCTGCTGGCGGGGATGCTGGTGGCGATGTGGAATTACATGGGGTGGGATAACTCGACGACGATTGCGGGGGAGGTGGAGCGGCCGCAGCGCACTTATCCGATGGCGATGGCGGTGGGGGTGGTGCTGGTGGCGGTGACGTATGTGGTGCCGATCGGGGCGGTGGCGCTGACGGGGCTGGATGCGGCGAAGTGGACGACGGGCGGGTGGCCGGATGTGGCACGGGCGATTGGCGGGGGCGGGTGGATGGCGGCGGCGCTGATCGGGGCCGGGATGATTGGGGCCGCGGGGACGCTGAATGCGCTGACGATGTCGTATTCGAGGCTGCCGGCGGCGATGGCGGAGGATGGGTTTCTGCCGGGTGTGCTGGCGAAGCGGCACGTGAAGTCGAATGCGCCGTGGGTGGCGGTGATGTCGTGCGCGGGGGCGTGGGCGTTTTGCCTGGGGATGAGTTTTTCGAAACTCATCATGCTGGATGTGCTGCTGACCGGGTTGAGTATTTTGCTGGAGTTTGCGGCGCTGGTGGTGTTGCGGGTGCGGGAGCCGGGGCTGGTGCGGCCGTATCGGGTGCCGGGGGGGATGGCCGGGGCGGTGGGGATTGGATTGGCTCCGCTGGGGCTGCTGGTGATGGCGGTGATCCGGAACGATGCGGAGCCGGTGGGGAAGGTGTTTGGGGTGCAGGTGAATGCGCTGGGGCTGGGGGTGGGGATTGTGGGGCTGGGGGTTTGCGTGTGGGCTGCTTTTTGCGCAAAGGGCGCAAAGGGGGCGCAAAGTACGCCAAGAGGAGCTTGAGGGGGTACCTGGTCAGCACAGCATCGTTACAATGAGACTTCATGACAGTTGAGATAGAAGGCGTCGTACTGCATCTGGGGCATCCGGATGAACTGACTACCCGGTGGGTGGGGCAGGAAGAACTCATGCGGCAGTTGCTGGCCGCGTGGATGGTGGTGGACGACGCGGATATGCCGATGAATCCGCGGCTGATTGGCAAGCCCGGCGTGGGTAAGACTACTCTTGCTTATGCCGCCGCGAAACGGCTGGGGCGCGATGTGTTCATCATGCAGGCCACGCTGGATACGCGGCCGGAGGATCTTCTCGTTACGCCCGTGATTGAAGGGGCGGGGAAGCTGCGGTATGTGGCGTCGCCTTTGGTGAGTGCGATGATTACCGGCGGCGTGGTGATTCTGGACGAAGGCAATCGCATGAGCGAGAAGAGCTGGGCAAGCCTGGCTCCGCTGCTGGATAACCGTCGCTATGTGGAAAGCATTGTGGCGGGCGTGAAGATTCGGGCGCATGCGGATTTCCGGTTTGTGACGACGATGAATGACGACTCTTCGACGTTTGAATTGCCGGAGTATATTCATTCGCGGCTACAGCCGCAGCTGCTGATCGATTTCCCGGAGAAGGACGAGGAGTATCAGATTCTGAAAGAGAATCTGCCGTTTGCCGAAGACGGCGTCCTGATGTATGTGACGGAGTTTCTGCAGCAGGCACATGCGGCGGATGAGCGCTACAGCGTGCGCGACGGCATCAACATTGCGCGGTTTGCGACGAAGCTGAAGAGTTTGTCAATGGGTCGCGACCACGAGAAGATGGCGCTGGAGACGGCGGTGCTGGAAACTCTGGGTGAGGAGGCGTTGCGGTATGCCAGACCCCACAGGCCCGCTGGACTCTGAGTTCGATTTCGGACGACTGGAGCGCGGGCGGTTCAGCTATGTGCCGGTGGTGCCGGGTCGGCTGGAGTTTGCGCTGGAGGTGCGGCGGCGCATTCTTGCCGAGCGACCGGAAGTGGTGGCGGTGGAACTGCCGGAGACGCTGGAAGACCTGTATCTGAGGGCGATCCGGCGGATGCCGCGGATCTCGGTGATCTTCTATAACGACACGACGCTGGGCGGGAAGCCTGGTGAGTCGGTCTATGCGCGGGATGAGGATGACGACCGTGCAGTGTATGTGCCGGTGGAGCCGACGGATCCTTTTGTGGAAGCGATTCGGTCGGCGCATGAGGTGGGGGCGCGGGTGGTATTCGCGGATCCTGACACGACCGAGCGGCCGCACGTTTCGGATAGTTATCCGGATTCGTATGCGCTGCATTCGATTTCACACGAACAATATGTAGAGTCTTATCGGCTGCATCCTCCAACGCGGACGCGCGAGGTGGAGGATTTTTCGCGTGCGGTGGCGTGGAAGCTGCAGGGGGCGGACCCGACGGCGACGGTGATGGTGGTGATCTCGCTGAACATGCTGGATCCGGTGCTGGATGCGATGGAGGAGCCGCAGATGGAGCCGGCGCGGAGGCGGCGGGAGCGGCTGCAACTGGTGAATCCTCATCCGGATTGTCTGGGTGAGATTACGTCGGAGTATCCGTACCTGCAGGAGCGGTATGAGGCGTTTCGCGATTCGATGTCGGGTGATGAGCGGGTGGATCGGCGGCGTGTGCAGATTGCTTTGTTTCGCGAGGCGGGACAGGCGTATGAAGTCAACACGGGCGATAAGGTTCATGCGTGGCAGCGGCGGTTGCTGGGGAAGTATAGCCGGAATCTGGCGCTGGTGAATCGGGATCTGACGGCGTCGTTATTCGATCTGACGATTGCGGCGCGGTCGATTGTGGATGAGAACTACGCGTGGGAAGTTTGGGAGATGGCGTCGCGCTACGGGCCGCAGGAGACGGCGAGCGATATTCCGACGGTGAAGATTTCGGGCGATGAGATCTGGCTGAACACGCGGCGGATTCATTTGCGGCGGCGGTTGCCGAGCACGAAGCGGCGGATGGGTCGGCTGGGCCTGAAGCCGCGGAAGAAGGAAAAGTTTCCGGGCGAGTGGGCGAGTGAACTGAATGGCGCGAACATTTGTTCGTATCCGCCGGAAGACATGGTGATTGAGAATTTCGGCCGGTATCTGAAGAAGAAGGGGAAGAGCGTGCTTTCGGAAGAGCGCACGACGGTGGAGCCGTTTACGTCTTCGCTGCTGGACGGCGTGGATCTGCGGGAGACGATTCGCAACTGGCACGACGGGAAGATTTTTGTTCGCAATGTGCAGAAGGTACATGGCGAGGTGGGGTCGGTTGTGGTGATCTTTGACGACGACCAGACGGGCCGGTATAACTACATGACGACGTGGCTGGGGGAGAACCAGAACGAGTCGGACATGGCGTTTTATTCGACGCCGCCGTTTGAGCATATGATCGGGCCGGGGATTGGGCGGGGGGAGTATGGCGGGTTTCTGATGAGTCTGCCGGCGCGGCGGATGTATGACGTGTGGGCGGATCCGGATTACGATTTCGCGGAGACGAAGGCGGAGAGGCTGTTGCTGGCGGGGCTGGATTATTCGATCCAGAAGTATGTGGTGTATGTGGCGGCGAAGCCGCCCAGAAGTGTATTTCGGAATGTGGCGGCGCGGTTTGGGCGGACGATTGTGTATGTGCCGATCGGGCAGTTATCGCCGGTGACGATGAAGAAGATTCGGGTGGTGCATGTGCTGGACGGGTATGATAAGCGGGCGATTGCTAAGGATGTGATCTGGTAGGGGGGCTCAATGGAGACGGGCTCGGTCGCTGACATGAATTCTTTATTGACAACGGCGAAGCATCTTGTTGTAGTCCTCGTGCGACCCGATCCAGAACCAGTACAATGCGTCTTCCCTGCGGCGCGCTATCGCTCGCCACGATCTGCCGATTTCGACCGTGTACACCTCGCCCTTTTTTTCAAATCCGAGCGAAGGGTGTCGCGGGTTTGACTCAAACAGTGCGAATTGCTTGTCGGCTTGTTTTTGAACCTCCGCAGGCAATGCCGCGTAAAGGCGCCAAAAGGGCGGAAAGGGAATTGAGCGCAAGTGATGTTTTCCGCAGCCGTGCCTAGTCGAAAAGACTGCGTGGCCGACTGACCCTGAACGCGGTCAGATCGCCTGAATCGATGGCGGCGTCGACCTCGCTGAGCAACGAGAGTCCGGCTCCGCCTTCAGAAAAATCGCTCTCAATCTGATCTGCCCAGACGCGCATGTCGCGTTTACCGAGCCAACCAGCCAGTGTGGCCTGATCGTCCGGGGGCAAGTGTTCGATCAGATCCTTGATCGTCTCAACCGTCATGCATTCATCGTACCTGATTTGATGGGACAGAAATACTTAACTCACTGAGCTTGGCGTCCAGAGAACAGGAAGAAGCGGGTGTCTGGATCAGTTGAAGACCATGTCGACGTGCATGTGTCGCCAGAGAATGCTCGATTTGACGCGCCCGCATTCGATCCTGGATAAGTATCAGGAATGCCAGGTCGCCTTGTCGAATAGCCCAAAGGCCCGCCGCCGGAATATGCGCCCTCAAATCTTCAAGCCGATGCTCCAAATCGCTGAGGTGCCGTTTGGCGTTTCTTTGCAGGTGCTGATAGACGATGACGACGCTGCTGCCGGATGTGCGAGAACATACGCGACTGAGTTCAGCGTACGTCAGGTATTTTTCGAAGCCCTTTCTTCTCATATAACCATTATTGCCAGTCTGAAGGCCGATATCGGGGTCCAGGAAGACGACCGATTCGGCAAGCCATTCCGGGGGCAGGGAGTCGAAGTACCGATCCCGATCCTGATTCAGCAAGTAATGATTGTCACAGTGGCACCGGAACTCCACTTGGAATTGCGGCATGATCTGGTGCAGCAGTCGGATATCTCTCTGCCGTGAAGTGACTGCAGCCTGAAGGAATTCGCAAAGCGATTGGCGACGCTCGCCGCAATCGTAGTGGGTCAGTGTCCCTTCGGCCGAACCATCGTTGGGCGTGAGCATCGGAATGAAGGTAAGTTTCCGGCTGCCATGGCCTTCCACGAGATCAAGTAGCAGGTCGTACTTGAAAAAATCGCGCCGGTCGCCGAAGTATTGATTCTTCATCCTCTTATTTAGCGGTTATCGCCAGTCGGCCTGTTTCGAAGTTCCGACCGAGGCAGCTGTGGCCCTTAACCTGCATTTCCTTTAAAAGTGTTTTGGTGTCCCAAGCGACTGTAGGTTCCAGATCGAATCAACGGCCACGCCTCCTCGTACGGCATAAGCGCTTCGTGTTTGGCACGCCAGTGGGCATCGATTCCATCGAATCCCTTGCCTTTGAACTGGTGCCCACATTCAGGACACACATTTTCGACTTTCCCAGGCTGGGCGGTGGCGACATTTCGTGGGCTCGATTGTAAAAGGTGCGGCTTACTGCCACCGATCTCAGGAACATCATTTTGCCTCGCCGGCGCTTCACCGCCGATTTCGTCCTGCAATCGACGCGAACACAAGGGGAGGATTTCTCTTAAGGCGTACTCGAAGGTTGCCTTCGCACGCTCGACTTCCGGTAGTGAAAGCGGCGGTGCTCCCGGGCGCTGGTCACGGTGCGCGATTCGGTTACGGATGAATCTTGCGCTGTGGACGCCCCAATAATCAAAAAAAGTTGCCTTATCCTTGTGCTCTTCGATCAATTGGTACAGCCCAAGAGGCCTACCTTCCGGGGCGGAGTCAATCTCGGAAAGCTCTCGAAGGCAGGCCTCGAGGTCCGACACGAGTGTTAATACCGCCAGACAAGTCGGATGTCTTGGGCTGAGAGATTCAGTTGGTCGCATTCACCTGAGCACTTGCTCACTATGACTATACAAGGCCAACGCCCCCGCTGCATCATTTTGCACTTCCCTCAGCGGCCCGGTACCAGGGGCAACTCCCACTGAGGCATTACCGCTGAAGGGTTACCATCAATTCTCGTGTGAAGTGCTGAAATCGTGCCGGGCGCGAGCGCATTCTTCGTGCGGTTGCAGCATTTCGACCCAGCCACTTGTCCAAGCCGCAGGTGGAGCGATCATGAAAGCGCGCGGCCCGGAGATTTGTGCCAGCAGATACTCCGGCCGGGCGATGACATCCCACGTTGGCTCGCAGGCGTGCTACAAGTCCGTCACCGGTATCGCCCGAAACCCTTCGGCCAACGGGTAGGCATTCGGCGCGCGGGAGACTACCGCTGCAACTTTGACTCGCGTCTTGCCCAGAGCCTCGCGTACGTGGCTGAGATTGACGGTATCACCGCGATCTGGTAGTTCGGTCCACTTAGCTTCCAGTAATTCCAGGGAGCCGCCTGCATCCACTACAAAATCTACTTCTCTGGTTCTGTCGCGCCAGAAGAAGAGGCTGCCGGTGCGCCCGGCCTGGCGCTCACGATGGCGAAGCTGAGCGAAGACAAACGTTTCCCAGATTGCACCACACATGGGAGACTGGCGCAGGGCTTCCTCCGAACGAATATTGAGCAGAGTGCAAAGCAGTCCTGTATCGGCGAGGTAGAGCTTCGGACTCTTGACCATGGACTTGGTGCGGTTGGCGAACCACGGTTCGAGCAAGACGATTTGGCCGGAGGCTTCGAGTACGGATAGCCACTGGTTTGCGGTGGAAGGGGCGATGCCCACGTCTCTCGCGAGGTCGGCCTTATTCAGGAGGTTGCCGGACCGGAGCGCGCACGCCCGAAGAAACCTCTCGAAGTCGCGAAGGCTGCCTACGTTGGCGAGGGCGCGGACATCGCGTTCGAGGTAGGTGACCAGGTAAGAGTTGCAGAAAGCCGTGGCATCAATCTCCGGATTGGCGTAGAGTTCGGGGAAGCCGCCGCGCACGATGGCCGTCTCGATGCTGGTTTGTGGCAGCGCGTTCCTGATCTCGGAAAGCGACAGGGTTTCGAGTTCCACGATGTCGACCCTGCCCGCCAGCGATTCGGAAACATTCTTCATGAGGGCGAACTTCTGCGATCCCGTGAGGAGAAACTGACCGTTCCGCGCGCGGTTGGCATCGACCTCCACTTTCAGGTGCCGGAAAAGTGCGGGCGCATATTGCACTTCGTCGACGATGACTGGCGGAGGATGGCGCTGGAGAAAGAGGCGAGGTTCTTTCTCGGCCTGTTCGCCTTCACTGGGAAGGTCCAGAGAGACAAATGAATACTTTGGAAACAGGCGCAGCAGAGTGGAGGTCTTGCCCGTTTGCCGGGCTCCGGTGAGGACGAGTACGGGGCGGGTTTTGGCGGAGCGCAGGAGCCGGGGTTCGACGTCGCGGGGAATCCACATATGCAAATTATACGATGAAATCGTATTTTATGCATCAATGGAATTCCGGCTGACGGTGAACAGCCGGAGTCCTGTTTCGCTGGAGGGTGCGGTTCCCTGAAGTTTCTTCTTGACATTAGTGTAGTTGTGACACCATATTGGTGTTGTAGAGACACTAAGGAGATGGACATGTTAGGCATCGGCTATCGAAAGACCAATCCAACCGATTACGTACTTCACTTCTCAGGCGGGAAGCTGACACATGAAGGGACAGGGCTGTCGTTCTTCTATTTCGCCCCGTCCTCAACGACCGTGTCGGTCCCGCTCGCGAGTTCCAACTGCCCTTTCGTCTTCAACGAGTCGACAGTCGACTTCCAGACGGTGACGGTGCAGGGGCAAATCACTTATCGAATTGCGGAGCCAAAGAAAGCTGCCGCAATGCTGGATTTGACGGTTGACGGCAAGGGCCGCTACGTTGGGGATCAATATCAGAAGCTGCCGGAGCGACTGGTCTACGCGCTGCAGACGCTGGTCTGCGGCACGATACAGGAACTGACGCTGCGACAGACTCTCGTCTATGGCGAGAAACTGGCCCAGCGCGTGACGGAACAACTGAGGGCCAGTGCGGAGGTGACGCAACTCGGTCTGGAGATTCTCAATCTCGCGATCCTTTCGCTGAAGCCGACACCGGAAATGGCCAAAGCGCTTGAAGCCGAGGCTCGTGAGGCGCTGAATCGCATCTCTGACGAGGCCGTATATACCCGCCGGAATGCGGCGATTGAGCAGGAGCGGCGCATTCGCGAAAACGAACTGCAGACCGAAATGCTGGTGCAGGCGAAGCAGCGCGAAATTCGTGAGCATGAACTTGATGCGGAAATCGCTCTGGAGACTCAAAGGGCGGCACTGACCGACCAGAAATCGGAAAACGAGCGGAAGGAGGCAGACAGCCGGGCGTATGCGCTTCGCTCCGCGATCACGCCGATACAGGGCCTGGATTGGCGAGTGTTGATGGCGCTGACTCCCCACGGCGGAGACGCGCGCAACACGATTGCCATGGCGTTCCAGGAACTGGCGGGCAACGCGCAGAAAATCGGCGAACTCAACATCTCACCTGACCTGCTGCGAACACTGATGGGCTCGCAAGTCCAGAGGAGTTGACCACATGTTCGAGAAGATTGTGCTGGTGACGCGGAAGACGCGACTGGACGACCTGGTGGCGCGTTTCAACACGAGGGCGCAGGCGAAATTCTACATTGAACATGCGGGAGGTGACTTCAGCGGCTATGTCGACGAGCACGATACCTACCAACGCGCGCTGGAAGTGGTGAGAAGGGCGGTCAGCACCGGGCTCAAAGTTCAGGAGATGGATAGAAGTCTGGTGCCCACCTACCTGTTTGCGGCCACCGATTTCGTCGTGACGCTCGGACAGGACGGACTTGTGGCGAATGCGGCGAAATACGTCAAAGGGCAGCCGATTCTGGCGATCAACCCTGACCACGCTCACTTTGACGGGAAATTGCTACCCTTCCAGCCATCCTCTTTTCGCGAGAGTCTGGAACGTGCGCTCCTGGGAAAGGCCCGACTACGAGCGGTCAGCATGGCGGAGGCGAAGCTACAGGATGGGCAGCGCCTGTTGGCATTCAACGACCTGTTTATCGGGGCAAGCACCCATGTCTCGGCGAGATATCGCATCCGATCCGGGGGCCGAGGCGAAGATCAATCGTCGAGCGGCATTATCGTTTCGACGGGTGCCGGCAGCACGGGCTGGATGTCATCGATATTCAATGAAGCGGCAGGCATCCTGGCGTTTCTTGGCGGTGGGCCGGTGCAGCCGATGAGAATGGAATGGGAAGATGAGCGGCTCTTTTTCGCTGTTCGTGAACCGTTCGCCAGCCTGCAATCTCAGGCCAGCATTGTGGCGGGGCTTGTATCGGGAGAGACGCCATTGATGGTGGAGTCTCAGATGCCGGTGGGCGGCGTGATCTTTTCCGATGGTACGGAAGCCGACCACCTTGACTTCAATTCGGGAGCCTTTGCGCGGGTTGGAATCGCACCCGAGAAGGCGAACCTGGTGGTTGCGTGAAGATAACAATATGACGAAGTTGCTGGTAACCGTCGATATCGTTCTGTTCACCATTCGGGAGCGACAGCTCCATGTGCTGCTCATCCGGCGTCTGGCGCTGCCTTTTCGAGGCGGTTACGCACTTCCTGGGGGCTTCGTGGCGGAGAACGAGTCGCTGGATGAGGCAGCCGCGCGCGAGCTATGCGAAGAGACCGGGGTAAAGAAGGTCTACCTCGAACAGTTATATACGTTTGGCGCTCCGGGGCGGGATCCGCGGGGACGTGTCGTCACGATCGCCTATTACGCGCTGGTGCCGAACATCCAGACGCTGCATTCGGGCACGGATGCGACGGACGCCGCCTGGTTTCCCGTTGACGATCTGCCGAAGCTGGCATTCGATCACCGTGAGATTATCGACTACGCATGTAATCGAATTCGGAACAAACTCAACTACACAAATGTTGGTTTTGAACTCCTGCCGGACAAATTCACACTGACGGAACTTCAGTCCGTACACGAGGCGATCTCCGGCGAGAGTCTCGACAAGAGGAACTTTCGACGGAAGATTCTGCAACAGGGGATTGTTAAGCCGACGAAGGAACGGCAAAGTTCCGACGGCAGGCCCGCCCAGTTGTATCGGTTCAGCAAATAGCCACCAGGTCGACGGCCTCGGCTCGTGTCGTCGGTCTGCCAGCGAGTCTGCAGCACATGAATGCGTTGTCTCATACCGTCATGAACGTGACTTGCATGCCGCTTCAATACGCTGAAAACAAATGCGCCATTCGATCTGTGACTGTCGGTGGCTTGTGGAACAGGTCGCATTCCGCCAGACTCCGAACAGGCGCTGCCACAAGGCATCGCTATCGAGGAGATTGACTGCATGACGAGAAAGCCGATACTTGTAGTTTGCGCGTTGATGTTACTGGTCGTTGGAATCGCCAGCGCGAAATCGTACACTTTTACTCTGACCGGGCCCGCGACGCTGGGTGTGCTCAAGCTTAAGGAAGGCGAATACTCCGTGAAGGTCAATGGCACCACTGCCGTAATTACTAACCCCGACGGGAAAGACCTGAAAGTGGCGCTGAAAGTGGAAAACGGTACTCAAAAGTACAATGACACTACGGTGGAAACGAGCACGAAGGACGGCTCGACAGTTATCAATGCGATCGATCTCCAAGGCACGACCACTAAGTTAGTTGCAAACTAGTCATTCGGTACGACTAACTTGAGCGATGGCGCAGGACTGCGCGGTTTCACAACCCTGTCCTGTGCCTTATCGCGCAGTTAGATGCTCACAATTCGTTACGTTGCGAAAGGCCTGCGTTTGAGTAAGCCGATGCTATTCTTGAAAAAGAAGCAGGGCTTCGATTCGTATTGGCTTCCGCTCCCTCCACTGCCGTTCTTGTCGGAACCTGGTCGCCTCAGACCGAGTTGGAGCGGGACGCTGTCCTTCGTCAGCTTGACCGTATTTTGAGCAGTTCCGTGTTTCGCAACAGCAAGCGATATCCGGCGTTGCTGAAATACATTGTGGAACAAACGCTGGACGGGCGGGGCGACGGCATTAAGGAAAGAATCCTCGGTATCGAAGTCTTTGGCCGGGCGCCGGATTACGATACGAATTCCGACCATGTGGTTCGCACGGCCGCGGGGGAAGTGCGCAAGCGACTGGCGCAGTACTACATGGAAGCGGGGCATGAGGACGAGATCCGCATTGAAGTGCCGGCGGGCGCTTATGTCGCGCAGTTTCGACTGGCCTCAGAGATTCTCAGTGCGCGACAGCTTTCGGTAGTAGCGAGTCCGGTGGTGGAAAACATGCCGGACGAAATCGCTGTAGCGCGGCGTTTCCGCGTCACTCCTTTCGTCATTTTTATAGCCCTTAACTGTGCTTTGCTGGTTGCGCTTTCGCTTTGGCTCTTTCCCGGACTGGGTGGAACCACCACGTTACAGAAATTCTGGGATCCTGTGTTTGCGACCGAAGGTCCTGTGCTGATCTGCGTTGGGTTGCGCGACGGGCAAACGGCGAACGGCGAGGCTGGGTCCGCGGCTACAACCGCGGCTGCCGATCCGTTGCTGCATCGGGTGGCGATGGCGGACATGCTGGCGCTGGCGAGAGTCGCGAGCTACGTGGGGCAGAGACATGAGCAGTATCGTGTCCTCGATTCCTCGTCCACCAGCCTCGCCGATTTGCGAAATGACCCCACTGTCCTGATTGGCGCCGGCAATAATGCGTGGACACGCCGGCTCACGGACAGGCTGCGATACGACTACGTGTTGGACAGCGCGAACCGGCCGATTGCGGTGATTGACCGGCAGCATCCGGAGCGGCGGGACTGGTCGCGGAGCAGCGATCCGGCGAGGGAATCCGAGAAGGATTATGCGATCGTGTCCCGAGTGCTGGACCCGCAGGTGGAGCAGGTGGTGGTGATTGCGGGAGGTCTGGGAGCGCACGGGACGGAAGTGGCGGGCGAGTTTATCACCGATCCGGACCAGATCAGGAAGCTGGAAGCTTTTGTTCCGGCCGGTTGGAAAAGCAAGAATCTGCAGGTGGTGCTATCGACGGTGGTGGTGAAAGGCAGTTCGGGGCCACCGAAGATTGAAGCGGCGTATTTCTGGTAGGTGTCCAGTGGTCGCACGAACCACGTACGCGGTACCATCCTGTTTATGGCACAAATCGTAACCGGAGTGGATCCAGCCGCCTGCGAACCGCTGGCGGAACTGGAACGCAAGACCGGTCCTAATAACTTCTTTCGCGCGATGGCTTATAAGCCGGATGTACTGGCGGCATTTCCGAAATTCTACGGTTCCGTCATGGGGCCTGGTGTTCTGGAGCGGCGGCTGAAAGAGATGGTTTATCTTACGGTCTCGTTCACTAATCAGTGTGTTTACTGCACTGCCGCGCACCTGAAGGGCGCGAAGAAGGCGGGGCTGTCTGAACAGGACGTGGAAGATCTCCGCAATGAGAGTGATCGCAATTTTTCACCGACCGAGCAGGCGGCAGTGCAATACGCCCGCAATATGACTCGTGCGGCGGCCGGTTATTCGGCGGCGGAGTTGGTGGGGCATTTCACCGAACCTCAGATTGTGGAACTCACGCTGGTGGTGGCGATGGCGAATTTCACGAACCGGTTTAACAACGGCCTGAACGTGGAACTGGAGACCGCACAGGCTGCGGGATAATTCGATTTGGCCGTTCTCATTGGATTTCACCCGGTAGCTGAAGCTCTGCGCGCGAAGCGCCCGCTGGAACGTGTGCTGATTGCGCGCGGACTGGGGGGGGGCCGTGTGCAGGAGGTCATTGATCTGGCGCGCGATACGAACACGCCGGTGCGATTTGAGGATCGCGGGGCGCTGGATCGTCTGGCGGCCGCGAAGTCGCACCAGGGGATTATTGCGCTGGGGTCTGAGAAGAAGTACGCGGAGCTTGAGGATGTGGCTCCGCATTCCCCGCTGATTGTGGTGCTGGATGGCGTGGAAGATCCGCACAATCTGGGGGCGATTGTCCGGACGGCTCACGCGGCGGGTGCCGGGGCTGTAGTGGTGACGGAGCGGCGTGCGGCGGGGCTGACTGAGACTGTGGCGAAGGCGGCGGCGGGCGCGCTGGAGCATCTGCCGGTAGTGCGGGCGACGAATGTGAATCAGACGCTGCGGACGCTCAAGGACATGGGCTATTTCGTCTATGGGCTGGATGAGCGCGGCGAGACGACTTACGATGCCGTCAGGTTTCCCGAGCGCACGGTGATTGTGCTGGGTGGCGAAGGCAAGGGACTGCACGACCTGGTGAAGAAGAACTGTGACATGCTGCTGAAGATTCCGATGGCGGGGAAGATCGCGTCGCTCAATGTTTCGGTGGCGGCGGGGATTACGTTGTTCGCGTGGGCGAAATCGCGGGGGTAGCGGGCCGGGGAGGGTGCTACTTCAGGCTAAAGCCGTCTTCACGCCATTCGGCGCGGGCGACGGTGGAGTAGCTGTGGATCAGGGAGTCGCAAAGGTCAAGGAACCTTGCGGTCCAGGTCTGTTCGTTTTTGGCGATACGGATCCGTTGGCCGGTGATTTCAATCGCAGAGGTGTTCATCTGCTCCCAATGTAGCCAAAACACCCGTTGCGCCAGGTGAATTTCCGGTTACAATTGCGTGAGTTGTCGGTGACGAAGGGCTACGTGTGCTTGTGCTTGCCGGTGCGGCGGGAGAGGCCCAGGGGGTTCCGGCCATCGTACTTTGCTGCCGGATAGAGGGTTAGCAGAGAGACTGCCGCGGCTACGTAGAAGACCGAGGCGATGCCTGCAAAAGATGCCAGATAGCCGTAGATGGGTCGGCAGACGGCTGTCGAGCCACGGGAGGCGAACGAGTAGGCTCCGAAGGCGTCATGGAAGCTGACGCGCTCGTCCATGGAATCGGCCACCATGGCACGGATGATGGGGGAAGTGCCGCGGGTGAAGATGCCGAGCACGAAGACCAGAATCATGATGGGGATGTAGCCGGAGATCAGGATGAGCGCGACGATCAGCGCCGCCATGATGGCCTTGGAGACGATCAGAATGATGGAGGGGCCGTGTTTGTCCGCCATGCGTCCGAGTACCAGGCGGCCGGACATGTAGCCGGCGAAAAAGACCACGTTGAAGTAGCCGGTGTTGGCGAGGGTGATGCCCTTCGGAATCAGCAGGAACGGGATAAAGATGTAAAGCGAGGCGCTGGAGAACGAGTCGGCAATGCCGGCGATGGTGGCGTGGACGAACTTGCTGTTGCGGAGCAGATCATGCAGGTGAACGCGTTCGCCGCCGGTTTTGGGGTCGTCTGCGTCGTTCGGTTTGGGCAGATAGATCTGGGAGAGGATCAGCGCCGCGATGTTGGTGAACAACATGATGCCGCAGGCGAGGTTGACGCCCAGCCAGCCGGCGAGAGTTGTGGCGGCGGCACCGACGGCGATGCGGCCCATATCGCCAAACGCGGCGAAATTGCCGATGGCTGTGCCGCGGTTCTTGGCGGAGGAACTCTTGGCGACGAGGGAGTTGCCTATAGGTTCAAAAAGCCCGGACGAGATGCCGCCCAAGGTATAGGACAGGTACAAGATCAGCGTGTCGTGAGACAGGAATAGTGTGAGCCAGGCGAGGCCGCTGGCGAAGATGGCAAGCAGGACGACGTTGCGGCTGTGGATGGCGTGGGCGATTTTGCCGGCGAAGAAGCTGACGCTGATTTGGCAGACGATGAAAACAGTACTCAGGATGCCGACCATATACAGGGGCAGCGAGTATTTCTGCTGGACGAAGGCGAGCAGGCCGAGGATGCTGACTTCCCAGCCTTTGCTGAGGAAATTGCACGCCGGGAGGATCATGTTGGCGACGCGCGCGGAAGTCTGGGTTTTTGTCTGCATTCGGCCGGTTGGGACAGACGACGGCGCGCCGGGAATCTCAGGCGTAGCTGTCATCGTTTTGTAATAATCGAACGCCAAGCTGAAGAGACGCTGAAGGTTGGGGTTTGGGCGCGTAACGAGTTGTAAGGATTTCGTTTGGGGGGGGCGGCGAGCGGAATAGTCGGGGCCGAATTTACGACAGGCGGTGGATGTGAGACATTAAATCTGGAGTCCCGATCCATGCCAGAAGCGGTTATTGTCGATTGCCTTCGTACTGCCGTAGCCAAAGCCCCGAGGGGCGCTTTCCGGAACACACGACCGGACGATCTGGCCGCCGCCGTGATTCGCGCGCTGCTGGAGAAGTATCCACAGGTTGCAGCGAGTGAGATAGAAGATGTCATTCTCGGCTGTGCCATGCCGGAGGGGGAATCCGGGTCGAACATGGCGCGGATCGCCGGGTTGCGCGCGGGGTTGCCGGACACCGTACCGGGGATCACCATCAACAGGTTTTGTAGTTCAGGGTTGCAGGCGATTGCGCTGGCGGCGAATCAGATCCGGTCGGGTGCGGCGCACATCTTGATTGCGGGCGGCAGCGAGTCGATGAGCATGATTCCTTTTGCGGGGAATAATCCTGCGCCGAATCCATGGCTGGCGGAACATCATCCGGAAGTCTACATGAGCATGGGACTGACGGCGGAGGAAGTGCGCAAGCGCTATGCGATAACGCGCGAGGATGCGGACGCGTTCGCGTTCCGTAGTCATCAGAACGCTCTGGCCGCGCAGGCCGCCGGGAAGTTTACGGACGAGATTGTGCCGATGCGTGTGGAAGCGACGGCGCTCGATGGTGCGTCGAAGGCGCAGCACACGGAGACGGTGGTGGATCGCGACGAAGGGCCGCGGGCGGATACGACGCTGGAAGCGCTGGCGAAGCTGAAGCCGGCGTTCATGGTGGATGGCACGGTGACGGCGGGAAATTCGTCGCAGACCAGCGATGGCGCGGCGGCGGCACTGGTGATGTCGGACACGAAGGCGAAGCAACTGGGGCTGAAGCCGATGGCGCGGTTTGTCAGTTTTGCGACGGCGGGCGTGCCGCCGGAGATCATGGGCATCGGGCCGGTGGTGGCGATTCCGAAAGCGCTGGCGATGGCGCGGCTGAAACTGGATCACATCGGGCTGATTGAGCTCAATGAAGCGTTTGCGGTGCAGGCACTGGCGGTGATTCGGCAGGCGGGTTTGAATGTGGAGCGGGTGAACGTGAATGGCGGCGCGCTGGCGCTGGGACATCCGCTGGGCTGCACGGGCGCAAAATTAACGGCAACTCTGCTCCGCGAAATGCAGCGTCGCGATCTGCGCTACGGCATGGTGACGATGTGCGTAGGTGGCGGCCAGGGTGCCGCGGGGATCTTTGAAATCTTATGAAACGACTCGGTGGTTCCTTCCTGGTTGAAGAACACGAAGCGGGCGAGGTTTTCACGCCGGCGGATTTGACGGACGAGCATCGCGCGATTGCGCGCACGGCGAAAGAGTTTTTCGAGCGCGAAGTGACGCCGAACATCGATGCCATGCAGCGCGGGGATCACGATCTGGCTGTCGTGCTGCTGCGGAAGGCGGCATCGCTGGGGCTGGAGGCGATCCTGACGCCGGAGCGGTATGGCGGCATGGAAATGGACATGGCGTCGGTGATGGTGGTGGCGGAGGAGTTTGCGCGGGATGGGTCGTTTGCGGGCTGGCATGGGGCGCATGCGGGGATTGGAACGCTGCCGCTGCTGCTGTTCGGGACGGAGGCGCAGAAGCAGAAGTATTTGCCGAAGCTTTCGTCGTGCGAGTATGTGGGCGCGTATTGTTTGACGGAGCCACAGACGGGTTCCGACGCGATGGCAATTAAGACGCGCGCCGATCTTTCGGCGGATGGCACACACTACGTGCTGAATGGCCAGAAGATGTGGATCACGAATGCCGGCAAGGCGGATTTCTTCACCGTGTTTGCGAAGATTGGCGGCGAGCAGTTTTCGGCGTTTCTGGTGGAACGCGCGTTTGCGGGCGTGACGAATGGCGCGGAAGAACAGAAGATGGGCATCAAAGGGAGTTCGACTTGTGCCGTGTTCTTCGACAACGTGAAGGTGCCGGTGGAGAATCTGCTGGGCGAAGTGGGACGCGGGCACATTATTGCGTTCAACATTCTGAACATTGGCCGGCTGAAGCTGGGGCCGTTCGCGGTGGGCGCTTCGAAGAGCGTGCTGGCGGTATCGCTGGCCTACGCGAAGCAGCGCAAGGCGTTCGGGCAGGAGATTGCGAGCTTCGGGATGATCCGCCACAAGCTGGCGGAGATGGCGATTCGGATTTATGCGGCGGAGTCTGTGGCGTATCGCGTGGAAGGCCTGATTGAAGGGCATCTGGACGGGTTTACGTGGGATGAGCAGGAAGCCGCGAAGCGCATGATGAAGGCGGTGGAGGAGTTCGCCGTGGAGTGCTCCATGGTGAAAGTGCATGGGTCTGAAGTGCTCGACTACGTGGTGGATGAGGGCGTGCAGATCCACGGCGGCTACGGGTATCACCACGATTATTATGTGGAGCGCGCGTATCGGGATTCACGCATCAACCGGATTTTCGAAGGCACGAATGAGATCAATCGGCTGCTGGTGACGGGCATGTTGCTGAAGCGCGCGCAGCAGGGTCGGCTGGGTCTGGTGAAGGCGGTGAAGGGCCTGATGGATGAGATTCTGGCGGGGCCGTCGCTGGCGAGTGGTGCGGAATCAGAAGAACGGCGGCTGGTGCGCAACGCGAAGAGGATTGCGCTGCTGCTGCTGGGAAGCGCGTTCGAGAAGTTCGGCGCGGCGATGGAACAGCAGCAGGAAGTGCTGGCCGGGATTGCGGATGTGGCGATGGAAGTGTTCGCGATGGAATCGGCGTTGTTGCGCTCGGAGAAGACGAAGGCAGGTGCGGATATGACTGCGGTGCTGCTGCGGGATTCGCTGACGCGGGCGGAGGGCTTTGCGAAGCCGGTGCTGGCGGCGTGTTCGGAGGGCGATGCGCTGCGGTCAAAAATGACGGTGCTGCGCCGTTATGCGAAGTTCGAGCCCGTGGATGCGATTGCGCTCCGGCGGCGGATTTCGGACAAGCAACTGGCGGCCGGGCATTACGCGGTGGCCTGAGGTTTGCGTCGCGATGCCGGGGAAGATCGTGGTTGCGGTGGGATTGCCGGGGGCGGGGAAGTCGACCTGGTTGGCGCGGAAGGGCGCGCATGCAATTTCGAGTGATGCGATTCGGCTGCAACTGGCGGACGACGAGAACGATCAGACGATCCACGGGCGAGTGTTCGCGACGGTGCGGTATCTGCTGCGAGCGCGGCTGGATATCGGGCGACCGGTTACCTACATTGATGCGACGAGCCTGACGCCGAAGGAACGGCGGCCTTATTTGAAGATTGCGTGGGAGCGCGGTTGTTCGATTGAGGCGGTGTATTTTGATGTGCCGCTGGAGGTATGTAGGGCGCGAAATGCGGGGCGGGGTCGGGTGGTGCCGGATGCGGCGATGGACGCGTTGGCGAGGAAACTGGTGGCGCCTAGCGTGGCGGAGGGGTTTGATCGGGTCACGGTGGTGCGGGCGTGAGGCTGTATCAGGCGTGGCGCATGCCAGCGGGAATGATAGCTTCGATGCGGATTTCGGCGCTGGAGACCGAATAGTAGAAGAAGTAGCGGCTGATCAGAAAGTAGCGTCTGCCGCGCATAGCGCCACGGCGTCGCACTTCGCACATTTCCGGATGGAAGGATAGCAATGCGAGTTTCCTGCCGGCTTCAATTTTGATTTTTTCGGGCAGTTCTTCGAATAATTCAGGAACGCCGTCACCGAACAGAATCGCTACAGGCCGTTGCGGCGTTTGACTTCTTCCCATGTCGTAAAGCGTCCTTCGCGGAAGCCACGTTCGGAGCGCTCCAGTTGCATGACCAGCGAATCGTGGTGGATGCGCTCGGCCTCATCGATATCTTCCTCGGTGAAGTCGTTGGAGCGCGCAATGAGTTGTTCGCGCACCAAGTCCATCACGGCCTTGCCGCGATCGCCGCCGTAAGGTTCGGCCATCTCGGCCAGTTCCCGGTCGGTTGCCTCGTCAATCTCAATTTGCAGACTGATCATAGAGGTAGTTTAGCAGTTTCAGCGCCCATCAATTCCCGGTTGGTGCGCCGCCGGGGTTCCAGGCTGGTTTGAAATCGCTGTTGACGAGCCAGCGCAGGGGCTCAATCATCGACTGGATCAATTGCGTCATGAGGGGGATGTCGATGTGATCGAGATCGTCGTTCGGCTTGTGGTAAATCGGCGGCGTGCCGCCGGCGGCTGCGGTGTGCGCCACTACGCCTTTGAGCGCCAGCGGGTAGTTGTCTGAGCGGCGGAAGAACTGCTGTTGAGGGAATGGGTCGGGACCCAGCAGCGCGCCGTGTTCTTTGAGCGCGGGGCCGAGGTTGGAGCGTTCCCAGCCGGAAAGGAACATTGTGCCTTTCGGTACCTTATTTTCGGGGTCTGCCACGCCGATCATTTCGAACTCCAGATTGGCGGAAATGTTGGTAAGAGGCATGGGTGGATTTTCGCGGAACCAGCGCGCGCCGATACCGCCGGATTCCTCGCTGCCGAAGCAGACGAAGAGGATGTTGCGGCGAGGGGCGGGTCCGGCGGCGAGGGCGCGTGCGATTTCGAGAACGGCGGTTACGCCGGAGGCGTCGTCATCGGCACCGTTATAGATGGCATCGCCGTTGATTGGAGCGCCGAGGCCGAGGTGATCGAGATGGGCGGTGATCAGAATGGTGTCAGCGGAGGGGTTGGTGCCGGGCAACATGGCCATTGCGTTGTAAGTGAACTTCGTGGAATGGGTGGCCTGTATGTTCAGCGAGACTGGGGTGCCGTCTTTGACGTCTTCCAGAGCAAGAACCGCTTCTTCCTTCAGGTAGATGATCGACGGCGGGGGAATCTGCGGCACGCCGACAATACGGGGAGTGATGCGGGTTGTGCCGGCAGTCTCGAATCGGTCCAATTGAGCTTTGGTCCCGGGTGCGACGATGAGACTGACGCCCGCAGTTCTCAGGGCGGCAAACGCCTGAGCGCTGGCTGGTACACCACGCACGAAGATCGATGCACCTGCTTCTACTTTTGCGGTGGCGAGATCGGCGGCGTTTATGAGATGGACCGCGCCGTTCGCGCCATTGCCCGGAGAAGTTCCAAGGTAGAAATCAGCGCCTTCGTGCAGAACATGGCCCCCGATGGTGAGTTGTGCTTTGCCATCGAGTTGAGCTGTTTCGAGTTCGACAGGCTGGATGAAGCCCGGTGTGTTGGAGGCCGGTTTGAGGCCGAAAGATTCGAACTGCGAGGCGATGTAGATGGCCGCGATTTGCTCATCGCGGGTGGCGCTGCCGCGGCCCTGTAGTGCATCGCTTGCGAGGAAGGCTTCGTCGGCATGCACCCATTCGGGGCGTACCTGCCACGTCTGGGCCGCAAGCGGGATGGCGGCAAACAGGACTGCGCGGACGAGGTTGTGTGCTTTCATCGGTGTTTAGTTTAACGTAAGCGATCGACACCGGAACGGAAGGTCTCGTGCTTCGTGAGCAGGCTCAGGACCAGATTGCCGGGGCCTTCGAAATCGTAAAAATAGCCGGGTTGCACGAGGAGGTCGCGATCGCGGAGCAGTCGTTCGGCGAAATCGTCGCCCTCGTTATGGAGCACGATGGCGTACCAGCCGGCTTCCACGTGGAGTACCCGCAGGCCGGATTCCAGCAGATACGTCAGATTTTGCCGCAGACGCGCGAGGATCTGTTGTTGTACCGGTTCGCGCAGGGCCAAAAGAGAGGGCAGGGCGCACTGCACCGGGGTTCCCGCTGAGAGATAAGTATCAGCGATCATTTCGAGGCGCAGAAGGGCGTCTCGCACCAGAGCTTCAGGGCCGCTGGCCAGCATCCAGGCCAGTTTCATCTGTGGGAGGCCGACTGCCTTGGACAGACCGTGCAGGGTGAAGGTCAGGGCATCGGAGGTGCCGCCGAGAGTGAGCGCACTTTCCGGGCGGGCGGCCAGAGCGTAGTCGCGGAATACTTCATCCGAAATAATCGCAATGCCGCGTTGCGCGCAGAGAGCGGTTAATTGGTCCAGTTCGCCGCGGGCGATGAAGTGGCCTGTCGGGTTGTTGGGATTGACGACCACGATGGCGCGCGTGCGGTCTGTCAGGGTCTGTTCCAGGGCATGGAAGTCGATGCACCAGGCACCGTGATCGTAGAAGAGGCCGTAGTGGCGGACGACGACGGATTCGAGGGCAGCGAGGTAGTCGAATAAGGGGTAAGAAGGGCGGGGGACCAGGACTTCATCGCCGGGATTGCAGAGCAGTTTAAAGAGCCAGGAATAGGCTTCGCTGGTGCTGGCTGTCATGACGACGGATTTTGGAGACAAAGCGCCATATTCGCGGGCAATCCGTTCGCGGGCGGCGGGCAGCCCGAAGGGTTCGGGCTCATAGAAGGCGGCGCGGGGGTCAGCCAGGGCGTCGAGGAAGTGTTCGGGGTAGACGATTCCGGCGTGGGTGGGGTTGGATTCGGTGAGGTCGAGCACTGTGGTGCCCGCGAAGCGTTTGGCGTCGAGCAGCTGGGAGAGCGTGTTCGTCTGAATCCCGTGCGGCAGGCGCGACGAGAAGTTCATGGTTTGAGGACGTCTCCCGAAAGGATTCGCCGCGAGGAGTCCGGTTTGCCGTTATACATATAGATCCAGGCGCTTCGGCCGGCGGGTTCCACGAGATCTACTAAGACGCGAACATATTCGGTGCCTTCGTAGTTGTCGAGTACGACCAGTGTGCCGTCCATGGTGTTCAGGGTCTTCGAAGGGTCGCCCAGTTGCCAGATTTCGCCATAGACCAGGCCGTCCGGTTCCTTCTGGTAACCGGAGTAGCCGGCGACGTGGAAGAGCGACCCGCGAACGGTGGCCGGGCCGAGTAAAACTGCGTCAGCGCGCAGCTTTCGGGCGTGCGGATTGTCGAATTCGCTGCGCAGGGAGCCGTAGACGAAAAGGAGATCGGACATGACGTCCTATATTATGGCGTGATGACCGATTGGAAAGCACTGGCGGCCGCGCGCTGCCCCGATATACCCTCTGATGCCGTGGAGCGCATCGTGCCTTCGCTGGAGAAACTGGAAGCGGCTTTTCGCCCGCTGGCGGCACAGTTGACGGAGGACGTGGAAGCTGCCGTGGTGTTTACGAACGTGGCCGGGGGTGAACGGTGAAGATCGAAGATCTCGCCAGAAGGCTGCGGGCGCGAGTGGTATCCGCCGTGGAACTGGCGCAGGAATCGCTGCGGCGGATTCATGCGGAGCAGCCTCACCTAAACGCCTTTATCACGATTACGGATGAACTGGCGCTCACGCAGGCGCGGCAGGCGGACGAGGACTTCGCGAAGGGGATTGATCGCGGACCGTTGCAGGGGATTCCCTACGCACTGAAGGATCTCTTCCGGACGCGCGGGGTGAGAACCACGGGCGGTACGAAGATCTACGCCGATCATGTGCCGGATTACGATTGCGCGGTCTATGAGAAGCTGCGGGCGGCAGGCGCGGTCCTGATGGGAAAGACCGGACTGCATGAACTGGCTTACGGAGTGACGAGCAACAATCCGCACTATGGCGCGGTGCGGAATCCGCATGATCCTTCGCGGATTCCCGGTGGGTCGAGCGGCGGCTCCGGTGCGGCGGTGGCGGCGGGGATGGTCAGTTTCGCCATGGGCAGCGATACGGGCGGCTCGATCCGGATTCCGGCGGCGTACTGCGGGTGTGTGGGGTTTAAGCCGACGTACGGGGTTGTGAGTCGATACGGGACGATGCCGCTGGGTGGAAGTCTGGACCATATGGGTCCAATGACGCAGACAGCGCGTGATTCAGCGCTGGTGATGCGCGCAATTGGGGGATTCGACCTGCGGGACGGCAGTTCCGTGGTTGGGGCTCTGAACTGGGAGTCAGGGCGGGATTCACTCAAGGGATTGCGGGTGGGAGTGCCGGAGAATTTCTATGGTGCGCGAGTCTGCCCGGAGGTGGCCGATGCCTTTTCGCAAGCCCTGAAGCGGGCGGAGGCGGCGGGGGCGGGATTGATTCCCGTTCGGGCACCGGACCCGGAGGCGATCAATGTCATTGGGCGCATCATTCTCATGTCTGAGGCGTCCGCGCTGATGGAACGGTATGAAGACCGTCGCGCTGATTTTGGTGCCGATGTGCTGGCTCTGCTGGATCAGGGGAGGCTGCTTGCGGCCGCGGACTACATCAATGCGCAGCGGCTGCGGACAAAAATGCGGGGGGAGTGGGACGCAGTCTGGTCCCAGGCCGACGTGATTTTCACCCCAACGGCACCGATTCTGGCCCCGCTGATTGGGCAGACGGAGGTCGAATGGCAGGCGAATAATAAAGAAACAGAAGGCGAAGATGTTCGCCTGGCTACGACCCGATTCGTACGGGCCATTAACGTGCTTGGTTTGCCTGCGGTGTCTATCCCTCTAAAAAAAAGCGGGTTACCGGCGGGACTTCAGATTATCGGGCGGGGTTTCGACGATGCGAGAGTACTGGCGGTTGCCGGCCTGATGGAGGGGTGACAGCCCGGTACCCACAGGACGGGTTCGCCACCGTTTATTAACGTTTCGCCACAATTTAGTAGTTGCCACCTATCAGTGGTGCGTGTTAACGTTGTGTCAAGAATTGCGTAAAGAATGTTAAACTTAGAAAAAGGGCCAGTCGGCGGTCAATGGGAGCGCGGGTTGGTTTTGTTTAAAAAATAAGTCAGGAGAAACCGGTGAAGAGGATACTAACGCTGGCATTTATGTCGCTGCTACTCGCCTTCGCAAGTTTTGCGCAGGAGACGTCGGCAGGAATTCAGGGAACAGTTAAAGATCCGTCAGGGGCTGCGGTTCCCGGCGCGAGCGTAGAGGCGACTAGTTCGGCGCTGATCGCACCGCGTACCGCTACAACGGATGGAGAAGGTAAGTTTCAGTTAACAGCATTACCGGTCGGCACCTATACGGTATCGGTCACGGCGAAGGGCTTCCGCAAGGAAAACGTGCCCAACGTGGTTCTGGAGACAGGCCACCTGGTCAATGTGGAAGCGAAGCTGGTATTGGGCGCAGTCACGGAAACCATCGAAGTGACAGACGCGGTATCGAACGTTGACGTTACATCGAGTAAAGTGGCGGCAGTTGTGGATCGCCAGATTCTGGACGGCATTCCGACCGGACGTTCTTATCAGTCCGTGATTCCTTTTGCACCTGGCGCGCGTCAGGAACCGCTGCAGAGCACCACGGGTGCCCGCACGAACGGCTTCCAGATTGATGGCGCGACGGACTCCGAAAATACCTATCTGGTGGACGGCGTCAATACGACGAATATTTTGAGCGGCGGCGTTGGCCGCAGCTTCCAGATGGAATTTGTGCAGGAAGTACAGATCAAGTCGAGCAGCTTCGAAGCCGAATACGGCGGCGCGCTCGGCGGCGTGATCAACGCGGTAGCGAAGCGCGGTTCGAACAACTGGCATGGTTCGCTGTTTGGTTATTATCAGAGCGCGTCGATGGACGCGAACGATCCCTGCGCCAGCGGTTACACTTCGACTGGCTTCAGCACGGTTTGCGGACTGCGTCTGGATCCGACACTGGCCGGTCTGAACACGACGACCCGTCTGGACGGAACCCCTCAGTATTATGTCCCGAAGAAAGATCACCACACGACGCTGGAACCGGGCTACTCGGTGGGCGGCGCGCTGATCAAGAATCGTCTTTGGATTTTCAGCAGCTACATTCCGAACATCGACACGACCCGCCGCACCACGACCTTTACGGGCGCGAATCCGGGGCCGAGAACGCTGTCGCTGGCGAACCTGCAGCACAATGCTTTCAATCGCCTGGATTACCGGCTGCGGAACAGCATCAATCTGTTCGCTTCCTGGAACTACGGTTACTTCCGCACGACGGGTCTTCTGTCGGGCGCGGACAGCACGATCGGTCAGTTGAATGCGAGTTCCGGCACGGATCCGAACACGCTTCGTTCAGACACGGGTTCGGTGCAGCCGAATGCTCTGTGGTCGTTCGGTGGAGACTGGACGCCGACGTCGAAAGCCACCATCACGGTGCGCTATGGCCGCTTCTTTAATAACGTGGAACAGCGCGGCACGCCGGTTGGCACGCGTTACGTCTATCAGGCGTCGGTGAACGCCAACAGCAAGGATCTGGCGGGCAATCCCTTCCCGTCGTCTTCCTTCAATTCGGCAGGTTTCGGCAATATTCCTTCGAACCTGGCAACCGTGTACGACGCCTACAAGCGCAACAGCTTCACGGTTGACGGCTCGTATTTTGTGGGACGTCTGTTCGGCGGCACCCATATCTTCAAGACCGGGTTCTTCATGCAGCAGCAGAGTAACACGGTGCTGACGAACTTCCAGGGCGGACGTATTGATCTTTATTGGGGTCAGGCTTACGCTCCCGTTACCTCCGGTACGGCCTGCAACGCGGTTATGGCGGGTAACGTAACGAATTTTGGCTCGGCGGCGAACGTTTGTCAGGGTCAGTTCGGTTACTTCGTGGTCGGCACTGGCGTGACGAACACTGGTGGCACACAGCAGACGGCAAAGGCCATTTACCTCCAGGATGCGTGGCAGGTGGGTCACGGCCTGACGCTGAATCTCGGCATTCGCTTCGATCAGGAAGTGCAGCCGCCGTACGATGCCAACCGTTTTCCGACTGTTTCGTTCGGCTGGGGTCAAAAAGTTGCTCCGCGCCTTGGCGCAGCGTATGACTTGCTCCACAACGGCAAGGTCAAGGTCTACGCCAGCTACGGCGTGTTCTACGACATCATGAAGATGGGTCTGGCCCGTGGTTCCTTCGGCAGCGATTACTGGCACAATTGCGTATACGCTCTCGATACCACCAACTTCTCCAGCCTGACGCCGACCTACGGTGCTGGTGGCGGTTGCCCCGCAACTGGTCCGGCACCCGGTATCACCGGCCGGTTCATTGAAAACGTGGACTTCCGTGCAACGAAGGCGGATACCCGCGATCCCGCGATCGATCCGAACATGAAGCCGATGCGGCAGCATGAATTCGTGGCTGGTGCCGATTGGGCACTCTCGTCTCAGTACTATGTCACGGCGCGTTATGCCCGCAAGCGGCTGGACAGCGCGATTGAAGACATGTCGATCACGGATAACCTGGGATTCTATATCGGCAACCCGGGTACCCCGTTCTCCGACCTTCTGCATCGGCCGGTGGTTACGCCGGACGCGAATGGCAACAATTATCTGACAACCGTTCCGTTCTGCGCGGAATGCCCCGGGAACGTGAAACCCTCCCGTCGTTATGACGGTATTGAGTTTGCCATTTCCCGCAAGACAGTTGGCAAGTGGTTTGGGACCGTCTCCTATACCTACAGTGCTCTGCGCGGTAACTATGCGGGTCTCACGAACACCGATCCGACGGATGGTGGTGGTGGACGTCACGCTCCCGACAACGGACGCGCTTTCGATCTGCCGTCGATGGGATACGATCCGAACGGCAAGGTGAGCGATGGCCCGTTGAGCACGGATCGTCCGAATACGCTGAAGGCTTTCGGCTACATTCCGGTGAAGTGGCTCGGTATGACCACGACCATCGGCCTTGTCCAGTCTGTCTTCGAGGGCACCCCGCTTAGCACCTGCCTCCCGGTAGTCGGCACATCGTCGGCCTGCCAGTGGGCGGAAGGCCGCGGTAACTTCGTGCAGTTCACTCGTTCCGCCAGTGGCGATTTCGTCAAGGGCAACGTGATCATGGGTGCCCGCACCCCGAACTATGTTCAGTCCGATCTGTCGATCCACCATGAAATTCGCACGAGCGAAAACACGAAGCTGGCGTTCGAAGTCAACGCTCTCAACGTGTTGAATCAGCATGCAGTGACTGCGGTGAACGAGATTGCGGTAGCCGGGTCCGGCCTTATCAGCCCGACGCGCGCCTCCCGTTTCTCGGGCGACCCGCTGGTTGACTGGAACAAGATCATGACCGCTTACAACTACATGGACGCTTTGAATGGCACGGGTACTTTCGCCGGTGTTCAGTCGAAGCTGACGCTGGCCTCCCGTTACGGGTTGCCGCAGCTGTATCAGCAGGCGCGCAATATCCGCCTGTCGATCCGGTTCACGTTCTAAGCTGACCGTTAAGTATTAAAAGAGAAAGGCCCCCGGGATTCCCCGGGGGCCTTTCTCTTTTTTTGCGTCGCAATATTCCGATAGCGAATGCGTGAGGCTGGCTGCGGGTATTCCGTGTAAGCGCTCACCGTTCACGAGCCATCCGGATTCGCGTACACTGAAAGCAATCCATGCTGAAGCGAATTTCCATCGGTCTCGCGGCGATCCTGCTGCTCGCCTCGGTGTTGTTTGTTTTGTGGGAAGGGTCGTTCAATAACAGAGTTGCGGATCCTGGGGCTGATCCGTCGCAAACCTTCGTATTCTTCGGTCTTTCCATCCTCATCTTCCTGCTGATGCTTGGGCTCGGCTTCATGCTGGTGCGGCTGATGATCAAGCTGTGGATCGCGCGTCAGACCGGAGGAGCGGGATCGCGCATTCGGACGCGGCTGGTGATGGGGGCGCTGGCGCTCAGCATCATGCCGGTATTCTTCATGGTCTTGTTCAGCTACTATGTTCTGAACAACACGTTCACCAAGTGGTTTACAGCACCGGCGGAGCACGTAGTGCAGGATTTTACGACCATCGGCAACGCGCTTGAAAAGCAGATGGGCGGGAGGGCGCTGGCGGAGGCACGGCTCATTGCGCAGTCGCCGGAGGCCGAGACGCTGCTGAAAGCCGCGTTGGCAAGCCGCGCCGGGGGAGCCTCGGAGGGCGAAGCCGCGGCCGAGCAGAACGTGGCCAGTTCGGATTGGCTGTCGGCCTTTTGCAAAGAGAACGGGTTGCTTGCCGCGCGAATACTGCCGACTGGTTCCATGACGCCGGTGGCGAGTTTCGGCAAGATGCCGCTGACGACAAACGCCACGGCAATGGCGAAGGTGAAGAGCGGCGGCGTGGAGATTGGAACGGTCCTGGTAGCCGGCGAGGTGCCGGTCGACGTGGTGGCCGGGCAGAAGGAAATCAACGACCACATCCGGGTCTCACAGCAACTGCACGACGACGGCAGGCGCATCCGTACCAATCTTCTGCAGGTACTCTGGCTCATCGCGCTGTTCATCCTTTTTGTGGCGACCTATTTTGCGCAATATCTGGCACGGCAGATCAGCACGCCGATTACGGCGCTGCTGCAGGCGGCGGGTGAGGTGAGCCGCGGCAACCTGACGCATCGAGTCGCCGGCACCGGCATCGGAGAATTCGCGGAACTGGTGGGAGGCTTCAACCGCATGACGGCGGACCTGGAGGCAAACCGTTCGGAGCTGGATTCCCGCAGACGATTTACCGAGGCGATTCTGGAAAGCATTCCGACGGGCGTGATCTCTGTAGATTCCGGCGGCGTGATTCAGCGGGTCAATAAGGCGCTGAAACAGATGCTGCCCGACGCGCGTGCCGCCTCGCGCCTGGATGATTTTTTCCCGCCGGAAGACGCGACGGAGATTCGCTATCTGATGAATCGGGCGCGACGAACGGGCATCTCCTCCCGGGAGTTCGAGGTGCATACTCCGGCGCGTACGCTGCATCTGGCGATCACGGTGGCGGCTATCGAAGGTGGCAGGAACTCGGGGTTTGTTGTTGTGATTGAAGACACCAGTGACCTCCTGCGGGCGCAGAAGGTGGCGGCGTGGAGCGAAGTGGCCCGCCGCGTGGCGCATGAGATCAGGAATCCATTGACGCCCATCGCGCTTTCCGCCGAACGCATCATCCGCCAGGCGGATCGGGTCGCGCTGCCGCCGGGGTTGGATAAGCTGCTGCGGGAGTGCGCGGGGACGATCCTCGAAGAGACTGCGTCCGTGAAGCGACTGGTGGACGAGTTCTCGCAGTTCTCACGCCTGCCCGCAGCGCAACTCGTGTTGTGCGACCTGAACGACGTGGTGGCCAGCGGCATCGGAGTGTTTGATGGGCGGCTTGAAGGCATTGAACTGACGATCGACCTTGCCGCCGGACTGCCGCCTGTCATGGCCGATCCGGAGCAACTGAAGCGCGTTGTGGTGAATCTGATCGACAACGCGGCGGAGGCCATGCAGGATTCGCCGGTGAAGAGTCTTCTGGTGCAGACACGGCCGGGACTGGCTGACTCCGCCGAGATCATTTTCGCCGATTCCGGTTGCGGCGTCACAGCCGAGGAAAAAGAGAAGCTGTTTCTCCCGTATTTTTCCACCAAAGGGCGCGGGACGGGACTGGGGCTGGCCATTGTCAGTCACATTCTGGCGGAGCATGGCGCAAGCATTCGGGTAGAGGATAACAAGCCCAGCGGAGCCCGCTTTGCGATTGAAATTCCGGCCGCGGCACCGGATGTAAACCAGGAAGATCCGGCGGACCGTACGATTCCGGTGCGCGTTTGACGTATTGCCGCGGACTGACGAAGGTTCCGCCCGTTGCGGTGTGACTAAACTGAAAGCAGGCCTATGAAATCGCCACGCATCCTTATCGTCGACGACGAACCCGGTATTCGGCAGTCGCTCAGCGCCGTGCTCGACGACGAAGGCTTTCGCGTCGATTCGGTGAATTCGGGCGAGAAGTGTCTGGACGCGCTGGCGGACTCGCTTTACGAAATCGTGCTGCTGGATATCTGGCTGCCGGGGGCCGATGGCCTGGTGATCCTCGAGCGGATACAGAAGATGCCGGCGGCGGAGCGGCCTGTGGTGGTGATGATCTCCGGGCATGCGACGATTGACACGGCGGTGCGCGCGACGAAGCTGGGGGCGTTCGATTTTCTTGAGAAGCCGCTCTCGATTGAGCGTGTGCTGCTGGTGGTCCGGAACGCGATTGAACATCGCAGGCTGAGGCTGGAGAATGACCAGTACAGGGAATCATCCGCCGGGCAGCCTTACATTGTGGGCGACAGCGTGCCGATGAAAGCCCTGCGCCAGCAGCTTGCGCTGATGGCGGGGACCAATGGCCGCGTGCTGATATACGGCGAGAGCGGGACAGGGAAGGAACTGGTGGCCCATGCGCTGCATGCCATGAGTCCGCGGGCGGCGAAACCTTTTGTGGATGTGAACTGCGCGGCCATTCCGGAAGACCTGATTGAGAGCGAACTGTTTGGCCACATGAAGGGCAGTTTTACGGCAGCGCATGAGCGCAAGATCGGTAAGTTCCAGAAGGCCGACGGCGGCACGCTTTTTCTGGACGAAGTGGGCGATATGAGCCTGAAGACCCAGGCTAAGGTGCTGCGGGTGCTGGAGGATCAGCGCTTTGAGCCGGTGGGGGCGCACGAATCCGTCCAGGTGGATGTGCGGGTGGTGGCGGCGACGAATAAGAATCTGGAACAGGAGATCGACGCGGGGAATTTTCGCGAGGCGCTGTTTTACCGGCTCAACGTGATCCCTTTCCATGTACCGCCGCTGCGGGAACGCAAAGAAGATATTCCCGTGCTTGCGGCTCATTTTCTGGCAGAGTTCACGCGGTCCTACGGGCGCAAGCCGAAGGAACTGACGCCGGCTGCGGTTGAGGTATTGTGCGAGCATCATTGGCCCGGGAATGTTCGGGAACTGCGGAACCTGATTGAACGCATCGTGATTCTGCATCCGCAAAGCAAAGTAGACGCGCGTCATATTCCGCTGCAGGTGGCTGCGCCGAACCGGAAGCCGGGTATAGACCGCGCGCCGGAACGCTACGGGAGCCTGCAGGATGTGCGGGAAGCGGCTGAGCGGGACTACATTCTTCGCAAGCTGGAGGAAGCAGGTGGTAACGTGAGCCGCGCGGCGGAATTGCTGGGTTTGGAACGCAGCAATCTGTACAGGAAAATGCGTGCACTGGGAATTGCGCCGCGGGAATAGCGGTGAGGCGTTTCGCCTTGGGCTGTTCGATCGCTACGCGCCGTCGTGCAGCTTGTGGTGGATGGCGTAGAGCGCGAGTTCGAGCCGGTCCGACACGCCGAGCTTATCGAAAATGTTGTGGAGGTGGTTTTTGACAGTCTGTTCGCTGATGAACAGACGCTCCGCCATGTCCTTGTTCTTGAAACCCTGGGCAATCAGGCCGACGATTTCACGCTCCCGGGTGCTGAGAGCCGCGCCATGTTCGCGAATGCCCTGACGGGCCGCAACGTTCGTGTTCCCTTTTTTCGCGAGACGGCGAATGACGTCGGCAGTGGACATGCGGTCCAGCCAGATCTCGCCGGCGTGGACCTTGCGGATGCTTTTCAGGAGAAGTTCCGTTGAAGTATTTCTGGGCACCACGCCACTACACCCCATACGGACGGCTTCAACGATATCTTCCTTGCCATCCTCGGCAATGATCAATATGGTGCGGGTGGCAAGTTTGCCTTCATGAATGGCAGCAAAAATTCGCTGGCTGGCGGGCGCATCGGCAGCCCAGCCAAGCAGAACGATATCCGGCTTGATCTGCCGAATCTGTTCGTTCGCCGTGGCAGCGCCTTCTACACTGCCCACAATTTCAAGATCGGGCTGCGCGGCGACCAGGTTCGCGATGCCATCCCGAAACAAGGTTTTGTTGTCGGCGATCAAAACACGGATAGGGCCGGTGCCTGTGCTGTCCGCCATCGTTGATGCCGATCCCGCAGTTTTTGCCAAGGTGCGCTTTCCTGCCTATTAGTGATAGTACCAGTGAGTCACTACTCTTGTCCAAGGTGTGGTACCGGAGTCCTGTTAGTACTGGAGCGGAGTTGCCATCGGATGGCATCGGGTAAAATGTCTAAAGAAGAAATGAAAACCGAGCCAGCCGAAGTCGAGTACCAGCAGTTCTGGAAAGGATTGCAGCAACTGGGGCTGAATGCTTACGAAGCGCGCACGTATCTGGTGCTGCTGGGGCATTCCAGGTTCAAGGCGCTGGAACTGGCGCCGCGAGCGCGGGTGCCACGACAAAAAATCTATGAAGTACTGGACAGCCTGGTAGAGCGGGGTTTCGCGCGGGTAGTACAGGACCGTACCAAACTGTTTTCCGCAGTGGAACCGAACCTGGCGATTCCATCGTGGCTGGCACGCAAGCGGCAGATCATTGAGCACGAACTGGCCGGGCAGTCACGTTCCGCCAACAACCTGATGGAAGATCTGAATGGTCTTTATTCCGAGGGTAAGGGCGGGCGTGGCACTCTGGATTTTTTGCGGATTGTTGCGGAGCCTTCGCAGACGGCCGCTGAATATCGCAGAATGCTCGGCGAAGTGAAGACGGAGTATCTGGAATTCTCCCGTCCGCCTTACGCGGTGGATCCGCTGGACGAGAAACTGGTGCGAAAGGCGCGGGCACACGGCGTGACGTGCCGGCTGCTGATTGAGACCGGGACTCTGGATTTGCCGCATCGGCAGCGTCTGAGCGAGTATGCGCAGGCTGGGGTGGAAATTCGGCAGGCACCTTCACTTCCCATGAAGCTCGCACTGTTTGACGGACAGCAGGGCTTGATCGCACTGCTGGATCCGGTTGTCAGTATTCCGGCGTGGACGTCGCTGGTATTCGATCACGCGGGTTTTGCGGAAGCGATGCATCACCTGTTTGAAGACCGGTGGCAGCGGGCGGCGGAATTCGGCGACCAGTAAATGCTTTCAGACGGGGCGACGCGGTCAGAGGGGCTGGCGTTCGCCCGGGTGTCGCGTCAGAATGTCACGTACCGCGTAGATGCGGCGGTTTTGGGATTCAAAGTAGGTCCTCATGACCAGTTCGCCAATCAGGCCGGTGGAGAACATCATCATGCCCACGATCAGCAGCATGGCGCCAGCCAGCATCAGCGGCCCGTGCTCCTGAATGATGTCGATTCGGGTGAACAGCTTCAGTACAAGACAATAGCCGAGAATCAGCGAGCCGGAACTGGTTCCCGCAAGGCCGATTGCGCCGAAGAAGTGCATGGGGCGGGTGGCGTACTTCAGCAAAAAACGGATGGTTAAGATGTCAAACAGAACGCGAAATGTGCGGCTCAGCCCGTAGTGCGAGACACCGCCGCCGCGGGGTGGATTCTGAATCGGCACCTCGATGACGCGCGCGCCATAGACGCTGGCGAGCGCCGGAATGAAGCGGTGCAGTTCACCGTAAAGATGGACGTCCGCGAGGACTTCGGCCCGGTACGCTTTGAACGTCGTGCCGAAATCGTGCAGGTCCATGCCGGAAGCTTTTGCCATCAGCCAGTTGGCGATTTTCGAAGGCAGACGCCGGGTGAGGGCGTTATCGGCGCGTTCGTGACGCCAGCCGCTGGCGATATCGTAACCTTCGCTGATCGGCTTGAGCAGGGCGGGAATGTCTTCCGGGGCGTGCTGCAGATCGCCATCCATCGCGATGATGACGTCGCCTTTCGCTTCATGGAAACCGGCGGAAAGCGCGGCGGTCTGGCCGAAATTGCGGCGGAGGCGGATCACCTTGAGGCGTCCATCGGTCTGCACCAGGTTGGCCAGAAGTTCGTGGCTGCGGTCGGTAGAGGCGTCGTCCACGAAGAGGATTTCGTAGGTGCCGGGTACAGTACGGAGCACGGCCGTCAGCCGGTCGTAGAGCGGCAGTATGGAATGCTCTTCGTTATGAATGGGGACGACGAGTGACAGCATCGTTAAGATTCTATTCTAGCGTTGCGGAGGATGAAAAGGATTATGGAAAACGAACGGGTTCCGTATCGGGCGACGGAGGCGGCCGCCGCATGGGCAGGGATCGGGCCGCTGCCGGTGAGCGTTTTGCTGGAAAATGTGCGCAGCCTTTACAACGTGGGGGCGTTCTTTCGTACCGGCGATGCGGTGTCGCTCGAAAAGCTTTATCTTGCCGGAATTACGGGCTATCCGCCGCAGAAGATGATCTCGAAGACCGCGCTGGGGGCGGAGGAGACGCTGCCGTGGGAACGCGTGAGCGACGCGCGGGATATGGTGCTGGCGCTTCGGGCTCGCGGTTGTGAAATTGCAGCTATCGAGACCAGCGTTCATGCGGTGGATCTGTTCGACTGGCAGCCGCGTTTTCCCGTGTGCGTGCTTTTTGGCCATGAGACAGACGGGCTGACGCCGGAGCTGGGAGGGCTGGCGGATACGCACGTGCGGATTCCCATGCTGGGGCGGAAACACTCGTTGAATGTGGCTACGGCGGGGGGGGTGGTGTTGTATGAGCTGCTGCGGAAGTATCGCAGCCGGTTTGTGTGAAGTATGTATATATGGAGATAGGCTCCATATATACATACTTGTGAAAAACAGGCATGCGGCGAACGGGGTATTTGCGGCGAAGTATGTATATCTGGAGGTAAGCTCCAGATATACATACCTGAAGGTTGACGACAGGATAAGGACTGATAGTATGTATTTATGGAGGCGGCCCCCACAAATACATACATCTTCGGGCGCAGCCTGGGCGACCGCCTGAAATACCTGCTGCAGCATTCGCCGGCAGTCGTTCTGCTGGGGCCGCGGCAGGTTGGTAAAACCACACTGGCACTTGAGGTTGGCGAGCAGCTGACCTCCGTGTATCTGGACCTTGAGGAGCCGGAGGATCGGGCGAAACTCGCCAGCGTCGCCCGCTATATGGCGGATCACGAGCGGGAGTTAGTGATCCTGGACGAGGTGCAGCGGATACCGGAGTTGTTCCAGCCGCTGCGCGGTGTGATTGACCGGGGGCGGCGACAGGGCAGGGGGACTGGGCGATTATTGCTGCTCGGTTCGGCTTCGATGGATTTGCTGCGGCAATCCGGCGAGAGCCTGGCGGGGCGAATCTCCTATCTGGAGCTGGGACCTTTCGGTGCGCTGGAACTGGAGTCTGCCGCAACGGACCCGAAGGCGCTCGACAAACTTTGGGTACGAGGCGGCTTTCCCCGCAGTTTTCTCGCGGAGACGGACGATCTCAGCATGGAGTGGCGGCGCAGTTTCATTCGCACTTATCTGGAGCGCGATGCACCGCAGTTTGGCTCGCGGGTTCCGGCGGAGACGCTGCGCCGTTTCTGGACCATGCTGGCCCACAACCAGGCGCAGGTGCTGAACGCGGCCAACCTGGCATCCGGCCTGGGCGTGGATGGCAAGACGGTGGCGGGGTATCTGGATCTTTTGGTGGATTTGCTGCTGGTGCGCCGTTTGCCGGCCTGGCACCGCAATATGGGGAAGCGGCTGATCAAGTCGCCCAAGGTCTGGGTGCGCGACAGTGGCGTGGCGCACGCGCTGCTGGGGATTCGGGACAAGGAGGCGTTGCTTGGCCATCCGGTGGTGGGGCAAACCTGGGAGAGTTTCGTGATTGAGAACCTCATCATGGTGGCTCCCGAGGGAACCGAGGCGCACTACTATCGGACCTCCAACGGAACGGAGATCGATCTCATCCTGACGCTGCCGGGCGGGAAGCTCTGGGCGATAGAGGTGAAGCGAAGTTCAGCGCCAGGGGTGGAGCGCGGGTTTCACTCGGCCTGTACGGATCTGAAACCGAAGAAGCGGTTTGTGGTTTATCCGGGGACCGACCGGTTCTCGCTGGATGAGAAAACGGAGGCCATCGGCCTGGTGGCGCTGGCCAGAGCGGTTCACGCCGGGAAGTAGATCAAAACGCTTTGCGGGGACTTGGCTGGTCCAATCCCACGCTGCCAACCTGGATGTCCGCGATGAAATAGTTCTCGCCTTTCACCGGACAGCCCGCCAGGCGGCGCAACATGGCTATTTGTCCGGTGTGGGTCAGAGCATCCGCCATCGGTCCCTGAAAGAGCCGGTTCGCGGTCTTGCTGTCCACCGGGGTCTCTGCCAGGCCATCGTCAAGCGCTTTGAGAGCGGCGAAAAAGCGCGCAACCTCCTGATCCCAAGGCAAGGGCTCAGAATTCTGCCATTTCTGCTGGCCCCGCACCAGAGAAAGCGCCCAATCCATGAGATCGCCCATGTGGGCCAGGATACTTGCGGGCGTTTTCGGAGCATTGCCGAGGCCGAATGCCGCGAAATCGGGAGGGGCATTCTCCAGGGCGCGGGCGGCCCGGTACGCAAGAGCGGCGAGGGTGTGCCGGAGGGAGACAGTCGTCTGGACAGGTTCCATGCCGGATAGGATCGCACGTTACGGGTGCGCGCTTTTATGGTGCAAACAAGGGGAAATGCCGTTGTAACAATCGGTCCGCCAATTGCGTGATATTCTGATCCGATACTTTCCGCGTAGCCTTTCGGGAACTTCACACGTCGAATATGCAAACCTTTACGCACCAGGATGTTGCGCGGACGTCCGCAATAGAGGATGATTGCGACGGGTATACACTACTCGATACGAGCATGGAACGATAAAACGACCGCCTGAGCCGAGACAATAGCGAATGTTCGAACTGCTCTTCAAATACCCGCCCGCAATCTTCTCCAAAGGCAAGCTGGTTCTGCTTGCGCCCTGGCCTTTTTGGGTTCTGATTCTGTTGGCAGTGGCGGGCGCCTGCGGTGTCGCCTGGTTCCTGCGGGAGAAGCGGGGCTCGTTGACCACGCCTCGTCTGATCGCGGTCGGAATTGCCCAGTCGGCCATGATCGCTCTCATTTTGTTTATGTTGTGGCATCCGGCGATCAGCGTGGCTCGCCTGCGTCCGCAGCAAAATGTGATTGCCGTGCTGGTGGATAACTCCCGGAGCATGGGACTGGTCGATAACGCCAGCGATGGCAAGACCCGCCTGAAGAGTGCCGAGGACGTTCTCAATAACGATCTGCTGACGGATCTCAGCAAAAAGTTCCAGATCCGGCTTTACACCATGGGTCACGACGCGGCGCGGGTCGATCAGGCGAAGAGCTTGACGGCTGACGATAATGCCACGCGGATCGGCGACAGTCTGAAGCACATTGCCGCGGAAGCCAGTACGATGCCGCTCGGTGCGGTGGTGCTGCTGACCGATGGCGGCGACAACACGGGCGGCGTGGATCGCGAGACGCTGGCCCAGGTACGGCAACTGCATCTGCCGATCCACACGATCGGCTTCGGCCCGGATCACTTCGCGAAAGATGTGGAGATTGTCGACGCCGACGTCCCTGCCCGCGCGCTGGCCAATTCACGCGTAAGTGCGCATATCAATTTCCGGCAGCATGGTTACGAAGGCCAGAAGGTCAGCGTGATGGTGCGGGAAAACGGGCACCCGCTGGCGAAGCAGGAAATTACGTTGAAGCCCGAGGCGGATCAATCGGAAACCGTGATGTTTAACGCCGGTCCGGCGGGCGCGCACAGTTTCCAGATCGGCATCGATCCGATTCCGGGTGAGCAGAACGCGCAGAACAACGTGGTGGTTCGGCTGATCAATGTCACGCAGAAGAAGCAGCGGATTCTGTACTTCGAAGGCGAGCCAAAATGGGAGTACAAGTTTATCCGTCGTGCGCTCGAAGACGATCCGGCGATTGACGTGGTCAGCATGGTGCGCACCACCGAGAACAAGATGTACCGCCAGGGCATTGACAATCCGAAGGAACTGGAAGGCGGTTTCCCGGATAAGCCGGAGCAGTTATTCGCTTATGACGGGCTGATAATCGGCAGTGAGGAAGCCAGCTATTTTTCACCTGCCCAGCAGAATGCGATTCGCGATTTTGCCGACCGGCGCGGTGGCGGCGTGATGTTTCTGGCTGGCCGGTTCTCACTCAGCGACGGTGGTTACGCCAACACGCCGATGGCGGAAATGATGCCCCTGCGTCTGACGCCGGAGAAGAGTTTTACGCGGAATTTTGCGACAGCGACACTGACTGAAGCGGGCAAAGCCAGTCCGATTCTTCGCCTGGAAGACAATGCCGATGCGAACGACGCGCGCTGGAAGAAGATGCCGCAGATCGCGAACTACGCGGTGATGGGCGCTCCGAAGCCGGGGGCGGTGGTCCTGATGAATGTGGGCGAGAACGGCAAACGCACTACTCCGCTGCTGGCGATTGAGAATTACGGGCATGGCCGGACGGCTGTGCTGGCGACTTCCGGAACGTGGCGCTGGCAGATGCTCCAGGATCATACTGACATGACGCACGAGGCCTTCTGGCAGCAGTTGCTGCGCTGGCTGGTGACGGAAACGCCGGGTCAGGTGACGGCCACGACGCAGCACCAGATGCTGAACGACGATGGCCAGGTGCATCTGCGGACCGTGGTTCGGGACAAGACCTACCAAACGGTGGCCGGTGCCAATGTGGAAGCGACGATTTCGCGTCCGGACGGCAAGTCTGAAGTGGTGACCATGAAGCCGGACCCACTGGAGCCTGGCGCTTACACGGGTGACTATTCGGCCGACAAGGCGGGTGCTTACGTGGCCGAAGTGGTGGCGCATGACGACAAACTCGAAGTGGGCCGCGACACTCTGACGTTCCGTCGTGAAGACGGGGTGGCTGAGAATTTCAATGCAGCGCAGAACAAGGAATTGCTGACACGGCTGGCCGCCGATACCGGTGGCAACTACTACACGGCAGACAACGCGAAGAAGCTGGTGGATGAGATTGCAGTCTCCGAAGCCGGGATTTCCGGACACGATAGTCTGGATATATGGGACATGCCCGTGCTGTTCCTGCTCCTGATTCTGATCCGTGCCGCGGAATGGCTGCTGCGGCGGAAATGGGGTGTCGTATGAGAAATATTTGTTCCCTCGGGTCCACCCGGCTTGCGGCGGCGGCATTCCTGCTGCTGGGGGCCTCGGCTCATACTGCGTTCGGTGCCACCTACTTTCTGACTGTCGCGGGTCTTGGCGGCGAAGCGGATTACGAGCAGCGCTTCCAGATGCTGGCCACCGATACCGACAAGATGCTGAAGGCGTCTCCGGGTACCGATAAGATCGTCGAGACGCTGAAGGGGGCCGATGCCACGCGAGCGAAGCTGGAAGCCTCGTTGGCGAAGATCGCTGCTGCTGCGAAACCCGCCGATGCCTTTGTGTTGATGATGATTGGCCATGGCACGTTTGACGGCGGCGAGTACAAGTTCAATCTGCCGGGTCCCGATATTTCCGGGCCGGAACTCGCGGTGCTGCTGAACAGGATTACCGCGGGACGGCAGTTGGTGGTCAATATGACGAGCGCCAGCGGTGGCGCGACGGATGCGCTGAAGAAGGAAGGCCGCGTCATTATTACGGCCACGAAATCGGGCACCGAGAAGAACGCGACGGTATTCGCGCGTTTCTGGGTGGAAGCGTTGCGCGATCCAGCCGCCGACACAGATAAGAACCAGGCAATTACGGCGCTGGAAGCTTACAAGTACGCGGTAGCCAAGACGACGGCTTTCTTTACCGATTCCAAGCATCTGGCGACGGAACACGCGGTGCTGGCCGACGAACAGCGCGCGGCCGCGTTCACGCTGGTGCGGTCTGGTTCGGCGGTGGTCGTGACTGATCCCGCGAAGCGCGCGCTGGTGGCTACCAAAGAAGACATTGAGAACAAGATTGACGCTCTGAAGTATCAGAAAGATCTCATGGATTCCGACGACTACCGCCGTCAGCTCACCACGTTGTTGCTGCAACTGGCACGCACGCAGGAGGCGATCGAAAAATGAAGCGCGGGGTATTGCTGGCCGGAGTTTGCGGACTGGGTCTGACTGCGGGCATTCTCGCGCAGACGCAGCCTGCCGCGCCGCGCCCGCCCGCGAAGAAGCCTCCCGCCGCCGCGCCTGCGCCCGCACCGAATACTGCCCCGGTTCGTACTTCCATCACGCTCGCGCAGGTGGAAGGCCTCTGGCGCAACGCCCGCACGGCGGAGGACTACAAGACCGTCGGTGCAGCTTTCGAAACTTTGCTCAAGTCGGACGCCACCAACGCTGAATACCGGATTCGCTACGCCGATCTTTTGATTTCGCGTTTCAACGTCGCCGACGCCGAGTCACTTTATCAGGAAGCGCTGAAGATCGATCCGAAGAACGCAAAGGCCTATATCGGACTGGCTGAAATCTACGCCGACAGCTTCGACAAACTCGGCGAAGAGAGTGCCACGGCTGCGCTCGGGCTGGACCCGAAACTCTATCACGCGCAGGAAATCATCGCCCGGATTGCACTCGAAGACAGCAACATGGAGAAGGCTGCGAAGGCCGCCGATCTGGCTCTGGCCATCGATCCGACCGCGGTCGAAGCCATCGCCATCCACGCCACCATCGATCTTCTGGCCGATAGACCGAATTCTCCCTGGTTAGCGAAGATCGGCAACCGCGGCGAAGGCTACGCGGATATTGCGCGCGCGCTGGTGAACAATCGCCGTTATGAAGACGGCATCGCCTACTACCGCAAGGCCGTGGCGGCCAATCCGGATCTGTGGCGGGCGCATTCGCAGTTGGGCGTGAACCTGATGCGCATGGGCAGAGAAGAAGAAGCCCGCGCGGAACTGGAACTCGCGTACAACAACGACTACCGGGACGCCGTGACGGCAAACACGCTGATCCTGATGGATACGTACAAGGATTACGACACCACACGCTGGCCCGAACCCGGCACTCCGACCGGCATTCTGCGTCTCCACAAAAAGGAATCGGCGGTTTTACGCCCTTACTTCGAAGTGGAAATGAAGCGCGCCATGGCGACCTACGAAAAGAAGTACGGGTACAAGATGACGAAGCCCGTGCAGCTGGAAGTCTACACGGACCCGGCCAATTTCGCCGTCCGCGTGATGGGTCTGGCCGGTATTGGGCTGCTGGGCGTGACCTTTGACAACGTAGTGGCGATGGATGGCCCCTCGGCCCGCGCCAGGCAGGAAGGCTATCACTGGGCCAGCGTGATGTGGCACGAATTGAGCCACGTTTACACCATTGCGATGACGAATGAACGTGTACCGCGCTGGTTCACGGAAGGTGTGGCTGTGCATGAAGAAGCCGCTACCACGCCCGATTGGGGCGACCGGCTGAATCCGCAGATCGTCGCGGCGTTGCGCGATAAGAAACTGCTGCCGATTGCAGACATTGATCGCGGTTTCGTGCATCCGACGTATCCCGAACAGGTGATCGTTTCGTACTACCAGGCGGGTAAGATTTGCGACTACATCGTGAAGCGCTGGGGCGATTCGAAACTGGTGGAAATGATCCACGCTTTCGCCGGTAATCGCCAGACGCCGGATGTGATTCGCGAAGTTCTGAAGATGGAACCGGAAGCCTTCGATAAGGATTTCCTGGCCGACCTCATGGCAGAAACCGGCAAGACTGTGAATGGTTTCGAAGCGTGGACGAAAGAGATGCGCGAGTTGAATACCGCGGTGAAGGACGACAAGATTCCCGCCGACATGCTGCAGCGCGCGCGTGCTCTCGAAGCGATCTACCCGGACTACGTGGAAGCGGGCAGCCCTTATCTGCTGGCGGCGCAGGCTTGTCTCAAGGCCAGCGATAAACCCTGTGCTGTGGGCGAATTCGCGAAGTACTCGAAGATCGGCGGACGCGATCTGGAAGCCATGGAGCAGTACGCGGGTCTGCTTTCGGAAGGCGGCAACAAGAAGGATGCCCTGGCCGCGCTCAGCCGCATGATCTATGTGTTCCCGCTCGATGCCGGCCTGCATGAAAAGCTGGGCAATCTGAATCTTGATACAGGCAACACGAAGGACGCCGTGCGCGAATTCCAGGTGTTGCTCGCGTTGAACCCCGGCGATAAAGCCGGCAGTCACTATAATCTTGCAAAGGCCTATCAGGCCGATGGTCAAAAAGATAAAGCCAGAGAGGAAGCCATTAACGCGCTCGAAACCGCGCCTGAATTCAGGCCGGCCCAAAAGCTGCTGCTCGATGTGAGCGGCGACGGCAAATAACCATGTCCACAATTCCACAGATTGATACCGATGCACTGAAGTCGAGAGTCGCCCGCTTTCGCGAGGTGGACGCCGAAATCGTCCGGCAGGTGAAAAAAGTCATCGTCGGCCAGGACGAGGTGCTGGAACAGGTGCGAATCGGCCTGTTCGTCGGCGGCCACTGCCTGATCACCGGTCTGCCGGGTACCGCCAAAACGCTGCTGGTGCGCACCATGGCCGAAGTGCTTGGCCTGGAGTTTAAGCGCATTCAGTTCACTCCTGACCTTATGCCGAGCGATATCACCGGTACCGACATCATCGAAGAAGACGAGCACGGCAAGCGTACCTGGACCTTTGTGCGCGGTCCGCTGTTCGCCAACGTGCTGCTGGCCGACGAAATCAACCGTACGCCGCCGAAGACGCAGTCCGCGCTGCTCGAAGCCATGCAGGAACGTGCCTGCACGGTGCGCGGCAACAATTACAAGCTGCCTGCGCCGTTCTTCGTGCTCGCCACCCAGAACCCCATCGAACTCGAAGGCACCTATCCGCTGCCGGAAGCCCAGCTGGATCGCTTTCTGTTCAATATTCTGCTCGATTACCTCTCGGCGGACGAAGAACTGAAGGTCGTCGATCTGACCACCACCACCCATGTGGCCAAGGCCGATCCGATCACCACGGCGGAAGAGATTCTCGACTTCCAGCAACTCGTGCGTATGACGCCGATTGCCGAAACCGTAGCGCGTTATGCCATCGATCTGGTCCGCGCCACGCGTGTGAAAGATCCCACCGCGCCCGATGTGGTGCGCAAATACGTCAACTACGGCGGCAGCGTCCGCGCGGCGCAGTTCCTTGTACTCGGTGCCAAGGCGCGCGCTCTGATGAAGGGCCGCTTCCATGTCAGCTTCGAAGACGTCCGGGAACTTTTCATCCCGATCCTGCGCCATCGCGTGCTGCTGAACTTCCATGCGGAATCGGAAAAGGTCACCACCGACGACGTGTTGAAACAGATTCTGCAGGCGAAGCCGGCACCGAAGGAATAGTCACCAATTCGAGAGGGTCTGGCCTTCGGGCCGGGCACACTGAGCGGACGACAAAAAACCAATGCTGCAGCGATTTCTCGATCCCAACGTGCTGGCCTCCATCTCTTCGCTCGATCTTGTGGCGAAGACGGTGGTGGACGGTTTCGTGGCGGGCCTTCACCGTTCGCCGACGTTCGGCTTCAGTCAGGAGTTTGCCGAGTATCGCCAGTACGTGGAGGGCGACGATCTCCGCCACGTCGACTGGAATGTTTTCGCGCGTACCGAGCGCGTGTACCTGAAACGCTTCCGGGGCGAGACGAATTCACAACTCCTGATTCTGCTCGATACCAGCGCCTCCATGGGCTTTACCTCGGGCAAGATCAGCAAGCTCGATTACGGTCGTTTCATGGCGGCGTCACTGGCTTATCTTTCCTCGCAGCAACGCGATGCCACCGGGCTGATTGTTTTCGACGAAGAAGTGATTAACTACGTGCCGCCTTCCACAAGGCAGGGCCAATTGATGCGCAATCTTCACGCCATTGAAAGCGCGGAGGCAGGGAAGGGCACCGATTTCGGCAAGCCGTTCTGGCATTTTCAGCAGTATCTGAAGAGGCGCGGCATCGTGATCGTGATTTCGGATTTCTATCGCGACCCCAAAGAGATCTGCAAAATCGTGGAACCGCTGCGGTATCACGGCAATGAAGTGGTGCTCTTCCATCTGCTCGATCCGCAGGAACTGGCACCGAAGTTTAAAGATCCCGTAATGCTGCTGGATGTGGAAGATGGCAGCGCCATGGAAGTGACGCCGGATTACGCGAAGACCGAATACAAACAGAAAATGGAGCAGCACCTGAAGGGTCTTTCGGACGAGGCCGCGAAGGCGGGGCTCGAATACGTTTTCATGGATACGTCGAAACCGCTCGACGCCGGGTTGCGGAATTATCTCGCCATCCGCCAGAGGAGGATGTAACGTGGGCTTCCTCGCGCCATGGTTCCTCGGTGGTCTGGCCGTCCTGGGCCTGCCCCTTTATATTCACCTTCTGCGGCAGTACAAGCAGACGCCCATGCCGTTCAGTTCGCTCATGTTTTTTGAGCGGCGAACACAGAGTTCCATCAAGCACCGGCGGCTGAAGTATCTGCTGCTGTTCGCGCTGCGCTGTCTTTTCGTGCTGCTGCTGGTGCTGGCGTTTTCACGGCCGTTTTTCAGTTCGTCTTCCGCCACCAGTGCGATTTCCGGCAAACGCGTCGTGATCGCGCTCGACAATTCGTTCAGCATGCGGCAGGGCGATCGGTTTTCGAAGGCCAAGAAAGACGCCATCGACGCGGTGCAGTCGCTCGGCGACGCGGACCGCGGCCAGATTGTGACTTTCGGCGGTCCGGCAAAGCTGATCACGGAGATGACCGGCGACAAGCAGGCGCTGCGCGGTGCCATTGAAGGCATCGAACCGGGCGATGACGCCAGTTCCTACAGCGAGTTGTCCCGCGTGCTGCGCTCGGCGGCGGAAACCGTGAAGAACGATATCAGCGCGGAAGTTTTCACGGATCTTCAGAAATCGTCCTGGCCCGCCAGTTTCGCGGATTCGCGCCTGGATGCGGGCACGAAACTCAACGTCCACTCCTACGCGGATAAAGCCATCCCGAATTTCACGGTGGAGAGCGTGGATGCGCCGCGCCGCGTGTTCGATACGAAGAAGGTTCGCACGGTTGCCACCATCGCCGGTTTCAATACGCCCGATGCCACACGGACCGTAACTCTTGTCGCCAACGGCAAGACGCTCGAAACGAAACAGGTCAAGGTGCCGGCCAACGGCAGAACCACCGCCGAATTCCTGACGCTGGACGCCCCGTACGGTCTGACGAAATGCGAAATCCGCATCGACAGCGCCGACGCCTTTGCCGACGACGACCGCTGGCTCTTTTCCGTGGAACGCTCCGACCCGAAGCCCGCGCTGCTGGTTCACACCGCCAACGATACGGCAAGTCCGCTTTACGTTCGCACGGCGCTCGAAGCCGCGACGGAACCCGCCTTCACGGTGGATTCCCAGACGCCCGAGCAGGCTGCCGGTCTGGCGAATCTCACCAAATACGCTTTCGTGATCCTGTCCGATGCCGGCCCGCTGCCGCAGCGTTTGCAGGACACTCTGGATAAGTACGTATCGGATGGCGGTTCCATTCTGATCTCACTCGGCAAAAACGCCGTGCCGGGCGGCAAACTGCCCGCGGCGGGTATCCAGCTTCTTGCCATCCGCACGCTTGCGCTCGATCACGACCGTGCGCTCACGGTCGGCAATATCGATAACTCCTACACCTCCTTCGGCGGCGGCCAGAACTGGGACGGCGTTGAGTTCTTCCAGATGGCCAAACTAACCTTGCCGCAGGACGCCAACACGCGCGTAGCGGCGCGGCTGTCCGATGGTTCGCCGCTGCTGATCGACCGCAAGAGCGGTGAAGGTCACGTCATCGTGTTCGCCTCTTCGCTCGACAACGTCGCGAACAACCTGCCGCTCCAGCCGGTCTGGCTGCCGTTCATCGAGCAGACCACGCATGAGATGGGCGGCATTGGCGCGGCGCGGACGCAATATCGGGTCGGGTCATACGTTGACCTGCGAACGGTCAAGGAAAAGAATGTCCCCGTGGAGATCATGGGTCCGAAGGGTTCCGCCAGCGCGAATGAAGATCCGCTGAAGCAGGAAATGGTCCGGTTACTTTCGCTCTCAGAATCGGCGAAAGCCCAGAATTTCCAGTTCACCACGCAGGGATTCTACGATATCCGGCGGGCCAATGGCAGGGAAGAGATGGCGGCGGTCAATCCGGACCGCCGGGAATCTGACTTTTCCATGGTTACCCAGGACACGGTGAATTTGTGGAAGAATACAGGAGCAGGGTCTTTTTCGGGAACTGCTGCGGCCTCCGCCGGCAATTCCGAAGAGAAGTCTGAACTCTGGTGGTGGGTGCTGGCCTTGTTGGTGATGCTGGCTATAGCGGAAACCGTGGTGGCGAACCAGCATCTGGACGCCGTGGGCAAAGAAGTCGCGTAAAGTGTTGAAGCAGCGTAGTTTGTAAAAAGGAGTCTCATGAATCCCGTAGCTGGCCTGGCACAATATCTGGATCGGCTGGAGCGTCGCCTCCGCCTGTTCGCGTGGACGCGGGGGGCCGCGGCCACCGTCGGGGTCGCCCTGCTGCTCACGGTGATCATCGTGGGTGCGCTCATGGGCTCGGCGTTTACGCCCACCTCCTTGCTGCTGAGCCGCGTGCTCTTGTTCCTCGGGATTGGCGCGGTTGTCGCGGTCGGGCTGATTGTGCCGCTGCTGCGCATGAATCGTCGTCGCGCAGCCAATGAAGTGGAGCGCAAGAACCCCGGTTTCGACCAGCGCTTGCTCACGTTCACCGAAAAACAGCGGGACATGCCGAACGATCCGTTCCTCCCCCTCTTAGCCGAAGACGCGCTGAATATGACGCGCGATGTGCAGCCGGAAGTTGTGGTGGAATCGCGCCGCCTGTTCGGTTTCGCCGCACTGGGCGCCACCGCACTGGGCGTGCTGGCCTGGCTGATGTTCTGGGGACCGGGCGTCTTCGGCTACGGCACACAAGTTCTTTGGGGCAGCCTGCCGCACAACGCGGCAACTACCGGCGTTTACAGCGTCACGGTGGACCCTGGTTCGAAAACGGTTCGCCGGCGTTCCGATATGCCAGTGACCGCGCATCTGGCCGGTTTCACGGCCTCGAAGGCCAGCCTGTGGGCGCGCTATGCCAGTTCCGGCAAGTGGGAAGAAGCTCCCATGCAGACGGAGAACGGCGGGGCGGGTTTTGGCTTTACGTTTGTGGGCCTGCCGGAAGATGTGGATTACTACGTGGAAGCGGGCGGCATCAAGTCGTCGTCTTTCAAACTGCATACGGTGGATCTGCCGGGTGTGAAGAACATCAAGGTGACCTACAACTATCCGGGCTGGTCCGGCATTCCGTCCAATACGGAAGATCCGGGCGGCGATCTGCGCGCTGTCGAAGGCACCACGGCGCACCTGGAGATTGAGACGGATCGTCCTCTGAGCGGCGGGCAACTGGTTTTCGAAGAAGGCACGAAGACGGCACTGGACGCGACGAAGGTTGACGCGGCCAAGGCGAATAAGACCAACGCGACCGTGACGATTGCGAAAGACGGCTCCTACCACGTGGGCGTGGAATATCAGGGCGAGATCGTTCGCATCAGCGACGATTACTTCATTGAGGCACGCAAGGTCACTCCGCCGTCGGTCCACCTGACCAAGCCCGGCAAAGACGCCAAAGTGAGTCCGATTGAAGAAGTAGCGGTGCAGGTTTCGGCGGAGAACGAGTATCCGCTACAGGAACTCAGCCTGCGCTATTCGGTCAACGGCGGGCCGGAGAAGTCGATCTCGCTGCTGAAAGACAACAAAGGCGCGAAGAAGATTGAAGGCAGCACGCTGCTCTCCATGGAAGAGTTCAAGGCCGTGCCTGGCGACATCGTCAGCCTGTATGCCGTGGCCCGCGACGGGAAGAATACCCAGAAGACGGACATGATGTTCATCCAGGCCGTGCCGTTCGAATTTAACTACACGCAATCGCAGGGTGGTGGTGGCGGAGGCGGCGGTGGGGGTGGCGGCGACCAGCAGGATCAGCAGATTTCAGAGCGCCAGAAGGAAATCATCTCCGCGACGTTTAACCAGTTGAAGGGCGACGCGAAGGCGAAAGCTACGGCGGCCGATACTGCAAAGTACCTTTCCGAAGTACAGGCCAAGCTGCGCGATCAGGCGAAGTCGCTTTCCGACCGCACCAAGGCGCGGCAGTTGGACGATTCCGGCGCTGCCTTCACGCAGTTCGTGAAGGAAATGGACGCGGCGATTGCTTCCATGACGCCCGCTTCCGAAAAGCTGAAGGCGCAGGCCTTCCAGGACGCATTACAGCCCGAACAGCAGACTTTGCAGCATTTGCTGCGCGCTGAAGCGACTTTCCGCGACATCCAGATTCAGATCAGCCGCGGTGGCGGGGGTGGCGGTGGAGGTGGTGGCGGTGGTGGAGCCGGTCGCGACCTTGCGAATCTGTTCGACCTGGAACTGGATAAGGAACAGAACCAGTTCGAGACGAATTCCAAAGCTGCCGGCGGCGGCAGTCCGCAGCAGCAGGCGCAGCAAAAAGTTGACGACATCATGAAGAAGCTGGAGGAACTGGCCAAGCGTCAGACCGAAGCCGCTCGTCAACAGCAGCAGGCCAACCCCACTCAGTTGGCACAGCAGAAGTATCAGCAGGAAATGCTGCGGCGCGAGGCCGAGCAACTGCGTCAGCAGATGGAAGACCTGAAGAACGGTCAGGACTCCAAACAGCAGGGTCAGCAGGGCCAGCAGCAGGCGCAGAGCGGCCAGCAAGGTCAGCAAGGCCAACAAGGTCAGCAAGGTCAGCAAGGCCAGCAAGGCCAGCAGGGTGGTCAGCAGCAGGCCCAGGGCGGTCGCCAGGGTCAGCAGGGCGGCCAGCAAGGGCAGCAGGGACAACAGGGTGGCCAGCAAGGCCAGCAACAGCAAGGTGGTCAGCAGCAGAGCCAGCAACTGGCCCGCAACGGCCAGAGCGGGCTGACGCAGGCGCAGACCAGTCAACTGGAGCAGTCGATCCGGCAGTTGCAGCAGGCGGAGCGCGATATGAGTAATGCGGCGTCTTCCCGGACGCCCAACAACGGGCAGACGGCGGCCGATGCACAGCGCGCGGCCGATGCCATGCGGCAGGCGAATCAGACTCTGCAGAACATGCAGAAACAGGCGACCGGCAATCAGATGGGCGACCTTGCCAACAAGGCCGAACGCCTGGCCAGCCAGCAGCAGGATCTGGAACAGCAGCTTCGCAAGGACTTCGCCGGCGGGCAGGCGGATCCAAAGGTTTCCGAACAGATGGCCAACCAGCAGGCTGCTGTGAAAGAGCAGTATTCACAGCTCCAGAAGGACATCCAAAGTGCGACACGCGCGGTGACCGGCACCCAGCCGGAAATCGCGAAACAGCTTCGCGATGCCGCCGGTCACGCCCAGCAGGGAGATATCGAAGGCCGTATGGGCACGCTCGAAAGCTACATTCGGCGCGGTCTGGGCCAGTACGCGGTGATGGGAGAGGCTCCCGTGACGCAGGCCGTCAACCAGTTGCGCGACGATCTGAAGAACGCGCAGCAGGCTGCGGCGGCCGGCGGTAAGGGCAACGAACAGGGCCAACAGGCTCAGGACGCGATCAACCAGATCCAGAACATGCGCCAGCAGATGCAGGCGCTGCAGCGCGGCCAGCAGGCACGCGCGGGCGGCCAGCAGGGGCAGCAGCAGGGTGGACAACGCGGCGGACAACAGCCGGGTGGCCAGCAAGGCCAGCAGGGACAAGGCCAGCAAGGGCAACAAGGTCAGGGTCAGGGCCAGCAGCAGGCTGGCGGCCAGCAGGGACAAGGCCAGCAAGGGCAGCAGGGCCAACAAGGTCAGGGCCAACAAGGTCAGGGCCAACAAGGTCAGGGTCAGGGACAACAGGGCCAGGGCCAGGGCCAGGGCCAGCAAGCTGGCAACGGCCAGGGACGCCAGGGTCAGCAGGGACAAGGCCAGGGCCAGGGACAAGGCCAGGGACAGGGCCAGGGCCAAGGCCAGCAGGCAGGCAATCGCCAGGGCGGCGGTGGCAACCCGCAGGGGGGCGGCCAGATCGGCGGAAATCGCACGGGCGGGTACGACATTAATAACATCGGCGGGCAAGGGCCCATGTCCGGCGGTCCTCTGAACATCGGGGACGGCGGGGCGGCTGCCCAGGGCAACGCTCCGGAAATCCGAACTCCGGCGCAAGCCCAGGCCACTTACAACCAGGTCATGCGGCAACTGGCCCAGTTGAGGCCGGCAGTCGCGGGCGATCCGCAATTGGCGAAGGAATATCAGGATCTGGTCAATCGTGCCCAGGGTTTGGATCCCGCCAAGTGGGCGACGCAGGATGCTGAACTGGCGGCGCGCATCGGCAGCCAGACTATGAACCAGCTGGATCAGCTGGAATTGTTGCTCCGCCGCAAGGCCGAAGCGGACAACAGCGTGCGCAGCGCGCGCCCCAGCAACGTGACGCCGGGCTACGGCAACGCGTTCGCGGACTATACGAAGAAACTGAGCAAGCAGTAGCCCGCTCTCGGGATCGGGAAAGCGCAGTGGGGATTGGGCTCTATAAAATGACCGGTCGGGTGCCGATAAGACTCCAGAGTCTAAACGCATCCGATGATTTCGCTCCGCAAACTGCTTGACGCGACAAGTGGTTCGCAGTCGCCACGAGACACAGACCTACGGGATGCCAACGGGCAGAGTCATGCCTTGCCGGCGCGGCACTCCCCGGAAGCGCACCCCGGCTCCGTCGATGCCCGTTTGTCTGCCTACTGCGAGGTGCTGGCTGCCATCGGGACCCACGCGCAACGCGCCATTCCGGCGCTTGGCACCATGGTGTCTTCCGCCATGACCCGGATATCGGATAATCTTACTCGAACAGCAAGCGCGGAAGCCGGCGCTGTGACTGCGGCCCTGCGGGAGTCCGGACGCGAGGTGGAAGCGCAACTGAGCCTGTGGGCGGACCAGGCGAGTCAGCAGCAGAAAGAAAACGAGCGCACGGCCAGCGAACTTCTGACGGTGGTGGCCAAAGTGACGCAATCTACCGGTACCCGCGACGAGCGGTACACTCGCGAAATCAAGCAGCTCAGCGACCGCCTGCGGGCCTCCGCTGGCCTTGAAAACCTGCCGCTGGTCCGCAAATCGATCACCGAAAACGCGAACGCTCTCAATACCTGTGCCACGAAGATGGCGGAAGAATGCCGTGAATCCGTCCGCCAGTTGACCGCGGAAATCGCTGAGTATCAGACGCGTCTGCAGGCCTCCGAGCGGCGTGCGCTGACAGATCCGCTGACGGGTGCCTTCAATCGGCCAGGCTTTGAGCAGCGCCTGGAAGCCTGTGCCGCAGCCGGGCAGCAATTCTCGATATTGCTGGCGGACCTGAATGACTTCAAGCTCATCAACGATCGTTACGGTCATTTGGCGGGGGACGAGATCCTGCGTCAGTTCGCAGGCGAACTCAAGGCGCAGTTCCGGCCGGAAGATACCGTGGCGCGCTGGGGGGGCGATGAATTCGCCGTCCTCATTCCCGGCCCCGGCAAAGAGGCCGGGTTGCGGGCTGATCGCGTCCGCCACTGGGCGCTCGGCGACTATAAGATATCGCTGGACAATCAAACGCTGACGGTGAAGATAGCTGTCGCGCTCGGTGTGGCCTCCTGGGACGGCTCGGAATCCGGCCGCGAATTATTCGCCCGCGCCGATAAAGAAATGTATGCCGATAAGGAACGGGCCCCTGAAGGGGAAACGACGGCACCTCGAATCGCCGTGCCCTCTCACGGCTGATTACGCGCCCTTCCGGAACTTCCAGAGAATCTGCCGCAGCATGCCAAGCATCAGCGGCGCATCCCGCCGCCCCACCCGGAGCCTGCGAATCCACCGGCGCACCTTCTGCTCTGTGGATACCGCGATGATTCGGTTCATGTAGCCGGATTCCTCCAGCACTTCCAGCAGCATCCGCGTCAGTTGTTCGGCATCCGAACCGGTGACTGGCGGATTGGCGGCCGGTTGGCGCGAAACTGCGACGGGCGCCTCGTCCCCGCCACGCTCCCGCACCAATTCATACAGACAGACCGCCACCGCCTGGCCAAGGTTCATCGACGGCGTGTTCGGAGCGGTCTGGATGCTCACCAGGCCGTGGCAGAAACTCATGTCGTCGTTCGAAAGCCCGAACTTCTCGCTGCCGAACAGGACCGCCACCCTGCCCGCGTGAGACCGTGCGGCCAACATGCCTGTCTCCAGGCGTTCCACCGTCTGCTGCGGCACGCGGTGTTGCCCCGCCGTGGTGCCCAGCACCAGCGTACAATCGGCCACGGCTTCCGCCACCGTCGAATAGACCCGCGCGCTCTGCAGCACGTGCGCCCCGCCTACGGCCGAAACGGCTTCCCGGAAAGCCAGTTCGTAAGGGTCTACCAGTCGCAGGTCGTTGAAACCGAAATTCGCCATAGCGCGGGCGGCCGCGCCGATGTTCAGCGGGTTGCGGGCGGAGACCAGAATGACTGTCAGTTCGGCGGCGATATTACGAGCATGGCACGCCCCCTGACGCGCGCGCCTGGTCACCCTGTTACCCTTAGTTTTACTGCTCAATACAGCATCCCCGCGTCCGATTCCGGCCGCGAAGGCGGCGGTAGTGTAGAATCAAAACTTTGCGTCACCAGGTGGGCCGTTTTAAACGTCCGCAAAAGTTTTTCTCCCACTCGACTGGCGCTCAGTGTATATTGGAGGTCGTATGGCATCAGCAGTTGAACAAAAAGTCAAGCAGATCATCGTAGAACAGTTAGGTGTGGACGAGAGCCAGGTTGATAACAAAGCCTCGTTCGTCGACGATCTGGGCGCCGATTCCCTGGACATCGTGGAACTCGTCATGGCCTTCGAAGAAGCTTTCGAACTGGAAATCCCCGACGAAGACGCCGAAAAGATCGGCACGGTCGGCGACGCCGTCACCTACATCGAAGGCAAGAAAAAGTAACAGCGCTCGCCGTTTCGGCGGCGACGTTCTTTGCCGGGGTGGTGATAGTTGCTGCATCCGCGTCGTGGCTTCTCGCATCCGATTCTGTTAGCAGGGCGGACGGCGGCCAGAGACGGGATAGCTCCCGCGCCATCCTTTCTTGTATTCCGCGTTGCATATCCGCTGGTCCGGCGGAAGGCAGTGCACGTGCAGGTGAATCCGATCGGTAAATCCGACCGGATGTAATTCAGGAAGGAGTGTTCGTTTATTTCCCGCAGAGTCGTAGTCACGGGCGTTGGCCTTATCACTTCGATAGGCGACACTACCCAGCAAACCTGGCAGTCCGTGCTTGCCGTCCGCAGCGGCATTTCCCGCATTGAAGCGTTTGATACCAATCAGTTCAACGCGCAGATCGCTGGCGAAATCAAGCACTTTGACCCCACAAAGTTCATCGAAAAAAAGGAAGTGAAGAAGATGGGCCGCTTCATCCAGATGGCGATTGCCGCCTCTGTGGACGCCCTCACCACTTCCGGCCTTCAGGTGACCGAAGAGAACGCGGAGCGCGTCGGCGTCTACGTCGGCAGCGGCATCGGCGGCTTTGAAGTCATCGAACGCGAACACAGCAATTATCTGAACGGCGGCCCGCGCCGCATTTCGCCCTTCTTTATCCCGGCCACGATCGTGAATCTGGCCTCCGGCTACATCTCGATCCGCACCGGTGCCAAGGGACCGAATTCCGCCACAGCAACGGCCTGCACAACCAGCGCCCACTCCATTGGCGATTCTTTCCGCATCATCGCCCGCGGCGAGGCCGACGTGATGATCTGCGGCGGCGCGGAAGCCTGCATCACCCCCATGGGGATCGGCGGTTTTGCCGCCATGCGCGCCCTTTCGCAGCGCAATGACGATCCCACCCGCGCCTCCCGCCCGTTTGACCGCGACCGCGACGGTTTCGTCGTCGGCGAAGGTTCCGGCATTCTCATTCTGGAAGAACTGGAAACCGCGAAACGCCGTGGCGCTCCCATCCTCGCGGAAATCGTCGGCTACGGCATGAGCGGAGACGCTCATCATCTGACTTCGCCCCCGGAAGACGGCGAAGGCGCTTACCGCGTGATGCGTAATGCGCTCAATGACGCGAAGATTACTCCGGATAAAATCGACTACATCAACGCCCACGGTACTTCCACCCAATTGGGTGACAAGGCCGAAACCGCCGCGATTAAGCGCACTTTCGGCGAGCATGCTTATAAGCTGGCCGTCAGTTCCACCAAATCCATGACGGGCCACCTGCTCGGTGGCGCGGGTGCTCTGGAAGCAGGCCTTGTCGTGTGTGCACTGGGTGCCCAGGTGGCACCACCTACTGCCAATCTGGATAACCCGGACGAAGCCTGCGATCTGGACTACATCCCAAATGAGCCGCGTCCCATGAAGCTCGATTACGCCCTGAGTAATTCCTTCGGCTTCGGTGGCACCAACGGCGCGCTGATCTTTAAGCGCTTCGATAACTAGGTAACGTTTCGCAGGATCAAATGAAAATCGTAGTTGCCATCAAGCAGGTTCCCGCGCGCGACAGCTTCCTCAAAGTGGATGCCTCCGGTGCGTGGATTGAAGACGAAGATCTCTCCTGGGAAATCAACGAGCCAGACGCCTATGCGCTCGAAGCCGGCCTTCAGCTTCGGGAATCGGCGGGCGGGGAAGTGGCTGTTCTCTGCGCCGGTCCTGACCGCGCGACTCAGACGATTCGCGAGGCCCTGGCGAAAGGTGCTGATCGCGCCATTCACATCGAGTACGGCAATGCGGCGGACCCGCTGGCACTGGCTCAGGCCATGGCGAAGGCGCTCGAATCCGAAAATCCGGATGTGGTTCTCACCGGCCTCCAGTCTGACGATCTTGGCTACGGCCAGACCGGCGTGATCCTGGCGGAAGTATTGGGCTTCGCCCACGCCACGCTCGTCATGAGCATTGAGACGGCTGGCGACGGCATCCGTGTGAAGCGCGAACTCGAAGACGGCTGGTTCCAGCATGTCGAAATGCCGCTGCCAGCGTTGCTCACTATTCAGTCCGGTGCTGCGAAGCTGCGGTACGCGACCCTGATGGGCATCAAGAAAGCCAAATCCAAAGAAATCCGTCTTGTCGATGCGCCCGCCGCTTCGGGCAATCCTTCGGTGCGGCTGGAAAAGATTTATTTGCCTCAGAAGTCGAAGCGTTCGCAGCTTCTCGAAGGCACGCCGCAGGAAGTCGCTGCGCAATTAGTGGATAAACTGCGTTTTGAAGCGAGGGTCCTGTGAGCGGCGTCCTTGTAGTTCTGGAACAGCGTGAAGGCAAGCTGCACGGCATGTCGCTGGAGGCGCTTGCGGCAGCTCAGCAGATTGGTGGTGAACTCGGCCAGCCGGTGTATGCCGCTGTCGTTGGCAATGGTCTGGCTGCTGTTGCCGCGGCGGTTGCCGCGTATCAGGTGGACAAGGTCCACGTCGTGGAACACGCGCTGCTGGCAGAATATACAGCAGATGGCTACACCATCGCCCTGAAACAGTTGATCGCGCAGCATCACCCTTCGTACGTATTCTTCCCGCACACCTATCAGGTTCGGGATTTCGCCCCGGCGCTGGCTGCTTCGCTGGGCCGCGTGCTCGTGAGCGACGTGATCGCCCATCGCGTGGAAAACGGCGCACTGACTCTGGTTCGCCAGCTCTTCCAGGGCAAAATGAATGCCGACGTTCGCTTTGAAGGCGACGCCCCGCATTTCGCCTCGCTCCAGGCCGGTGCCTTCCGCGCGGAAAACGCCCATAAGGCCGACGCCGTTTCGCCCATGGAAACCACAGCCCCCGTTATCGAGACGAGTCAGATTCGCACCAGACCCCTCGAACGTTTCCGCGAATCCCAGCGCGCGGTAGATTTGACTGCCGCCGAGCGGATTGTCTCGGTCGGCCGCGGTATCCGCGAAGCCGAAAATATCGAGCTGATCGAACAGCTCGCGAAGGCGATGGGCGCAGAACTCGCAGCCTCCCGTCCCATCTGCGATAACGGCTGGCTGCCTATGGAACGCCAGGTCGGCAGTTCCGGCCAGACTGTGGCCCCGAAGCTCTATGTTGCCGTGGGCATCTCCGGCGCGATTCAGCACCTGGTCGGCATGAAGGGTTCGAAGACGATCGTTGCGATCAACAAAGACCCGGAAGCTCCCATCTTTGAAGCCGCCGATTATGGCATTGTGGGCGATCTCTTCCAGATCGTCCCGGCGATTATTGAAGCGCTGAAGAAGTAGCAGGCTCCGGCGTGAGCACCGTGCCGTCCCGCTGAATAATCAGTTCGTGGCCCCGCCACACCAGTTTATTGCCGAAGAAGCCCAGCGCCCACACCGTAAACGTGGAGATATCCTCCATGGGCAGCAGCCACCAGCGCCGCTTCATCTCGCGATCTTCCAGTACCAGTGACGACGCCGTCCACACCACCGCCAGTCGCATCACCAGCGCCGCCACCGCCAGTCCGGCCACAGCGCCCCAACCGGGAGCCAGGACCAACAACGCTACTGCCGGTACTGTAGGCTTCGTGAACACCTCGCCCACATACCCGGCCGGCCGCGAACGCCGTGAACCGCGCGCCCACCGCAGCCGATGGCTCCAGCTGGCACGGATCGAATCGTTGCCAATGTAGTGCTCAATCACCGACCGCGACAGGATCACCGTTCGGCCCAGGTGGTGCAACCGGTTGCCGATCACAAAATCTTCCGAAAGATACGGCTGCACTCCTTGCAGGCCGCCGATCGCTTCAATCTCAGCCCGCCGCGTGGCCAAAGTGCAGCCGATCGCGTAATCCATGCCATTGAGCATTCGTGCCGTCAGCATGCCGGAAATGAAGTCCGTATTCAGTCCCAACGCTTCCATCTGTGACCACCGGCTCGGCCCCGCCGTCGCCCTGTAGGGGCACGTCACCAGCGCCACTCCCTCCTGCGTGAGTTCGGACACAACCGTTTTCAGGCAATTCGGAGCCCAGCGAATATCGCTGTCCGCCATCACGATCGTCTCGTAACGAGCTTCATCCCACAGCGCGCGCAACTGCCAGACCTTTCGATTCGGATAAGGCGAATCGCCGCTGAAAACCAGTCGCGACGGTCGATTCGGATATTCCGCCATCAGCCGCCGCGCGATCGGGACTGCGGCATCTTCCGGCGACGCCACTCCCAGGATGACTTCAAAAACCGGATAGTCCTGTTCAAACACCGACCGCAGGCCAGCTTCGGTATTGTCGCGATCTCCCGCCATCGGGCGCAGCACGGAAACCGGCGGGAACTTCGTCAGCTTTGGTGCGCCGGACTTCCGGTAGTGGAAAGCCGCCAGAATCGCCAGACCGCAATACGCGACCGATCCGGCGACCAGCCCGATGAGCGGAGCCAGCCAAAGAAGTGAAATAGGAATGTTCACTGTGAAGCCACCCGGCCGTTAGCCGAGTTTGGTCTTTTGCGCGGGAGTGGCCGCCTGAGCACTGCTGGCTGCAGCGCTGCGAACTGGCTTCCGGCTCACGGTGACACCCGGCTGGAAGCGACGCCACTGGTCCGTCACGCAAACAAGAAACATCGGCTGCTTCGCGTTCTTCAAAACATCGATGATCCGGTCCGGACGGTCTTCCAGATAGATATTCTTGCCGTCCGTGATCAGATGGATATCGCTGTTTTCCGCCACCGCATCGGCCAGCCGACGGCCCATTTCCTTCTGAAGAAACTTCAGTACACGGCGAATCTTCTGGAGGGAAAAGCCTTTGCGGCGCAGCTCGGCAATCACCGAAACCTCCACCACTTCCTGCTCCCGGTACACACGCCGATGGCCTTCCTGCTGGGGCGAAACGACATTTCGCTCATCCCACCACTGGAGCTGTCGCAGACTCACATCCGCGATCCGCGCCACGTCGCCACTGGTATATTGACCTGTCACGACCGCCGAATCGCCATGACTGGCGTCAGCGGCAACGGCTTGTTCTTTTTTTGTTTTGAACATTTCGTGGCGTCCTTGTTATACCGGCGTGTTTCTACCTCATAAATTCTACCAGATCCGGGACCCCGGATTTCATCGCCGGGCCTGGTCCAGAATCTTGTAAATCTGCGCCCCGTACTTCTCCACCGTCTTCAGGCCGATCCCCGGAATTGCCATCAACTCCGCCAGATTCGCAGGCTGGTCGTCGGCAATCGCGTGGAGCACCCGGTCGGACATCACCCGGAAGCTCGGCACCCCAAGCTTCTTTGCCTGAGCCCGACGCCATTCCTTGAGCAGTACGGCGGCCTTCGAGTCGGCGGCCTTGGGAGCCGGTTCCTCTACCGCCATTTCGAAAGGATCCGCCTCGGCGGTCCGGCTGCGTGCCGCTGTCTTCTTCTTTGCCTTCTTCGCCGGCTTCTTCGCCGCACCGGTCGGTTTTCTTCGTCCCGCCCCAACGCCCTTAGTTGGATCCGCCATCCCGCGAATCTCCAGCTCGATCGGCGTGTCCTCGTCCAGATCGCCGCCGTCGCGCGTCAGGCTCACCTTGCGGAACGGGATCTGCTTGCCGTCCTTCTCGAACACCGCCTCCACCAGCTTCACCAGCCCGGCGCGCGCCATCGCCCCCATCAATTCCTCGAACGCGTCGCGATCCATCCCGTTCCCGGAACAAAGCTGCGTATGCAACTGCCCCACGGACCGGCCCGTCATCGTGATCGAATCCAACACCCCGCGCGCCACGGTCTTCTCCGTCTCATTCGCCGACCGGAACGTCTGCGCCACGCACTGGTCCGGCGCGCAGAAATCGCAAATCCCGCATGGCTTCTGGCTGTCCGCCGTATCGCCAAAATGCCGCACCAGGCTCGACATCCGGCACTGGCTGCTCTGCGCATACCGGATCATCGCCTCAATCTGCGCCTGCTTCTGTTCCCCCTGCGCGATGTAGGAATCGCGCCAGTCCGCCGCCCCGCGCGTCAGATTCTCCGCCGCATCCACCGTCACGCCTCCATGCGTCCACAGTTTCTCCAGAGCCTTCGCGAACATGTCCGCGCCCACCTTGCAGTACCGCTCCACGTTTTCACGATCCTGCGGTTCCGTGCGCAGCTTCGCGTAAATCTGGTCCAGCACCTTCACGTCCGGGTAATCGCGCTCAAAAAAGAAATCATGCGTATGGCGGTCGGCATACGAATGCATGAGAATCGCCCGACTCGGCTCGCCATCGCGACCCGCGCGGCCAATCTCCTGGTAATAAGCTTCCACGCTCCCCGGCAGCGCCGTATGCATCACCGACCGAATGTTTGCCTTGTCAATTCCCATCCCGAACGCGATGGTCGCCACCACCACTTCCAGCTTCCCGTTCAGGAACTGATCCTGCACGCGCCGCCGCCGCTCGGCATCCAGCCCCGCATGATACGCCGCCGTCGGATACTTCGTCGCCAGCAGCGCGGCAACGCTCTCCGCCTGCTTGCGGCTCGGCGTGTAAATAATGGCGGGCCGACGCTCAGGGTCGTCCAGAAATTCCAGCGCCAGCCCAGGCCGTTGCGAAGGACTCGTCTCCACCACCTCAATCGCGATATTCGATCGCCGGAAGCCGTGAATGAAGCTCGCCTGATCGTCAAAGCCCAACTGTGCGCAGATGTCGCGCTGCACAATGCCGGTGGCCGTGGCAGTCAACGCAATCACTGGAGCGGGCCGCAGCGTGGGAATATAGCCGCCCAGCAGCCGATAATCCGGACGGAAATCATGACCCCATTGCGAGATACAATGCGCCTCGTCAATCGCGACCAGCGCGGGCTTGCGCTTCGCCAGCATCTCCGGGAAACCCGGCACCCGCAGCCGCTCCGGCGCGATGAACAGGAACTGGAGCTTGCCATTCAGGTAGTCGATACAGACCTGCCGCGACGCCGCCCGATCGCGCCCGGAATGGATGCACTCCACCGCGAAGCCGCGCTCCCGCAGCTTGGCAAATTGATCTTCCATCAGCGCGATCAGCGGACTGATCACCAGCGTAGTGCCGCCGAGCGCCAGCCCCGGCAGTTGGTAGCAGAGTGATTTGCCCGCGCCCGTAGGCATGACGAGCAACGCGTCGCGCCCCGCGATAATCGTGCGGCAGACTTCTTCCTGATTCGCGCGAAACGCCGGGAAACCGAAGGCGCGATGCAGCAGCGCGTCCAGGGGCTCGCCGCTGACGGCGATCACAGGTTCAGTCATCGCCCCCGTCTTCACGGGCGTGGCGCGCGCGGCAGGCGCAACGCGTGGGGCAGCATCCCTCGCTCCATCCGAACTGTACCCACCCGGCCGATTCGCCGCCCCGCCGTTATTCTGCCGAGGTGCCGCCGGCAACTGCCCCACCTTCCCCACCACCCCCCGCACGTAATCCTCAATCCCGCGTACAAACGGCCCCAACTCCGCCTCACCCCGCTGGATCTGCTTCAGATACGCTTCCCACTGCCCCGTCATCGCCGGACTCTTTACCTCCGGATGCACCACCTCAATCAGCTGAATCCCCTTATCGGTAGCCTCCAGATTCTTCGCCTGCCGCACAATATACTCGCGCTTCAGCAGCGTCTCAATAATCGAAGCCCTCGTGGCCGGCGTCCCCAGTCCGGTCTCTTTCATCGCATCCGACAGCTCTTTCTCATCGAGCGTCTTCCCCGCCGTCTCCATCGCCGTCAGCAGCGTGGCTTCCGTAAACCGCTTCGGTGCGCGCGTCTTCTTCCGCACCGCCTCGGCATCCAGCACATCCTGCGCCTGCCCGCGCGCCAACCCAGCCGGCAACGCCTGCTCTTCTTCCTGCCCCTCGTCGCCAGCCTTCTTCTTCCCGGCTTTCTTCTTCTCCGTCTGGAAATCCAGCACCTTCCACCCAACCTGCTGGATCGCTTTCCCCGACGAGTGATACCGGTCCGTGATCGCACCATTCACAATGGCCGTAATCACCGTCGTCACCTGCCAGATGTGATCCTCATGCCAGCAGGAAAGAAAGCGACGGCAAACCAGGTCGTAGAGCTTCGCCTCATCCGGCGACAGGCTCACACGACCCGGCGACGTCACCGTGGGAATAATCGCATGGTGGTCCGTGACCTTCGTGTCATCGACGTACCGCTTCCCCAGCGGCTTCTCGCCCGTACCCGGAGCCAGCAACGCGCGATAAGGACCCGACACCGCATCCACAATCCCGCCCACCGTTGCCGCCACATCGTGCGACAAGTGACGGCTGTCGGTACGCGGATAACTGATCAGCTTGTGCCGCTCATACAAGGTCTGCGCCGTATCCAGCGTGTGCTGCGCGCTAAACCCGAACAGCCGGTTCGCATGACGCTGCAACTCTGTGAGATCGTAAAGCGGCGGCGGCCCCATGCGCTGCGTCTCGGCCTTCACCGACTCAATTGCGGCGGCACCCGTCTTCGCCCGTTCCACAATCTGCGCCGCTTCCACACCGCCATCCGCACCCACGGCCGGCAGCCGCGAAGATTTCTGAATCTCCGCCGTATCCCGAACCCATGTGCCCTTGTAACTCTCCCCCTCAGGCCGCTCCGACGGACGAAACGTCGCCACCACTTCCAGGTAATCTTCCGGCACGAAACGACGCACCGCCAGTTCCCGCTCCACCACCATGGCCAGCGTCGGCGTCTGTACGCGACCCACGCTCAAAACATCCCCGTAAGCCAGCGTGTAGGCGCGCGAGAGGTTCATCCCGACCAGCCAATCAGCCCGACTGCGCCCACGCGCGGCATCCGCCAGCGGCTCGTAGTCCGCGCCCGGCTTCACGGCGGCGAAGCCCTTGCGGATGGCCTCCGGCGTGAGCGACGAAATCCAAAGCCGACTGATCGGCTTCGAACAGCCCGCAGCTTCGTAGATGTAGCGGAAGATGAGTTCGCCCTCGCGCCCCGCGTCCGTCGCGCAGATGACGCGGCCCACGCGCGGCGAAGCGAGAATCTTCCGGACGACATCAAACTGATCTTTGGTTTTGTCGTAAACGACCAGAGGCCAGTCAACCGGCAGCATGGGCAGTTGGTCCCGCCGCCAGAACTTCCATTCCGCGCGAATTTCGTGAGGTTGTGCCAGCGACGCCAGGTGTCCGATGGCCCACGTGACAATGTAGCCGTTGCCATGCAGGTAGCCATCGCCCTTGGTGTTGGCCCCGAGCACCTTGGCGATATCACGGGCGACCGAAGGCTTCTCAGCCAGAACCGCTACTGCCCCGGCGACCGATTCCCCCAACTCGTTGCTCAAGCTCATATTTTACCGTGCATGTGTGGGGCAGGCGTTTCCGCCTGCCCAGTAAAAGAAAAACCGGCCCTCCAAATCTGTTCTACAATGACGGGAAGCGAAGCGGCCCCGTATGAACCAAATGAGACGAATCTCCCGGCTGATTGCCAGCCTCACCCTCGCCCTAAGCGCCGCGCTAGCTCAAAACGCACACCCAACGTTTGACGCGGCCTCCGTGAAGATCTACGTCAAAGGCCCTATCGTCCCAGGTCTACTCCAGATGAAAGGCGGCCCCGGCACCAGCGAACCTGGCCGCATGAGATGGGGGCTCACCACGCTGCAGCAACTGATCATGAAGGCCTGGGACGTTGAGGAGTATCGGATCATCAGTAGAACCCCGCTCATCGCACGTGGACCGTCCTACGCGATTGAGGTGACGATGCCGCCCGAAACCACGAAGGCGGAATTTCGACTGATGCTCCAAAACCTTCTGATCGAGCGGTTTCAGCTCAGACTCCACCACGAAAACCGGATGCTTCCAGGCTACGAACTGGTCGTAGCGCCCGGTGACCCAAAACTCAAACAATCGGCTGACCCCGATGCCCCGGATCCTATTTTTGGAGCCAGTGGAGAACGCGATCCTGACGGATTCCTCGTGCTGCCACCCGGCCACGGCTCGGCCATCGGCATGGGTCCTGACGGTGAACAGGTCACGGCTAAGAGCTACACTATCCCCGATTTTATTGCCGACCGCCTTCGCCATTTCGTGAGTGGGTCGGATGGATCGCCAAGATACATTGCGGACAAGACTGGCCTGACCGGCAAATATGACTTCAAACTCAAATTCAACCCCCGCCTCGGCAATGTAACTATTGGCCCTGTGGGTGCGGCCACCTCAATGAATTTTGACAACGGCAGTTTCCCGGACATCTTTACCGCAGTCCAGAAACAACTGGGCCTGAGGCTCGTGAAATCGAAAGGCTTTTTGCTGGATACCCTGGTCATCGATCACATCGAGACAATCCCGACCAGCAATTAACACCAAAAAACTCCGTAGTTCGTCGTCCACCCGTTCGTTTACAATGTTGTGTAGTGGCTGCTCGCTTCGAGTGGGACGAGAAGAAGGACCGGAGCAACAGCCTCAAACACGGAATCGGGTTCGCTGCGGCTTGCGATGTTTTTTACGACCTGAACTCGATTTTACGACCGGACCGCTATGTGGACGGCGAGGAACGCTGGCAGACAATTGGCCGGATGAAGAACGGGTCGGTGATTGCTCTGGTTGTTCACACCATTGCCGGCGACACCGAAGATGTCCTGTTTCGGATCATTTCGGCGCGAAAAGCGACGCCGGGGGAGAGGAGGCTATATGAAGAAGGCAACTGAGACGAATAAATCGGTAACAATCACGATGACGCTGGACGAGATTCGCAAACGGAAGCCCACCAAACGTGAGCGCACAGAACTGGCCGCACTCGCGGCTCTTCCCGACGAAGCAATCGACACCAGTGATATTCCGGAAATCACCGCAACCACCGGTTGGATTCGGAACCCATTCTTCCGACGGCCGGAAGCGCCCGACACGGGCACAATTCGTCTGAACGCTCCCGACCTTGCGGTCGCGCAGGCACTCTCAAAGTCCAAGGGAGTACCCTACGAAGCTTATGTCCAGCAACTGCTTCACGTTGCCCTTGAGCGCGAATTACTCGCTTCCCGTCAATAAGCCCGCCCCTAAACGCTCTTCACATCAAACGTAAGCAGCGTCACCCCGGCCTGCGCAAAATTCGCCAGGTCCGCCGCCGTCGCCTGACCTTCCGCCGACCCCAGCGCCGCCTGCAGACTCGCCGCGTCGTCGAAATCCAGCTCCGCCACCAGGTAAGGCTTCACATCCCCGGCCACCACCGCCGGAGTCGCCGCGCTCACAGTGTAAGCCCGCAAACCCGGAACCGTCTTGGCCAGCGGAGCATGCGTCTCATAGTAGTACTTATCAAATGCCGCCGTATCGGCGGGCTGATTGTAGATTGCGATTAAACGAGTCATAACGTCATCCACTATAACCCGAATCCGCCTCACTTCGCAGGCTTCATGAACGAACTCAGCGCCTCATACTGATCCGACGCAATCAGATCCACCCCCGCGTCCATCGCCGCCTTCCACCGCTGCTCCACCGCCGCATGCGACCCGAAATTGTAATCCGCGAACCACCCCTGATTCTCGTTCTCCGTATACCCATCCAGCGTGTAAAACCGAATCCAGTAACCCAGCCCGTGCGCGTTCTCCACAATCTGCCGCAGCCGCGCCGCCTTCTCCGCCGACCACTCCCCGGCCTTCTGCTGCCCCTCCGGCTCCACCGCATGCCACGAATAATTCAGCCACCGCCGGTAATTCGTCGCCCGCGCCGTCAGATCCTTGGTATGCGCCGACCCAAACAGCCGTAGCTTCCCACCCACCGGCACTTCACTATCGAAGACAACCGCCTGCTCATCCGCATCTTCCGTCAGCACCAGAATCGGCTTCATGTCGAAAGGCGAAAGCTTCGAAGCATCCGCCGTCTTCAAAGCAGTAGCCAGCCACGGCTCATACTCCTTGAGCACATCCCACGCGGCATGCAGCGTCTCAGGCTTCACGTCCTTGAAATCGAAATGCAGCACGATTAGCGGCCACGTGTCGCGCCGATTCTCCCGCAGCGCCTTCTCAATAATCGGCCGTACTTTCTCAAAGAAATGCGCCTTCAGCGTAGGCTCTGAGCCATTCGTCTTCTCCGTGTGCGTGACCACGGCTTCGCCGCGATAGTAAGCAATATCCTGCTCAATCGCCACCGGAAAACCCATCGTCAGAGCCCGGTCGATGCGGTCTTTGTATTTCCCCTCATACGGGTAGCAATTATGCGCGTCGGCCAGCGGCCTGCCCACCTGAGCGGGCAGGGCACAGCAGGCGATAAACAACAGTAGTGCGGATCTCATCGGATTCCGCCCATCATATCCGATCTGACGCCGCAATAATACATCGATATCGAACGTTCCATGTGAGCGCGTTGGTGAGCCGCGACCGCAAGGGAGCGTCGCAGATCAATATTCGTCTGCCACGAAAACCGCCATCCGCGCGCCCTGCGATTCCACCACGTACTGCATGGCGCTCTCGAACTCGTGGTCCTGAAATAACCATCGCGTGCTTCCATGCCGTGCCCAGCGCCTTCGATCCGGCCCATCGCGGCCCAACCGGTTCAGCGCCCGGCTGGCGTACGACTTAAACTCGATCAAGATCCTCTCCGGCTGCACTTCGGCCTCCACAATGACATGCACATGGTTCGTCCGTACATGTGCGGCCATGAGTTTCCAGCCGCGAAGTTCGCAGTGTTGCCGCAAAGCTGAGAGCACCGCCTCCCGCGCATCCTCGTCAAGCCGATAGGGCGGCTGCGGCATCCTCGCACGCTCCGCCTTGGCGCGAAGAGGATCTGGCTGCACCAATCGGCCGCCAAACAGGTTGTGATTTTGATCCACTGCGCCTGAATCATCGCCGTGCAGGTGGGCACCATAGCACGCGAACGTAATGAAATATCTCAAAAACGCTCCCTCGCGGTCGCGGCTCTCATCCGAATCCGCCCTTCACATCCTATCCCGCCGCTCCACAACATCGCTCTGCAACGGGATGCCCTTGGAGAGCCGCGACCGCAAGGGAGCGTCGCAGCTCAATAATCCGTGCAGTCGGGAACCCTGCACACGCGGGCATCCCCCCTACCGCTTCCAGTCCGCCGTAAAAATATTAAACTCATACCGCGCCGCGGCCTTCCAGTCCGAAACGAAAACCAACTTACTCCCATCCGGCGAAAACTCCGGGAACGACGTGAACCCGCCGTAATTCGTCACCTGCTTCAAACCCGTCCCATCAATATTGATCAGATAAAGCTCGAACTTACTCGAATCGCACTCATGCTTATTCGACGCGAACAGCAACTGCTTCCCATCCGGCGTAAACGTCGGCGCAAACGACGCGCACCCGAAATTCGTAATCTGCTTCGTATTCTTCCCATCCACATCCGCCACAAACAGTTCCATCTTCATTGGACTCGTCAGGTTCTCCTTCAACAGGTCCGCATACTTCTGCTTCGTCTCCGGCGTCGTCGGATGACCGGCGCGCCACGCGATCTTCTTCCCATCCTTCGAAAACACCGCGCCACCGTCATAACCGTACGATTTCGTAATCTGCTTCTTACCCGACCCATCCGGATTCATCTCCCACAAATCCAGATCGCCCGACGCCATCGACGTATAAATCACCCTGTTCGTCTTCGCGTTGACCGTAGCCTCGGCGTCATAGCCAGGCGCATCGGTGAGCCGCTTGATGTTCGTGCCATCGTCCTTCGCCGAGAAAATATCGTAGCCCGGATAAACCGCCCAGACGTAGCCCTTGCTGTGATCGGCGTCGGCGGGGCAGGCATCGCCCGCCAGATGTGTCGACCCATACAGGATCGTCTTGTTATCCGGCAGGAAGTACCCCACGTGGTGCGGCCTTTGCCGTTCGAAACCATCTTCTGGCTGGAGCCATCGGCGTTCATGGTGAAGATCTGGTCGCACTTCAGTTCGCCGCGCGTCGATTGAAAGATCAGCCGCTTGCCATCGGGCGACCAGTACGCCTCGGCGTTCTGCCCACCAGAGGTCAGTTGATGGACGTTTGAATAAAAGGTGTCGCCAAGGTCGGCAGTAAAGGCCAGGCCGCAAACAATGAGGCCGGCGAAAGCAACGCGGATTCGTCGATACATGGCTTTTACTTTATAACAGGGTTTTCAAAAGCCCCTGCCCATCGCATCCGATCCCGCGGGCCCCGCAACGCAACACGCCGCAACACGTCGATACCGAACGATCCAGGTGAGCGCGTCCTTGGAGAGCCGCGACCGCAAGGGAGCGTCGCAGCTCAACAATCCGTGCAGACGGGAACCTGCACACGCGCGCAAGCGCTTTGGTGGCAGGCCGGCGGCGAGATCGTAAACCTGAGCGGCATACCGGACTCTCGCCCGCCAACTAAACCGGGATGATCGCAGCCGCATCGCGCAGTTCCGAATCCGGCGGCAGCAGCCCTGAAACCCCGCGGTCAAATGTAGCCAGTCGTCCCTGACGCCGGATCGCCAAATCGAGCAGTACGGCATCGGTCAGTTGGTGATGTCCCGCCACACGGGCGCGAATCTCGCCCCGAATATCGGCCAGTCCGCCTTCCAGCGGCCAGAAGCGATGCGCGCGGTTGGCCGTCATTTGCGCCAGCGCCTGCATCACGTCCCCGAAGAGCATCGGAACCTTCACCACCGCCGGCTGCATCCCCAGCCGCACAAATCCCATTTGCGTCAATGGACAGGTTGCCCACCCCACGTGCCGATTCTCCGCGAACCACCGATGCGCGGCGGCATGGTGAACATGGCTGGGCCATGCCAATGCGAGCAGGACATTGACATCAAGCAGGGAGACGGACACTGTTACCGTCCTGGCTCCAGAAATTCCCGCGCCGTCTCAAGGTCTTCCGAACCGGCGGCTGCTGCGACCTCCTCCGGACCGAACCCCGGCGTTCCAGCCGCTACCTGAAATATCGGAAAGCCGTTTCGCGCGCCCAACGGTGTTTGGGCTGTCACACCCCGCCGCGCGAGCTCCGACAATGCAGTTCCCACCGAGACCCGCCGGGCAGCGGCCAAAGCCCTTGCTGCATCCAGAACATCATTTGCCACATCCAGCGTCGTTCGCATCTTAATTCCATGATGACAAATGATTAAATTGATGTCAAAAGTATAGAATGATGCTGTCGCCTGTCGCGATGCTGTGTATTGACTCCCCGCCCCTGTATCGCGGCGACTGCGGCGCGCGCGATTCCTGCCGTGCGTCGATTGAATCGTCTACTCGCGACCCCGCAGAATCGCCGCAATGACTCGCGGGCTGCGCCGTCCATGGAACACCGCCACCACCCAGAGGGGTCTCTTCTCAGGCGCATACGCGATCACATACTCACGCATCGGCATGAACCGGAGCGGGCGGGACGTCAGATTGGGTCGTCGATAGCCTCGATTTGGAAACGCCGCCACCAGCGCGTATGCTGTCGAAAAGTTCTGTGACAACCCGGTCGGCCGCGTCTGGATTGTCCGCCGCGATGTATTCTCGTATTTCGTCGATGTCGGCGTACGCTTCCGAATGGAGCTTGTACCCACTCATGCCAACTGACGTCGGCGTTGTGCAGCCGTCTTTTCCATCAGACGTAAATAGGCCTCTTCGCCGTCGATAGCCTGTGCCTGACCGCTTTCCAGTTCATCGTAACGCCGGTCGAGTAGTTCCCTCGTACCGGCCATTTCGTCGAAAAGACCAACGACTGCGTCTTCTAACAGTTCATCGCAGCCGCGTCCCGTATCGCGGGCCATTTGATCGAGCTTTGCCTGCACGTCAGGTGCGAAATGTACTTCCATGGTGCGGGCTCCTGATTTGAGGTTAGCGCGTCGGCGAAGTTTTTGCCATCGCGAGATCTGGACTTGCGTCCGCACTGAACCCGCGCACGACGGACGCCTTTTTTCTGGCCGTCACCGTTATTGTGCCGTTAAACTGCCGTTGAAGCATCGGCGGCAATGAGGCGCACGAAATCCGGACCGTGGACGACCACCCCACCGGACCGGGCCGGCCAAGTCCGTGATCCATATCCAGGTGCGTCACCAAACGATGTTTCGCAGGGACCCAAAGTATGACAAACTCATATACTCCATGAACCGCTTCCGAAAAGACTCCGGCACTGCGCGACCTGGGGCACTGACGCGCTGCATCTGTGTTGGGCTGGCAGGGATTGCCGTAGTCACCGCGCTGACCACGCATTTATCCGCGCAGCCAACCGACGCGTTGAAATTCGATGTTGTGTCTATCAAACGGAACCTCCAACCATATTGGGAGCGAAGACCCGCCCTCGGTTGCAACGGGACAAGATTTTTCTCCAGTCCGGTAGCAGCGATGGGCCCGCTTCTGTGGGCGTTCGACCTAAAGCCCTACCAGGTTTTCAACATGCCTCCAGGCGACGCAAATACTCCGTTGTGGGACATCGACGCCCGTGCCGCGACCCCTGTTACCCAGCCCCAATGCAAACTCATGGTGCAGCACATGCTCGAAGACCGCTTCGGCCTGAAATATCACTATGAGGACAAACAATTCCAGCTTATTCATTAGCCGTCTCCCCGAAGGGCCTCAAGATCCGTCCGGTTCCGGGAGGCGACAAAACCCCAAACGGTGGCGGTTTCACAATCGACGGAGCACCGATGGTGATGATGGAGCCGAACCTTCCCGGCTGGACGATGGACGAACTGACTTTGTGTCTGAGCGTTGCCCGTTTGGGGCGGCAAGTCTTCAACAAGACCGGCCTGGACGGAATCTACAAGATCAATCTGAGGTTTCGCCGACCCGACTCAGACGGGGCAGATCCGGACTTGACCACGGCGTTAGAAACACAGCTGGGCCTTCGCCTTGTCTCGACGACCGAAAGCATCCGGGCGATGGTCATCGATCACATCGGACTGCCGACTCCCAATTGACGGTCGCTGGGCTAATCAGTCGTGAACACGCTTAAAGACCTCACCTCTCGCCCAGGGCCGCCAAGAGTCTGGTTTGCAATACCCGTCGCGCTGCTCCCCGGATTCTGTCATACTACCGAAAACGGTCGCCACGTGACGCATAACGACAGAGATCTATCTCCGCATCAGAAGACCTGCAGCGAGGCGCTCCTGTGTGCGCTGGAGTCGTATTTTGCTGAAGTGGACAGGCAACATCTCCCCGTTTCTCGCGAAGAAGCCGACGATGCCATTAACGAGGGCCTGCGATCTACACGTCCGAACTACCGCACGATTGGCGAGCGTAATGGTGAACCAGTATTCCTTTCCGTAGCAAATAAAGGAACACATGGATGAGCGGCAAGCGGGTGTTCAGATGAGTGGTTGGCGCAAGTCGCCTCACGAGCGCGAGATCCTGATCGGATGCCGAATACCGGCGCGCTCTGTTGGAGCAGGGTCCGGGCAAGTCATTGAACTGGCGATTGAGTAAAGGGGAGTCCAAATTGAGACTATCGGAACGAACGGCACGAATTGCGGCTGATACGGCATGGAATTTGGCGCGGCTCGCAACCCTCGGCTTCTTGCTTGCAACTGCGGTCTTTGCTCAGTCGGCACCCGATCCTGCGGCTAGACCAGCATTCGAGGTCGCATCCGTGAAGCGGAGCACTGACCCCCTCGCCGGGATTTTGCGTGTGGAGAACGGCAACTTCACTTATGGCAACGGCCTGCGTTTACTCATCGCATGGGCATATGGCGTACCTTTCCAGCAGGTTGTCGCTCCGGACTGGACGGTCTTGGCGAACACGGTCGTGGTAGCGAAAGCAGGCCGCCCAGTAGCGGAGGATCAGGTGCGGCTCATGCTTCAGACATTGCTTGAAGATCGCTTCAAGCTCAGGGTACATCGCGAGACGAAGGAAACATTGGTCGCTGCGCTCACACTGGCGGGAAAGCGCGTCCCTCAGTTGAAGGAGTCGGCGGAGGGTGTACCGCGGCGTAAGGGATATGACAGCGCGAAACAGCAGGAATTCTTCACCGGATACACAATGAAGGAGTTCGTGGAGTGGCTTGCGCAGTTTTACAACGGGACCATTGATCGCACCGGCCTGACGGGCCGCTATGATTTTGTCCTGGACTACCGCAACGCTGACCCGGAGGTTGCGGCGATACCATCGCGACGGTCCGCCTTGAGAATTGAAGCGTTCGACCAGATAGGGCTGAAGCTCGCGTCCATCAAAGCACCGCTGGAGTTCATCGTGGTCGATCAAGTCGAAAAGCTTCCAACAGAGAATTGACCAGCCGCCGGAGCACCTTTTGAATTCACTGCGGCAAGCCGCCTACGCTTGCAGGCGCATTGCCCGCGGCTTGCCGAAACGAGTCCTCAACTTGCGATCACAGCCCACGTAAATAAATCTTCGCGTTGAATACAAACCGCTTAACCCGGTCCACCCTCCGATTCCACGCTTCCGCCCTTGACCATCCGTGTTATCCCCTAAGTAGAGAGAATGCCAATGCCATCCGCGCAAAACCTCCGAACCGCCGGGATCCGACCGCCCATTGGAATCTCCGCACCAATCGCCGAAGCATTCCCGTGCCAACTCGCTATCCATTGCCAACCAAAACAAAATAAATGGCTTATTCATAATCGGATTCGTTTTTTCGACTTGTCAAATATAGAAAAGATTCGTTTTTTCGCGCCGCCCAATCCAGAAACCGATTCGTTTTTTCGACCCACCAGATCCCCAAATTGGTTCTGTTTTTTCGAGTCCCAAATGCGAGCCCCACCCACCCCAACTCCCCATCCCCCACCCCACCCCCCATTGCTATAATCGAATTGTCCCGATTCCGATGTACTTAAGGGTATTTAGATGAGACCAAGCAATTCCCAATGGAAGGCCCAGCTCGGCGCCAGCATCCCCGAGCCCATGGCCTCCGAAATCGACGTCTTCGAAAACGAAATCGCCCTCCGCATGCAGGGCAAAATTGAAGATCGCATCTTCGCCGAAACCCGCCTCCGCCGCGGTGCCTACGGCCAGCGCTATGACAACGGTCAGCGCTCCGACGGCACCACCACCCGCACCATCGTTTACCCGTCCACCAACACCAAAGGCCCCGGCACCCTCTGGGACGCCCCCGGCATGATGCGGATCAAGATCCCCTTCGGCGGTCTCGACGCCGTCCAGCTCGAAGTCCTCGCCGACCTCGCGGAAGAATACTCCGACGGTATCGCCCACATCACCACCCGGCAGGACGTCCAGCTTCACTTCATCCATATTGAAGACACGCCCGCGCTCATGCGCCGCCTGGCCGCGGTCGGCATCACCACCCGCGAAGCCTGCGGCAATTCCGTCCGCAACGTCACCGCCTGCCCTATCGCCGGCGTCTGCCGCACTCAGACCTTTGACGTCACTCCCTACTCCAAAGCGATCGCGTATTTCCTCCTGGGCCATCCCGACTGCCAGACCTTCGGGCGCAAACTCAAAATTGCCTTCTCCGGCTGCAAAGACGAGGCCTGCGCGCTCGTTCGCTTGCACGATATCGGCGCCATCGCCACAACGCGCGACAGCAAGCGCGGCTTCGAACTCTGGGTAGGCGGCGGCCTCGGCCCCGTGCCCCAGCAGGCGCGCCTCTACGAAGAATTCGTCGCCGAAGAAGAGATCCTCCCCATCTCGCAGGCCATTTGCCGCGTCTTCGGACGCCTCGGCGAGAAGAAGAATCGCAACACCGCGCGGCTGAAGTTCCTGGTCAGCAAGCTCGGCATCGAAGAGTTCCGCCGACTCGTTGTGGAAGAGCGCAAAATTCTTCCCTTCGACGCACGCTGGACTGACTACCTCAAAGATGTTGCCGCTTATAAAGAAGAGCCGCTCAAGCCCGCGCAACTGCTCCAGATCGGTGTCGCACAGCCCGAAGGCTTCGCCCAGTGGCACCAGAACAACGTCTATCAGCAGCGGCAGGCCGGTTATTCGACGGTGACCATCGCGCTCCCCCTCGGCGACCTCACCGCCACCCAGCTTCGCGCCCTGGCCGACATCTCGCGCAAGTACATCAAAGAGACCATTCGCACCACTGTGGAGCAGAACATCGTACTCCGCTGGATCAGTGAAGCCGACCTTCCCGCAGTCTTTGCCGAACTCAAAGCTGCCGGACTTTCTACCCCCGTCGCGGGTACCATCGTGGACGTTTCCTCCTGCCCCGGCACCGATACCTGCAAGCTCGGCATCGCTTCGTCACGCGGTCTCGCCGGCGAATTGCGCACGCGCCTCGCTGCGAAGAATGCCGAGATGGATGAGACCATCGGCGGCCTTCGCATCAAGGTCAGCGGCTGCTTCAATTCCTGCGGTCAGCACCACGTCGCCGATCTCGGCTTCTATGGTGTGAGCCGCAACAAGAACGGCTACACCGTGCCGCACTTCCAGGTTCTTCTGGGTGGCGAGTGGGCCAATAACGCGGGCACTTACGGTCTCGCGATTGGCGCGGTGCCCTCGAAACGCATTCCCGATACTATCGACCTCATCACAACCCGCTTCCGCACGGAACGCGTAGACAAAGAGACCTTCCAGTCCTGGGTGAAGCGAATCGGCAAGGCCGAGTGCAAGAAGATGATCGACGGCTTCACAGCTGTCCCAACGCACGATGAAGATGCGTCGTACTACAGCGATTGGGGCGATCCCCGCGAGTTCTCCATCGGCGATATCGGTGTTGGCGAATGCGCCGGTGAAGTGGTTTATCCCATCGATTTCGAACTCGTCGCCTGTGAACGAGAAGTCTTCGAAGCGCAGCTGGCGCTCGAAGCGGGCAATGTCGAAAAGGCCGGCCGCATGGCGTACGAGTCGATGCTGCACGGCGCGCAGGCGCTGCTGAAGTTCCGCTTCACGCTCGCGCCGGAAGGTGCCGACAAGATCGTGGAAGATTTCCGCGTGAACTATTTCGATACCGAGATCTTCTTTGACCCGTTCGTAAAGGGCAAGTTCGCGCAGGACTTCTTCAAGGCCCACGAAGAGGCGGGCAAACCCCGCACAGCGGAGAAGACCCACCAACTCATAGAAGAGGCGCAGTTGTTTATCGAGGCCTGCTACAGTTGCCACGCCCGCATGACGGCCACACCCGCGAAGGTGACCGCGTAATGGACCATATCAACGTTAAGATCTTCCTCGACGAATCGAGCACCATCAACCCGGCCGATATCGTACCCGTCTTCCATCGCTGGATCAAGGAAACCGTCTGCCCCGAAGTCCTGATCGACGTGGCCGAGTATCTCCACGTGCCAGCCGGTCCCGGCGTGCTCCTGATCGGTCATGAGGCCAACTACAGCCTGGATAACCGCGAGAACAAGCTGGGCTTGCTGTACAACCGCAAGGCAAAACTCGAAGGCACGTTTCAGCAAAAACTCGCGCAGGCCCACCAGTCCGCACTGACCGCCTGCGACCGCCTGGAAGCCGACCCCGCATTTGCAGGCAAGTTAAAGTTCAACCGCAAGTCGCTGGAAGTCTTCGTCAACGACCGCCTTCTGGCCCCGAACACGGCCGAAACCTGGAAGACTCTCCAACCGGAACTTGCCGCCTATTTCCAGGGCGCAAAGATCGAAAAAGTAGGAGAACCAAGAGACCTCTTCCGCGTAGCGGTAAACCGTGACTGAGCCGCGACCGCAAGGGAGCGACGGCACGATCACCCAACGCCGAACAGATCTATCAAATCGCTGAATTTCTCAATCACAACCAGCCGATCCGTGTCGCTCCTAAGCTCCTCCCGCTCCAGCGTCCACGTCCGCTGGTGCGGCACAAACACGGCGTGCAACCCGGCCGCCAGCGCCGGATTAATATCCGACTTCGGACTATTCCCGATCATCCACGTCCGCTCGTGGTCGAAACCGCGCACCTCCGCCAGCTTCAAATAAGCCTCGCGATTCTTCTCCTTCACCACCTCACAATGCGCAAACAGCGGACGCAGCCTCGATAAATCAATCTTCCGGTTCTGCTCCTCCGGATGCCCCTTGGTGAACATCGTCAACTCATGCCGCTCCGCCAGAAAAGGCAACGTCTCCGCCACGCCAGGCATGAGGTCGATCTCCTGCTCCAGAATCCGATGCGCCATGGCCTTCACCCGCGCCAGGTCGTGCTCCTCCACCGCGCGCTCCGCCAGTCGCAGATAGCACTGGCTCAGATTCCGCCCGAAGTTCACCGCGCCATACCCATGAATCTTGTTGTTGTGAATCTCGATGTCATCCAGGATCGACCGGATCTCATCGGGGGTCAGCGATGAGTGCCCCAGATACTCGCAGAACTCGTCAAACGCTTGTTCAAAGTAGACGTTGTTCTCCCAAAGCGTATCGTCGGCGTCAAAGATGAGGTGTTGTCGTGTAGTGACGGGATTCATGCTATCTCAAGGCGGTGCGTGGGGCCAGCGTGAACGGGATCTCGACGACCACGTCCACTTCCACCGGCAGGCCATTCCGCGTAGCCGGATAGAACTCTCATTTTGACAGGGCCTCCATCGCGCTCCGATTGAGCCGGTCATCCGCGCCGCGCAGCAGTTCAACCGACTTGACCAGACCTTCGCGGTCGATCATGCACCGAAGCTGCACCTTACCTTCGACGTGCTCGTCAACCGCCGACGCGATGTACTTCGGATCCACCTTACGATGCGCCACAGGAGCGGCAATCGGCTGCAAGTCGGCCTCCCGCGCAGTTCGTGCGGCGTACCACATCAGCCAGCTGCCCGAGTAGCTGGTAAGGTTCGGCATCTGGATCGCCATCATGTAAATCTCGCGCCCGGTGAACCGCGGATCGGGCGCGTTCGAAACCCGCGTCGCCGCCGCACGTGGGATCGCAGGAGCGACAGGAACCGCGGGTGCCACGGGAGCCGTCGGCATCGGAACCGGCAACCGCGATAGCAACGGAGAACGGTTCAACGCCAGCAGATCGGGCTTCGAATCGGTAACCCCATGCGCAAACAGATCCGGCACCTCGATGCCCTTCGCGGTGCCCTCCGCCGACGCTCCGTCGGGCCGTATCTTCTCGCCCGCCGAGAACTGCGCAGGATTCGATGCCGCAGGCAACGAGACAGGAGTGTTCGCGGGATTCAGCCCCGCAATCACCATCGTGATATCGCCGGGATGCGCCTCCAGTTGCGGCACCGGCTCCACAGGAGCGACGCTCTTCCTGCCAGGCGCAGCAGCGGCAGCAGATGGAGGAGCGAATGCCCGAGAGGGAAGTTTCACGCCGGGCAGATTCGCAGCCTGCCTGGCCGCTGCCTGCAATGCCGGGGCCTCCGATAGATCTGCAGCCGGCGGTGGAACTGTTGACTGAGGCACCGAAACCGGAGGCACAAAAGCGCGGCTCGGCAATTTCGTCGCGGGCAATCCCTGCTGTGGCTTGTAAACCTGCGCGAGCGCAGGCGCTTCCGCCGGCAACTCCACCTTCGCCAGCGCAGCCGGTGCCTTCTGCGGCAGCGCCGCAGTGAACGGCTTCGCAGGCAAGCGAGCCTCGGGCAGTTTTACAGCATCCAGCGGCTGCACGTCACCAGTCATCGCCTCGGGCGTTTCCACCTTCCGCGTTTCCGGATGCACAATATCCGGCGGCGTTGTGAACACTTTCGGCGGCAGCTTCACCGCCACCATATTGGGCATATCCAGCGGCACCACATCCACTTTGGGCGCTTCCGTCACCACCACCTCAACCCGCTTTGGCGCGTCCTTAGGCGACGAAATGATGGACTGCTTTGCGTGGACCTCCGCCCGCAGCGGCTGATCCGCTTTCGCCGCCGCCTTTGGACGAACATCCGGCAACTCCCGGAACTTGTACCAGACGATCTTGTCTTCTTTGCCCTTAAACCCCTGCTGTTATTCGCTGGGCGACTTCTGCATCATGTCCGACAGCTGAATCGGCGGCGTATACATCAGCCCCGCAAACGTCGCCACGTGGATACCAAGAGAAACAACAAGCGCCTTCGCCTTGCCGCGTTCGACCGGCGCGCTTGTCGCTTCTGTCAGGCCCAATTGCATGTGTCAGAGTTCCGAAAGCGGCCGCTTGTGGCCCGACCCATTTGTCGGTGCCTTCTTCTGCATGTGCGCGACGTACTGCTGCCGCGGGACATAGTCGGCCGCGAATTTGACAAACAGCCGCAGCCGCTCCGCCTCCGACTTGCTTTGCAGCATCATGCTCCGGAAATCGAGATCGTCAACGCTGTCGGCCAGCCGAAAGCTGAAATCAGGCTTCGCGGAATCGCCCGCCAGAGTCTGCAATTCCGGATTGACCGCGCGCAGCTTCTCGTGCGTCTCCAGCGCGCGATTCAGCAGTTCCGCCGGAATCTCTTCAGCGGCCTCGTCGTCGAAGTATTCCACCGCCCCGCGCAGATACGATTTCTCATCATCCAGCGATACGATCTGGAAGCGCCGCCTCCCGCGCGTGACCACATCGAATCTTCCGTCCGGCAGTCGATTGACTACAGACTCCACCGTGACCGTGCAACCCATCGCGGCGATGGCGTTCTCTTCACCGCGCTCAATCGTACGCACGATGCCGAACTCAGTCCCACGGGCCTCCGCCTCTCCCACCATTTCCCGATAGCGCTCTTCGAAGATATGCAGGGGCACTGCCGCGCCCGGGAATACCACAAGCTGGAGAGGAAACAACGGTAACAGGCGCGGCATGTCTATTCATTTATCTTATGCCGCGCGGGCGCGGCATAGTAGAATTGCGGCCAGAGTGTTTCCACGAATTCCGGCCACCTTCTTCGCCCTTACCTTCAGCGCTCTCGCGCAGGACACGGCCACCATAGCGCGCGTTCTGACGAATACAGGCGCACCCATGAAGGCGGCGTTCAACTGTGCGGATGAAGATCTGGCCGCATCGGGTCTCGCCTGTGCCGACGACGACCCTTGCCCGGTCTATCTGGAACTCAGCTCTGTTTCCGCCTCAGGCAGGAGGTTAGCGGTGGCCGGCAATCTGCACGGCTCGTCCGTCACGCTCTATTCGATCTTGCTGTTGAGCGACGACGGCGGCACCACCTGGAAAGAACCCGCCGCGCGGATTCCCGGGGCCGCACTGGAACAGGTCCAGCTTCTCGATTCCACGCACGCCTGGGCCGCTGGTGAGTTGCAGGTGCCACTGCCGCGCGATCCGTTCGTCCTGAGCACACGCGATGGTGGCAATTCATGGCATCAAACGGAACTGACCGAGGAGGGCGGTACAGGAGCGGTACTACGATTCTCTTTCGACACGCCGGACCATGGCGAACTGATCCTCGATTCCGGCCGCGCCTCATCGGCCCGCTATAGTACCTGGGAATCACGAACGGCGGGCGATAGCTGGAACGCGACGGGCAAGACTGCGCAGGTGCCGGCCACGCGTCGTGGGGCCCCTGCGATGAACAACGAGTACAGGCTCGGGACCGACAGTGCCAGCCGTTCCTATGTCATCGAGAGACGTAATGGCACGGGAGACTCCTGGTCTCGCATCGCGTCGTTTCTTGTGCAGGTAGCCGGTTGCGGGACACGTCACCTCCCGCCGCCTGTGGACGCCTCTACCGAACCAGCCGTCGGCGTAAAGTAGAACTATGCCGAGCGAAAAGGAATTACTGGAACGAATCCGTCAACTGGAGGAGATAAACAACGAACTCCAGGACAAGCTCGACATGATTTATTCCATTCTTGCGCCGGACTACGAACCAGAAGTCGTGGAGGAAGAAGACGAAGAGCCGACCTCCGGGCTCGTGAACATCGAAGGCATTGGCGGCGCGAAGCCTTCCTGATCACAATCAGACAGCCAAAGCTTCGGCATACTTGTGGCGGTTGACAAAGTTTTCGGCCCGCCCTGCGACCGACGGAACCAGAGACAGACGGCGACGAACCTCATCTTCAGTTCGGTGGAAAAGTTCCATGTCGAGTTCGTTCAGCCGCTTCATCTCCCGGTGAAGGTCGCGACCCCAAAGCTGAATCAGGCGTCGTTCCCGTTCTTCGGCTGACGCCACGATGCGACGGCTGACGTTAGCCGGTTGCCCTCCCAGTCGGAGTCCGGGGAAGGCAGGCTGCAGGAAGTGTTCCCCTGCAATCATGCTTTCCGAATACATTTCGACCAGCCCCGGCAGCGCCATGTTTCTTACCGTTGCGGTGGCAAGATTCAGATCCGCGTCATTGGCCGGACGCGTAAAAGCTCCCTGACGCGAGATCTGCATCACCTGCACATTCGAAATCAAGTGCGGCGCGCGATCGATCAAATGGCGAAAGAACTCGGGGCGATCCAGCCGGCGGGCATCTCTGGAGAGGGCCTCCGCAGAATCGATCATTCGGTAATAGCTGTACAGGGAATCCAGGCGATCCAGCGGATGGCGCAGGAAACAGAAATCAAATAACACGGTATGTCGAATCGCGGGAAGCGGATACCGGAGATGGTGACTCGTCACCGCCTGGATGCCCGGGTGCTCGTGCAGAAACAGGGAAAGATCTTCCGCGTCCAGCATGGAATCCGGGGTTGATCCGTGTAATCGCGCAAAACGTCCCGTGAACTCGCGCTCGAGTGCGTGCTCGATACTCGTTCCCGCGTTCTTGAAGATGTGGAAGTGGACCACCACAAACCGCGTCTTCGAGGTTAATAATGTGACGTCAATCGCCATACAGGGTTGCCAGACGGTTCTCCCCCGACCCGGTGGACAAATCCAGCTTTAACTATGTAAGCGCAATTAACGGGAAAAAGTTGCGAATATTATTCTGATGCGAGTGATACAAATAAACGATCAGTGTGATTACACACGTTCGCTTTCCGCACGGTCGGCCTGAGCCGTTATCTGGGGCCTGCCCAGTAGCGGTCGCGCGCGTTGACGGTCATGCCCGGCTTCTTCACGGTGAGCTGGATACGGCGAAACTCGGAGATCGCCGCCGGGTGATCGGAGACATAGCCAATGCTGTACTGGCTGCGCAGATCCTCTTCAATCTGTGCGTAAACCTGATCGATGGTCAATTTCCTCGACACCTCGAAATAGCTGCCGCCAGTGGAAGACGCCAGGCGCTGCATAATCCGCTTGCCGAAGTCGCTGCCCTGGCCGCCGTCGGTGAAAAGAATCGTGTAAATCAGCGTATTCGTGCGCTGCGCCTCCTGCACGGCCTCCGTCAGTGTCGCATTGCTGCCATTTTCGCCGCCATCCGACAAAATGACCAGCGCTTTACGTCCCTCCTGCTTTTGCATCACTTCTTTTGAAGCGTCGGAGATAGCATCGTAAAGCAGTGTTCCGCCGCCATACTGGGTACGAAGCTCGGCCTTGGTCGGTGTATTGACCTGACGAAGCGACTCCTGCAGGTCAGCGCGCTGGCTGGTCAGGAGTTGCTTTGTCTTTACGTTCATGTCGAATTGCATAACGAAAACTTTATCTTTGCTCTCGCGGAGAACGTCATCGATGAAACGAAAGCTCGCGGCCCGTTCGGCATCGAGCACGTGAACCTGGCTCATGCTGGTATCCACCAGGAGGCCGATGGTGAGCGGTAGATCCGACTCGCGGGAAAAATACCGAATCGTCTGGGGTCGGGTATCTTCCAGCAGAGTGAAATCGTCTTTTGCGAGATCGCGAATGAACTGCGCCTTCTTGTCCCGCACCGTCGCGAGCACGTTGACAACCTGGACATCCGACGAGAACGCAGTCGTCTGATCCTTTTCCTGCGCACGGGCACCAACATCGGGAAGAGATCCGAAGATCACCAGGGCCGACAGGCACGTGCTGCCGACGAGTGCGAGCGCTGGACGGCGCGAAGGGATGCTCATGTCGTCTTCATGTTAACCCGAAAAGCGCATGAGGGATCGGTCACGATTCGTCAAATCTTGCGGGCGTGGGGTTGCTCTATCCTGAAAGGAGTTGACGCGCAGTCCCCGTTGGCAGTGCTCCCACGACGGAGCGGCCGCAGGCGCGTCATTGAATCCATGGAGGCTTCGGGGAGTTTCATGAACAGATTGGTATTTGCGGGAACAGCGGTAGTGGCGTTGTGTCTGGGTCCCTTAGCGGGAAATGCGGGGGCACAAGACGCCCACAGGCCAGCCCTCTGGAGCCCCGCCAAAGCTGCCGCTTATCTTGATAAGCGCATCACATGGTGGATGTCCTGGCCGACGGCTGCCCGCGACCACGAAACCTTCTGCGTCTCCTGCCACACGGCAACGCCTTATTCGCTTGGCCGCGCGGCCTTGCGCACCACGCTCGGAGAAGCAGCCTCCTCCCCCAGGGAACAGAAAGTATTGGACAGCGTAACGAAGCGTGTCCGCATGTGGCGCGATGTGGAGCCCTTCTACCCCGATCAGGCGCGAGGCTTGCCGAAGACGTCTGAATCGCGAGGTACCGAATCTATCCTCAATGCCCTGATCCTGGTTTCACGAGATGCCCCGACCGGGCACCTGAGCGCCGACGCGCGGCTCGCGCTCGACAATATGTGGGCACTGCAGATCAAAGCACCGGACATGAACGGCGCGTGGGCCTGGCTGCAGTTTCACAACGCGCCATTCGAAGGCGATTCACAGTTTTACGGGAATTCGCTGGCGGCACTTGCCATCGGATCGGCACCGGACAGCTACCAGACCGAGGCAAACGTGCAGGCCGGCGTCAAGCTGCTGAGCTCCTGGCTTACAAAGAACATGGACGCCCAGACGCCACTCGATCGCGTGGTCCTGCTCTGGGCGTCATCGAAGCTCAACGGCCTGCTCACGCCCGAGCAGCAGGCGAAAATCGTCGATGAGACTCTGGCGAAACAACAGGGCGATGGCGGCTTCAGCACCGCGCAGATGGTGCCGGGCTGGAAGCGTCATGATTCCACGCCGGTGGACACGTCCGCCGACGGGTATGCAACGGGGCTGGTTGCTTACACGCTGGAGCAGTTGCAAATGCCGGTGGCCGAACCGGGACTCCGCCGTGCGCTGGCCTGGCTGAAGCGGAGTCAACTGGAGGCCGACGGACGCTGGCCGGCTGTGTCGCTCAACAACAACCGGCCGGTCTTGTCCGATACAGGCCTCTTCATGAGCGATGCGGCGACCGCATACGCCGTGCTGGCGCTCACCGGCGCAAAGTAGAATTATGAGTGGCCTGGCGTTTGGCCGCGCACGTGCACGGCTGAACAGGAACGCGAACAGCAGATGATACTGGAACTGGATTTGCCCCTCCGAGGTGTCGCCGCTGGTCTGATCATCGCCGCGCCTGTCGGCCCGGTCAACGTATTCTGCTTGCAAAAGACCCTCGAACACGGCTCGAAATCCGGGATACTCTCAGGACTGGGCGCGGCGTTGGCGGACATGCTGTACGGCGGCATCGCCGGTTTCGGCATCAGTCTGGTGATTCAGTTTCTGATCGGCGAGCAATTCTGGATCCGCCTGGTGGGTGGGATCCTGCTGATGGGTGTCGGCGTCATTTACTATCGAAAGCCGGCGTACGCGCTGAAGTCTGCGGAAGCCGGAAAGGCTTCCCATTCGGATCTGGTAACAGCCTTCCTGCTGACGGCGGCGAATCCGAGCACGGTGCTTTCGTTTCTGGCCGTGTTGGCCACGCTCGGCATGGGACAGCATCGGGAGATATGGCAGACGTCTTTGCTGGTGGCGGGGATCTTCTGCGGTTCCATGGCCTGGTGGCTCACTCTGGTTGGCATTGCCAACGTCTTCCGCAGCCGTGTGACGCAGAACACCATGCGCTGGATGAACCGTGTCGCAGGTATCGCCATTGGTACCTTCGGTCTGGTGAACGTGTTGTTGAGTCGCGGACTCAAACATTGACAGTCTTTGTGATTCGCGATTCCAAAAGGGGAGAAAACGCCGTTGCTCGCCATTGATCCCAAAGCAGCCCGCGCTACGTGGACCGCCGCGCTGACTCTGCTGTTTCTCGCCGCGGTCTACGCGATTCGCGGAACGCTGGTTGTCTTTGCGGTCGCCCTGCTGTTCGCCTATCTGATGCAACCGCTGGTGGCACAGATGAGCCGCCATTTTTCGCCGAAGAACAGGACACCCGCGCTTGCCGTTACTTACTTTCTGGTGCTCGGAGTGCTGGCGTCGCTTGGCATCGGCATCGCATCGCGCGTTTCCACTGAGGCGAGGCAGTTGATCGCGCATCCGCCGGATGTACGGGGCTTTCTGGATCAGACGGCGGCCGCTCATCCCATGCTGGCACCGGTGCTCGATTCCGCGCGGGGGCGCATTCGCGGGCAGTTGGCCGAAATTGCGACGACTGCCCCTCAACTGAGCCTGGCAGTGCTCGCGGCCTCCGCCAATCTGGTCTATCTCATCGTCATTCCGATTCTGAGTTTCTTCATGCTCAAGGACGCGGCCGCCATTGAGGACGCGTTTCTCGCATTGTTCGCCGCAGGTGCGAACCGCGCGCACGCGGAGCGGACGCTGGCGGATATCCATGTCGTGCTGCTCCAGTACATGCGCGCGCTGCTGATCCTGTGTTGTACCGCGCTGGCGGTACTGGGCGTGACGCTCAGCGTAGTGGGTGTGCGCTATGCGTTGCTGCTGGCCACGATTGCGTTCTTCTGCGAGTTCGTGCCCATGATCGGGCCGGTGGTGGAAATTGCGATCATCCTGGTGGTCAGCGCCCTCACCGGCTTTGAACACATGTGGCTGCTGGCCGCCTTCCTGGGGGTGTTCCGTATTGTGCAGGACTACGGAATCTGGCCAAGGCTGATGAGCCGCGGGGTGGAGTTGCATCCCCTGATGGTGATATTCGGAGTGTTTGCGGGCGGGGCGATTGGCGGCGTGGCGGGGGTTTTTCTCAGCGTGCCGATCATCGCGCTGGCAAGGCTGGCTTTGGGTGCCGACACCGTTCGAGGCAAGGGATAGCAGGCAGCTGAGACCGGCCCGCGAGGCGAGCCGGTCTCAGCTTCCTGAACGAACTATTCTTTTGCTTTGAGTTTGGACTTATTCTCTTCAATGAACGTCTTGATGTCCTCGGATAATGCGAGGAGCTTGGTCCACTGCTCCTGGTACAACGTGACCGGGAAACGGCCAAGGCCGTAAACCGAAACGCCGCCCTTTTCGCTGACCTTCATGGACACAGCGCTGTTTCTCTTGGTCTTCAGCGCTTCGTTTTCAGCGCGGAGCCGCGCGAGTTCTGCCTGGATATCTTCGTCTGCCATCTCTTCAGGGTATCAGGGCTTGTTTGCGGCTAGTGCAGGGCGTCGCCACTTTCGGCTGTTGCGGCCTCCAGAAAGCTTTCCAGCGCGAGAATTCTCGGCTTCGCTAACTGACGCGCAGCAGGCAGGGCTAACTGCGCAGGCAGTGTTGCCAGAGCGCGGCGCAGAGATTCCACCGCAGCCGTAAACGTGGGAAACCGCGTGTCCCTGCCGATTTTGCAGATGGTGCGCAGTGCGCCGATGGCTCCCAGTTGCTCCAGGATATCCGCGTCGCGCAGGATGGCGCCTTCCGGAGTGGTGGGACGGCCGGAGGGTTGGTGCGTCCGAATGGCCTCGACTACCGCTCCCACCTTCTCCGCCGGAAATCCAAAACCGGCGAGAATTTCCGGCGTACGCGCCATCGCGTATACAACGTTGTCCCACCGCGCGAGCGCTTCCAGGTCTTCTGGACGATGCCCTGTGAATACGCCAAGGTCATGCAGCCATGCAGCGGCGAAGAGAACGTCATCGTCATACAGTTCAGGCCCGGCATCGGCGATGGCCCGCGCCAGCGCGTAAAGCCTGGGCTGATGCCCGTACTTCTCTCGCGGGAGCGCCTGCTCGTGAATGAACTCTTCGATCGCCTGACACCAGGGTTTGGACTCCAGAGTCATTTTGTCGGCCCCGGTTTCAGAATTCCGCTCTCGCAGGCGGCGATGCCGTCTTCGGCAATCTTCATGCGGCGCGCAGTGTCCTCCGTCTGCGGCTGCCAGTATTTCCAGCGGGCCCGGTTCTTCTGGAAGAACGTCTGCGCCCACGTGTAGTGGCGATTCGAGAGCAACATCCGCGCGTAGAGGTCGTCCAGATCGGAAGCGGCCTGCATGGCTTCGAGAGTCGGGTGAATCACGGCTAAAACCTGGCCCGACAGATCCTCACCCTGCTGGACGAGCGGAGACGCTTCGTCAGCCTTGCCGTGCAGGAAGAAGTCGTTGGCCCGGCGAGTCATGTCGGCCAGATTCTTGACGTTCTCGCGGTAGGATGCGTCGGTGGTCGGATCATGCGGAGTGGCTGGCGGGGGCGGATCGCCGCAGCCGGTCAATAGCAGAGCCGCCAGGATGGCATAGCGCATTGGCTTCAGGATAGCGACTGCCTCGGTGCGATAGCGGTGCGGGTGCTGTCACTCGCCAAATTCCCTCTCGACGAGTTCCCGATGCGCTTCGCCCAACTGGTAGCGCCGCGACTTCCTGGCTGGGTTGGTGATTTCCAGGAAACCGCTTTCGGTCCATCGCTGGCATTGCAGCGCCGCGGTCCGTTCTTTGAAGCCAAATAACCCTGCGACGTCTTTAGCCGTAATCTCACTGGAGTCCCGAAACAACTCCAGCGCCCTGCGTTGTCTCGCATCCAGGTTTCGCAGCAGTTTCGATTGATCTCTGCCGCCCTTTGTCGCCTCCCGGCGTGCCTGGTCGCGAACCTTTTCAAACGACGAAGCCATTCCCTCAAGGAAATAGTCGACCCACTTTGTAATATCCGCCGCCGCGCGGCCGAGATAGTAGTTATGCGACGGTCCAACATCCAACGCCTCGTAATACGCTTTCAGGTCTCGCGCATAATACTCCTCAAGTGCGTACAGACCCTTCAGGCCGTAGGCTCCGCGATGCAGGATGAGTGTCGTCAGCAAACGTGCCGTCCGTCCGTTCCCGTCGTAGTGCGGGTGCACGGTTGTGTATTGGTAGTGAGCAATACCGGCCTTCAGTGGGACAGGCAGCGCGCTCTCTTCGTTGATCCACGCCACCAACTCGCTCATCAATGCCGGAACATCGCCGGCTTCTGGTGGCATGTAGACGATTCGCCCTGAATTGGCGTCCCGAATCACATTCTGTCCATCCCGCCAGGGCGATGCCTTTACGCGCGTCTTGCCATTCGACATGACAAGTGCGTGCAGTCTTTGAATATGGCTTGACGTGAGGGGATCACCGCGAGTCGCAAGACGTTCCACTTCATCGAGGGCCGCGTAATAGCCTTTCACTTCACCCTCGTCGTGCTCCCGTCCCGGAAAATGCACGTGCCCGCCTATTGCCCGTACTACTTCCTCTTGAGTCAGTCGATTGCCTTCGATCATCGTCGAGTAATGTGTGGAGAAGAGGCGCGCCGTCTCCCGCAGGCTGGCGAGGACCCGCGGGGTGATCGGCAGAGCCCCAATCTCTTGCCGTACAGCTTCGATTCGCATCAGTGCGCCCGCCATGGCTGGTGTGATTGTGAACCGGGGGCTGAAGACTATGGTCGTGGGCGTTTTCATCTGCTTTATCAGCTCAACTGGCCGGTCATCTGCAATTTCTGGGTGCCGATAAAATGCCGTTATGCTGCTGTTATGATGCCGATAAATTACGGTTAAGTCCAGCCCGCGCCAGGGGGCTACTCGTTATCCAGGCTGCGCCACAAATACCAACTCGCCACAGACGCCCAGGGTCGCCACGGGGCCGCAATTTTTTCCATCTCCGGCGGCTTCGGCAAATCGCTTAGATTCCAGGCTTTCTTCATCGCCATGCGAATGCCCAAATCCGCCACCGGCAGCACGTCCGGCCGCCGCAGTGCGAACATCAGGAACATCTGAGCCGTCCAGACGCCGATGCCTTTCACCTGAGTGAGGTGCTCAATCACGGCCATGTCATCCATCTCCGGCAGATTCTCAAAAACCACGGAGCCCTTCTTTGTGTGCTTCGCCAGTTCGCGGATGTAGAGCGTCTTCTGGCCGGAGAGGCCGAGCTTCCGCATCCGCTCCGGGCGCAGTTTCATGATGCCTTCCGGGGTGACCGGACCTCCGCCCAGTGCCTCCTGGAGACGGCCGAAAATCACGCTGGCTACCCGCCCGCTCAATTGTTGGGAGACAATGGATCTGACGAGCGTTTCGAAGACGGGCTCCCGGTAACTCATGTCATACGGGCCGGTGCGGCGGATGATTTCGGCCAGAACGGGGTCTTTCTTCAGATGGCGGAGAGCGTTTCGCATTTGTGTAACAGACTCATTTCCGCGCACGTCGTTCAATAGAAGGCTGAAGAGGTCCAGAATTCATGCGCACTCCCGATTGTATGAAAGTTGCAGGCGCCACGCTGGCGCTGCTGATGCTGGTTCCGGCGATGCCGTCGCGCGTTGCCGCCCAGCCACCCTCGAAATCCGACGACGATCTGGCCACCGCGATCAAGGTGGATGTCGATGTGGTCAGCCTCTATTGCACCGTCCATAACAAGCAGAACGGGCTCGTCGCCAGCCTTTCGAAAGGCGATTTCGATCTGGCCGAAGACGGCAAGCCACAGACGATTAAGTATTTCAGCCGTGAGACCGATATTCCGCTGACCATCGGGCTGCTGATCGACGTCTCCGGCAGCCAGGCCACCATGATTGATCCGGAACGGCAGGCTGGTGCACAGTTTTTCGCGAGCGTGCTGAAGAAGAAAGACGTCGCGTTTCTCATCAGCTTCGGCGCTGATTCCGAGTTGCTGCAGGATATCACCGGCACGCCGCGCCTGCTCCAGCAGGGGCTTGGCCGGCTCAAGCTGAATACCGGTTATTCCGGCCCGACCTCTGGTCCCGTGCCGACCATGAACAAACAGCGTGGCACCGTCATGTACGACGCAATTTATCTGGCGGCGCACGATATGCTGGCCCCGGAGAGCGGGCGCAAAGCCATCATCGTGATCACGGATGGCGACGATGAAGGCAGTAAGCTGAGCTTGAAGGCGGCCGTTGAGGCAGCCCAGAAGGCCGACGCTATCATTTACGGCATCTACTACGTGGATCGGCGAATGTACGGCGGTTTTCCGATGGCTGGCGGCGGCGAGAGCGTTCTGAAGCAGATGTCCGAAGAGACAGGTGGACGCGAGTTTGCAGTAGGCGGCAAGAACTCACTCGAATCGATTTTCGGCCAGATCGAAGAAGAGATGCGGACCCAGTACCTGATCGGATACACGCCTACGAACACCAACAAGGACGGCGGCTTCCGCAAGATCGATCTGAAGACCCACGAGAAAGACCAGAAGGTCCAGGTTCGCAAGGGCTACTACGCGATTCCGAACCGGTAGACTTCAGCGGCGCGCCAGACCGAAGGTCCAACCAATATATAGCTTGAAGCCCTGATTTTATTAGGGTTTTGACTACTGTTGCCTATCGACACGCTCCACCATTTCCTATATGATTCTTAGTGGCGCGGTGCATCGCTGTCGCCAGGGTTCGCGTGCGTAGCACAGGAAAAGGACGGTTCTTCGAATGAAGAAGGCTTTACTCATTGCATCGGCAGCCACAGTTGCCGGAGCACTTATCTTAAGCGCGGATTGGGCCAGTTCCAGTGGCAATCCACAGCGCGATGGCTGGCAGAGAGCTGAGTACAAGCTCTCGAAAGAGGCAGCGGCGAAGGGCGATATCAAGCTGCTCTTCACCTCGAAGCTGGATACGAAGGCACAGAGAATGGGCACGCCCGTCCTGCTGGGCAATATCATCGGCTGGAAGGGTTTCAAAGCGCTGCTGTTCGTGGGCGGCGGCTCCGACGTCTATTCGATCGACTTCTGGACCGGCAGACCGTACTTCAAGACTCCGCTGGCATATGCGGGCGATAAACCCCAGCAGACGGCGGCGACGGCGGCTTGTCCCGGTGGCATCACTGCCGGTGTTTCGATTAACGGCGGCAGCGGCGGAGGTCGTGGTGCGGGCGGACCCGGTGGCGGTGGCGGCGGTGGTGGCCGCGGAGCCTCGGGCGGTCGCGGCGGCCAGCAGGCGGCGGATGCTGGTGCCGGTGGACGTGGTGCGTCAGGTCCGGGACGCCAGGGCGGCGTCGCTCCGGGCGGTGGTGGTGGCGGACGTGGCGGCGGAGCGAACGTCTGGGCAGTGGGTGCCGATGGCATGCTCCAGACCCTGCGCCAGCAGGATGGCGATAACAAGGCAACCGTGCCGGTGAAGTTCCTGCCGGCCAACTCGCGCGCCAGCGACCTCGCGGTGAGCAACAACGTGGTTTACGCGGCCACGCAGCAGGAATGCGGCGGCAACCCGAACGCGCTGTACGCGATCGATCTCTCGACTCCGGAAAAGAAGGTGACCTCGTTCCCGACCAACGGCAGCGGCTTCGCTGGTTCTGCCGGAGTGGCGGTCAGCACGGATGGCAACACGGTTTATGGCTTGATTCCCGATGGCAATGGTTCGGTAGCGGGCAAGTACGGCAACACGGTGGTTGCGCTCGGTTCGAGGGATCTGGCGGTGAAGGATTACTTCACTCCGTCCGGCACCGCTCCGGCCCCGAAGAAGGGTTCGGAAGTTCCCGGCGCAACGCCGGCGGTCTTCCAGTGGAACGGTAGGGACGTCGTGATTGCCGGTGGCACCGACGGACGGATTTACCTGCTCGATTCGGCGTCGCTCGGCGGTTCCGATCACCATACACCTCTGGCGCAGAGCGATGTCTTCGCGGCTGCCGATGGGACGAACGGTATCTTCAATGCCTTCGCGACGTGGGATGATGCACCACCGCCCCCGCCGCAGCAGGGTCGCGGTGGCGCTCCGGCAGCACCGGCGGCGGCAGGCACCCGCTGGATCTTCGCTTCCATCAGCGGCGCTTCTCCGCTGAAGTTCGCGAACGCGAACGGCGCGGCTCCCACGGGCTCCATCGTGGCCTTCAAGGTTGTCGATCAGGGCGGCAAGCCGTCACTGGTAGCAGCCTGGAGTTCACGGGACATGGTTTCGCCCGCCGCTCCCACTGTGACCAACGGTCTGGTCTTTGCTCTCTCAACCGGGCAGGGCAAGACGCCGGCGACGAATAAGAACGCGGTGCTGTATGCGCTCGATTCGGCAACGGGTAAGGAAGTCTGGTCCAGCGGGACTTCGGTCTCGAGCTACGCAACCGGCGGACTGGCCATCGACGCGTCGATCGTACTCTTTGCGACGCACGACAGCCAGGTGCATGCTTTCGGCATTCCGATCATTTTCTAAGAGAGATTGAGCAATGAGAAAACTAATCTATATCGCAAGTGCGGCCCTGTGCTGCGGGCTGGGTATCCAGCTCAGTCAGGCGGCGGACTGGACGACGGATGGTGGCGACATCATGCGTACCGGCTGGCAAAAAGACGAAAAGACTCTGTCGAAAGACAACGTCAAGAATCTGAAGCTGATCTGGAAGCTCAAGACGGATAACGTCACCCGAGCTCTCTTTTCGTTTACACCCGGTTTGATTCTGGGAAGCGTTCGGACCGGTGGCACCATAAGGGAAATGGTCTATTTCGTAGGTGCGTCGGACAATCTGTATGCCGTGGACGCCAACACCGGTCAGATGGTGTGGAACAAGCACTTCACTTATGAAGCGCCTCCGGCACGCGGTGGTGGTGGCGGTGGTGGCAACAACGCTAATCAGGATCCCGCGCACCTGGGTTTCCTTGGACCCGGCGGCAGCACGGATACGCCGGTCATCGGACCGCCGGATGCGCAGGGTCGTCGTCCGATCTATGTGACGGATGGCGGCGGCATGCTGCATACGCTCGATACCGCGAATGGCGAAGATCTGACGCCGCCATTCCATTTCGGCAACAGCAAGTTTCCGCTGTCGCTGGTAGGCAATACGATCTGGGCTCCGGTTGGACGAGGCATGGCTGCAACCAAACTCGACGATCCGACCCATCATGTCTACCTGACCGAAGGCATGGGGAACAGCGGCGGCCTGTGGGGCCTGCGCGGCGCGGCTGTCGATTCGACGGGGACGGTTTGGTCCACCACCGGCGACGGCAATGTGGACGAGAGCGATCCGAAGAACCTGATCATCGCCAACAGCATGGTCGGCTTCACGATTGACGGCGATCACGTCAAGGTGAAAGATTACTTCACGCCTCCCAACTGGTACTGGCTGTGGAAGCGCGATCTGGATCCGAATAACACCGCGACCTTCTTCACGTACAAGGGCCGCGAACTGCTGGTGGCGTCGGGCAAGGAATGCCGTGTGTTCCTGCTGGACCCGAAGAACCCGGGTGGCGCGGATCACCATACGCCGCTCTTCAAGACGCCGCTCTTCTGCAACGAAGAGGCGGACTTCCAGGATCAGGGAAGCTGGGGTGCGCTCTCCACGTGGGAAGACGCGTCCGGCACGCGTTGGGTACTCGCTCCTTTCTGGGGCCCGACTCATCCGAGCTTCAAGTTCCCGATTGTTAACACTCCGGCTGCGAAAGAAGGCGGCGTGGCGGCGTTCAAGCTGGTGGATACGAACGGCAAGCTGGAACTGCTGCCGGCGTGGGTGTCGCGTGACATGATTCGCGGCTATCCTCCGGTGATTGCCAACGGCGTTGTGTATGCGTTTGGCAGCGGCGAGAACACGAAGCAGGCGACGCCGGAACAGGGCCTGAACTTCGATTCGTATATTCGCGCGCAGAAATCCAGCCATGCGACGATTTATGCGCTGGATGGGGCGACGGGCAAGGAACTGTGGTCGAGCGGCGATACGATTACATCGTTCAACCACTTTGCCGGGTTGTCGATCGCGAACGGGAAGCTGTACCTGGGAACTTACGATGGGACGTTCTGGGCGTTCGGTTTGGGCAAGTAGTTTATTCGCAGGATAAGTAAAGAGCGGGTGCCGAAGGCTTGAGGGCTTTCGGCACCCGCTTCTTTTTTGAGCGAATTCAGTTCTCCGTTGGCATCTTGTCCATCTTGTCGACAAACAACTTCTCCACCGGCGCACTGGTGCGCTCCAGGCGCAGGCCCTGTTGCCCCAAAGAGGCGGACACGGTCGGTAGTTTCATTTCCGGATCAAAGCTATAGTCCAGCGATACGTGCCACTCTCCCTCAAGCCCTGTCCGATCCACAATCTGAACAAGGGACCCGCCACTGCCTCCAATTCCCGCGCCCGTTGAAAGCGTACCCGTCAGCATCTCGGCCAGCTTCGGCATGGCGATCCTGTATAACTCCTGACGAGTTTCGAGTGTTTCGCCGCGCCAAATCTCTGTCAGCAGCGGCCCCCACGCAGAGTGCGTCATCATCGTAATATTCACGTGACGGTCGCCGACATCTTTCGAGGCTCGGCAGATCTCGTTGGCAAGGGGATTGACCATATTCGGTTCCGCCCAATCCTCACATGCCGCACGGTCAAGGTCGCCCGGTTGCTTCAGTTTGGGCCCGCCCTTCGCGGTGACCAGCGCGTATCCAGTCTGCTCAACGGTGGTGCGGTGCACTACCAGGTGAAACCGTTCTTCCAGAAGCGCCCGCAGCATCTCGGGAATCTGCTCCCAGGTTGCTCCCTCCGGCATGATGGCATGAATGGCGAAATTGACGTCGGCCCGATTGATCCACGCTGGCGCATCGACCAGGCGCGAATCCATCTGGTACGCGTCGCTGATCAGCGAGATCAAAGGCGAGCCATAAACGTCGTAGTGGACACCGGAAATACAGATAACGCAGAAGCCCTTTGCCTTACCAGCTCTGAATGCGACAAAGGATGGGTTGTCCGCATCGTGCGAACCCGGTGGCAGAGGTCTGATGGACGCAACTTCAAAACGAAGTACCGGCGGCGGTACCTGCGCCAGTGCAGCAAATTGAATCGTGATGACACCTATGAGAAGTCGTTGCAGTCTTAGGCAAAAGTTCATCCGGATAATTTCCCTGACAATGAGTTTACTAAGAAAACGCTGTAAAAAAATGATCGGTCTAGTTCGGCGAGGGCTGCTCGATATGGTCGATGATAATCACTTCCACCGGAGCCTTCGACGGCACCAGCAGCAATCCAAGCTGCTCCCGAATTGCCGTGAACAGGGACGGCGCATCGCTCGTCTCGCTGGCGGTCGCCAATTGTTCCGGCGTCCATTTCAGCGTGAAATCAAAGGTGCCTTTGAGGTCAGTCTGGTCCACCACCGGCCGCCCGCCCGCCGCACCAGTCAGTAGCGGTGACTGCGTGAACTGTTCGAGCGTCACGCCGGTGGCACTCATCTCGCTTCCCTGACCATTGCCCAGCGTTGATATCCGACCCGCTTCCCCGGTGCTCGCCAACTTCAGTTTTGCGCCGCCCTTTGCGACGACGAGAGCATACACGGGTATCTCCCGCATCTCGAAATGCACCTTCAGACCAAATCGGTCCGCCAGCAGCGACTGTTCCATCAGAGCAACCCGCTCGCGCTGCTGCGCCGGCGTCATCTTTTGCATGGCGGCAGATTCGGAGTCCTCGATTTTGGCCTGAATCTCGAACTGATCGACATCCTGCCGCAACCAGTCAGGTCCCCCGAGAATCCTGCTCTCGGAACCAACAGGCAGCTGAAATGCCGACGTAATCAGTATCGATATGGGCAGAATCATATGCATCTGGCCCGAAGGCGGCGGGCCAGCGTCGACAGGCGCGACCTTCATCACTTTCACCGGAGCAGGGGCACCGTCCGCAGCGGGCGGCTTCGGCACCCGTTTCCACGGCTTGATCGTGGCGACTTCAAACGATGGGCGTTCGCCGGTGGCGTGAAGAATCTGCGCTCTCGCCAATCTGCCTTCGTCTGGCACGATCAACGCAACGAGCAGCAGTACTGGAAATGTCAGCTTTTGAAACCACCCTGCCATGCGAAGAGAATAGCGCATCTGTCAGATCGAAGTGCCTGGCAATTGTGGATCACCGCAGCTGATTTCGACGGGATACCCACTTCGCTTCGCTTCCCGAATCAGGCTCTCGAAGTGCTCGACCATCAGCCGGCAGTTCGGTGGCATCACCTCAATTCCGGTAATCGTAATCCGGAAGGGCGGATTTACTTCATTGATGCCGCTACCAGTGATGGAATCCCAAAGAGCATCCAGGTTGTGCCCATGCCACTCTGGCGCGCCTAACTCGCCCAGGAGCGCCCGGTAGAAATCATCGGGTTGACTCCAGTCGCGGCCGGATAGCAGGATCTCTCGCATGGAGTCGAAACCCGCTCCCGCGCCCTACTTCGACGCCAGCGCGTCCGCGATAGCCTTCTCAGCCAGCGGAGCCATCAGCACATACGCCGCATCATTCGGATCGATACCGTTGTCGGTGAGTTCCTTCTTTATCTGGCGATTGCCGGCGGCAGTATTCACCAGCACCGAATAGTAGTTCAGATAAATAGACCCGGTCTCCGTCGCAATATCCCGCAGCGTCCCGTTAATCGCCGCGATCTTACCCACCGGACGTCGTCGCGTCTGCTGTGCGTAGCAATCGCACACCGGCGGCAGCGACGCGATAATCACTTTGATCCCGTGCGCCTTCGCGATATCGATCATCGAGTGAAGATGATCCGAAATAGTGCCTTCGCTGCCGGGGCCCATCACCATACCGATGTCGTTAAACCCGCCCTCAATCACCACGACCTTCGCCCCCAGGTCGACCACGTCCTGACGGAAACGCACCAGCATCTGCGGCGTGGTCTGGAGCGGAATGCCACGGTTGAACCACGGCTTGCCGGGGAAGAATGGGACCTTGCCTTTGCCCCAATTCGCCGTGAGCGTGCCGCCCAGAAATACGACACGGTTCTCGCCGGGCTTGGCTGGCGGGATCTCTGTGTTGTCGCTGCCGTAGACGGTCAGGCCACCCCAATCGGCAAGCTGGTGTTGTGCCGCCTTCAATTCAGCGGTGAGCGATGCGACGGTGGGCGCGGGTTCCTGAGCGCTCACAAGGCTGCCGAGGAGCAAGAGTCCTGCCAGTAGTTTCATAACTGCTATTGTATGACCGTTTTCAGGAAACAGGCGTCAAAAACGAGCGAAATCGCCACTTTTCATTGGTGCGGCCAATTCGCCTATTGAGCGGCTTCGCAAGCTGTCAGCGCGGTACCGAGGCGCAGCAGAAATTCGTCCACGTCGGCGCGGCCAATGTTCATGGGAGGTGAAATCCGGATTACGTTGCCGTTGAGGCCGCCGCGTCCGATCATGATGCGGTTGTCCTTCGCGTGGTCCATCAAGCGCAGCGTGGCGGCGGTGGCGGGGGCTTTGGTGACGCGGTCGTCCACCAGTTCGAGCGCCAGCAGCAGTCCCATGCCCCGCACGTCGCCGATGAGCTTGTGCTTCTCCTGCAACGCCAGCAGACCGGCCTTGAGGTAAGCCCCGACTTCTTCGGTGTTGGTCAGGATGTTCTGCTCTTCGATGTAATCGAGCACCGCTTTCGCTGCCGTGGTGACCACGGGATTGCCGCCGAAGGTAGAGATCATAAGACCCTTCATGGCGTCGGCCACTTCAGGTTTGGCGATGGTTACCGCGATGGGGAGGCCGTTACCCAGACCCTTCGCGCTGGTGATGATGTCTGGCACCACGCCCCAATGTTCGATGCCGAACCACTTCGAGCCGGTGCGTCCCCACGCGGTCTGGACTTCGTCGGCAATAAAGACTCCGCCGTACTTGCGGACGATGTCGGTGACGATTTTGAAGTATTCTTTGGGTGGCGTGATGAAGCCGCCGACGCCTTGTATGGGCTCAGCAATGAAGGCAGCGACGCGGCCGGACGTGCTGGTGCGGATGACCTGTTCCACATCCTGCGCGCACTTCAATTCGCACGATGGGTAGGTGAGGCCAAAGGGGCACCGGTAGCAGTAAGCGTTGGGGGCATGGACGACGCCGGCCTGCGGGGGGCCGAGTTTCCATGCGGCCTGGCCGGTGAGCCCCATGGTGGCCTGCGTGCGGCCGTGATACGAGTGGCGCAGGGCGACGATCTCGGTGGACCCGGTGTAGCAGCGCGCGGCGGTGATTGCGGTTTCGTTCGCCTCGCTGCCGCTGTTGGTGAAGAAGGATTTGGTGAGCGCGCCGGCGGGAGTGATGGAGGCGAGTTTCTTCGCCAGCAGGACCTGCGGTTCGTTGACGAAGACCGTGGAGACGTGTTCGAGCTTGTCGATCTGGGCGTAGACCTTGCGGTTCACTTCATCATTGCAGTGGCCAACGCCGACGGTGACAATGCCGCCGAAGAAATCGAGATACTGGTTGCCGTCGATATCCCAGACGTACTGGTCTTTGGCGTGGGAAACGACGAGAGGTTCTTTGAAGTAATTGAAGACCGCCGGGAAGATGAATTCCTTTTGGGCGAGGAGGATTTCCTGTTTCGTCATAGTTTCACCGTGGGACGCCTACGATTATAGCCACAGGTAAAACAGATGAGGCGGGAGGAAGTGCTTACGCCGGTACCGCGACTTCCTGCAGGTTGGTCAGCGCTTCGCCCAAGCCCTCAAGATCGCTCATCAACCGGGTCAGCACGTCTTTGGCCGTGTAGAACAGGCCTTCGGCCGGCAGGTACGGCTGCAATTCCGAAATATCGTCGCCCGACGTGATCAGGCCCTGCTCCACGTACTTGTTCCGTACCTGAGGCTGGCCGATATTCGCCATCAGCGCGTTACAGAGGCACTTGCGGCCCACGGTGCTTTCCTGCTTCCCACCCTTAGACAGAAAAACAGTCACGGGTTCTGACGCGCAACGATAGCCAATGGCGCCTTCCGGCGTACGGTAGGCGTCTCGCAGGTAACCGAGATCGCAAATGCGCGGACGCTTCTTGTACGTCTCTTCTTCGGTGAGCGAACCCTGAATTCGCACAACTTTGAACGGGAAATTCGTGGGCGACGCGACAGCGTCCGTAATGACTCGCGCCTTGCCTGCCGCGACGTCGTTCAGGACGGCGTCCTTATACTCACGGGTCAGGCCGGATTCCTCGCAAAACGCAAACGCCGTTCCCACCTGAACACCAGCGGCACCGCTTTCCAGCGCTTCCCGAACTTTCTCCGGACGGCCATAGCCGCCAGCCAGCCAAAACGGCAGATTCAGCTCCCGAAGTTTCGGGATATCGACAATATCGCGCTCCCCGTACACCGGTTCGCCGATTTCGTTGAAGATTGGTTTGCCGCGCGGTGGCGCGTTGTGTCCGCCCGCGGTGGGGCCTTCCACGATGAAGCCGTTCACCTTGCCATTCGCTTTCCGCACCATGGTAATCGCCAGAGTGTTGGAGGCGATGATGGCCAGAAAGTCCGGCCGGTTGAGCGGCGGCAGATCGTGCTCCATGTACTCGCGCGGGGAGAAGCGCATCATCACATCGTCGCCTTCCTGCGCGCCGGTGACGGGGAGCGGGTAGGACGCCGGTTCATGGACCGCCAGGTTGTCGAGCACGCCCGGAACCTTCAGCGGAATGCCCGCGCCCATGAGTACATAGGAAACGCCCGCCAGCATGGCTCCGTACGCGGAGGCGAGAAGCGGAAGCTGAATTTTTTCCAGGTAGTTGATGCCAACCGGATTGCCGTGGCCTTCGCCAGCCAGGAAAACTTCCACGAAGTTCGCCACGATGCAGAGTTCGCGGACCTCACGGGGGCCGTCCTTCGTGGCGGGTTTCGGCCTTTTATAAGGCTTTGCCGCTTCTTTACCGCCGGGGATGTACCACGCATCCCAGATGCGTTTAGCCATCTCCGGGAATGGGAAATTATCGACGCCGCGGCGCATGTGACCGCCGGGATCGCCATCCTGGAGGCGACGCGCGAAAACCTGATCGAGGGCGGTGCCGGAAACTACACCGAGTTGTCCAAGCGCGGAGACTGCCGATGCAAGTCTCCAGTTCGACACCGCGATGCCCATGCCACCCTGGATGATCCTGGGAAGATTGGTAACCAAATTTAATTGTTGCACAACCATTCAGCGCAACACGGAGCGGGGTACGCCTTCCTGCGGCCAGTCCACGGTTTTCCCGGTTTTTCGGAACTGCGGGGTGTGACCAAATGCGGTTATGGGCGCGCAATGGCGTCTTCCGTGGCGCAATTCGGGGCATACCGCGCACGAAGGCCCGCGAATCCGTTTCAAACCCGCCCGCCGTTGTCATTGTTTGCCTCATCGTGAACCAGATTTCGCGTTGGCGCTCCGCGTGCGACCTGATATGGTCAGTCCCGGCACCGCCACCACATGGCGGGTTTAGTAGCAAATGTTTCTGGCATGGAGTGTCCCATATGAGTGCAGCGGCCGTAATGCAATGGCGGAAGCCGGAATTTGCGGAATGTCGCGTCAACCCTGTCCCGGATGACGACTTTGGTGAGATTGTCGGCCGGAGTCCCGCGATGCGGCACGTACTGGATCAAGTCAGCGTCGTCGCTCCCACCGATGCCACCGTGCTGATACTCGGCGAGACGGGTACCGGGAAAGAACTGGTGGCGCGTGCCCTTCACCGGATGAGCCCCCGGCGCAACTTTCCGTTTGTGACGCTGAATTGCGCCGCCATTCCCACGGGACTGCTGGAGAGCGAGTTGTTCGGCTATGAACGGGGTGCCTTCACCGGTGCGCTGTCGCAAAAGATCGGGCGCTTTGAGATGGCCAACAAAGGGACGCTCTTTCTGGATGAGGTGGGCGATATTCCGCTGAACCTGCAGCCGAAGCTGCTGCGGGCGTTGCAGGAGAAGTCGTTTGAAAGGCTGGGCGGCACGCGGACGATTCCAATTGACGTGCGTCTGGTTGCGGCGACGAATCGGAATCTGTGGCAAATGATGAAGGACAAGCTCTTTCGCGGCGATTTATATTACCGGCTGCACGTCTTTCCCGTGCTGACGCCGCCTTTGCGCGATCACCCGGAGGATATTCCGGCACTGGCGGCGCACTTTCTGCGCAAGTACGCGCTGGAGATGAATCGCATGGTGCGGGAAGTGCCGCCGGATATCCTGCGGGCGCTCCTGAAGTGGCACTGGCCCGGCAACGTGCGCGAACTGGAGAATTTCATGGAGAGATCCGTCATCCTCTCTCCTGCGGAAAGGCTGTTGGCCCCGGTGGGGGAACTGGTTCGCCACCAGGAGGAGTTTCAGACGGGGACGATGGCGGAGATGGAACGCCGCTATATTATCCACGTTCTTGCCGATTGCGCGGGCGTGATTAAATCGGCCGCGCTGCGGCTGGGGATGCCGCGAACAACGCTGAACGGCATGATGAACAAACTGGGGATTTCGCGCCGGGACTATTGACGCCCCCGGGGCTTGAGTTTTCCGTTATGTTGATCCGGCACCTGTTGCATCATAATGGCAAACAGGGGCTGACGGAGGATACGTGACGATGGAAGTTCAGCAGACAAGTGTGAAGCGCGGCATTCGGGAGGCAGCGGCGAATCCATGCCGACACCTGATGCGTCGGGTAGTCTTATTGCTCTGGCTGAGCGTTGCGGTCTTCGCGCAGAAGGGCGCGCCGCTCTCTGCGCAGAAAGTGCTTTGGCTGGGAGACAGCATTACTGCGGCTGGCGATTATGTCAGCATCGCTGAGTACTATCTGAACCGGCAGTACACCGCCAGCCATTTTGATTTCGTGAGCATTGGGCTTTCGAGCGAGACGGTTTCATGCCTCTCTGAGAACGATCACCCGTTTCCGCGGCCCTGTCTTTCAGAACGGTTGCAGCGCGCGCTGACCGCCGTGCATCCGCAGGTGGTAGTCGCCTGTTACGGGATGAATGACGGGATCTATCATCCGCAGAGCCCGGAGCGCATGGCGGCGTTTCAAAAAGGCGTGCAGGACCTGATTACCGCGGTGCGGGCGGCGAATGCCCGGTTGATTCTGCTCTCGCCGACGGTTTTCGATCCTGTGTCGTTGACAGCGACTTTGCCTGCGGACGCGCCGGATTACAGCTACAAGGCTCCCTACGAAAAGTATGACGACGTTCTGGCGGATTACGCCGCGTGGGAAAAGACGCTGGCCGCTGCGGACGTAACCGTGGTGGATCTGCACACACCAATGAGCGACTACGTGGCGGCACAGCGGTCGGAGGACCCGAAGTTCACCTTCGCGAAAGACGGCATTCACCCTGATTTTGCGGGGCACCTGCTGATGGCGCAGACGCTTCTGAAAGCAGTGAGAGTGAATGTGCCGAAAACGCCGCTTGCGGAAGAGGCGGAGCGGGTCAGGGCGGATCCCCTGTACGTCCTGGTCAAAGCGCATCGTGAGAAGAGAACCGCGGGCTGGCTGAATTACGTAGGCTACACGCGCGACAAGACGGTGAAGACGGAGAACGCGGATGCGGAGGAAAAGGCCTCGCAGGATCTGCAGTTCCAGGTGGATCTGATGCGGGGTACGAAGTAGCGGGATTCCCGGCGGCGAATTGGTATACAATTCCCGTTGACTATGAATTCACGTTTGTTATTCCTCGCGGGTCTCGCGCTCGCCGCCTCCCTAACCGCCTCCGCAGACGTCACGCTGCCGCACGTTCTCGCCGATCACATGGTGATTCAACGCGGCCAGCCTGTGCACATCTGGGGCAAGGCTGCGCCCGATGAAGCTGTCACGGTCTCCTTTCGTGGTGCCACACAAGCGACAAAGGCGGATCCCCTGGGCCGGTGGAGCGTCTCGCTCGCGCCCGGCGATGCCGGCGGTCCATTTCCTCTGACCGTGAAGGGCAACAACACGATTTCTTTTAACGACGTGCTGGTGGGCGATGTCTGGGTGGCCTCCGGCCAATCGAATATGGAGTTCAAACTGCGCCAGGCGGATAACGCCGCTGCCGAGATCGCCGCGGCGAAGTATCCGAAAATTCGCCGCATGTTGTCGGATTACAAGGTGGCGGACTATCCGATGGAGGATGTGACAGGGAAGCCCTGGGTGGAAGTGAATCCCGAGAACGCGGGCGGTGCTTCTGCCGTGGCGTTCTTCTTCGCGCGGCACTTACAGGAGAAGGAGGGCGGGGTGCCGATCGGCATCATTGAGACGTTCTGGGGCGGGACTCCGGTGGAAGCCTGGGTCAGCCTGCACGGGATTGGCGCGGACCCCGCTCTGATGCCCATCTTCAGCGAATGGGCCAAGACCGAAGAGGGCTGGCCTGTGGCGCAGGCGAATTACGAGAAGCAACTCGCAGACTGGAATATCGCCGCGGCCACCGCGAAAGCGAACGGGACTGCAGTGCCGAACCAGCCCGCACTGACGAACACGAGGCCAGGCGGTGCCTACGTTCCGGCGGGCCTTTATAATGCGATGATTGCGCCCTTCACGCCGTTTCCTATCAAAGGCGCGATCTGGTATCAGGGCGAGACGAATGCGAACGCGAATCCAAACGGGGCCTCGCTCTATGCGCGAGCGTTTCAGGCGATGATTCGCGATTGGAGACGCGCGTGGGGCCAGGGAGACTTCCCGTTTCTGTTCGTGCAACTGGCGAATTACAAGGCGAATCCAGCGTGGGCAGATTTGCGGGAAGCACAGCGCCAGACTCTCTCACTGGCGAATACGGGCATGGCAGTGACCATCGATATTGGCATTCCGGACAACATTCATCCGACGAATAAACAGGACGTCGGGCTGCGTCTGGCGCTCGCTGCACGCGTGGTGGCATATGGCGAGAAGCTTGAAGATTCAGGGCCGACGTTCAGCCATGCCTCCCGCGAGGGTGCAGCCCTGCGGGTCTGGTTCGAACACACGACGGGCGGCCTGAAGGCGAAGAGCGGGGCGCTGAAGGGTTTTGAAGTGGCGGGAAACGACAGGAAGTTCGTCGCCGCGGATGCCCGGGTGGAAGGCAATTCGATTGTGGTTTCCAGCCCCACGGTAGCTGCGCCTGCCTACACACGATACGCCTGGGCGGATAATCCGGATTGCAATCTATACAACGGAGAAGGGCTGCCCGCTTCGCCATTCCGGTCCTGGGAGTAAAACGATGTCCGCAAAGAAACCACAGGCGGCATTCGTCATAGCGGATGCGCTGCTTGGCGCTTACGCCACGAATAACCGGATCAACGTTTACCTTCTGGAAAATCTGCCGGACGAAGCGTGGATCGCGAAGCCTCCTGGCGGTAAGGGTCGCGATATTTCGTCGATTGCCGGACACATCCATAATGTCCGGCTCATGTGGCTGAAGGCGTCGGGTGCAACGGACATTCCCGCGAAGCTGGAGCCCGGCACGTTCACGAAGCAGCAGGCGATAGCCGCGCTTGAAGCCAGTTGGAAAGCTCTGGAGACAGCCCTGCGTACATCATTGGCTGGCGAAGGAAAAATCAAGAGCTTCAAACCCGACGTGGTGAGTTTCTTCGGCTACCTTGTCGCGCACGATGCACACCATCGCGGACAGATCACCATGCTCGCGCGTCAACTGGGCCATCCCATATCGCAGAGCGCGATGTTCGGACTCTGGGAATGGGGTACGCGCTGACTACGGTTTGTTCAGCAGTCCCACCGCGCCCCATGCGGCGAGCGGCGTCACACGGGCCTCGCCATACGGCGCGGGCAACTCGTGGATTTCGTACGTGACATTGCTTCCGCTCACAGTGGCCAGGATATAACCGAAAAACCAGCCATCCTCATACTTGCCTGACGCGCGCAGATGGCCGCCCGCGCTCGGCACCGAGATGTATTCCACGCCGTTCAGCGTGCCGTGCATCATCTCATGAACGTGGCCTGCAATGACGTTCCGCACGCCATACTTCTCCGCCAGTTGCTGGAACGGGAACGCCGGGTTCCGCAGCACGACGTTGAGCAGCCAACTCGGGCGATGCGACACAATGAACTTCACCGGTTGCGCCGCGTGCGCTTTCAGGTCCTCTTCCAGAAATGCCATTTCGCCGGAAGGCAAGGCATCGGTGAGGCTGTTATCGAGCACAGTGAAATGCGCGGAGCCGCTATCGAAGCTGTAGTGCAGCGGGCGTTCGGCATACTTCTCATAAAGCTTCGCCGAAGCCTCCGACCATACGTCGTGATTACCAGCCGTCGGGTAGTACGGGATCTGACGGAACGGCTGAAGCACACGGTTGAAATCGGCCCACTCGGCTTCAGCCGTCTTGTCATCCAGCCCCTGAATGGAATCGCCCACGCCAACCACAAACGCGGGGTGCGCGGCCGCGATTTCCCGCCAGACCGCTTCGTAGATGCCGGGCTGCGTTTCACCGGTGCGATCGCCCAGAATAGCGAAACGAAGAACGGGCGCGCCGTCCGTTTGGGCAACAGGCGTCTGCCCAAAAAGAAAAGCGGCGGCCCCCATTGCAAGGGAGGCCGCCGCGATGAAAAGGCTTGACCTAATTGCGGTTTTCAATGATGAAGGTCGGCGCGATACCCGAAGAATGCGAGTAGCCCGCTCCGGAAGACGATACAAAGCTCGGGCAACCAGAAACCTTGCCCAAAAACGCCTGCGGTTGAACATCCACCTGCATCTCTTTGAATTCGAGATGCCCGTAAGTCAGCATCGGGAAGACGCTGCGGACGGGTTTGACGCTTTCCTGCACCACATAAGGCGAGCGCTGCGCTTCGCGCATCGCTCGTGCCCAGGCGCCATCGTCGTGTTCGTAGCCGATGTAGCTGTGCAGGTCAGAATAATCGTCATTCGGACGCAGCACCAGCGTTTCGCGGTTCTCGCGAATGAAGTCGATCAGATCCACCTGCTTGTCCCGCCACGTCGTTTTACCTGCTTTGACCACACGGGTGAACGGCACGTGTTCTTTGATGGCCTTGCGTTCGTTGAGCGGGAACTTCGCGGTCAGATTGTCGTCCGTCAGCAGCGCGAACATCGCTTTCTTGTGCGAAAGCTCCGATCGGAAGCTGTTTACGATGCAAACCTTGTGATCGCGATACGCATGCACCAGCGGATGATCGAGCGTAAAGCGCATCAGGAATTCCTGCACGCTGACACGACGATAAATCAGATCGATATCCATGCCGTTGCCGCGCAGCACGCCGTTACGGTATTCCAGTTGATCCGGCGAGACGAGTTCCGTCTGATAGCCTTCGGCGCGGAAGTAGTCGCGGAACATCTCGTATTCGCTGCCACCATTGATGGCGCGGAATTCGAGAATCGCAATCTTCGGCTTGCGGCCCGCGTTGGCGTGGCCGGCGAACATCTTATATGCCTTCAGCAAAGCGCTCAGAAAAGGCTTCTTGCCGCCGAGGCGCGTGAGGTTATAGCGGCGGCGAAATTCCTTCACCGGCGGGCAATCGTAAAAAACTTCCGAGAGCCCTTCGGCGTACGCGCCGCCCGTCAAAGCATCTGCGCTATATTGACGGACATGCAGCGAGCCGTTGTTGATCTGCAGATCCAGCTGCGAGGAAACTTCCGGCATAGCGTAGCCGGGGTCGATCGCGGCAAGCATCTTCTCCGCGGGAAGAAGCTGCATGGTAGAAAGAAGTTGCGGGGATGCTAACGCAAGGTGCAGCATCCGATCCACCGCCGAAATCAGCGCTTCGCCGGTTTTGACCAGATTGTCGTATTGCTTCTGGGTTACGAAATTCGGCCGCAGGAATGGACAAAGCAGGCGTCCGCCGGAAGAAAGCTGGCGGGCCTCCATTTGCTCCTGTAAGTTTTTTACCCATCGCAAATCGCGGTAGGGTTCGGATTCGAGAATCCGGTGATACCGTGCGATGGCTTCATCTAGCTGGTTCATAACGTGGCGGTCGCCTTCCTGAGGTGCGTCTGGCTTAGGGCTGTCGTCGTGGACGGCGACCTTTTCTTCCGTTTCTGGAAGTAGTATGGCACAAAAGAACTGCATTTGTACGGTTCAATCGGGCCAGATTCCCTGTATCTTATTGAAAAATCTGGTAAATATTGATTCGGCGAGACACTGGACTTTGTGTCGGTTTCGCTACAGTATTGGACGCAGCTACCCGAACTTTGGTTGCAAGCCCACCGGTGGGGCACTGAATACCGGTGGGGCACTGAATAAGGATGACTCTCCGAGCCTCAGGTCCTGAAACCAGGTGAACGAATCCTCCCGTGCCGATTGCCACCCGCAAAGGTATCGTCTCCGCACAGCGCCAGCCGAAACCAGGCCATCCGGTAGAATCAAAGTTTGACATGACGCAGCCCCAGTCCGGCGTGGTCGCCATTTACCCCGGCTCGTTCGACCCGATTACCAGCGGGCATCTGGATGTCATTGAGCGCGGCTCCAGAATGTTCAGCCGTGTGATCGTGGCGATTCTTCAGAATGAAGCGAAGCAGCCGCTGTTCTCTGTCCCCGAGCGGATGGAAATGCTGCGCGAGAGTCTGGGTGGATTTACCGGCGTCGAAATTGACACTTTTCAGGGCCTGCTGGCCGATTATGCGAGAGCGAAGGGCGCGGGCGTGATCCTGCGCGGTATTCGCGCCATCTCCGACTATGAGTACGAATTACAAATGGCTCTCATGAACCGGCGTCTGCATCCCGGCCTTGAAACCATTTTCCTGCCGGCCGCCGAATCCTTCTCCTTTATCAGCTCGCGGATGGTGAAGGAAGTGATTTCGCTCGGCGGCAACATCTCCGGCCTGGTCCCGCCCCTGGTGGAAGACCGGCTCAAACAACGTATCGCGAGCTACAAACGACACACCAGTACCTAGAAACTTCAGTAAACAGCCATATGACACCCACACCCACCAAACCAGCCATCGCCGATCGCATCTCGCTGATCAGCGTCTCCTCCACCATGAAAGTAATGGCCGATGCCGATAAGCTCCGCCGCGAAGGCGTCGACGTCGTCGACTTCAGCGCCGGCGAGCCCGACTTCATCACGCCGGACAACATCTGCAACGCCGCCATTGACGCCATCCACGCCGGATATACCAAGTACACGCCCGCCGGCGGCACCGCCGAAATCAAGGCCGCCGTCGTCGCCCGCCACAAGGCCGAATTCGGCACCGATTACAAGCCTTCGGAATGCATCGCCACCGTTGGCGGCAAGCACGTCCTTTTTAACTACACGCAGGCGCTGGTCAATCCGGGCGACGAAGTCATCATCCCCGTGCCGTATTGGGTGACCTACAAAGACATCGTGAACTACGCCGGCGGCAAGTGCGTGTTCGTCGAAACCGATGAGCAGGAAGGTTTCAATCTCACCGCCGCCATGGTGGAAAAGCACGTCACCCCGAAGACGAAGATCGTGATCATCAATTCGCCCAGCAACCCCTCGGGCGCGGTGGTCACGAACGAAGAGTTCGAGAAGATTTACCACCTGACCGCGAAGCGCGGCATTTACCTCATCACCGACGAATGCTACTCGCACTTCCTCTATGACGGCAAGCCGTACTCGGTTGCGTCCATCCCGAATTCGAAGCCGACGGTCCTTGTGGCAGGCACCGTTTCGAAGACTTACGCGATGACCGGCTGGCGCATTGGCTATGGCCTGGCACCGGAACCGATCATCGGTGCCATGATGAAGCTCCAGAGCCATTCGACTTCCAATCCGACCTCGATTGCGCAGAAGGCCGCCATTGAAGCTCTCAATGGCACGCAGGCTTCCGTGCCGCAGATGCTCGCCGAATACCGCAAGCGCCGCGACTTCATCGTTCCGCGTTTGCGCCAGATCCCCGGCGTGACATGCTCCATGCCGGCGGGCGCGTTTTATGCGTATCCGAATCTGCGTGGCGCGCTGGACAAGGGCGGCATCAAGACGCCGCTCGAATTTGCCGACCGTTTGCTCAAAGAAGCCAACGTTGCGGTGGTTCCGGGCGAAGCCTTCGGTACCGATCACCACGTGCGCATCTCTTACGCGACCTCGATGAAGGAAATCGAGCGCGGCCTGGATCGCATCCACAAGTTCGTCGAAAGCCTGGGCTAGTCAACCGCTGACTTGCATTGCGCGGCTCAGTAGCATCACGTTACTGAGCCGCGAACGCGCTGCCAGATCTGCCGGTCCGGCAACGTAAAAGACTTTGCCATGGCACTTCAAAAACTAACGCCGGCCATCCACGAAAAGGTCTGGGGGACACCCCGGACCCAGCCGTGGCTGGCAAATCCCGAAGGCCTCAACATCGGAGAGATCTGGTTTACGGCTCCGGATGTGCAGGGCAGGGAAGCCATGCCCGTGCTGGTCAAGTTTCTCTTTACCTCGGAGCGCCTTTCTGTGCAGGTGCACCCAAACGACGCCTATGCGCAGGCCCACGGAGCCGTGCGCGGCAAGACGGAAATGTGGCACGTTCTTCGGGCGGAGCCGGATGCCACAGTCGCCCTTGGTTTGAAGCAGTCGGTGTCTCCGGAACGGCTTCGGGAATCGGCCCTGAACGGCGAGATCGTCGATCTGCTCGACTGGCTTCCGGCCCGAGTGGGCGATACTTTTTTCCTTCCGGCAGGCACCATCCACGCAATCGGCGGCGGTCTGGTGCTCTGCGAAATCCAGCAGTTGTCGGATGTGACTTACCGGTTATTCGACTACCAGCGCAAACCGGAGCGGGAACTGCATCTGGAGGATTCGCTCGCGCTGTCGATTCTGAAGCCGACTCCCGACCCACGTCGTGATCTGCCGGTGGCATGCGAGTACTTTCTGACGGAGCGATTGAACGTGAGCGGCACCGTCACACATGCCGCATCCCATAAGCCTGCGTTGTTCATTGCGGTTGCGGGCGTGGGCACGATCGGCGGTGAACCGTTCCGGGCCGGCGACGCGTGGTTCGCTCCGGCAGGCACCGCATTCGACGTGACTGCATCCGGCTTGTCAATAGCCACCTTTGTCGCCGTTTCACCCGGCACCACAGGGTCGGTTAGCGGTTGAAGGTGCGCGGCGGCGTTCTGCTGCCTCCTGGCTGACCGCGACCGCACGCGCGGCACCGAAAATCACCTGTCCCTGCCTCGTACTTGCTACTGGTCGCCGCTATGGTGCGACAGGAATTCGCTGTCGATCAGTTTCCGCCCGGCGAAGCCCTCATCGGTGCCGTGCCAGAAGTCGATATCCGCTTCGTCCATGCGCCAGCAGAGGTAAACTTCGTGTCCCTTATATAACGTGGGGAAGTCGATCAGGCCGACATCGAGATCCTTCACCACCACGCCCAGGTTTTCAATACGGCCCAGCGTGGTCTTGAGCGTCTGCGCGCCGGATTCGCGCTGTTTCTTCCAGGCTTCGGCCTTCACGGTATCCACCATGACACCGCCGCGCATCAGAATGCGCTGGCCCAGATCGTGCAGCGCGCTTTCCGCCTGCTGATAACGCGTCTTCGCGAGCACTGCCTCGCGAATGTCGCGACCCACCGCCGGCAAGGCCGCGCGGGCTTCGCGAAGAGTGAAGTATCGGGGCATTGAGTCAGACCGCCACGGGCTGCTCGGCCGCGGCGTAGTGGGAATCTACGTACTTGTTGAGAATGTCGATGAACTCAGCCACAATGGCGTCGCCACGCAGGGTGATGGCGAGTTTGCCATCGATATAGACGGGCGCGACGGGCTCTTCGAAAGTGCCCGGGAGCGAGATACCGAGATTGGCGTGCTTGGATTCGCCGGGTCCGTTGACGATGCAGCCCATCACCGCGACCTTCATCATTTCGACGCCATCGTAGCGCTCCTTCCATGCTGGCATGCTTTCGCGGAGATAGGTCTGGACCTGGTCCGCCATGTCCTGAAAGTAGGTGCTGGTGGTGCGGCCGCAGCCGGGGCAGGCGGTCACCTGCGGGGTGAAGCTGCGGATGCCGAGCGATTGCAGGATCTGCTGGCTGACGATGACTTCTTCGGTGCGGTCGCCGCCGGGCAGGGGGGTGAGGGAGGCGCGGATGGTGTCGCCAATGCCTTCCTGTAAGAGGATGGAAAGCGCGGCGGTGGTGGCGACGATGCCTTTGGCACCGAGGCCGGCTTCGGTGAGACCGAGGTGTAGGGCGTAGTCGCTGCGGGCGGCCATGTTGCGGTAGACGTCAACGAGGTCCTGCACGGCGCTGACTTTGGCGCTGAGGATGATGCGGTCTTTGGGCAGGCCGTGGCGGACGGCGGCATCGGCGGAGTTGAGAGCGCTGACGACGATGGCTTCGAGAGTGACTTCGCGGGCGTCTTTGGGCTCCGGCAGAAGGTTGTTCTCGTCCATCATGCGGGTAAGGAGGGCACCATCGAGCGAGCCCCAGTTGACGCCGATGCGGACGGGCTTGCCGTATTCGATGGCGGCTTCGATCATGGTGCGGAAGTTGTCGTCGTGCTTTTTGCCGATGTTGACGTTGCCGGGGTTGATGCGGTATTTGGCGAGGGCGCGGGCGCACTCGGGATACTTTTTGAGGAGGAGGTGGCCGTTGTAGTGGAAGTCGCCGACGATGGGGACGCGGACGCCGAATTTGTCGAGAGTTTCGACGATTTTGGGGACGGCGGCGGCGGCGGCTTCGGTGTTGACGGTGACGCGCACGAGTTCGGAACCGGCGTTGGCGAGGGCCATGGTCTGGTTGACCGTGGACATGACGTCGGCAGTGTCCGTATTCGTCATGGACTGGACTACGATGGGGTTGGAACCGCCGACTTTGATGTTGCCAATGCTGACCGCGATCGATTTGCGGCGGGTTATTGCTGCCATTCGGCCTCCTGAAGGGGGAAAAGACGATTTTAACAGGAGGGGGGATGTGGTGGGGGTTACGGACGGGTGCGGCGGGCGATTTCGGAGAGGGAGCGGAGGGCGGAGTTGACTCCCAGGCAATGAAGCGACACGTTAGAATGGGCGGGAAGTAAGGGCATGCCATCTCAGGTGTTGGAAGTAGAGGTATCGTTCACGATTGAGGCGACCGACGAACTGGCGAAAGCTGGTAGACGCTGGCATTATTGGCCCGGTTTTATCGCTCAGAATCTCTACGGAGGTGCAATCGTAGCAGTGCTCTTTTTCGGAGGTTTGTCGTCTGTCGTGAAAAACTTTTCGGGTCCGGCACCCAACCTTTCGCGCGCGGGATTGGGGCTGCTGATGGCGATTGCGCCGGTTCTTCTGTTTTGGTGGATACGTCGTCGCATTGTTCGTAAGACTGCGGCAGCCCTGGCGTCCGTCAATCCGCTGAAGTTGTCGTTCACGTCCGAGGGTCTGCTGACTCCAGACAGATCTGGCGCGACGGGTTTCACGCCGTGACCAAACTTCAAGGGCTTCCGAGATGGGCAGACGATATTTCTACTGCAGCAAGGCGACCCAGTCTGTTATCGGGCCATTCCGAAGGACGGTTTGTCGTCTGATCGAATCGCCCAGATACGATCCGCTCTCCGCTCACACGTCCCGGAAATCGAGTGAAACAGAAGTTCTCTCCTGGTTGCAACAATGCTACGCGGCGATTCGACCCTGCGGCTCGGCGACGTCGACATACGCGAAGAGCAGATCCCGGAATTCAGAGTTTTCGAGATGGGCCGAAACGCTTTGCCCCTGTGGAACAGGCTGCCCAGTTTCCCGATAGGCTTCGAGGTTGATCCGGATCGCTTCGACGGCGGCACGCTTTGCCGATTCGATCGTCTCGCCACAGGTCACGATTGCTAAATCCGGGGCTTGCACGGCAAATCCAGTCTCGGTTTGTTCCAGCATGACAAGGAATCGCATCATTTGACCTCTAACGTAATCTTCTTTACTGTGTCAACAGCCCGTCCGACCGGGACATCCTTCTGGGGATGCACAATTGTCACAATGAACCGACTCGCCGGGTTCTTGAAATTGTGATGGTCGCCTCTCACGCTGACCAACTTCCATCCAAATTCATCAGCCAGCTTCACCAGTTCCTGACTTGTATAACGCCTGGGCATGGATGAGCTGAAATTCGATTCTCCCATGTTGCCGGTCTCTGTGACAAGGGACTCGTTGCGTCGCGGAACTTCGGGTTGGCGGCATTTGATTAGAAGTAGTTGATAATTGGTCCATGAGCGCACCTTTTCTGGGAGAATCTCTTGCTGTATTGACGCGTACGCCGGCGGTGTTGAATGCCATGTTGCGCGAGTTGCCGGAAGCGTGGATTTCGGCTACCGAAGGCCCGGGGACGTGGAGTCCTTACGACGTGATCGGTCATCTGATCCATGGCGAAAAGACCGACTGGATGACTCGCGCGACGATGATTCTGGAGCATGGCACGAGCCGGACATTTGCGCTGTTTGACCGCGAGGCACAGTTCCGGGAGAGTCCGGGGAAATCGCTCACGGAGTTGCTGGATGAGTTCAGTTCGTTGCGCCGCGAGAATCTGGCGCGGCTGTGTGCGCTGGATTTACAGCCCGAACAACTGGAGTTACAGGGGACGCATCCGGCTTTCGGCGTGGTCACGCTGCGACAGTTGCTGGCGACATGGACAGCGCACGATCTAGGGCATATCCTGCAGGTGAGTCGTGTGATGGCGAAGCACTATAAGCAGGAAGTCGGGCCCTGGACGGAGTATCTTTCCGTGATGAAGTAGCGGTCGGGGCTAACGCCCACCCGCTACGTCGATGAACGATCCGGTGGTGAAAGACGCCGCGTCGGACAGCAGCCAGAGGATGGCTTCCGCTACCTCTTCGGGAGTGCCGCCGCGCTTCATGGGGACGAACTCCTTTACGCGGTCCACGCGGCCTGGCTCGCCACCGCTGGCATGCATTTCGGTGTAGATGAAGCCAGGCCGAACGGCGTTGACGCGGATGCCTTCTTCGGCGACTTCTTTGGCGAGTCCTATGGTGAGAGTGTCCAGCGCGGCTTTGGAAGCGGCGTAGTCTACGTATTCTCCGGCGGCACCAAGGCGGGCGGCTACGGACGAAACATTGACGATGCTGCCGCCGTGGCCTCCGTGCTTTGTTGACATCCGGCGAACTGCGAGCCGGGCGCAGGCGAACGCGCCGAAGACGTTGGTGGCGAAGATGCGCTGGAGGCGATCGGTAGTCATGGCTTCTACGCGCATCTGCGTTTCGAGAACGCCGGCGTTGTTGACGAGGGCGGAAAGGTTTCCGAAGGCGTGGTCGCAGGCTTCGAAGAGGCGGGCGACGTCGCCTTCGAGGGAGATATCGGCCTGTACGGCGATGGCCTGCGCACCGGCGAATTCGAGTTCCCGAACGAGGGCTTCGGCTTCGTCTCTGCGATTGCGGTAGTTGATGCAGACGGCATAGCCGTGACGCGCGGCAAGGCGAGCGGTGGCGGCACCGATGCCGCGACTGCCACCGGTGATGAGGATTGCTTTCATTTGGGCTGGTGCAAATCCGAGTATAGATTGGAGGTGCTGATTCGTCGAGGCCCGAAAGGGCAAGCTGAAGCCGACGTCCATGGCTGACCTGCGCAGGGAATTTGGTCTTGAAAAAGACTGACCGCAGATCAGTCTTCACGTCGCAGTTTCGCGAGGATCTTCAGTACTGGATTCGACACGACCGCAAACTGGCTCTTCGTGTCCCCGACCTTGTTGATGGCGTTATGCGCAGTCCGTTTGAAGGCATTGGTAAGCCCGAGCCGATGCGATACGATTTCGCGGACTGCTGGTCGCGGCGGATTTCGGCGGAGCACAGACTGGTTTATGACCTCACGGCCGAGTCTGTCACATTCCTTCAGGCGCGCTATCATTACGAGTCCTGAGTTTCCCGTACACTGGTAGCAGGAGCAGTTATGAGCGACGGACGTGAAGAACGCGAAGAGCGGAAGCGGCGCATCGAGCAGGAGAATGGCGAGGCGCGCGAAGAACTGGCGCAGCGCGAGGATCTCATCGAGTGGGAACCGGAGCGGGTTGATTCTTAGTTTCGGTCGCCCGTCGTAAAAGGCTTCACGCGACCCTGATAGAATCCGCGGTGATGAAAGCCTTCCTCTTTGTACTTGTCTGCGCCGCCGGACTTGTCGCCGCGCCCCTGGATCAGAAGGGGGTGGAGTTCGCCAGGCCGGACGGCCACGCGCTGTTGCTTGACCTGCATGTGCCGGACGGGCCGGGTCCTTTCCCTGCGGCGATTCTGGTACATGGTGGTGGTTTCGATGGCGGCAGCCGTTCCACCAACATGGCCCCGACCTTTCAGCCATTGGCGGACGCCGGCTTTGTGTGGTTCAGTATCGACTACCGGATGGCTCCCGACTTTCGCTTCCCGCAGGCGAAGGAAGATATTGATACCGCCATCCGCTGGGTGAAGGCGAACGCGAAGATTTATAAGGTGGACGTGTCGAAGCTGGTGTTGAGCGGCGAATCGGCCGGCGGCTATCTGGTGAACTACGCCGCTACACACGAGACGGCGGAGACGAAGGTCGCCGCCGTGGTGGATATCTATGGGCCGACGGACTACGAAAAGATCGCGCGACAGCGAAAGGATTATCCGGGTCGCTTTAATATGGCGTCCATCGGCAGCCACCAGGCGAAAGGCGGCGGAATCTGGTTTTTCCAGGTTGAGGGCTACGACGAAGCGAGTTACGCGAAGTTAAAAGAGGTTTCGCCGATCCACGCGGTGCATAAGGGCATGCCGCCGTTTCTGGCTATCCATGGCACACGCGACGATCAGGTGCCTTACGAACAGTCCACGATGATGTGCGATGCGATGCATGCGGTGGGCGCGGCGTGCGAGATTGTCACGGTGGAAGCCGGCGGGCATGGCATGGGCGGCTGGAAGGATGCCGATCAGCAACACTACAAGGCCGAGATGATCGCCTGGCTGAAGAAGACGCTGAAGGTGAAGTAGAACGGAAGAGGGCAGGCCTGACGCCTGCCCTCCGGTTTATTTCTGAGTACGACGCCGTCGCTACGCGAAGCACTTCTTGATGTATTCGTAGCATTTCCCGACTTCGATGACGCTATCGGAACCCTGCGGCGTCTGGTATTCGAACTCGATGTTTGCCGGGAACTTATACTTGTTCTTCTTCATGAGCATGAGCACTTCTTTGATGGGTGTTTCGCCTTTGCCCCATTCCACATTCGGCGAAGCGTAGCACTTATCCGGCTTCATTCTGTCCTTGATATGAAGGTTGGTGATGCGGTCGTGGATTTCCGGAATGAAAGCAACCGGGTCGAAGCCGGCCGCGGTGAAGTGGCCGATATCGAGATTCACGCCCATGTACTTGCCGAACGAGATGATTTTTTTGAACGTTTCCGGTTTGGCAAACTGTTCGTCGTCAAAAATATCGGCGTGGCCGTGACCGGCCCACATCATCTTATGCTTATCGGCAAAGGGCGCGACGCGCTTTGCGAAGGCGACGGTGGAGCTGCAGGAGATGGCGCGAACGCCGAGATCGCGGGCCATCTGGAAGGCGTATTCGATTTCGTCGTCTTTGGCGGTAAGGCCCATGTTGTAGCAAAGGATCTGGACGTCGATGCCGGCATCGTTAAACTTCTGACGGACGGCTTTCCAGGTGGCCGGTTTGGCGGCCATGCGCCAGTCAGCAATGGCTTTCTGGGCGGCTTCCTGTTCGGGAGTCATGGCGCGACCGCCGCCGCCACCACCCGGACCGCCACCGCGGGCGGGAGCCTGGCCGGATTTCGCGACTGAGTCCTGACCGGAGGGCGTATTAGTAGGGCAGCCATTGGGAGCGAGCGCTACGGGACCGCGGCCACCACCGCTCCCGCCACGTCCTCCACCGCGTCCACCGCCGCTGCCGCCACGTCCGCCGCCGCCACCGCCACCGGCGGAGGGAATGCCTGCAATGGCTTCCGCGTCGCCGGACATCAGTTCCACTTCGCTGAGGCCGATTTTCTGCATGATGGAGGGGAGGTCGGTTTTGACGACGCCCTGGCGGAAGCTGTAGGTAATGGCACCGATCTGGACGCCGTCAAGCTTTGAGCTCTGGGCGGCGAGGCCCATGCCTGGAATGCTCAGGCCAGCTGCGGCAGGAGCAGCAGCCATGGCGAGTTTGCCGAAATCTCTTCTGGTGAAATTCATCTGAATGGCCTTTTTGGGGTGGAGAATATCCGACCTGATTATACATGTGGACAGGGGTTTTGGGGCGTAAAATCAAGACAAGAACGAGGTGACATAATGAAGACCCGAAAGACGTGGCGGGAGAAGATGGACAACCCGAACCTGCCGAAGGTTGTTGCGATACCGCCGAAAATGCAGAAGCGAATGGGCGCTGGCACCATGCTGCTGCCGAGTCCGCGCGAGGTGGACGCTTGTATCCGCGGCGTGCACAAAGGCGAAGTCACTACCGTCTCGAAGATTCGTCAGACGCTGGCACAGAAGTATGCGGCGGATACCGCTTGCCCGCTGGTGACAGGAATTTTTGTGCGGATTGCGGCGGCGGCCGCGGAGGAAGACGCGGCCGCCGGCAAGACCCGGATCACGCCGTACTGGCGGGTGGTTCGCGACGATGGGCAACTGAATCCGAAGTTTCCGGGCGGCGTAGAACGACAGGCGGAACATCTTCGGGAAGAAGGCCATCGCCTTTTGAAGGGTGTAGGCAAGCGGCTACCAACCGTTGCGACTCTCGCCGAAATGCGGTAGCCTTTTTCTCATGTCCATTCTCGTCGACCTCTGGCTTCCGATTCTCATCGCCTCCATATTGGTGTTTTTTGCCAGTTCTCTTATCCACATGATTACGCCCTGGCATAAGAGCGATCTCCGCTCGGTGCCGGATCAGGAGAAGGCACGCAAGGCGATTGGCGAGCTGGGGCTCGCGCCTGGCGATTACGTTCTTCCCCGTCCGGACAACATGAAAAATATGAACTCGCCAGAGTTTCTGAGCAAGCTGAAGGAAGGTCCTCGCCTCGTGTTCACCGTGCTGCCCAATGAGGTTACCAACATGGGTAAGATGCTTGGCGCGTGGTTCGTCTATATCCTGGCGGTCAGTCTCTTCGCCGGTTTCTTTGCGGGGCACGTTGTCCAGGCTGGCGATGAGCATCGCCGGATCTTCCACGTGGTGGGTGCCGTGACTTTCATGGCCTATGCCGGGGCGCTGTGCCAGATGTCGATCTGGTGGGGCCGTTCGTGGGCGACAACGCTCAGGAGCATGATCGATGGCCTGATCTACGCAGCGATTACGGCCGAGACTTTTGCCCTGATGTGGCCGCGCTAGGACTGTTCGGTGCGCAGACGGCGCAGCAGCCACCAGGCCATCAGCGGCATGGGAGCGAGCAGGCGGAAGACCAGATCGTAACTATGGAGATGATCGACACTCCAGCCAATCGCCGGTGAAATGCCGGCCTGGAGCACGCCGTAGCCAAATACCAGGGCGGAGACGGCGGTACCGGCTCGCTCCGGGCCCCAGATATCCACGGGGATTGTGTAGAGATTGACGCTGCCGGCCACAGCCCAGAAGCTGCTGACGGAGGCGACGAATGTTGCCAGTTGGGGAGTTGTACAGAAGGGCATAGCGAGGACGACGAGACAGCCAACGGCGCTGATCAGGGTGCCGAGGATGCGGGCGTCGGCATTGGAACGCCCGCGTCGGATCGCCTGTCGGGAAATCCAGCCGCCGGCGAAGGCGCCCAGAGTCGCGGCAACGGGAGGAATCCAGGCAAACGGGGCTACGGTTTTCAGGGTGAGGTGGAACGAACCTGTGAGGAAGACTGTAGTCCAGTTGGTCCAGAAGGAGTAGCTGCCCATCCAGAGCATGTTGGCGATGACGATTCGCTGCAGGCGCGGGTCGCGGAGGATCTGCAGGCCGCCGGTTTCGCGCTGAGGAGGGACGCTTTCAAACGGGGCGATGCGGCGTTTGGTGAGCAAAAAAACCGGAATCCAGAGCAGCCCGAGCGCGGCACAAATATAAAAGGGCTGTCGCCAGCCCGTAGTTGCGGCGACCAGCCAGGGAGCGGCGAAGCCCGCGATGCTGAGGCCGACCTGCGTCATGGCGGCACCGATCGCACGGTTCTCCGGCTCCAGATAGCTGGCGTTGAGTTTGCCCGCTGCCGGAACGCCGGCGGATTCGAACGCGCCGAGCATGACGCGCGTGCCAAGAAGTTGCCCGAAGCCGCGGCTGAGTCCACCGAGGATGGAGGAGACCGACCACATGGCTACGGACCACATGATGGCGATTTCGAGTCCGAGCCAGTCGAGAAGCCAGCCTGTAGCGGGAGACGCGAGGGCGTAGGCGATGGAAAACGCTGAGATCAGCCAGCCGAACTGCGTCTTGCTGAGATGGAATTCCGCGATGACGGCGGGACCGGCGGAGTTCAGCACCTGGCGATCGAGATAGTTCCAGGTGGAGGCGAGCGCGAAAACGGAGACGGCTCCCCAGCGAGCGGCTTTATTGGTTGGCATGAACGCCCGGTTGCGTGGGCATAACCAGTTTATCGTTTACACAAGCCGGACGAATTGCGATAAGCTACTGGAAGTCTCTTCGTCTACATGATCGCGGGTCCCTACTAAAAAATGTCCAGAATGGTTCAGATTCCTCTCACACGTCCGCAGTGGATCATTCTCACGCTGCTTGTGCTCTCAGTCACGATTAACTACATTGACCGCGGCAGTTTGTCGGCGGCGGATAAGTACCTCCAGATCGATTTCGGCATGGATACCGAACAGCGCGGCCAGGTGTATTCGGCGTTCTTCGCCGGTTACGCCGGCCTGATGCTGGTGGCCGGCTGGCTGGTGGATCGGTTCGACGTGAATCGCGTGCTGGCCGTGGGGTTCATGTTGTGGACTACCGCGATTCTGTTCACGGGGGCGGCTTCCGGCATGGCGATGCTGCTGGTGCTGCGGGTGCTGCTGGGCGCGGGCGAGAGCGTCGCGTATCCGGCCTATTCGAAGATTCTGGCCGGCAGCTATCACGAAACGCAGCGCGGGTTCGCCAATGCGGCGATTGACGCGGGCAGCAAGATCGGCCCGGCGATGAGCCTGCTGGCCGGCGGTTTGCTGATGGAAAAATTCGGCTGGCGCACCTTCTTCTACGCCATGGGCGGGCTGAGTTTTCTGTGGATGATTCCCTGGTTCCTGATGGTGCCGAAGGGCGGTCGATTGATACCCGCAGCTGTGGGTCGCGTCCCCACCATGATGGAGATTTGCCGGCAGCGGGCGGCCTGGGGAACGTTTCTGGGACTGTTCGGCGGAAACTATGCCTGGTATTTTCTACTGACCTGGATCCCGGGGTATTTCCGGCTGGCACGGCACTATTCGCAGCATGAGGTGGCAATTTTCGGGTCGATCCCGCTGTGGGTGACGGCGGCGTCCACGCTAAGTTCCGGTTTGATTTCGGACCGGCTGATTGCGCGCGGCTGGGATGCCAGCAAGGTGCGGAAGAGTTTCCTTGGCACGGGTGTTTTAGGCGCGACGATTATGCTGCCTGCCGCGCTGGTGGATGACGCCACGGTTTCGCTGATTCTGATCTGTGTAGCGAGCATGGCGATCGGAATTGAATCGTCGAACGTCTGGGCGACAACTCAGAGGATGGCGGGGCCGTGGGCAGCCGGGCGGTGGACGGGCATGCAAAACCTGGCGGGGAACATTCCCGGGATCATCGCGCCGTGGTTCACGGGCTGGGTCGTGAAGGTCTCGGGCGGCAGTTTCAAGGCAGCGTTTGTAGCTGCAACCGTGATGCTGCTGATTTCGTTTGTGGGGTACGTGCTGGTGGTGCCGAAGGTGGAACCAATCGACTGGGAAGCTTAGGGGAGCGCGGGGCGAATCGTACCCGGCAGGGGGGGGCAAAAAAACCCCTCCTGCTGCAACCGCCAAGCGGGGGATAACGAGCCTTTTGTGTTGCCAGCCATCCACCCCCGAAGGCAGATGACCCGGGTCTCGCCACCCCAACGCCCACGTATTGCAGCAGAGGGCAGGTTGGAGTACTTCAAACGATTCGCCAACCATAGTAGCAAGTCGGATACCGTCTGCGCTAGCCCTAAAGTGTTGATTTAAATCGTTTATTTTGGATGATCCGGCGGGGGCGCGTGGCGTGGTGTGGCGGCGGTGTGTCACTGGGACACAGTTTTGGTTAAAGCGGCCAATTCTGCGGAAATCAGGGTGCGGAGATTCGTGGGGCGAGGTCCGGCGGGGCGATTGCGCGGAAGTCTCGCAGATTGAAGGTGTAGATGCGGTCGCAGTTCGATTTCGCGGCGCATTGAACGTGGATGGCGTCGTGGATTCGACCGCCGATCCAGCCCTCGCGGGCGGCGCGGCGGACGACTTCGACGTATTCGGTTTCATCGAGGGAAACGAGAGTCATGCGGGAGAGAATTCGTTCTTCGATCGCTCGCATGGCGTCGGCCGGGTAGACACGCGGGGTAAACGGAACCCTGGTCAGGACGGAATACACCTCGGTCAGACTGTGGGCGCTCATGTAGCCCATGTGTTGGTCATCCTGAAGTTCGTTCAGTATGCTCTTTGCCCGGAAATTATGCTCATGCTCAGTGACGGAGGCAGCCACCAGGACTGGCGTATCGAAATACCATTTCGCCATAGTTCTGAAATCAGTACCCCAGATTCCTTCGGTCACGTTCCTCGCGTTCTTCCGCTATGGCCTTGACAATATCAAAACCGGGAGGCAACTTGGCTGTAATCACCAGTTGCCCGTCGACCATGGCGAAGGGAGACTCCCGCTCGGCGGGTTTCAGTGTCACGCCCTCCGCCGTTTCCACGACTTCGAGAGTGCTGCCAGCACGCAGGCCCAGTTTGTCCCGCACCGGCTTAGGGATCACGATTCGTCCGGCACCGTCGATTGTGAGGGTCATACCACTTGATTATGGCATTTACCATTTCGAAATGGTATTAGCTCCGCGGGATGGTCTCACGGCCGGACTCCCCGGCGATCGCGTCCGCCCAACAGACGGCCTCAATGTACGATTTCCCGATCGTTTGTCGGGAAATCTCCAACCGGGATGCGATGAAGCCAACGGTCTCCCAGTCGCCTGCTTCCCACGCACGGACAAGGCCGAGTAGCCCTGTGAATCGGTCATTTGGAGGGGCCTGGCCGAGCAGTGCCGCGGCAAATTCCGGTGCCAGCGCCAGCTCTTCCAGTAGTTGCGGCATCGGCCGGTCCAGCAGGGCGGGCAGCAGCGAAAAGACTCCCAGCAGGAACAGGTCGCCATCCGAGGCGAGTCCGCTTTCGCGCCCCAGCATTTCGCAAAACCGTCCCCGGATCATGGACTGGGTGACCAGTTCCGCCGGTTTTTCCGAACCGAGGAGCGAGAAGGTGGCAAGCGTTACCCAGCGGCGGATTTCGCGTTCGCCCAGCAGCAACAAAGCCTGCCGAATGGATGAAACCGGCCCCTGAAACGCGAACATGGCGGAGTTCAGGTAACGGAGCAGGCGGTGGGAAAACCCGACCTCGCGCTTAATGAGTTGCTCCAGACGGACGAAGTCGAGGTCCCTGCTCTGCACTTCCCGCATCAGGCCGAGCGCGTTGTGCGCCGTCGCCGGTATCTGCTGGGTTGCGACCGGAACCGGCTGGGCGAAGAAAAAGCCCTGAAAATAGTCGTAGCCGGCAGTGCGAGCCCGCTCCCATTCTTCCCTGGTTTCCACCTTCTCGGCCAGGGTGGAAATCCCGAGCTCCCGGGCGCGTGCCAGAATCGTCTCCTGCATGGCGACGGGGATCGCGAGTACGTCGATCTTCAAGAGGTCGGCGACATCGAGTAAGGGGTCCAGCTTCGGATCGCCGGTATAGTCGTCGAGTGCTATCCAGAAACCCTGGACACGCAGGGCTGCGCAGGCCGCCAGAACAGCTTCGTCCGGTTCTACAGTTTCCAGGACTTCGATGACAGTGCCCGGCGGCAGCGGCAGTTCGCGGCCCATCTCACTGACCAGTAGCGCGCGATCGAAGTTGACGGTGGCCCTGCGTCCGTGCAGCAGGTTTTCGAAGCCTGGCTCAAACAGGCCGCTGGCTATGACGCGTACCGTGGCAGCTTCGCCATCCAGTGCGTCGCAGCGGTCGGAGAGGCCGGGACGGAACAGCAGTTCATAGCCCCATACGTTCAGTTCACGGTCGAATATGGCCTGGCGGGCGACGAAGTAGTCCATCCTTCAGTTCATCGGCTTTTGGGGGATGAAACTTCAGAGATGCGCGTAGAAACATGAGCGGGATTAGGACGGAATCGGCCACAGGTCTATTTGTGCCGTCAGTAGATGCGTCCAGGCTGATTTCAGCGCCCAACCGGAAGGATCTCGTAGGGGCCGACCTTTGCGTCTGGAGCCAGGTCCATGGGCGGATTGATTTGACCGGATTCTACGACATTCATCTCAAATGGCACTTCACAATTGGAGAACCATCCGTAAACCCGCGTCGACGACGGCCTGAATTCGCGGTGACAGTACACCAACCTGACCGGCCAGAAAAGCGCGGTCAACGGTCAGCAACTGAGACACGTTTACAACAGAATCGCGCGGCAGCCCCGTGGCCCGCGCCGGAAGCAATACGTTACCAGGGGCATCGGCAAGATCCGTATTGCCTGTAATCACGGCAACGATGACCGTCTGAATGCGACTGCCGTTGAAAGAGTCTGCCTGCACAATCAGCACGGGTCGCCGAAAGCCAGGCTCCCCCGCGACGGGGTTCCGGAAGATCTGCCCACCAGATTTCACCGCGGAGAAGCTTACTCATCGCGTCCGGCTGAGGCTTACCAAACGTCCTGATCGAGCGAACTTAGCTGTGCATGTTGTAAGAGCGGGTCAAGCTTTGCGTAATTCTTCGAATACACCTGGTTGAGGCGCTCGGTGGTGGCGTTCGACTCCTGCCGCTGGAGGAATTCGGCGAGAGCGGTGGCGTACAACTGGCTCCTCGAAACACCGAGGCGGCGCGCGGTTGCCTCCGCCAGGCGGAATACGTCGTCAGGTACTGAAACGGCGATCTTCACATCAATAGTTTAATTCGGGTTATACCCGTGTGCGAACGCTGCATTACTTGATCCCGATCACCATGGAATCCGGGCCCACCAGATGCTGCACGCGCGTTTCTCGGAAACCGGCTTCCGCCATCCAGGTGCGGCAATCGGCACCCGTGTAGTCGAACCCCCCGGGGGTTTCGATCAGCATGTTCAGACTCATCAGCAGACCGAAGGCGTTCTTCGATCGGTCGTCGTCAATGATGGCGTCATAGACGATCAGCGCACCGCCCTGCGGCAGAGCGTCGAAAGCCTTGCGGATGAGGACACGCTTTTCATCCACGTTCCAGTCGTGCAGGATGTGGCCCATCATGATGACGTCCGCCGAGGGCATCGGATCTTTGAAGAAATTGCCGGGCTGGAAGCGGACACGCGACGCCAGGGCGTTCGTCTCCACGTATTCCTCGAACACCGGGGCGACCTCCGGAAGGTCGTAACCGATGCAGGCAAGATGCGGATTGGCAAGGGCGACCTGAACGATCAGATCTCCCTGCGCGGTGCCGACGTCTGCGGCAGTCTTGTAATTCGCCCACGGGAAGGTTGACGCAATGGTCTGGTTGGAGCCGCGGCTGATGCCGGTCATGGCGCGGAGGAAGCCTTTGAGGCGTGCGGGATCGGCGTAGAGAGTGCTGAACATGTCGGCAGCACCGGTGGCGGATTCGTTTTGCGGCAGGCCCGTGCGGAGGGCGGCAGTGAGGCTGCCCCAAAACGGGTAGAGACGAAGATTCGCCATCTCCAGGAGGCCGCCCACATAGGAGGGCTTGTGCTTATCGAGGAAGAAGTCGGTGGATGGAGTGTTGCGGTACATGCCATCGTGGCGTTCGAGGAAATGCAGCGCGACGAGCGCGTCGAGAAAATCGCGGGAGGCGCGCGGATGCAGACCGAGTCGACCGGACAGCGTTTCCAGATCTTCAGGACGCTTCGCCAGTTCGGTGAAGACTTCCATTTCGATGGCGCTCAAAAGAGTCTTGGAGGCCCAGAAAGCGAGGCCAGTCTGAAGAATGTGATCGAGGTCGGGTGCGGACATTCTGCAATTCTACTGCATCGATGCCGGAGAAATTTTGCACCACAAAATGAAGGAGTGTAATTCCTCCAGAATCATTTCATAAAGCGCTTGCGGCGTCGCGGAAGGACGGGCGCCGGTCAATGCGTTTCTGACCCGTGCAAGCGTATACGATTCTCGGGTGGCAGCCCCGCTGCTGACGATGACGTCGTCGCGCGTCACTCGCCTCTATCCTGAAAACGGTGGTTTTTTGGGTCATGTGGCAGCTTATCGGGCCTTTGGCCTGCGCCTTTTCCTGCATTTGAAACTGGACACTTTGCGCTTTGTTGCCCCTGGGCCGTCCCCCGGTTTACGATATTCCACATGACCAGCGCCAACGACCTCCGCACCCTCTTCGACTACTCCTCCTGGGCCAACACCAAACTCTTCGACGCCATCTCCCGCCTCACCCCCGACCAATTCACGCAACCCGTAGCTGGCAGCTACGGCTCCATCCGCAACACCCTGGTTCACATGCTCAGCGCCGAAAGTGGCTGGCTCGACCGCTGCGGCGGCCCCACGCGCGGCCCCGCCCTCGCGCCCGAAGACTACCCAACCCTCCCCCAACTACTCACCCGCTGGCAACAGGTAGAAGCCAGCCTCCGCCACTTCCTGGCCAAGCTCACTGACGACGACCTCAACCGTACCATCGAATTCTCCCTTGGCTCCGGCCCCAAACACGCCATGCGTCTCGGCGACATCATGCACCACGCCGCCATCCACGGCGTCCACCATCGCGGCCAGGTCGCACTCCTCCTCCGAGCCCTCGGCCAGCCTCCTGGCAATTTCGACATCCTCTTCTACTACGGTTTCAACCAAACCAAATAAACCAGTCAGGTGTCCCGCGTCGGCATTCGACGCGCTTTCTGTGTAGAGCAGGCCTTTGGCCTGCGCTTTTTCCAGGTACGCAGAGAAATCTGTCACCGAAAGAGCAATTCGCTCTGTACGCCCAAATCGTAAGCGCGCCAGGCATCGCACGGCTCCACGAGTGCAGTGTTTTGGTGGATCATAGAGACGTGGAACTGAGAGACAGAATCGCAATCGAACCGAAGATTCTCGTGGGCAAGCCCGTGATTGCGGGTACCCGAATCTTCGTGGAATTCATCGTGGACCTTCTGTCTTCGCGCCTGGAGTCATGCGAAGATCCTTGAGAATTACCCGCATCTGACCGAGAAGGACATCCTGGCTTGTCTGCAATACGCGGGCGACTTACTGCACAGCGAACGGGTGTAACGCTTGAGGTATTCGTGAAGCGAGACGCGTTGTTCGCCTCGTGCCCGTTCCCGATTGAATCCGCCGTACTTATCTTTCCTGAGCAGGTCCCCGAGTTGCGGAAACAGATGCACGAGCAATTGCTGCGCGCCGTGCTCCGCGATAGGGCCGAGGGTGCGCAGATGGTCCAATAACTGGGTCTTGGCCCGCTTGCCTCCGTCCTCAAATAACTTGCCGGTTTGCCAGCCATATTCTCCGGTGTATAGCTCGGGAAATTGTCGAATATGTTCGTGAAGCTTTGGATATCCTGCCAGAACTGTCGAATACGACTTCATCCGTTTGGCGGGCGTAGCGTGGCGATGCCGTTGAGAGAGATATGATCGTCAGGCTCTACCATTACGGAGACTTGCGTATTTCCGTACTTGGGTAACTGGGTTGCTCTGAAACCAGTTCTACTTTGTGTCGTGCTCTCGGTTGGGGCGTTCGCCCAAGTTGTTCCGATCAAAGACGGAACTCAGCCGGAATGGGGAACACCCCATGGTCTTCTCAACGGCCGCTTCTGGAATGCCCGGACCAAGGTGATGAAGGAACTCTTTGTGCTGGGTTATGCGCCCGGCAGCCATGACGCAGCGGGTCTGATCTTTGAACGAGCGGGGCGAGATGGGACTCCGCTACTGAAGGAACTTTTCCCAAGTGGCATGAGTCCCGCAGAGGTCGCCGTAGCGATGGACCGCTTTTACCTGGAAAATATCCGCGCCGTCATAAATGCTGCCATCAAAATCATCGCTCAACGAGCAGCCGGAGCGGACGAAGCTGAGGTTGAGAAAGTGATAGCCAATGCCCGCTCCGAAGCCGCCAGGTAACCCTGCGTCACCGCAACAATTTCGATAGGATGGTCTTCGTCCAGATCGAAGTCCGCATCGACGTTGAGGACGCAGCCGCTCAAGCCCGCGGTTTCCGGCGCTCGGTGGAATTTCGCTGTAGCCGCGCGCGCGATTCGACCGGGTCGACCGTCTCGCCGCGATCGAGAGCCGCAAGCCGGCGGCTAAGCTCGCCGTTGAATTCCGCCAATTGCGCGTCTGTCAGAGCTGGAATACCCGAATAGTCGATCCCGGAATCGTCTCCGGCAGCCTGCCGCTTCTCGATCCGGGCCAATACCGCCTTCTGAGTCTTACCCACCGGCTTGCTGAACATAGATTCTGCGCTGACGTTGATCAGCCTCGTGGGCCGATATGCGCCTGGTCCTTTCGCCGTCATGTTCCGGGTTCTCACTTCGGATCCCCGCCCTCCAACTCATCCACCGCCGCATCTCGCAAGGCCTCTAACCCAAACTTTGCCGTGTGCCAAATCAGATCCGCATCCACGCCCTCATACTCATGCCGATACACATTCCCCGCAGCAGCGACAGCAATCCAGTCGATACCCGGATGACGGTCTCTCATCTCCGCAGGAATTCTCCGCGTGGCTTCTGACACGATCTCGAGCGCCCGCACCACCGCGTAGATCGTCTTCTGATCTGCCGCAAAATCGTCGCGGTCCATCCCCGCCATGAATGCCCGGATCGCATCCACATTGTCCACAATGTCACGAAGCCGCTGTCTGGGATTCTTAGAAGACATCGACCGCATCGCGAAGAATGCCATCGCGCAACAACGGCTTCAGCGTCTTCCGATTCACCACGTCCGCCGCGCCACCCAACATCTCGCCAATCGTGAGCTTCAAACGCGCGTACTCAAAAACTCCCATCGGACGCTCGCGATCCAGATCGATAAGAACGTCAATATCGCTATCCGCCCGCGCCTCTCCCCGCGCTACAGAGCCAAACACAGCGGCATGGCAAACGCCAAAACGACGCAATTCCGCCTCATGTCCACGCAGGGTTTCCAGAACGTCGCTGAGCTTCCCGTCCATGCCCTGAGTCTACCAGCAAAAATCAGTGACAACGAACCAAAATTTATTTTCGCCATATTTTTCATATACTTAACAAAACTCGCGACCCAATCCCCCACCCCCCGCATGTTATTTCTTTCACCAGGGAGCCCAATTCCGCTCCCCCGAAAGGATCTACCAAAATGAGCACTTCAGCACAGCAAACCGCCAACGCCATCAACGCCCAGTCCTCCACCGGACCCACCTCCGAAGCAGGCCGCGCCACCTCATCCAAAAACGCCATCAAATACGGCCTCTTCACCACCGCCGACTTCATCCTCCCCGGCGAACAACCTATCTACGACGAACTCATCACCTCGCTCGAACGCGAACACGCCCCCGTCGGCATCCTCGAAAATACTCTCGTTGCCGAAATCCGCCGTGCCACATGGCGGCTCCGCCGTTGCAGCCTCGCCGAGGAAGCACTCGCCAACTTCGCCGGCGAACCTCTCTTATGCGACGACTTCGAAAAACTCCAGCGCTCCGCCGACCGCGGCCGCAGCCTCTCTCTTCGCACTCTCCACAAATGCAACGCCGAACTCCGCAAACTCCAGACCGAACGCCTCTCCCGCGAAGAACACCTGGAAACTCCCACCGCCGCCCCGGTTCTCGCCGACACAGCCCGCATCCGCAAAACCATCGCCGATCGGCAAAAATTGGCTTCGTTTTGCAAAACACCCGCGCAGCCCGAATCGGCTTCGTTTTGCAAAACCCCCGAAACCGCACCCCCGCTCCAACAGGCGGCGTGACCCGGCCCCGAAACGGCTTCGTTTTGCAAAAATGTCTTCTCTGTGCTCTCTGTGGTCGCTGTGTGAAAGGTTCGGCGTTACCCTAACTAAAGAACATGCACCGTCTCCCCATCTATCTCCTGGTCATAGCCGCACTCTGTCCAGCCGCGCCATTCTCCGGCCCAGCCGCGCTCGATTTCACCGCGAAATCCGTAGCCTTCGGCCCCCGCCCCTCAGGCAGTCCAGCCAACACGAAACTGCGCGCGTACATCCACGCCCAGCTCGCCACCTGCGCCTGCCAGGTCACCAGCGACACCTTCACCGCCCAGACTCCCGATGGCCCCGTCGCCATGGAAAACATCATCGCCAGATTTCCCGGTAAATCCGGCCGCGCCATCGCCATCACCGGTCACTTCGATACCAAGAAGTTGCCCAACTTCGTCGGTGCCAATGACGGCGGCTCCTCCACCGGCATCCTTCTCGAAATGGCCGCCGCCCTCAAAGGCGCGCCCCGCACGGACGACGTCTATCTCGTCTTCTTCGATGGCGAAGAAGCTGTTCGCGACTGGACCGCGACAGACAGCGTCTACGGTAGCCGCCACCTCGCCCGCAAATGGACCGCGGACGGCACCAACGCCCACATCAAAGCCCTCATCAATGTCGATATGACCGGCGACAAAAATCTCGACATCGTTTACGAAATGAACTCCGTCGCCAGCCTCCGCAAAATCGTCTGGGACGCCGCCGCCGTCATCGGCTACTCCGCTTTTTTCGACAAACAGCCCAGCGCCATTGAAGACGATCATCTGCCGTTCCTCGAAGCCGGCGTCCGTTCGCTCGATCTGATCGACTTCAACTACGGCCCCAACAACGCTTACTGGCACACCCCACAAGACACCATGGATAAACTCAGTGCCCACAGCTTCGAAGTCATCGGCAACGTGCTGATGCGCGTCATCCCCACCCTGGAATCGGAAAAGTAGTGCCGGAACCCCAGTTGAACTACACAAGCCCGGACGGCGTCATCGTCGTGAACAAGCCGACCGGCTGGACCTCGCACGATGTGGTCGCGAAAATGCGCGGCATCTGCGGCACCCGCAGCGTCGGCCACCTTGGCACGCTCGATCCGATCGCCACCGGCGTCCTCCCCGTCATGGTGGGTCAGGCCACGCGCCTCGCCCGCTATTTCGATAAATCGGAGAAAGCCTACGAAGCGGTTGTCCGCTTCGGCTTCGCCACCACCACATGGGACCGCGAAGGCGAACCGACCACCCCGGTCACCGAAGTCAGCCTCAACGCCGATCAACTCGAAGCCTGCCTCGTCCCCATGCGTGGCGATATCTCGCAGCAACCGCCGCCAGTCTCAGCCAAGAAGATCAACGGCGTGCCGGCCTACAAACTGGTGCGGAAGAACATTGAGGTCAACCTCTCGCCGGTCCCCGTCTCCATCTACGAATTGACCCTGCTCAGCGTCGATGGCGACCGCGCCCGTCTGCGCGTTCGCTGCTCGGCCGGCACCTACATCCGCTCCATTGCCCACGAACTGGGTGCCGCGCTCGGCTGCGGCGCACACGTGGAGGAACTGCTTCGCACCATGTCCGGCTCCTTCACGCTGGCCCAGGCACGAACCATCGAAGAACTCCAGGACCTCCGCGCGGCCAACCGCCTCCACGAAGCCCTGCTCCCCATGGCCGAACTGCTCCCCCAGTTCCCCCCGGCCTTCCTCGACGACGTCACGGTCCGCCAGGTCCGCCAGGGCCGCGATTTCAGCGTCTCCGCCTTCCGGGCGAATCCCTGGGCTGAATTCGTGAAAGCGATCGGTCCGGACGGCCACCTGGTCGCCATTGGCCGCATCGCTTTGCCCCATGTTTATCACCCCGTAGTGGTTTTTAGCTTATAGTGAATAGCTATAGTGTCCGGAGTTCGGCATGCGACGTGAAACTGGTGAATCAGCGGGAATTGAAAGCCGCGACCGCAAGGGAGCGTTCCTCAGTGGTTGCACGCTCCTCGGGTTACACAATCCCCGCACCTCCGCCGAAAATGGAGAGCCGCGACCGCAAGGGAGCGAACCTGGAGGGCTGCGCACCCTGTTCGCGCCGCACACTCCTCGCGGCGGTATAGAGCGTACTGACAATGGATGAAACCCTCACCATCCTCGGAGACGACCCTCACTACCGCAAGGAAGCGCCGAAATCCTGGGGACCGTTCCAGCTTCTGGAGATGGTCGGCCACGGTGGTTTCGGCGAGGTCTACCGTGCCTTCGATACGGTGCTCCAGCGCGAAGTCGCGCTCAAACTTCTCTATCCGCGTCTCTCGGATCAGGCCGATCAGGAAAAAGCCATCCTCCGCGAAGCCCGCCTGCTGGCCCGCATCCGCCACCCCAACGTGGTCACCATCTATGGCGTAGATACCCACGAAGGCCGCGTAGGATTCTGGAGCGATTTCGTCAAGGGCAAGACACTCTCCACCCTGCTGGCCATACAAGGTCCGTTCAGCGCCCGCGAAGCTGCCCATGTCGGTATCGATCTGTGCAAGGCGATCGCCGCGGTCCACAGTGCTGGCCTGCTGCACCGCGATATCAAGGCGAGCAACGCCATGCGCGAAGAGGGTGGCCGCATCTTGCTGGTAGACTTCGGCCTCTCGCTCGAAGCCCGCGACCAGCATCACCTCGGTGGCACCCCAACCTACATGGCGCCGGAACTGTTCACCGGCAAAGGTGCCTCAGTGGCAAGCGACATTTACGCCCTCGGCATCCTTCTTTATCACCTGCTGACCGCGAAGTACCCGGTGGATGCGCCCACACTTCAGGAGATCGCCGAGGCGCACGAAAAGGCCCCGCGTAAGTCGCTCTACGACCAGCGTTCGGACCTGCCGGAGAAGCTGGTCCACGCCGTGGAAACCGCCATCCATAAGGACCCTGCGCAGCGCCACCAAAGCGCGGGCCAGATGCTGCTCGCCCTTTCGGAAAGCCTGGGCGCGGCGAGTTCCGTCCACTCTGTAACCGGCACGGCCACCGCGCCGGAAAAGAAGCGGACATACTGGGGCCTCGCTGTCCCCGCGGTCGCGGTGCTTGCCGCCGCTGCCTGGTTCAGTCCGGTTCGCCAGCTGCTGCCCTTCGCCAACCCGGCGAGCAGCGCTTCCGGGACTGCATCTTCGATGAAGGCGCAGGAGTATCTGGATAAGTACTACCTGCCCGGCAATCTGGATAAGGCGATCGACGGCTTCCGGCAGGCAATCGCCGCCGACCCGAAATCTCAGCTTGCTTACGCGGGACTTTGCCGCGCCGACTTTATTAACTACCGCGCGCAGGCCACCCCGGAGCTTCTGACCAGCACACAGGAAGCCTGTGAGAAAGCCGGCAAGCCGGACGATCTGGCGTCGGTCCACGTCACTCTCGGCATGCTCTACACGCTCACGAACAAGAACGATGCGGCCGAACATGAGATCAATACCGCGCTCCGCCTCGCGCCCCGCAGCGCCGAAGTCTTCGCCGCACAGGCCGATCTGTATGCGCGCCAGGGCAGGACCGCTGACGTCGAACCTGCCTACCAACAAGCCGAAACCCTCGCTCCGCAGGACTGGCGCTGGCCCAACCAGTTAGGTAATTTCTATCGTCTGAATGGCCGCCTTGAAGATGCCGTCAAGCAGTTCCAGTTGGCCGTGGACCTGACCAAAGACAACTCCAAAGCCTGGAATAATCTGGGCATCGCCTACCGTCGCCTGAACAAGCTTCCGGAAGCTAAAGCAGCTTACAACAAGGCGATTGAACTCGACCCCGCCGATAACTACTTTGCCAATCTCGGTTTGGTGCTGGTGGAAGAAGGCGACTATCAGGAGGCCGTGAAGTTATACCTGCGCGCCGGTTCCCTGAATCCATCGAACTATCTGACGTGGGCGAACCTCGCCTCCGCTTACGATAAGATCCCTGGCGATCGCGCCCTCGCGCTCGAAAACTACCGCAAAGCGATCGATCTGGCGGAGCAGGAGCATCAGCGGAGTCCGCAGGACGCCACCTTGATTTCCAATCTGGGCTCATACTACGCTACTCTCAATATGCCCGAGAAGAGTCTGCCACTGTTGCGGCAGGCGGCGGCGCTGGAGCCTGATAACCCTCAGGTCCTGTTCCGCGCGGGCGAAGGTTTTGAGTTGTTGCACCAAAGGGATGAGGCTCTGCGCTGGATCGGCAAGGCGCTGGAGAAGAAGTATTCGCTGGAGATGTTGAAACGAAATCCCGAGATGGCGGCACTGGTTGCTGACAAGAGATTTTCAGCTATTGCCGCGAAGAGTAAGTAAGGTTCGAAAAGTAGCGTAAGGAGACCCTTTTATATGAATAGCGAAAATGAATATTACTCACAGTTCGGCAGTCTGAGTTGCTCGTCTGGCGACGAAAAGCCCAGCTTTTCGTCCGGAGATGACAAGCCAAGTTTCTCCGATGAGGAGAAGGAGAGCTTCTCGGCAGGCGATGATAAGCCGAGCTTCTCGGCGGGTGACGACAAGCCCAGCTTCTCCTCCGGTGACGACAAGCCGAGCTTCTCCGACGGCGAAAAGGCCAATTCCGCCGGCAACTGACCAACGACTTTCCGGCGCAACTTCAGACGGAGCCGCTCATACCGAGCCGCGACCGCAAGGGAGCGAACTCGCGCGGGAGGTGCTCACTTATGACCAACAATCTCCTTTCCGGCCCGGTGCCCTTCGGCGTCCGCGACGATGGCTCGGTCCTCGATGGGGTTCAGCCTGACGCCATCCTCGCCTCGCCGGTGCATCCCATGGATCCCGACGCACTGGCGCGCAAAGCCGCCGCGGGCGAGGCCCACTTCGGAGTCGATGACAGCGAGTTCGATCCGAACGCCCTCAATGAGGTCGGCTGGGCGGTACTCTTCGCACCGGGCGTCGATCAATCCATAAAAGACGCGCTCGCGCCCCTGCTCGCCCTCCGCAAGTCGCAGGTAGCCGACGACCGCCTGTTCAAAGTCTTCGACGGCGACTACCAGCCTGCCGAATCCGCCTCCGACTGGATCACCCGCCACGGGGCCAGTATGCGCACGGTGGTGCCTCTTCAGGGCATCCCGTATTACGTGCTGATCGTGGCCTCGCCAGTCGATATCTCCTTCGAGTTTCAATACCAGCTCGATCTCTTCTGGGCCGTGGGACGCATCTGGTTCGACACGCCCGACGAGTTCCGCCAATACGCCGATTCCGTGGTGAAGTACGAGACTGACGCCGCGGTTGAAACCACGCGGCAACTCGCCTTCTTCGCGCCCTGCAACGAGGGCGATGCAGCCACCAACCTGCTCACCAATCAGGTCGCCCTGCCTCTCATCAAAGGCACCGATATTTCGAAGCCCATCGGCCAGGGACGCAAGCAGAACTTCCAGGTCCAGTCCTTCCTCGGCGACTTCGCCGATAAGGCCGCTATCGACAAACTCATGCGCGGCGACATTGCGAAAGGCCGTCCGGCCCTGATCTTCACCGGCTCGCATGGCCGTTCCATCAACGATCCAGCCGATCCGCGCCTGCCCGAAATGCGGGGTGCACTGATCTGTCAGGAATGGGTGCGCGGCACGCCCGCGACGCCCGATCAGATCTTCGCCGGAGTCGATCTCGATGCCGGGGCCCGCGTTCACGGCATGATCCACTTCATGTTCGCCTGCTACGGTGTTGGCTGGCCTCAATACGATACCTTCAGCCGCACGGCCAAAGCTGCTCCGCAGATCTCGCCCGCGCCCGCGCTCGCCAAACTTCCGCGCAAGCTCCTGACGCATCCGGAAGGTGGTGCGCTCGCCGTCATCGGCCACATTGATCGAGCCTGGGGCTGGTCTTTCGAATCCGATAGCGGCACCGCGCAGAACGGCGACTTCCGCATGATCCTGAACAAACTGATGGCCGGTGATCGCATCGGCCAGGCCACCGACCAGTTCAACACCAACTGGGGCGCGCTTTCGACAGGCATCGCCGAAACGCTTCAGCAGGTGCAGTCCGGCGAGCGGGTTCTGTCGCCCGAAAACATGAAGCAGTTAGCCAACCAGTGGGTGGCACGCGACGACGCCCGCAACTACATCATCCTGGGCGACCCTGCCGTTCGCTTACGCACCTCAGACATGGCTATACTCAGTTAATCGCGAAAGAGAGAGGTGTCCCTGATGGCTGTCTGCGTCGATCCGAAACTAACGTATCTGAATGATCTTGGCTATAGCGTTTTGCGCCTTCCCCGCCAGGGTATTGCCCCGCTGGGAGTGATCGGCGTCGATGGCGATTCGAAGAACTGGCTGGGCACGCTCGATCAGATCTGGAAGTCCGAACTACCGGTTCCTGTGCCCGCGCCCCAGCAGGCCGCCGCAAAGATCACCGGCTTCCGCACCAGTGAACTCAAGCTGTCCGCCGGTCTCGATATCCTGGCCAACGCGCTCAGCGGCATGTTTGGTGGCTCGGCCCCGAGCGTGAGCGGCGCTTACAGCGACGCGAAGTCGATCCAGTTTGAACTGGGCGACGTGACGGTCTCGGGCATTGATCCTTTCGTGATCGGCAACTACATCGCGAAGGGCGAACTGGCCTCCCACAACCCTTTCGTGCAGCGCTATTTCGGCGGCGCGAAGGGCACGCAGGTGCTGGTAGTTTCGCAGGTTCTTCTGGCGAAGTCCATCAAGGTTTCGGCGAAACGCGATGACAACAAATCCGCCAATGTGAACGTGCCAGCCATTCAGGCCGCGCTTGGGGCGAAGGTGGGCGTCACAGTAACCGGCACCGAAAACACCGAAGTGACGTATGAAAACGCCGTGCCGCTCGTCTTCGGTTTTCAGGTCTACGCCATAACGTATGTGGGTGGCAAATGGAACATCCAGGGCGTTGCGCCCTCCGGTGCCGTTGCATTCGCTGATGAAGATACGCCTGACGCTCCCATCGTGGTCCCGGCGGAACTGGTTGAGATTCGTTTCTAGATGGCTCGATACTCGGATCTGGAACTCGCGTTACGACGGCGTGACTCGCTCACGTACGCGGCCAGTTTCCGCTTCAATGGGCCGGACGACGATGCCGAACAGCGCTCGCCGGCCGATCCCGTCTTTACCCTGGATCCCGCTGCGCTTCAGGTCTTCGATCCCGCAACCTATGGCAACCAGCTCGGAGTGGCGTTCTTCCAGGGCGATCTGAAGTCCGAGTTCCTGCGTTTCCGGAGTCTGGCGCAGAATCAGAACTCTTCGCTGCGCGTCCGCCTCTCCATCGAATCCAGCGCACCGGAACTCCACGCCATCCACTGGGAGACGCTGGCGGACCCCGCCATGCCGGATGCTCCGCTGTTCATGGGGGAGACGACCCTGGTCTCGCGCTTCCTCGCCAGCAGCCTTGACTCACGCCCCGTTCGGCTCAAGCCGAAGGCCGATCTTTCCGCGCTTGTAGTCATTGCGAATCCGCAGAACCTGGACGAATTCGACCTGGAGCCTGTCGCGGTCGCGGATGAACTCGCGAACGTCCAGCAGGCGCTCGGTGCCAGCGGGAGCAGCGTTCGCATCACTACGCTTGCCCCTGGCGGAGCGATCTCCCTCCAGAGTATTTCGGACGAATTGGCTAAAGGCGACGGCTACGACATTCTCTATCTGGTCTGCCACGGCGCGTTGCTGAAGAATGAGGCCAACATCTTCCTGGACGACTCCGGCCCCGTGCCCGGCGGCGAACTCGTCAAACGCATCTGGGCGCTCGATTCACGCCCCAGCCTGATTGTCCTCGCTTCGTGCCAGAGCGCGGGGAAGGGCGGAGTTGGCCTTGCCGGACTGGGTCCGCGCCTCGCTGATGCTGGTATCCCCGCGGTGATCGCCATGCAGGGCAACTTCAGCATGAAGACTTCGGCTGTCTTCATGAAAGAGTTCTTTACCCAGCTTCTGACCGACGGTCAGATTGACCGCGCCATGTCGGTGGCGCGCGGCGCGGTTCGCGATCGGCCGGATTGCTGGATGCCCTCGCTTTTCATGCGCCTGCGCAACGGGCGCATCTGGTACGTGCCCGGCTTCCAGGGTGACGCTGGTGTGGATGAGTTCCAGCAGTGGACGTCCATATGCAAGTTCGTGAGAGAAGGCCAGTGCGTGCCAATTCTCGGCCCCGATGTTGCCGAACATATCAACGGCAGTTCCCGCGCGGTCGCGGCGCAGATCGCGCGGGATCAGAACTTTCCGCTCGATACCCGCGATCAGTTCGATCTCGCGAAGGTTGCCCAGTATCTTGCGATCCAGCAGAGTCCCAAATTTGCCCGCGCTACAGTGAGAACCGCTTTTCAGAACGAGATCTACAAAGCAGGGGAGCGCATCCTCGGTAAGTCTGTTAACGGCAAGCCGGTCAGCGCGATGGGCGTGCTCGATTTGCAGCAGGCCCTGGCTGCTCAGGCTGCCACGCTGGACGCAGACCCGCTGAAGCGCGATCCCCTGCGCATCGTCGCGGGCTTCGATGTCCCGGTCTTTGTCAACGCGGGCTACGATACGCTGCTCGAAGCGTACGTGAAAGAAGCGGCCTGCGAAGGCGGAAAGAAGACTCCCGTTGCACTGGTCTCGCAATGGCGCGACGAACGGACACTGAAAACGAAGAAGCAGGCGTTTCAGGGCGATCCCACGGTGGAAAAGCCCTTCATCTATTACGTCTTCGGCAAGCGCCGGGAGCCGGAAGAAGACACCTGGGTACTCACGGAAGACGATTTCTTCGATTACCTGATCCGCACCACCCAATACAAGCTGATGCCTGGCGTAGTGAGCGAAGCGCTGGTGGCGGGCTCTCTGCTTTTCGTCGGCTTCCCTCTGGACGACTGGAAGTTCCGCGTGCTGTTCCGCATGATCGTCGCCAAGGGCGGAGCGGAATTGCTTCAGGGCTTCAACCACGTGGCGGTGCAGGTGGACCCGGCCGAGACCACGCTCGCCAATGCCCGGCTGGCGAAGAAGTATCTGCAGAAGTATTTCACGACGGCGAAAATCGACATCTACTGGGGCACTGCGGCTGACTTCCTGCGTCAACTCCGCATACAGCTCGACAAGGCACCGACGGCCGAAGACAGGAGCGAATAAGCGATGGCCCTTCCCAATCCTTATGTCGGCCCTCAGCCCTTTGCGCTCGAAAATACTCTGTTCGGACGCGACCGCGAAGTCACGGAACTGCGTGGGCTGATCACTTCCGAACGCATCGTGCTGCTGCATTCGCCTTCCGGGGCCGGCAAAAGTTCGCTGGTGAACGCGGGCCTCATTCCGCAACTCAGGAAACGCTTCGATATCTGGGGGCCCACTCGCGTCAACACCGAGCCTCCGCCCGGCGTGAGCGTGGCAAACCGTTTCGTGTGGAGTGTGATTGCCGGGGTGGAGAAGAAAGACGATTTTCCCGACATTACCCTGTCGGCGTGGGCCGCGAAGCGCGGGCGCAATCGCAATCCACTCATCATCATCGACCAGTTCGAAGAGATCCTGCGTGTGGACCCGCAGGACGGCGCGAAAAAACTGGAGTTCTTTACTCAACTGGGCGAGATGCTGAGCGTTCCCGGCATCTGGGCGCTGCTGGTTCTGCGCGAAGACTTTCTGGCGCCGCTCGATCCCTACGCCCACCTGGTCCCCACTCACCTGCTGAATCGTTACCGTCTGGATCGACTGACCACGGAAGGAGCGGCCGAAGCCATATCGAGTCCCGTCGCGGATTGCCCGCGTCAGTACGGGGCCGGAGTGGTAGATCAACTGGTGCTCAATCTGGCCAGGGTCAAAGGCCAGAAACCCGATGGCACGCCGGAAGAACTCGATGGCGATTACGTCGAACCGCTGCAACTCCAGGTGGTTTGTTACGACCTTTGGGAACGAATGGAGCGCGATCGGCCGGACGATATGCTCATCACCGCCGATGACATCGGCGATGTGAGTCTGGCGCTGAAGAACTACTACGACAATTCGGTGCAGGAGGTCGCAGGCAAGGATGAGTCAAAGGAGCGCGGCATCCGCGAGTGGTTTCAGCACAAGCTGATCACGGCGGATGGAGTGCGCAACCAGGTTCGCAGGGAACCCGGTTCCAGCGGCGGTCTGGATAACGGCACCATCGGCGAGTTGGGAGACACTTACCTGATTCGCGGAGAGCCCAGAGGCGGGTCTATCTGGTATGAACTGTCGCACGACCGCCTGGTGAAGCCTGTCATGGGCAGCAATGAAGAATGGCTGGACGCTCATCTCAATAAACTGCAGAAGAGTGCCCGGCTGTGGGTTTCGCAGGGTAAGCCGCGGGCGCTGCTGCTGGTGGGTGCAGACCTGGAGACCGCGAAGGCTGAAGCCGCCGCGATGACTCTCTCGCCGGAAGAGAGCGAGTTTCTGGAACGCTCCGGGCGGAGGGAGGAGGCCGAACAGCGCGACCGCGACCAGGCGCAGAGAGAAAGAGAGCAGGCGGTCCGGGAAAAAGCCCAGGCCGACCGTCTGCGCAGGAATAACATCTTCCTCAAGGCTCTGGTCGGATTGTCAGTGATTGCGTTGTGCGTCGCGGGATGGGAGTGGAATGCGGCACGGAGCAGTTCGGTCATCGCGGGCATGGCCAAGAGTGTTGCGGTCAGTGCAGCGGCGAGCGCATTGGGAGAGGCAGCCAAAGAGTTTGCCGCGCAGACGGACGCCAAGGTTCGCCAACTGCAGGCAGTAGCGGCGGAGAAGACCGCCACCGACGCCCTGGCGGCGACGGACAATGCGGTCACCGGGCTGTTTATCGAGAAGGCCACCAGTGCCGACCTTCGCTCACAAAACGACTCTCCGGAAGATTCGCAGCGTGCCTGGATGTACGCCCTCGATGCCCTCGACCGCGCTCACGGCCCCGTGCCGGATGTATCGTCTGTGGCTGGCTATCTGCTGTGGCCGGATTTCTATCCGGGCTATAGAAGCACCGGCAATGACACCGCCAGCACGGAAGCCATGGACCATGCCGCGTTGGTACCCTCGACGGGCCATCTCTATCTGAGTAAAGACATCGCGGGATCGACGGAGCCCGAAGGGAAGCGGCCTTCCGTTCTCAAGTGCTTCCGTGACTGTAAGATTCCCGCGAGCCTGTCTGGTCAGCCTGGTACCGTCCTCAATCAGGTCAGGATTGAATCCATCGCCGTGGATTCCACCGAGCAGAAGTTTGCGATCGGCTTCCAGCGATTTCCCAGTCCGGAAAGAACGGAGAACGGAATTATCTTCGCGGACGACGCCACTTCAAAGCGGACCTGGACGTATTCCGGGAACGATCGGATTACTGCGCTCTCCTGGAGCGGTGGTCTTCTGGCGGCGGGCACATCCTCCGGACACCTGTTGCTGTTTCGTTCTCCTTCGGCCACCGCCAACCCGGAGCCATTTGCTGAACTACCCTGCCAGTTGGCTGTGGGCTGTCCCATTGTGCGGACGCTGGCGTGGTCAAAGGATCCCTCGCCTGTGCTGGCCGCAGGGTTTGAGGATGCCTCTATCCGTTTCTACCGGATCGCAGCGGGCAAACCCGTCCTGCTCCGCGATGGCACCTTCAACACGCCCGCGGCCGGCCCGGTGACGTCTTTGGCTTTCTGGCCCGGATCGTCAATGATTGTGGCTGGCTACGCCAACGGACACGTCAGAGTGCTGGACGGCAAAAGCGGAATCGTGCGGGCGGATTCACTGCAGCACAAGCTCGCGGTGGTCGCTGTGGGCTTCAGCGAAAAGGCGGACACACTGACGAACGTGTCGATGGACGGGGATATCCACCGCACGCCGTTATTCCCGGAGATATTTAAGCCGGGGCCTAAATCAAAGGAAGAGAAGTGGGATCTGAAGGTACTCCTTTCCGGCGAGAGCAGCCACGCACTGCGGCATAAGTTGCTGGTGAGATCGGGTGCGGAGTTGGGTTACGGCGACTTTGGCGACGAACCGGTAGACGAAACCCGTCTGGCCATGAACGACAAAGCAAAGCAGGCAGCCGCGAAATTCTTTGGAACCGGATCGACACGTCAAACGCACTTTACGAAGCAGGAGGCCGACGACTCTGAGTTGCTGAGTCGCGGGGCGATAGCCGCAGCCACCTATCCGTCCGTGGTTGGCGATACGATCCGGCTGATGCCCGATCAGCTTGGCGGAGCCCGCACCGCCATTCTGCACCGGCAGAGCCTCCGGGGCGCGTTCAAGGTGGAGTTCGATTACAACCTTCGAAGCCTGGGAAATTCCCCCAGTTACTTCGGAGATGGCTTCTCTTTCATGTTCTATAAAGACCCGGTGCCCTATGAAGAGAATTCTCTGAAAACGCCCGATTTCAGCTTCGCTCCCGGCAGTGGTTACGCTGTGGTCTTCAACTCTTACGTCTACAGGAATCCCGGCATTGGACTCCGCTTCTACGGTCCGGGGACATCGGACGACGGGCACCATGAGGGTACCGCTGTGTTCCCGAACGTGAAGCCGGGCGACAATCCCAGGCATGTGTGTATCGAGGTCAGCCCGTTTAGTACCGCGTCGATGTGCCCTGGTGCTTCCGGGCCGAATTTCCAGGGCATCAACGTTTACATTGACGGCCTCCTTGCGATTTCCCGTGCTCCCACGCGGCCCGCGCTCGATACCACCTATGGCAGTTTCGGCTTTGGTGGTGCCACGGGTGATGCGGTGGAAGAGCAGACCATCAGTAATGTGAGAATTACCCATGCTGGTACTTCGGCCCCGGATGCCAGCCTGGCTTTTCGTTCGAACAACGTGATCACTCTGGCGCGACTGGGGAAAGAAAAGCTGCGCACCATCTCCCTGCCCGCCATTCCGGCCTTTCAAAACGACAGGATCATTCTGGCCACCGATCAGAGGTTTGGGCAAAACACTGCCGTGCTGCTGGATAATGACACGAGGCTCCCGCGCGATTATGCCGTGGATTTCGAATACTCGGTACGGAATTCGGTCTCTGCCAGTCCTTCCGCCACGGGGCAGGGTGTCGTTTTTCTTTTCGCGCGGGATCGCCTGGCCTACCGGTCGATAATTTCGGCCTACGCCGATTTGCCCAAAAGGGGAGAAGTAGGTTCCGGTTTGGCGCTGCATATCAACACCTTTGACGCCCGGTTAATCCAGATGGTCAGGAATGAAACCGGTAAGGCGGATCAACTGGTGGGTACGGCCGAAGGGAGTGCCGACACCTATACCAACGGGGAATGGCGGCACGTGAGGGTGGAGGTCAGCAGAACGGAGAATGCGGTGCGAGTCCTGTTTGAGGGGCGGGAAGTACTTTACAAAAAGGTGGACATGACCGGGTTGTCTGATGCCCTTGGTTTTGCCGGTTCCACGAATGTGGTGCCGGGCCGTCTCACGGCCGAACAGGCAGTGCGCAACGTAGTGATTTCCGATCTGAACAAGAGAAAGCAACACGATTAGGAGAGGCATGCCGCTGAACGCCACTGAACCGCCGAGCCTGGACCCGACCCCGATCTTCGAATACTTCCGTGCGGGTTTCGCGTCGAATCTGCTCACTGCCGCCGTTGCGCATTTCCGCGTTTTCGAGCATCTGGTGGCGGGTGGAATGACATTTGGGGATCTTGCGGGTGCGCTGGGCCTGGAAGAACGCCCCGCCATCGTGCTGATCACCGCGCTCCGCGCGATGGGCCTCATTGTGGCTGACGCCGCCGGCCTGCTGACGCTGTCGCCCCAGGCGGCAGAGCAGCTTGTGCCGGAGAATTATTTCAGCATCGCCGGCTACATCGGGCTGGCGGCGGAATCGCCCGCCGTTCTGGAACTCGTGGAGCGTCTGCGCAGCAACCGTCCGGCGAACAGCGTCGACAAGGACGCCGGTGCCGCTTTCATCTATAAAGAAGGCATGGAATCGGCGATGGAGAAGGAGGCTTCTGCCCGTCAACTGACACTGGCCCTTGCCGGACGGGCGAAGAATGTCGCGCCGGTTTTGGCAGAACGGTTGTCGCCCTGTTCCGGGACGCTGCTCGATGTGGGCGGCGGTACGGGGATCTACTCTATCTCTCTCCTGCAACGGAACCCGGACCTTCGCGCCATCATCCTCGACCGCCCCGAAGTACTTCGCATTGCGAAGGAGTTTGCCGAAAGCTACGGTGTGAGCGACCGCATCGAGTGGCTGGAAGGCGATATGTTTACGGCTCCTTTACCCTCCGCTGATTTTGCGCTGCTCTCGAATATTCTGCATGACTGGGATGTTACAGATTGCCAAACTCTCATTCGCAAATGCGCGGACTGCCTGCGACCGGGCGGCCGCCTGATCATTCATGACGTCCTTCTCAATGACGCGCTGGATGGCCCTTTGGCAGTGGCGTGCTATTCGGCGCAGCTGTTTACTCTCACCGAAGGCCGCGCCTACAGCGGTGCCGAATACCGTGCCTGGTTGGCCGAAGCTGGGCTCGAAACGAGCGATTTCGTACCAACTTTGGCCCACGCTTACGTGATTTCCGCCCTCCACCGTTAGATAGCCGAACCGCGTCCGTTACACTGGTTTTTACGCGCCTTCCTCTCGGAACAACTCTACTGTGTGGATCGTTAAACTCGCTTTACGCCGTCCTTATACGTTTGTCGTGATGGCCATCCTGATCGCCGTCCTCGGCGGTCTTGCCATTGACACGATGCAGAAGGATATTTTTCCTTACATCGACATCCCCGTGGTGAGCGTGGTGTGGACTTACAATGGCATCTCGCCCGAGGAGATGAACAGCCGTATCGTCACGTCGTTCGAGCGCGCTCTGTCCACCACGGTCAACGATATCGAGCATATCGATTCGTCGTCTTACACCGGCGTTGCCGTGATTCGCGTCTTCTTTCAGCCGAACGTCAAGATCGATCTGGCCATCGCCCAGATCACCGCGATCAGCCAGCCGATTATTCGCACCATGCCGCCGGGCATTTTCCCGCCGGCCATCCTGAAGTACGACGCCTCCAGCGTTCCCATTCTGCAACTGGGACTTTCGAGCAAAGTGCTCAGCGAGCAGGAAATCTTCAACCTCGGTCAGAACTTTATCCGCACGCAGCTGGCCAGCATTCAGGGTGCATCCATTCCTCTCCCTTATGGCGGCAAGTTCGCTCAGGTGATGGTGGATCTGGATCCAAATGCGTTGTTCGCGAACAACGTTACGGCGACCGATGTTTCCAACGCCATGGTCGCGCAGAATCTGATTCTGCCCGCCGGCCAGGCGAAGATGGGGGACCGCGACTACTTTATCCGGCTGAACAGCAGCCCCACCACGATTCAGGGACTGAACGATCTGCCCCTGAAAGTATCGAACGGTTCCGTGATTCGCATCAAAGACGTGGCGCAGATCCGCGACGGCTACGGCCCTCAGATCAACGTCGTGCGGGAAAATGGCCAGCGCTCCTCGCTGATTACGATTCTGAAAAACGGTCAGGCATCCACGCTCGACATTGTGAAGGCCATCAAGAAGCTGCTGCCCACCATTCTGGCCGGGCTGCCGCCCACGCTGGACGTCAAGCCGATGTTCGATCAGAGTCTCTTTGTGGAAGGCGCCATCTTCGGCGTGGCCCGCGAAGCCCTGATTGCCGCGGGGCTCACCGCGCTGATGATTCTCCTGTTCCTGGGCAGTTGGCGAAGTACGCTGATTGTCTGTACTTCCATACCCCTGTCGATTCTGACTTCCTGTATCATTCTGTGGGCCATGGGCCACACCATTAATTCCATGACGCTCGGCGGCATGGCGCTCGCGGTGGGCATTCTGGTGGACGATGCGACCGTGGAAATTGAAAATGTGCATCGCAATATGGGCATGGCCAAGCCGCTGACGCGGGCCATTCTCGATGGCGCGCAACAGATCGCACTGCCGGCTTTCGTTTCTACGCTCGCGATTTGTATCGTGTTCGTGCCAGTGCTCCTGTTGACGGGCCCGGCAAAATTTTTGTTTACGCCGCTGGCCCTGGCGGTGGTGTTCGCGATGATGATGTCGTACTTTCTTTCGCGGACCATCGTGCCCACCATGATGCACTTCATGCTCAAGCCGGAAGTGGAGATTTACGCGCGGGGCGAAGCGGGTCTGGCCCACGCGAAGGGCATCATATGGAAGACCCACCACCTGTTTAATATCCAGTTCGAGAGGATGCGCGATAAGTATGAGAAGGCGCTCGGATGGTGCCTGCACCATCGGGTACGCGTGACCTTTATCTATCTCTTCTTTGTGGGCGCGTCGATTTTCCTGGCGGCGATGGTGGGTACGGATTTCTTCCCGACGATCGATTCCGGCCAGATGCGTCTGCATGTGCGGGCCCCGGAAGGTCTGCGCATCGAAGAAACGGAAAAGGTATTCGGTCAGGTGGAAGATGCCATCCGCGCCGACCTGCCCAAGGGCGCACTTTCGGAAGTGATCGACAACATCGGACTGCCCAACGGCGGCTTCAATCTGGCTTTCGGCGATTCCGCCACTATCGGCAGCAGCGACGGCGAAATCCTTCTGTCTCTGAACCCTGAGAGCCACCTTTCCGTCCCGGCAGTTCAACGCCAGTTGCGGACGATGCTGCATGCGCATTTTCCCGACGACACATTTTTCTTTCAGGCTGCCAACATCACGAACCAGATTTTGAATTTCGGCATTCCGGCGCCCATTGATGTACAGGTTACCGGGCGCGATCAGAATGCGGCACTGAAAGTGGCGCAGATGCTGGAACGCAAGCTCAGGGTAATTCCCGGCGCGGTGGATGTTCATATTCGTCAGGAAGTGAATACTCCGGCCATCGAAATGAACGTGGATCGCGACAAGGCCGTGCAGGCGGGCATGACGCAGCGCGATGTCGCCAACAGTATGCTGATTTCACTCAGCGGGAGCGGCCAGATCGCGCCGGCGCAGTGGCTGAATCCGGTCAATGGAGTGAGCTACGGCGTGGCCGTGCAGACCCCGCAATCGCGCATGAACTCGCTCGATGCGGTCCGCCAGACGCCGATCAACGCGCTCGGCAGCAGCGCACAGCCTCAGTTGCTGGATAACCTGTTGAGCGCCACCAAACGAACCACCACCGCCGGCATGCTGAATCACTTCAATGTTCAGCCCGTTTTCGACGTCTACGCCAACACGGATCTGCGGGACCTTGGGGGCGTTGCCACTGATATCCAGAAGGTACTGGACGATTCGGCGAAAGACGTGCCGAAGGGACTTGTGGTCTCACTTCGCGGCCAGGTGGAGACCATGGTTTCGTCGTTCAAACGGCTGAGCCTGGGGCTGGTATTTGCGGTGCTGCTGGTGTATCTGCTGATGGTGGTCAATTTCCAGTCGTGGCTGGATCCGTTCATCATTCTCACCGCGCTGCCTGGCGCGTTTGCGGGTATTCTCTGGATGTTGTTCGCGACGCAGACGACGATCAACGTGCCTTCGCTGATGGGCGCGATCATGGCGGTTGGCGTGGCCACCGCGAACAGTATTCTGCTGGTGACGTTCGCCAATGACGAACGGTTCGAGGGTAAGGATCACATTGAGGCCGCGCTCTCCGCGGGCGTGACCCGCATTCGGCCGGTGCTGATGACCGCGCTGGCCATGATTGTCGGCATGCTCCCGATGGCACTGGGGATGGGCGAGGGCGGGGAACAGAACGCTCCCCTGGGGCGCGCCGTCATCGGCGGCCTGCTGTTCGCAACTTTCAGTACGTTGTTTTTCGTGCCGATGGTTTACAGCTTCCTGCGGCGGAAGCCGCCGGTGAATCAGGACCGGCAGATTGAAGACGAGGCGCACCAGAGGCTTGGCTTTGGCGCGGCGGAGTAACGGAATGGTTGAAATGAGACAGGATCGATTGGTGGCAAACTCATGAGCGAGGAGCAGAACGTACAGCCCGGTCACCCGCACCATATTCCGGCCGGCAAGATCGCGTTGCTGGTCATTGTGATGACGGTTGTTGTGGTGGCGGTGTGGCTGGGTGGATACCTGCCGCACCGGGATCGTGAAAACGCCGCAGTTGCCGCAGCGAAAGAAGTGGCTGACGAGGTTCCACTGGTGACTACCGCGATCGTACGCCAGGCGGTGGCCGACGTGGATATCGTGCTGCCGGGCAGCGTCACGGCGGTCTCGGAAGCGTCGATTTACGCGCGGGCTCCAGGCTATGTGCGAAAGCGTCTGGCAGACATTGGGGATCACGTGAAAGCGGGCCAGATCCTCGCGGAACTGGATACGCCGGATCTGGATCAGGAGGTGGCGCAGGCGCGGGCGGCCCTGGGCCAGGCAAAACAGCAATTGGGCATGGCGCGCGCGTCGCTGGTGCAGGCCGAAGCGCAACGGGATCTGGCCAAAGCGACACTGGCCCGCTATGAAGGCCTGGTAAAAGACGGTGCCGTGGCCCGCCAGGAGTATGAGACTCAGGTATCGAGCGGGAAATCGGCGGAAGCCCTTGTGACGGCTCAGCAGGCCAATGTGAGCGGCGGCCAGGACAACGTGAGCGCGGCACAGGCGAATCTGGACCGCGTCATCGCGTTGCAGGAGTTCAAGAATGTTCGTTCGCCCCTTGCAGGGGTGGTGACGGTCCGCAATGTCGACGTGGGGTATTTGATTTCCGCGAACGGCGGCGGGCAGGGCAGTTCGCCCTCTACGCAGTCCGGCACCGTGGCCGCCACTCCGGCCGCGGGCAATGAGATGTTCCGCGTGGCGCAGATCGGGACCCTGCGGGTGTTCGTCGGCGTGCCGCAATCGGCGGCCTCCGCGATGCACCCGGGTATGACCGCGACGCTGACGTTTGCCGACCGGCCGGGCAAAGAGTATCAGGCGAAGGTAACCCGTACTTCGGGCACGCTGGACCCGACCGCGCGAACTTTGCTCACGGAGTTGCAGTTGCCCAATGCCGATGGCAAGTTGTTTCCCGGCATGTATGCCAGCGTCCATTTCCGCAATCATCGGGATTCGCCACCGCCAACCGTGCGTGGCGACGCTCTCATCACCAGTGCTTCCGGCATGCAGGTTGCTGTACTGACTGACGCAGCTGGGGGCAAGGGGCTGAAGAAGATTCACCTCACCCCGGTGCAACCGGGCCGCGACTACGGTGCCGATCTGGAGATCCTCAGCGGCGTCGTCGCCGGACAGCAGGTGGTGGTGAACCCGAGCGATCTGGTTCGGGAAGGCGTTGTCGTGCGGCCGTATGCGGCACCGGGGGCTGCGGGCGGGTCAGGTCGGGGCGCAGGCCGCTGAGCCGTAACTCCCGGCATATACAATAGTTCCGATGTTGAAACTTGGAATTGTCCGCTGGCGCGGCAAATGTTCGCGACACCCCATGTTCGACCCGTTCGATGGTGGACGCGGAGCCGTACGCGGCGGCTGCGAACGGTGCCTGCTGCTGGTGGAGATCTGCGAGATGCACCAGAAGATGATGGCGCTCATGCGCACCTTCGCGCCTCCGCCGGACAAGAAGAAAAAAGTTTCGCTGGTGTCCGACCGGCAGATCGGACTTTTCGAAGAAGAGTAAGCCGGGCCGGCCTCCGTGCATCGCCGGGCGGGCACTAAATGCCGGGCGCTAAGATGGATCAGTGAAAGCACGCGTCTACGTAACCTTCAAAAAATCCGTTCTCGATCCGCAGGGCCAGGCCATTCGGGCGGCGCTGAGCGGCCTCGGACACAAGGGTGTGGAAGAAGTCCGCCAGGGTAAGTTCTTCGAAATCACGCTCGATGCCGGAGAAGATCTGGATGCGATAGCCCGCGACGTTCTGAGCAATCCCGTGATTGAAGACTACCGGATCGAAAAGCTCGATTAGTCCAAGGCTCCTTTCCGCGCTCCGAAGGCCCTATTCAACACCTGTTCGTACAATGAACTTATGTGTGGAATCGTAGGGTATGTCGGCACGCAGCGAGCAGTTCCCATCATTCTCGACGGCCTCAAGCGCCTCGAATACCGTGGTTACGATTCGGCGGGTATCGCCGTCTATCGTGACGACGAAACGCTCGGCATCCGCCGCGCTTCCGGCAAGCTGAGGAATCTCGAAGACGTTCTCCAGATTGATCCCGTGGACGGTTGTTACGGCATCGGTCACACCCGCTGGGCCACGCATGGCCGGCCGACCGAGGAAAACGCTCACCCGCACCGGGATTGCACGGGCGATATCGTCGTCGTGCACAACGGCATCGTGGAGAACTACCTTCCGCTGAAGGAGCAACTCCAGCGCGAAGGCCACACTTTCAAGACTCAGACAGATACCGAAGTCATTGCGCACCTTGTAGAGAAATATTTTGAAGGCAATCTGGAGCAGGCGGTGCAGCGCGCGGTGAAGGATCTGCGTGGTGTCTTCGCGCTGTCGGTGCTGAGCCGCAGGGATCCCTATAAGATCGTCGCAGCCCGCGAAGGCCCCCCGGTCGTGATTGGGCTCGGCAAGAACGAGTATTTCGTCGCTTCCGACGTGCCTGCGATTCTCAGCCACACCCGTGACATGTTCTTCCTTGCCGATGGGGACATGGCCATTCTGACGCCGGACGGCGTGCGGCTGTGCGATTTCAATGGCAATCACGTGAACCGGGCGGTACAACACGTCCTGTGGGATCCCATCATGGCGGAGAAGGGTGGCTACAAGCACTTCATGCTCAAGGAGATTTTTGAGCAGCCGCGCGCCATTCGCGATACCACGATTGGGCGCGTGAGCCAGGAGACGGGGCGAATTTTCCTGGAGGAAATGGATATCACGCCCGCCGAGTTCCAGGCCTTCCGTCAGGTGCGCATTATTGCGTGCGGCACCAGTTGGCATGCGGCTCTGGCCGGCAAGTTCATGATCGAGAAGCTGGCGCGAATCCCCGTGGAAGTGGATTACGGCAGCGAGTTTCGCTATCGCGACCCGATCGTAACGGCGGATTCGCTGACCGTGGTGATTTCGCAATCGGGCGAGACGGCCGATACGCTGGCGGCACAGCGGGAGGCCAAACAGAAGGGCTCGAAGACGCTCGCCATCTGCAACGTGGTCGGTTCCATGATCACGCGCGAAGCTTCGGGGTCGATTTATACACACGCGGGGCCGGAAATCGGCGTGGCGTCGACGAAGGCGTTCACGTGCCAGTTGACGGCGCTGGCGATTCTGGCGCTCTATCTTGGCCAGACGCGGGGGCATTTGACCGAAGCGACGTCGCGGGATTTCGTGCAGGAGTTGTTGCTGATTCCCGGCAAAATTGAGACCATCCTCGGGAACGACAGGCTTTACGAAGATCTGGGCCGCAAGCTTTTCCGGGCGAAGGATTTTCTGTACCTCGGACGCGGCGCGCACTTCCCGATCGCGCTCGAAGGTGCTTTGAAGCTCAAGGAAATTTCCTACATCCACGCAGAAGGCTATCCGGCCGGCGAAATGAAGCACGGGCCAAACGCGCTGATTGACGAGAATCTGCCGGTAGTCGTGCTGGCCACACATGACCGGTCCGATCCCGCCAGCTGCCTGTTGTATGAGAAGACGCTTTCCAACATGCAGGAAGTCAAGGCGCGCGAAGGCCGGCTCGTAGCGATCGTTACCGAAGGCGATACCGAGGCGAGGAAGATTGCGGACGACGTGATTGAAGTTCCTGCCGCGCCGGATCTTCTGGCCCCGATTCTGGAGATTGTGCCGCTCCAGTTGCTGGCTTATCATATTGCGGTTCGGCTTGGCTGCGACGTGGATCAGCCGCGGAATCTGGCAAAAAGCGTAACGGTCGAATAGGCCACCGCGTCCATTCGGCAGGAGGGCTGTTATCTTGAAAGAGATGCGAAAGTTACTTGTGGCCTTTGCCATGACCGCCGCGGCGGCATGCGCTCAGGGTATTTCAGTCGGTGCCATTGCCGGCGTACCGTTCACGGACGTGGAGAGCGCGACCACAATCAGCGCCGTCACCTATCTGCCGCAGAGCCACAAGTTTGTGGTGGGCGGCTCTTTCCAGTTGAATCTGCCTTTCCACCTGAGGCTGGAACTGGACGCTCTGGCACGGCCGGCGTCGTTCAAAGTGTCCAATCTGCTGAGCAACACGACGGCGACGGAATGGCGCTTCCCCCTGATCGCCCAGTACAGACTGGGTTCGGGCAAGGGCATCCAGCCGTTTGTCGGCGTGGGTGCGTCTTTCGAACACATCTACCAGATCAAGAACGCAGTGGTTTCCGGGCCCGGGAGCATTGCGACCAACTCGCCGGGCGGCATGCTGCTCGATGGCGGCATTGACTATAAGCTTAAGTTGTTCCGGCTCAGCACGGAAATTCGTTACACCCGGCAGTTCAACGCTTCTATTCTGAATGTGTCGCAGTTGAATCAGGCCGAAGTGCTGTTGGGCGCTCACTTCTAGGGTGAGAGTGCCGGGGGGAAGCCCGCTCCCCTTGCAGTTGCGGCTCCCTGGCAGGTCGTCGATATTATCCACTGCTGCCGTCTGGATCGCTCCAGTGGACCCATTGTGGAACGGCCCAGACTGCCGTGGTATCCCTGTATAAACCACGAGGTGAAAACCATTCGCCTCACTTTCGCCTATATCCCTACTAATAGTAGCTACTACCTCTTAATGCCACTTATCTAGTACCTAACCTAACTAGCAGAAAAACATAGGGATGGCTTAAAAAAACCGCTTGTGTTTCGGTTACAGACATGGCACAATCCATAGTGTTCAGTCTGTGGAACGAATCTGGATCAAAAATGGATCAGTTGCCCCAAACATCGGTGCCTCCAGTAGAGTTCCCACGAAGTACGGCCAACGCCAAGACCGACGACAAGGGTCGTATCAAATTGGCGGCGGAGTATGTCAGGTATTTCGAGTCGTTGCCCGAGCAATCAGTTTTTGTAACCACGCTGGATCGGAGTATAGCAGAAATTTTCCCCATCGGGCTATGGCGCAGGATGGAAGAATTCTTCGAACAGAACGAGTCTGTGCCGGAGATTTTCATGGCCTCGAAGAACGCGATGCGGTTCGGGGCGGTGGCGTCGGTGGATGGTCAGGGCAGGGTAGGGATTCCGGCGGAGTTGCGCAAAGCGTTGAAGCTGGACGGACAGGATCTGCACATCGAGCCGTATCGGCGCAGCCGCCTCCAGATCATCCCGCAGCCGGTCTTCGAGGAGATGGAAGCGAAGCTGGCGACGGCCGACCCGGTGAAGCTGAACGAAGTGATGCGGGCGGCGGGGTTGCCGAAATGAGTTATGACGTCACATTATTCCGTCCTGTTAGAGGAGTCGCTGGAGTTACTGAACATCCGGCCGGACGGAACCTATCTCGATTGCACGGCCGGGATGGGCGGTCATACAAAGGCGATAGCCTCGCGGCTGTCGGAAGCCGGAACCGTGATTGCGAGCGATCGCGATTCGCAGTCGCTGGAAATGGCGCGGGCGAACACGGCGGAGTATTGGGATCGGATCGAATTTCAGCATCGCGCGTTCTCGGAACTGAAGCATTCAGGACTGGACGGGATGCTGGCGGACCTCGGTGTGAGCAGATTCCACCTGACGGACGCGGAACGCGGTTTCAGTTTCATGTCAGATGGGCCGTTGGATATGCGCCTGGATCAAACCAGGGGTATGACGGCGGCCGATCTGGTGAATCACAGTGCAGAAAAAACAATAGCCGACTGGCTTCACCAGCTCGGCGAAGAAAGGAGAGCGCGGAAGATTACTGGAGCAATCGTTCGAGGACGGCCTGTTCGGAGCACACGGCATCTGGCGGATATCGTGGAACGGGCCGTTCCAAGAACGGGACCCATACATCCTGCGACTCGTACCTTCATGGCACTGAGGATGGTGGTCAATCAGGAAATGGAAGAGCTGGATGCGTTGTTAACACGCGCTCCGGAGATGGTTCGTCCCGGAGGGCGCATCGTCATCATTTCGTTCCATTCACTGGAAGACCGCAAAGTAAAAAACAGTTTTCGCGAGTTGGCACGCACGGGCAGGGCCCGATTGCTGACAAAGAAACCCGTTGTACCAGGTGAACGGGAGTTATACGACAATCCGCCGTCACGCAGCGCAAAGCTGAGGGCAGTGGAGATGTTTTCGGGTGATACGGAGGAGCAGCCGAGCTCGGATTCGGACGATTTCAGCGAGACCGACAGCGAGGAGTAAAAAATCATGGGGACACTGGCGACAATCTGGAAGAGAAGTAACGCAATGGCCGCCGTTGGCGAAGGCAACGGCATCTGCGAGATCGACCCGTACGCATTGCGTGGTCTGCCGAACGACGGCGTGTACTTCTATTCGAAGAAGATCGATAATTCGCGCCTGGTGCGCCAGCTGGACCCTGCGGCGAGCCGCGAATGCTGGTCCGCGGTAGGCGCGGCAGCACTGCTGCTGATGCTGGGCGCCAGCATTATCGCGCCGAAGCTGGCGCTGGTGCGAACCGGCTACCAGCTGGAATCTCTCAAGACGGAGCGGCAGGTGCTGCTGGATAAGCGGCGCGAACTCGACGTGCGTGAAGCGACCATGCTGAGCCCGGCGCGGCTCAACGATATTGCGAAAGCGCACAATCTGACCAGCCCGATGTCAGGCCAGATCACCCACCTGGACGGCCAGAATTCCACGGCCGGCTACGCGAGCAATCAGACACCAACAGTGCCCGGCGGCAGGTAACAGGAGGACAATTCGTGGAGGTCAGAGGTCGCTCGGCCGCAGTGAATCACCGCCTTACTTCGATGGCGGTGATTTTGCTTTTGTGGGCCATCGGAATATTCGCCCGGCTCATCATGCTCCAGGTGATGGAGCACGATAAGTATGCCGCGATTGCGAAGCACCAGCAGGAGCAGCGCGTGGCGATTCTCGCGCCGCGCGGTTCCATCTTCGATCGCAACGGGCAGTCGCTCGCCATCAGTGTTCCGGTCAATTCGCTCTCGGTGAATCCGCGGGAGATTAAAGATGTCCGGATGACCTCTCAGATTCTCGCGTCATTCCTGAATCTGGATGAGAAGGTTCTCTTCGAGAGGCTGAGCAAAGCGAAGAGTAAGCACTCCGGCTTCCTTTGGATCAAGCGCGGCATGGAGCCCTCTGAGACGGAGAAGCTGAAATCGCTGAAGCTTGGGTATGCGACCTTCCAGACGGAAGCCGCGCGGCAGTATCCGGCGGGCGAAACGGCGGCGCACGTACTGGGCGGGCTTGGCGTGGTGCCGTCCGTAAAGGGGACTCCCACTCCGGGTGGACCTTGTTCGGTACTGACACCCGGTCCGGACCCGCAGGGCGTTATGGGCGTGGAACGATGTCTGGACGGCGCACTGCGCGGGCAGGATGGCTCCGAGAACCTTCTGCACGACGTGCATTATGCGGGCATTGAATCGCATGTGAACTCGGTGGCCCATCCAGGCACCCAGCTCACTCTGTCCATCGATTCACGAATGCAGTTCGTAGCGGAACGGGAACTGAAGGCCGGCGTGATTGCCAAACACGCGCGCAGTGGCAGCGCCATCGTAATGAATCCGTATACCGGTGAAATTCTGGCGATGGCCAACTATCCGACTTACAACCCCAACGAAAGGCCGACGAGCGGGGAAGACCCCATTGCACGGTGGAATCTGGGCGCTTCGGTGCCGTTTGAGCCAGGCTCCATGTTTAAGGTCATCACACTGGCGGCCGCGCTCGAAACGACGGATCTGAAGCCCGATTCTCCCATCCATACGGGCAACGGCATTCTGGTGTTGCCGGGGCGTGTGATTCACGAATCGCATGGCGGGCTGGGCACACTGAGCATGGCGGACGTCCTGGCCAGATCTTCGAACATCGGTGCCATCATGATCGGCATGAAAGTGGGCAGGGAAAACATGTACGACTATGCCCGCCGCTTTGGCTTCGGGCAGAAGAGCGGCCTGCCGCTGCCGGCGGAATCGCCCGGTATCCTTCGGCCTGTCAGTCGGTGGGGCACCACGTCGCTGGCGTCGATCGCGATGGGCCAGGAAGTCAGTGTGACTTCCCTCCAGATTGCGCGTGCCGCCTGCGTGGTTGCCAACGGCGGACTGCTGGTGAAGCCGCGACTGGTGCTGAAGCGCGGCGATAAGGCGGAACCGATCGAGGCGCCGGTCCGCATTCTGAAACCGGAAAACGCCATCCTGATGCGCGAGATGATGGAAGGCGTAGTGCTGCACGGAACCGGCCGTGTTCATGCACGACTGAACGGCTACACATCGGCTGGAAAGACCGGCACGGCGCAGATCTTCGATTCCACTACCCACCACTACACGCACAATTACAATGCTTCTTTTGTGGGTTTTGCGCCGGTGACAAATCCGGCGCTGGTAGTGCTGGTCACGGTTCACAACACATCGGGTGAGAATGGGCAGGGCGCGGATGCGGCGGCTCCCGTGTTCAGCGCGATCATGACCGAAGCTTTGCGGATGCTGGATGTTCCGCGCGACATTCCGGAGACGGAAGCAGCCTCCGCGAAGAAGACAAAGAAAGAAAAGAATTTCAACGACGTTTCGATTGCGGACCTGGGCGGCCCCAGCGTGATGGAAGAAGATCCCAGCGTCAGACAGTTGCTGGCGGCGCAGATGAACTTTGTGCCTGCCGCAGATGAGGCCGATATTCCGCCCGCGCCGTCTCTGGCGTTTGGCGGTGGTGGCCGTGGTCCGGTGCGCAATCCGGCAATGACGCCGAGTCCGCAGGCGGTGAGCGCGGCAACTTCGGTGCAGCCAACGATGTCTCCGCCCGCGCCGGTCGCGCCACAGGCAGGCGGGATGATGGCGCGCAGCCACGAGCCTTTGGTGCCGGATTTCCGCGGTAAGTCCATGCGGGACGCACTGGCAACGGCATCCGGTAGCGGAATCGAAGTTACGGTAGAGGGCAGCGGTGTTGCTCGCGCGCAGTTACCTTTGCCTGGCACGCCGTTGCGTCAGGGCGACAAGATCAGGATCGTGTTCACGCGCTGATTATGATTCTGAGCGAGGTATTGGCGGGAGCGGAGTTGCAATCGGAGATTCCGCCGGACCTCGCGCGCACCGAAGTGGCGGGGCTGGAGTACGATTCCAGAAAAGTGAGTCCGGGTTTCGTATTCTTCGCCTTTCCCGGTGCAAAGGTGGATGGACGTCAGTTTGCCGCCCAGGCCCGGGAAAAAGGGGCTATCGCGACAGTCAGTGAATTGCCGGCCCCGGAGGGCTGGACGGCTCCCTGGATTCAGGTGGCGCATGGGCGTCATGCGCTGGCGCTGGCGGCGCGGGAATTCTACGGCCGGCTGGATGAAAAGCTCTGCCTGACAGGGATCACAGGCACCAACGGAAAGACAACGACGGCATATCTGCTGGACGCGGTCCTGCGGCACGCGGGCAAAACGACGGCAATGGTGGGGACGATCGAATATCGCATGGGAACGAAGACGCTGCCGGCTCCGAATACGACGCCGGAATCGCTCGATCTCGCGCGTCTGTTTGCGGATCTGGACGCCATCGGCGGCACCCACGTGACCATGGAAGTCTCCTCGCATGCGCTCCATCTCGGCAGGGCGTATGGGCTCCACTTTCACACCGCTGTCTTCACGAATCTCACGCGTGACCATCTCGATTATCACGGCACCATGGAGAATTACTTCGAAGCGAAGAAGCTTCTGGTGGATGGTACCGGCGGCCCGGAACCGCGTTACGCAGTGCTCAACCGCGACGACGAGTGGGGGCGGAAGCTGACTACGCCGGGTGCTGGTACCGAGATTCTTTGGTACGGCCTGGGGAAAGACGCGGCGCTGCGTGCGAAACACATTCACGCCGAAGGGAAGGGTCTGCGCTTTGAAGTGGCCTTTGAGAAGACCCGATTTGAAATCTCTTCGCCTTTGACCGGCCACTTCAACGTCTTCAATATTCTGGCGGCCTGCGGGGCGGCCATGACATATCAATTGCCGCCGGAGACCATTGCGGCCGGCATCGCGGCCTGTGGCGGCGTGCCTGGTCGCTTCGAAAAAGTTGACGAAGGCCAGCCGTTCCTCGTCATTGTGGACTACTCGCATACCGACGATGCGCTGCGAAATGCCATCACCGCAGCCCGTGCACTGGGACCGCGCCGCGTGATTACCGTTTTCGGATGTGGTGGCGATCGCGACCACACCAAGCGCCCGCTGATGGGTCAGGTGGCGGCCGAACTGAGCGACGTGGTCGTCCTGACCAGCGATAACCCGCGTTCCGAAGACCCGCTGCGGATCATGAACGACGTGCTGGTCGGGATTCGGCGCTTCGATGTCAAAACTTTGGTGGAACCCGATCGCGCGAATGCGATTCGCATGGCGCTCGAAGAAGCCCGTGCGGGAGACCTGGTGCTTCTGGCGGGAAAAGGTCACGAGAACTATCAGATCTTCGCCGATAGAACCATTCATTTCGACGATCGCGAAGAAGCGGGAAAAGCCCTTCAGGCTTTTGGCTTCCGGAGGCAAACGGCGTGACACTCCCGCTCGAAACGATCGCGGACCTGATCGGCGCGAGTCTGCCCGCCGCAGCCTGCCCGCCGATATCCGGCTGGAGCATCGACTCCCGAACCGTCGCGCCGGGAGACTGCTTCTTTGCCCTTCGTGGGCCCACTCATGACGGCCATGACTTCGTGGCTGGGGTATTCGAACGCGGTGCGGCGCTGGCCATTGTAGAGCGGCCGTGCGATGTGCGAGGACTTCAGTTGCAGGTGCCGGATGCAGCGATTGCCTTGCAGTCACTGGGTGGCGGCGCACGCCGGCTTTGGAACGGTACGGTGGTGGGCGTCACGGGCAGTGCGGGCAAGACGACCACGAAAGACACCATTGCCGCTCTGCTTGCCACGGCCATCCCCACCGGGCGCAACCTGGGCAATCTGAATAATCATCTGGGGCTGCCTCTCTCCATCCTTCGCCTGGATGACAAATGCAGAGTGGCGGTCCTCGAAATGGGCATGAATCACGAAGGTGAGATTCGCGATCTTGCCTCCATCGCCGCGCCACAAATCGGTGTGGTCACCAATGTCGGCTGGGCCCATGCCGAGAACTTTGAAGACGGCATCGCCGGCATTGCGCGTGCCAAGAGCGAACTCATAGGGGCACTGCCGCCGCAGGGCATTGCCGTGCTCAATGCGGATGACGAATATGTACGGGGTATGGCGAAACTGCATCCGAGGCGGAGTATTCTGTTTGGGTTCGCTTCCGATGCCGAGGTTCGCGCAGAAAACGTGCACTTGGGGCCGGAAGGCGCTCGGTTCCGTGCACTTGGAGTGGAGTTCGAATCTCCGCTGGCTGGCAGGCACGGCGTGAGCAACGTGCTGGCTGCTATCTCGGTAGCGCACGCGATGGGTATTGCGCCGGAAACGTTACACAATGCTGTGAAGTCTTTAACTCCCGGCAAAATGCGCGGGGAGCGCCACCTCCACAACGGCATCACGTTTATCGACGATTGTTACAACGCAAATCCCGAAGCGATGCGCTCCATGCTGGAGTTGCTGCGGGACACTCCCGCGACGCGGCGCGTGGCCGTGCTGGGGGAAATGCTGGAGCTTGGCCGCGAGGCCGGGACCCTGCACCGCAATATAGGAAGGTTCGCCGCGGAGCAGGGTATTGATGCCGTCATTGGCATACGCGGCGCCGGACGCTGGATGGTTGACGAAGCCATGGCAGCGGGATTGTCGGGCGGTGCCGCGTCATTTTTTGAAACTCCGGAAGAGGCGGGCGAGTTCCTCAAAAGCTATCTGAAACCAGGTGACGTCGCCCTTTTCAAGGGCTCGCGAGGCGTACACGTGGAAAGAGCTCTGGAAGCGGTGCTGGCGGACGAATCCGCCGCGCTTTTAGTCCGACAGGCAGGTTAAGGAAACAAGAAACACCAGATGCTCTATTGGCTCCTCTACGAAAAGCTGCACTCGGTGATCTCGCCGTTTCGCGTCTTCGAATACGTGACGGCGCGGACCATGTTCGCCAGCCTCACGTCGCTGTTTCTTTGCGTGCTGCTGGGTCCGTGGATGATCCGCAGACTGCGCGAGCTTCATTTTGGCCAGAGCATTCGCGAAGACGGCCCGCAGTCGCATCACAAAAAAGCCGGTACCCCCACCATGGGCGGCCTGCTGATCATGGTGAGCACCATCGGACCCACGCTGCTGTGGGCCAATCTTACGAACGTGTATGTGTGGATCGCGCTCTTCGGTTTTGTCGGATTCGGCGTGATCGGGTTTATTGACGATTATGCCAAGGTCAGCAACAAACGAAATCTCGGGTTGACCGCGAAACAAAAATTCGCGATGCAGTTAGTGGTGGCGGCACTGATTACCTGTGTACTCGGTTTCATGCGTTATAAAAACCTGTACACGACCACGCTGAACGTGCCATTCATCAAGCAGTTCCGTCCCGATCTGCTGATTCATTCTCTGATGGGGAACCCATATACCTACGCACTGGCGTTCCTGCCGTTCTATCTTTTCGTCGTGTTTGTAGTGGTGGGCTCGAGTAACGCGGTCAACGTGACGGACGGTCTGGATGGGCTGGCGGCAGGACTGATGGTGATTGCCGGCAGCGCCCTGACTGTCCTCGCCTTCCTGGGCGGCCATCGCGAACTGTCTCAGTATCTGCAGATCGTTCGCAACACTCACACTGCTGAACTGACCATCTTTTGCGGCTCGCTGACAGGCGCGAGTCTCGGCTTCCTGTGGTGGAATTCGCATCCCGCGGACATCTTCATGGGCGACGTCGGCTCGCTTTCCATGGGTGGCGCGATCGGCGTTGTTGCGATTCTCATCAAGCAGGAGATCCTGCTCCTGTTTGTCGCGGGTGTCTTCGTGATCGAACTGGTCAGCGTCATCCTTCAGGTGGGCAGCTACAAGCTGCGTAAGAAACGCATCTTCAAGATGGCGCCGATTCACCATCATTTCGAAGCGCTGGGCTGGCAGGAATCGAAGATTATCGCGCGCTTCTGGATTGCGGGGCTGGTGCTCGCGCTGTTCGCCCTGACGACGCTCAAACTGAGATAACGAATGAAACTGCAAGGTCTCAAAGCTCTGGTGGTGGGGATGGAGAAGTCGGGGCAAGCCTCGGCCGCCTTCCTGCGCGCGCACGGCAGCGACGTCACCACGACGGATATCAAACCGCTCACACTGCCGGGTTTTCGCCTGCAATCCGAAGAACTGTTCGCCGAAGCCTGGGACCTCATCGTGCTTTCACCTGGCGTACCGGCAGATCTGGAACCGTTGCAAAAGGCCCGCATGCGTGGCGTGAATGTCATCGGGGAGATCGAACTGGCCGCGCCGTTTCTTCGCGGGAAGACGATTGGCATTACCGGGTCCAACGGCAAGACGACCACCACTTCGCTGGTAGGTCACATACTCCGATCGTCTGGAGTATCGGCGCAGGTGGGTGGCAATATTGGAACCCCCGTGATTGCCATGACGGAGAACTCAAGGGACGATCAGTGGAACGTTTTGGAACTCTCCAGTTTTCAGCTGGAGACCGCGCACACGTTCCGGGCGCATATTGGCGTCTGTCTGAACGTCACCCAGAACCATCTGGACCGCCACCGCACCATGGAGAACTATGTCGCGGCAAAAGGCAACCTGTTCCGCATGCAGTTGCCCGGCAGCTATGCGGTGCTCAACCATGGCAGCGAGATCTGCAGATCGTACGCCGAACTGACTGTGGCGGAGAAGATCTGGTTCAGCCGCGAAGATATCCGGAAGGACCATGTCTGGCTGGACGACGAAACTCCGCTGATGCCGCTCTCCGCGATTCCGATCCCTGGCAGTCACAACGCTGAAAACGTTCTGGCGGCGGCCCATATTGCGCGGCTTGCCGGTGTTTCGGTTCCGGCGATTGCAGCCGCGGTCAGCAGCTTTCACGCGGTGGAACATCGCCTGGAATTTACCGCGGAAATTCACGGAGTGCGCTACTACAACGATTCCAAAGCCACCAGCGTGGACGCCGCGATGAAAGCGATTGACTCCTTTCCCGGCGGCCTCTGGGTGATCCTTGGCGGTACGGACAAAGGCAGCGACTACCGGCTGATGCGGGAAAAACTCCGGCAGAAAGCGCGCGCCGTCCTGCTGATCGGCACCGCCGCGGAGAAGATCAAATCCCATCTCGATGGCGCGGTGAAGCTGATCCCCTGCGACACCCTGGCCCGCGCGGTTGCTGAGGCCGGTGCCGCCGCCCATCCCGGTGATACGGTACTGCTCGCGCCCGCCTGCTCCAGTTTTGACCAGTTCCGGAATTACGAAGAGCGCGGACGAACTTTCAAACAGCTGGTGAAGGACCTGAAAAATGCAGCGGCTTAGAACGGATAGAATTCTTTTCATCACGGTGATCCTGATGGTGCTCTTCGGCACCCTGATGGTTTACAGCGCGTCGAGCGTGACGGCGGAGACCGCCAAAGGCTCCAGTTATTACTACGCGGTCCGCCAACTCGTCTGGGTCGCCCTCTCCATCCCGCTGATGTTGTTCTTTAAGAAGTTTCATTACCGCAGGCTGCAGACGCCGGAAGTGGCATTCACTGCGATGGCGCTGATTATCGTCATGCTGGTGGTGGTCTATTTTGCCGATCCCGCGCAGCACCGCTGGATCCGCATCAAGTTCATCGGGCTCCAGCCGTCGGAGTTCGCCAAACCCGCGCTGGTGATCTTCCTCGCGTACTTCATCGCGCTCCGCTCACGCGCCCTCAACAGCCGCTATACGCTGCTCCCCGCGATTCTCGCGGTCGGGTTCCTCACCTTCGCAGTGGTGCTGGCGGATCTGGGCACTGCGATCGTTCTGGTCCTGACCGCCGCCGTGGTGTTCTTTGTTGCGGGCTTAGAGAAACGCTACATCATGGTTGCCGCGCTGCTGGGCCTGCTGGTCGGCATCGGCGCGGTCTGGCAAAGACCCTACCGCCTGCGCCGCGTCATTACATTTGTCGATCCGAAAGGGACGCGCATGGCCAAATTCGACAGGCATGGCTGGATCGCCGCGCGAATGGAGAAATCTGCCACCACGCACGATACCAGCTATCAGCAGGATCAGGCGAAAATCGCGGTCGGTTCGGGTGGCCCTATGGGTGTCGGGCTGATGCAGAGCCGGCAAAAACTGGCATATCTGCCCGAGGCACACACAGACACGATCTACGCCATCATCGGCGAAGAATGGGGTTTATTCGGCACGGTCGGGGTGCTGCTGGGTTTCGTGGTTATCCTTTGGCGCGGAATTCGCGCGACAGTTCTGGTGCAGGATGAGTTCGGGCGTTATCTCGCTCTCGGCATCACGACTTTGCTCGTGGTTCAGGCTTTTTTCAATATCAGCGTAGTCCTTGGAATTATTCCCACCAAGGGCTTCCCGCTGCCGATGATCAGCTTCGGCGGCAGCTCGCTGCTGGTCACGCTGGCTTCGCTCGGCATTCTCATGAATGTTTCGGAGCAGGCGGGGTGATTTTTGTCATGGCAGGCGGAGGCACAGGAGGACACGTCATCCCGGCGATTGCCGTGGCGCGCGAACTGACGCGCGCCGGCCACGAAGCGCGCTTCGTCGGAACGGATCGCGGCGTGGAGTCCCGCCTTGTGCCCGCCGCCGGCTTTCGGCTCGACAAAATCCGGGTGGGCGGCATGAAGAACCTCGGCGTATTGACCAGACTGATGAGTCTTTGGCGGCTCCTCGCCGAAACAGTCGGCCAGTGGCGTGAATTCGGACGACTGCACCCGGCCGCCGTTTTCAGCATGGGGGGCTACGTGGCCGGACCGCCGGTCCTTGCCGCCCTGGTTCGGGGCGTGCCCGTCGTCGTGATGGAGCCGAACGCCGTTCCCGGCGCTACCAATCGCTGGATCTCCCGTTGGGTGCGACGCGCTCTGATCAGCTTCGAAGAAACCCGGCGTTTCTTCCCGAAGGACCGCACGGAACTCACGGGCCTGCCGGTACGCGACGAGTTCTTCGCAATCCCCGCAAGGCAACCAGCGGGTGAGTTTACGGTCTTGATCACCGGCGGCAGCCAGGGCTCGCGAACGCTCAATGAGGCGGCACGCGCAAGTTGGCCGCGGTTTCGCGAATCCGGTTTGCCCGTGCGCTTTTTGCTCCAGACGGGTATTCCCATGTATGAAGAACTGAAGCGGGATTTTGCAGCCTCTGGCCTGCCGGGAGATGTGGTCCCGTTCATCAACGACATGCCCGCGGCTTTCGCCCAGGCCGACCTGATCGTCTGCCGCTCCGGCGCTGGAGCCGTTTCGGAACTCGCCGCGGCGGGGAAACCGTCCGTTTTGGTGCCATTTCCCTTTGCTGCGGACGATCACCAGACGAAGAATGCCGAAGTTCTGCAGCGGGCCGGTGCCGCGGTGCTCTCCAGCGACAAAGACTGGACTGGCGAACGTTTTTTTGAGATTGCGGGTAACCTTGCGGCAGCCCCGGAACGACTGCGTGAGATGAGAAATGCGGCTCGCGCGCTGGCAAAGCCCGGCTCCGCGCGGCGTGCGGCGGAAATACTCATGGCGGAAGCGGCAAAAGCGTCGAAAAACGTTGACAGCACGGGTCCCGGACCGAAACAATAGTTATTCAAAATGTTTTTTTCTCGGCAACATCTTCATTTCGCGGGAATCGGCGGCATCGGCATGAGCGGCATCGCCGAAGTGCTGCTGAACCTCGGCTACACGATCTCCGGATCGGATCTGAAGCTGTCGCCCACCACGGATCGCCTGGCGACACTGGGTGCGACGGTTTTTGAAGGCCACGACGCGAAGAATCTTGGCGGCGCGAAGGCCCTGGTGGTCAGTTCCGCGGTGAACGAAGCGAATCCGGAAGTCCAGGAAGCCCGGCGGCTCGGCATCCCGGTCATCCCGCGCGGCGAACTGCTCGCCGAACTGATGCGGCTGAAATACGGCATCGCCATCGCCGGGAGTCACGGCAAGACCACGACGACCTCCATCGTCGCCGCTATCCTGAGCCACGCAGGCATGGATCCCACCGTTGTTGTGGGCGGTAAAGCCGCCACCATGGGCGGCTCCAACGCGCGCGTGGGCCTTAGTGAGTTCCTCGTGGTGGAGTCCGACGAAAGTGACGGCTCGTTTCTGCGCCTTTCGCCAATCCTGGCCGTGGTTACCAATATCGACCGCGAACATCTGGACCACTATGCCGATATTCAGGCCATCCGCGACGCCTTCACCGAGTTCGTCAACAAGGTGCCTTTCTATGGCGCGGCGATTGTGTGCCTCGATGACGAAAACGTGCAGGCCATCCTGCCCGCCATCCGTCGCCGCAAAGTAACGTACGGCAGGAGCTCTCAGGCCGACTACCAGCCATTTGATGTCGAGGTGGAAGGCATGGGCAGCAGCTTCCGTCTGCGAACCCGTACGGCGGATCTGGGAACCTTCCGCATCAACAGCCCTGGTGCGCACAATGTTCTGAACGCCACAGCTGCGGTGGCGGTAGCCCTGGAACTCGGCATGACGCCGGACGCGGCGCGCGAAGGCCTCGCGAAGTTCGCCGGCGTGGGGCGCCGTTTCGAAATCAAGGGTGAAGTGAACGGCGTTCGCGTGGTGGACGATTACGGTCACCATCCCACGGAGATTCTGGCGACTCTGGCGGCGGCGCGCTCCTGCTGCGCGGGCCGCGTTCACGTCCTGTTTCAGCCCCATCGCTACACCCGTACCATGCATCTGATGGATGAGTTTGCGCGCGCGTTCCACTCGGCGGATCGCGTCGTATTGCTGGATATCTATGCCGCTTCGGAAAAGCCCATTGAGGGCGTGAACTCGCAGGCTCTGGCGGACCGCATGCGTGAGTTCGGACAGCGCGACGTTGTCTACGCCGGCGGCAACGATGCCGGCGTGACGGAAGTTGTACGCGGCGTGAAGCCTGGCGATCTGATCGTAACGCTCGGCGCCGGAAGCGTGTCGCAACTGGGTGAGAAAATTCTGGAGAGCCTGCCGCGCTAGAGAGAACTATGCCAAAGCCACCCGAACCGAAAGCACCGAAATTCAGCTGGAGCCTGGCGGGGCGCATCGTCCTGTGGGCCGGGTTGTGCGCCGGACTGGCGTTTGGCGGTATTGAAGTCCACTCGTTCATGCTGAGCGATTCGCGTTTCGCGCTGCATTGCGATCCCCGCGCGGTTTCCTGCGCGGATATCGAAGTGCATGGCGCGGTGCATTCGAATATGGCGCGCATTCAGGGTATATTCGCGCAGGATGCTGGCAAGAGCGTGTTCGATATTCCGCTGGCTGAGCGCCGCCGGCATTTGCTGGCCGTAGACTGGGTGCGGGAAGCCTCGGTGATGCGGATCTGGCCCAACCGGATTTCCATTACCATTGCGGAGCGCGTGCCTGTGGCCTTTGCGAGTCTGCCCATCGGTGGCTCCAACCGCCACTGGCTGGCGCTGATTGACGATCAGGGAGTTCTTCTCACGTTGCCGCCGCGAACGCGTTTTCCGCTCCCGGTGCTCAGTGGCATTACGGAAGATCAGTCCGAACCCGAGCGCCAGAAGCGCGTGGAAGCCATGCAGCATCTGCTGGCCGATCTGGGGCCGCAGGCGAAAGAGATTTCGGAAATCAACGCGGCCACGGTGGAAGACATGCGCATTGTGACTGCGGCAAATGGTCACGCCGTGGAACTCTGGCTGGGCGATCAGCATTTTCGCTCGCGATACCAGAACTTCATGAATCATTACCGGGAGATGCGGCAGGATTCCGATTCCGCCGTGTTCGACCTCCGGCTGGATGACAGGATTTTGGTGCGATAGGCAGTTCGTTTTTTAAGGATAAGCATGACAACGAAACCAATACTCGCGACAGGCGTTGACGCAGGCAGCAGCTACACGCGTGTGATCGTCGGGATAGTGGAGGAAGGCAGGCTGCGTTTTCTCGCCTGTGGCTGCGCACCATCTGAAGGCTGGGCGAAGAGCCGCATCGTCAACCAGCAGGCTGTTTCGAAAAGCATTCTGGCCGCCGTGGAGCAGGCAGAGGCAATGGCGGGCGTTCACGTGGAAACCATCCTCGCCGGCGTCGGTGGGTTCACCGTCATCGGTGCGAGCAACGCCGGACGCGTCGACATCCGGCCCCGTGAAATCGAGAAACGCGACGTCGATAAAGCCATGGAACTGGCGGCCAACGTTCGCCTGCCGGAAGATCGCATGATCCTGCACGTTCTGCCGCAGGCTTTTGTGGTGGACGATCAGCAGGATTGTCAGGACCCCCGCCAGATGTGGGCAACCCGCCTGGTTGCCAACGCCCATCTGGTGACGGTCTCCTCGCATGAACATGCCTCTCTGATTGCCGCGGTCAATCTGGCGCACCTGGTGGTGGATGAAACGGTGTTTGAACCTATCGCATCCTGCTATGCCAGCGTGTTGCCGGAAGAGCGCGAAGGCGGCATCGTTGTGGTGGATATCGGCGCTCACTCGACGGAACTCGTCTGCTACTTCGGCGAATCGGTGCAACTGGCGACGACCATCAAAATCTGCGGCGATCATTTCTCCCGCGACGTCGCATTTGCGCTGCACGTGCCGCTCGAAGACGGTGCGCTGGTCAAAGAGGAATTCGGCAGCGCCATTGCCGCGGGAACAGCGGAGAACAGTGTGGTGGAATTGCCCTTCCGTGACGAGGCAGGCCGGGAGTCTCGTGAAGTGCCGCGTGTGCTGATTAATCGCATTCTGGAATCGCGGACGCAGGAACTGTTTATCAAGGTGAAAGAGGAACTGACGGCAGCCGGTCTCTATCCCGCGCTTTCCAATGGCCTGGTCATCACCGGCGCGGGTGCTCTTCTGCCCGGCATCTGCGATGTAGCGGAACAGATTCTGGAGCGGCCCGCGAGAATCGGCTTGACGCAGGGCTACCGGGATCTTCCGGTGGAACTGAGAGATCCGGCGTGGACCACGGCTGCCGGTCTTTCCATGTATGCCGCCCGGCTCAGGGCAAATGTAGACGTGGAGCGGCGCTCCACAGGTTTTCTCGGTCGTATTCTCAGGTAAAAGGGGACCAGCGAAATGGATATATTCAAATACGAAATACAGGATGAAATCCGGCGCGGCGCGCGGATTAAGGTCATTGGCGTCGGCGGCGGCGGCTCGAATGCCGTCGGCCGCATGTTTGAAGCGGGTCTCGAAGGCGTGGAGTTCTACGTCATGAATACGGACTCGCAGGCTCTTGAAGCATCGTGCGTTCCTAACAGGATTCAGATTGGCCAGAAGATCACCGGGGGCCTGGGCGCCGGGTCCAATCCGGAAATCGGCCGCCGGTCAGCCCTTGAAGACACCGAGCGCATTCTCGGCATTCTGGAAGGCGCGGACCTGGTATTTGTGACCGCCGGACTCGGCGGCGGCACGGGCGCGGGTGCCGCCCCTGTGGTGGCCTCGCTCGCGAAGTCGCTCGACGCGCTCACCATCGCCATTGTGACCACCCCATTCGCTTTTGAAGGCGCGAAACGCATGCGGCAGGCGGGCATCAGCGTGGACGACCTCGCCGAATCCGCCGACATTCTCACCACCATTCCGAACGAACGGCTGCTGCAGATCGCGCCGCGCGGCACCGGCATGAAACAGGCTTTCCGTCTGGCCGATGAGGTTCTGCGACAGGCCGTGGAAGGGATCAGCGAAATCATCCTGACTCCGGGCTTAATCAGTCTCGATTTTTCCGATATTCGGGCGGCAATTCAGGGCATGGGACACGCGCTGATCGGCCGGGCATCGGCTGCCGGTGAAGAGGCGGCTGTGGAAGCGGCGCGTGCGGCGATTAACTCGCCCCTGCTGGAAGATACGAAAATTCGCGGCGCGCAGCAGGTGTTGATGAATATCACGGCATCCAGGGAAATCGGGCTGCACGAAATGAATGAGGCCTGCTCGCTGATTCGCGACGCCTGCGGTTCTTTCGATACCCATCTGAGTTTTGGCGTAATTGAAAAGGCGGGATTGGGTGAGGAAGTCAGGGTAACAGTAATTGCGACTGGCTTTCCTCCAGCGCCACCACCCGAACGCGAACCCGCCATTGAAGCGTTGCCTGCGGAAGCCTTTTTCTCGCCCAGAGAACCTCTGCCTGCGGGTACTCCTGCGGCTTTAAATACAGCCCCCGAGCCTGTGGCGCAGGAGCCACGCTTCGTGGAACCGGAACCGGAACCTGAGCCCGAAATGGCAATGGCTGCCGCTGCGGGTCACGCTGGTTCCGCCCACGGCGGACATACTTTTGACGATGAACTTGACGTGCCGGCCTACCTGCGTCAGGGAAAACTGCTGAGCTGAACCCCGTGCAACGGCCGTTCGCCTTTGGACACGTCGTGGCCACGACGTGTCCAAAGGGTCACTTGACCGCCCTCAGGCGACCTTCCTGATTGGCGCCCGAAGCGGTTTCCCGATTCTTCGCAAAGGCATTTCCACCACATTCCCCGCCGCCACATCGCGACTGGTCCACTCATCCAGGGTGGAGTCGGAGCCGGTTTCAAAAGCGCCTTCCACTTCGTCAAGTCTCAACGCTGAATACTCCGGAGGCAGTGCCTTGCGCACCGTTCCACCGAAATACTCGTCCAGCGGAAATAACGCAAACGGACGCAACTCCCGGTAGACCTTTCCGAGCTTCTGCTCGATCCGGTAGACATGATGGAAGAAACTGCCCCGGTCCATCTTCAGGCGCCGGCAGCACAGCTTCCAGTCCGCCCCCAGCAGAAAATGATAACGGAACAACTGGTACTCCGCCGGGTCCAGCGCCCGCCGGCTGACCAGGCAAAAGTCCGCCATATACTCTTCGTCTTTCATGCCCCAGCAGAAGCTCGAATTCGAGCCTTTTACCGCCTCCAGACGAACCTTGCCCATGTGCTTCTCCTTCGTTGCACAGGACCGGAACTTCGCATAACAACTCCGGAAGATCTTTCGCAAAACACAACTGCAGGGTGCCGTTTCCGGTACCTTCCCGCGGCGACGCAATCCATTTCCCAGGCAATGCGTGCAACGCTCTCTCGCCAAACCTACGGCTTCGGAACTGCTCCAGTCAAAAGTCAAGTACGCTCCTTCCGGCCCACGCCAAAGGCGCCGCCGAATTCTTTTTATAATGTCTCTCATTTATTGAAAAAAGGCAAAAATTATTTCGGCAATTTATGGTTATGAACGCGGTTCACCTTCGTTATCCAGTACTTCCAGTACTTATGAGGGTATCGCCTGATGCCTCTGGTGTACCGTAATGTACTGACCTATTTCTGCGGGAAATATACCGGGGCGGGAGGCGGCGGTTTCTCAACTGTTCATAGCGGAGCTCTGCCAGAGGCTCATCGAACTGGCTCGTCACCGTGTACACTCCGGCGAGATCAGCGAGCGGAGTCTTGCCCGTAAAGCAGGTATTTCCCAGCCCCACATGCACAATGTTCTGAAGGGGATACGCGTGCTTTCGCCGGATTCCGCGGATCGCCTGATGCAGGCGCTGGATACTTCCATCCCCCAGATCCTCTGGTCCGCCAAAGCCGCCGGGGCATCCCGGATTATCCCCGTGCCGCTCCTGCGGAACCGGATAGGCCCCGGAACAGCGGCATCTTTCGACGTATTTCAGGGTCTTATGCCATTCCCCGCCAATCTGGCGGAAAACCTGGTGGACCCGTTGTGCGGCTACCTCTCGCCGGATCTGGCTTTGCCGTCCGCGTGCAGGCGAGGAGATCTGGTGCTGCTGGATCGGGACCCCGCCCTTCGGCTCGGGCTCAGCCCTGTCACCTGCTGGGTGGTGGCGGAAACCGGCGGGCTGCGTGTAAGATACGTGAGACGCGCCGGAAAAGTCATTGAATCCAGCAGCGAGCCGGACGGCGTCGGCTCCGAACTCCGGCACTGGCAGCCGATACCGCTCCAGGGCAGAAGTATTCTTGACATAGTGAGGGCACGCATTGTTTGGATCGGACGTGAAATGGAAACGCCACCCGAAGGATCGACTGGGCCGACTGGCGCAGGCGATTGAGGCCGTTGCCGCCCGCGATCAGCGGAAGATCGACGAGAACGCGCTTGTCGACGGCCTCAGGCTTCAGGGCGCGGAGTCGCTCTACCGGTTGTGCCGGGAGTTTGTGGATGAGCTCAACGGCAGACTGACGCAGCCAGCCCTCATACTCGATCCTCCCGAGTGGACCCAGAAGAGCTTTAACGACGGAATTCCGAATCTGTTTCAGATCAGCCTGCGCGGCCGATTGCTGCAGATCGAATTCGCGGCCACCGAAGAGTCTTTTTCCATGGAGGACTTCCGGCGTCGCTATGTTCTGCGGGGTGGCGTCCGCTCTTTCAATCAGGATTTACTGGAACACGATACGGTGGATGAGCAGCAGATCTTCTATTGCCCACACGATACCGGGGCGGAATGGCATTTCTTCGACGCGCGCACTTACCGCACTGGCATCCTGACTCTCGATTACCTGGCGACGGAACTGGAACGTCTGCTCTGATCTGCGGCGCCCAGGCTGCGGCGCTCAGGCCGTCACGATGCGCCATCTCTTCAGGCAGAGAAAAACTATCAGCAGCGCACACAACTGATACCCGGTATGGATGCGACTAACGTTGGGGAACTGCGCTCTCGAAGCCGACCACCCAGCCATCCAGTGGAATCTGCTCGGCAACCTTCTTCCCGTCCCGTACGAACGAGTCAAACACGTAAGGGAGCCCTTCGGAGATCATCGGCCCCGGCCCGTCATTTACCTGAAAATGCAGATGCGGGGCGGGCGCGCCTGAGTTTCCCACGAGCGCCAGCACGTCGCCCACTCGGACGCTGTCCCCCGCTTTCACCCGTATCGACCCTGGCTGAACGTGCATATAGCTGGCGAACCTGCCGTCGCCCAGATCGAGAACCACTCGATTTCCGCCGAGATTGGCGAGCGTATCCGGAAGTGCGTTGGCCTTCGCTTGCCCGGGGTTATCGGGAATGTCGTCGCGTACGAAAATGACCCGGGCGTCGGCGACGGCGAAAACTTCGGCACCGTAAGCTCGATAGTTGTGGACATTCGCGCGGTCCCCATGGACCAGTTGGCCATCGTCCCAGGACCTCATGAAGTCGATGGCAAAGCGCTGCGGGACGAGGTTGCGCCCGTCAAATTGCAGAACGCCTGCGGTGTGGTGGTTGTTGCCGCCAGGCCCCGCCATCACGACCCACGAGTCACCCCTGAGTGGCGGTTGAAGCCGCACAGCGTCTTTATGGACTGGCGTTCCCGGATAGAGGACAACCGTGTCCTGCGAATCGCCGACAATACGAAAGTGGATGCGGTGGTCGAGTTTTGTTGGGAGATTGTTCGCGACCCCCGACAATACCAGCGTGGTCGTCTGTCTGGGGCCGATGTTCGCGGTTTGCCCACTGCCGACCGGGAACAGGCCCTCAATAGCCTCGAGTCTTTGCACAAGGACATCACCGGCGAGGATGTCGACGGCCCGAATGGTGATGTCTTTGTCGTACCAGTTGGTCACGAAAAGCTCGTATTGCAGCAGGTACCCACCCGCGGTCTTCGGCGCGACAGGTGCCCTGCGGATATCGACGGAGACGTAAGGCAAGTCACGGCTGATATCCTGCGAGAACCCCGCACCAGCCAGCACAGCCAGCAGCATCAGGCATTTCCACATCGAGCTTAGCTTACACCTTCAGCCCCCTGCCACGAACTCCGAGTGTTGATGCATCGCTCCGCAAAACGGATTTGAAATGGCATCGGCCTGCCCTGCTCAGCCGCTATGTCCTGCACGGCGGCGTCCATCTCTCAACCAGCACCTGCTGGAACGTGATCGACTACCTGGCGACGGAACTCGAACGCCTGCTCTGACCGCACCGAACGCCGCTGCATACATCAGAGCCGTGACCGAAGCAGCCTAATCTGTCTTCAGGCGGAACCAGTTGAATCGCCCGGTATGCGAAATCATCCGCTGCGAGGAAGCCACGTTTCCCGAACCCGGACCCTCTGGCAGCGGTGGGACGGCCGGGCGTTTAGTGAATCACAAGCTGCAGCGAGTTGCTCATCAGCCCGTTCACCGACAACTGCAGCGTGACCGCACCCGCGCCGCGCAATTGCGCCGGAACATTTACATTGATCTGATCCAGACCGAAATACGTCCCCACCACCCCCGCATATTGCGCCGGTGCCCGCACTCCGCCGATGTATGCCACCACTCCGCTGAGCGACGTGAAACCCCGGACCCCCGTCGCATACAGCACCAGCGTTGCGACATCCCCGCCCGAACCCGTGTCAATCGGTTGACTCAGTTCCGAATACTTCTGCGTCCCGTCCGGTTTCGTCACCACAGCCTGCCCCAGCCCTGGTCCGCCCCCGCTGCCATCCGCAGAAAAAAGCGCCGGGGCCAGCGTGTCGATCAGGATGGCGCCCCGCCCCGCCACGACGCCCCCCGAACTCACCGTCACCACTGCCGCCCCCGCCGCGCAGTCCGATGGAACCAGAAAGTTGATTTGCCCCGGCGAAACAAACCAGATCGGAGCCAGTCGCACGACTCCCAGGCTGTCTTTGATCGCCACCGTTACCTGGTCTAAGGTTGTCGGGAACGGACTCGTCGACGCCACATCCGTTCGGGCCGCCAGCTTCGAACCAAATACCGCGGCCCACGAATCCGGCGCGACCGCTTCATTCGAATAGCTGATCGCGGAGGTAATAAATGCCTGGGCCGCAACGTTATCCACCGTGTTGCCCGTCTGCGAGATGCCGACGCTGTTATTGATCGCAACAGGCTGACTCACCAGCCGGGCAAACGCCGCGGAGGGATTGTTGGCGGCCGGATTCGTCGCAACGTTCATCAGCGTATTGTCCGCCAGCACGGCACCATTCGTATTCCCCACCAGCATGCCTGAATACGCTCCAGCACCGATGAAGTTGTTACTGATCGTCAGGTTCTGAAACGGACTGCCCGCCACGAACGCACTGTTCAGGTCGGTCGCATAGATATCGATGCCCGCCAGCCCATGGTTCAGGGCTGTGCCATAAGCTCCCGAGTATTGTTCAATCGCGTTGGCCCGCAGCGTGACATTCGCCACAGGGCCGGTCATCCAGTTTTCGGTCGACGTCTTTTCCAGTACGTTGATGGCGCTCATCGGAACATTGCGGATCATGTTGCCGCTGATCGTTCCGCCCTGCAGCCCCCACAGACTCATGCCCCTCGCGAATACCACATCCTGCACCAGATTGTTCTCCATCAGCAGACCCGCCCCGCGAAATGCCGCGTCCGCGTAAACCATCGCATCGCTCTTCGCCAGCACCGGAATATCCTGGTCGAACACCAGCGTTACCGCGCTGCCGAATGCAGGCGTGGCCGTACTATAGGGCGGATCCTGTGACACGATTTTCGCCGTCACCGCCGTGAATCCGGTAGCATTATCGATGAACTGCACCGCCGTGCCGTTGGCAAAGTCCGAATACCCCGAACGATTCACCTGCACGGTGCGCGTCGCCGGCTGACCCGTCACAATGGCCAACTGCTGAGAGTTGGGCGACATGCCATCGTCTCCCGTCCGTCTCACCCGCGAGCGGCGAATCGTCAGGTTCTGTCCCAGTTGAATCGCGCCGATACCGTCGGCATTCGAACTCATCAGCCGGTCGGTCCCGGGCCGCGGAATCACCAGCACCTGATCCACCACCGCGCCGGGGCACGCCTGCAACATAACGCCAACGCCGCCTCCATAGTAAACCGACACGTTTCGGACGGTATTGTTGCCGCCGCCACTGATGTTCAGTGTGGGAGTGCCGGCGCGCGCGGAGAGAACGATGACGTCGCCGGCCTGAACGCTCGCCAGCTGCGCAGGATTGGACCATGGCGACCCGTCGCTTGCCACCGTAAGCGACGTCGCACCGATCGGTCGCTGCACGCTCATCCGGCTTGTCGTTCGAAGCGGCGTCCCGTTGCGAAAGACAAAAGCATAAAGCGGCTCCAGTGCCGTGCCCGATGGGTTGCGGATGACGTTGAAGTTTGTCGCCGGTTCCCAGTTGCCGAAAGGGCTGTAGCTGATTCGCCCGCTCGCCGCGTCAGCGGATGTGACTTTGATCTGCGTGTAAGGCAGTTGCAGCGCGTCCATCGTGAAATTGAGGAATCGCACGTTCTGGCAGTTGGTGCACCAGATGCCGGTCCAGCTGCCCGACTGGAAATAGAGATCGGAACCCGCGAGGTCAATTGTGAGATTGCTGAGATTCGCCAGATTCAGATAGGCGTCCCGACCAGACGGAGAGGTCAGAAAGTAGTACGAACCCGGATCGGCCGTAATAGTGCTGATGCCGTTGGTACGTGCATACGCTGCGGCCGCCGTGAAAAGAGGCTGCGAATCCAGTGCCGCCACATTCGGCGTCATGTTCTGCGTCGTGATCTTCAGGGTCGTAAGGTCATGAGAGACATTCAGCGTGCTGGTCTGCGCGGCCGCCAGCCACGCGAGCAGAAGTCCTCCGGTGATGATGTAACGGCCCATGCGTCCCGCCCGCCTTCCTGCTTTCCGATTCGCGACCGCCACATCATTCCGAGCCGCGCGCAAAAGGAGCGGTACTCCAAAGCCCGGGGCGATTCCTCCGTCACAAGGTAGTCACTATCGTTCGGGGGAGGGTCGAAAGTGAAATTGTACCGAACGGCACCCTGATCGCGGCGGCGGGATCGGATGACCCTGATCGTAAATCCTTCGCCAAGCCATCAGAAAACCACGTTTCCTGATGGGCGTTAACAGCCCTGAGCGGCGGCGCTCATACTGTCGCGATGCGCCACCTTTTCAGCCAGAGAAACAGCGTAAGCAGCGCCCACAACTGATATCCGGCATTGATGCGGCGGCTGGTGTGGTCGTCCACCATCTTTCGGATGGCCGCATAGTCGAACAACCCGGTGCCCCTTACCGCATTCTCGTTGACCGTATCTTCGAACAGCGGCAACAATGGCCCACGGAACCACTCATGCGCCGGAATGTCCAGCCCGGCCTTCTTCCGCGCGAGGATCGACGCGGGCAGCTTGTCCCGCATCAGGCTTTTCAGAATGACTTTCTGTCGCGAACCGTTGATCTTCAGCCCCTCCGGCAGCCTCGCCGCAAACTCCACGATCCTGTGGTCAAGCAGTGGCGGGCGCACCTCCAGCGAATGAGCCATGCTCATGCGATCCACTTTACACAGCAGGTTGTCCTGCAGATAGTAGTGCTGGTCGAGCAATAAATAGCGGTTGAGGAAACCGATCTCCCGTGCGGAAGGCAAGCCCGCGGTCAGCCGCCGCAATTCGTGCGGCGGCACCGTGGGCCAGATTTCCTCTTTCTGCGCGCGCGAAAAAGCCCCGTTCCAGAAGAGGTGGGCTTCATCCGGATGGAGCAGTGAACCTTCAATTCCCCGCTTGAGCTTATACTCAAAGCCGATCTTCGCGTCCGAAGCGGGCAACAGAGCATGAGCAGCCCGCAGGGCCGCCTCGCGGAACACGGCCGGCACGACGCGCAGATAACGGGCCAGTGCGTCTGCCCGGTACGTCATGTAGCCGCCAAAAAGCTCGTCGCCACCCTCGCCCGAAAGCGCCACCGTAACATCCTGACGGCTCATTTTGGATAGGAACCAGACCGGCAGAGCGCCCGCGTCCCCACCGGGCTCATCGGAATAAAACGCGAAGTCTTCAATCGCGGAAACGATGGCCGAATCCCGGTTTAGTTCGAATTCGTGATGCCCGGTCCCGTAGATCTTCGAAATCTCGCGGAAGTACGGACTCTCGTCGCAGGATTTCGATTCGAACACCATGGAGAAAGTCTGGATCGGCCCTGCACCCAGCTCCGCTGCGTAATGCAGCAACGTGGAGGAATCGATGCCGCCGCTTGACCAAACCCCCAGTGGTACGTCGCTCACCAGTTGCTCCCGCACGGCAGCCCGGAGCAAACGGTCCAATTCGGCCTTTGCATCCTCTTCGCGGATCGATTCGTCGGGGGCGAATTTCAGCGTCCAGTATGGCGTGATTTTCGTCACACCATCCTGCCACTCCAGATAGTGAGCGGAGGGCAATTTCTCAATCCCCTCAATCAGCGTCCGCGGACTGGGCACGTAGAGCAGAGACAGGAAATCGCTCAGACCCGTCCTGTCGAGACGCCGTGTCACTCCCGGGTGTTCCAGCAATACCTTGATCTCCGAACCAAAGACCAGATCCTGCCCGATCCGGCGGATGTAGAGCGGCTTAATTCCCAGCCGGTCGCGCGCCAGCACCAGCCGTCTGTCGCGTTCCGACCAGATCGCCATCGCGAACATTCCGCGCAACCGGGCGAAACAACCTGTATCCCATTGCAGGAAGGCCCGCAGTGCCACTTCGGTATCGCAATCGGAACGGAACGTGTGACCAAGCGATTCCAGTTCTGCGCGCAGTTCCCGAAAATTGTAGATTTCGCCGTTGTAGACGATTACGCTGTGTTCAGCGTCGGAACCACCGGCTGCATCTTCAATGCCGGATCGGACCGGCTGTTCGCCGCCATCGAGATCGATCACCTGAAGGCGGACCGCCCCCAGCGCAATCCCCTCTGACCGGTAAACGCCCTGCTGGTCTGGGCCACGATGCGTGATGGTGGCCGTCATGCGCTCAATCAGCCCGTCTTTCGGGCCAAAACCGGAACCTCCGCTGTTACCCGTGAATCCCGCGATGCCGCACATGTTCCATCATTGTCTCAAACGGTGGCGTGAACCCTTCTGAGAGTGGCACTCGGCCTGAGCGCCGACGCTTCACTCGCCTTACATCGCGCGGCGCAACTGCGGAAGCTTGTCGAAATGCCGGTCCCGCGTGACCGGGGCCAGGGTCAATCACGAACGTGGCCGCCTTTCATGCTGGTCGCGCTGCTCTGCGCCGCCGGGGCTAAACGCCCCGGCGGTTCCCGTACAAATACACATGCAGCCGCGGCCCGAACCGGTATCCATGCGCCTTACATAACTCCGCAATCCACACCCCGCGCTCGCTCTGGATCTCCCCCGAAACCCCTTCCGGCATCAGGATCACCTTCTCCGCCGGCGCATCCAGCATCTTCACAATCGCCTGCAACTCCGCCAGATCCTCTTCACGCGCCACCACGAACTTCAGTTGATAGTCGCACTCGCGCGTCAACCGTCGCAGCACATCCGGCTGCAACCGCAGCTGTTCGTGCCGTTCCTGGTAGACACCCTCCGGCGTCGAATTCGCCAGCTTCGGACTGATGCTCATCAGATCGCACGCCACCGGCGCAAACACCGTGCCCGCCGTCTCAAACGTGATATGCAGACCGCATGCCCTCAGCTTTTCCGAAAGCTCCACCACGCCGTTCGCGATCATCGGTTCCCCGCCGGTCACCACCACGTGCCGCGCCGTCGGATACTCCGCCACACGCGCCACTACGGCGTCGATTGTCATCTCTTCGCCCTCGGGCTTCCAGGACGTATACGGCGTGTCGCACCACGAACACCGCAAATTGCAGCCACTCGTGCGCACAAAGACCGAAGGCACGCCCGCCAGCACGCCTTCGCCCTGCACCGAATAGAAAATCTCGGAGATGCGCATCAGGCAACCTGCAGAGCGTCGTCCGTTAATCCGGCCTCACGGAAGCCCTTCGCCCGCAGCAGACACGAATCGCATTCGCCACAGGGACGGCCGGAAGCGTCGGGATCATAGCAACTGTGCGTCAGCCCGAACGGCACGCCAAGCTCCGCACCAAGCTTCACAATCCCGGCCTTGGAAAGCTGGATCAGTGGCGTGTGAATTGTGATCCGCGTAATCCCCTCCACCCCGGTCTTCGTCGCCAGATTGCTCATCTTCTCAAAGGCATCAATGAACTCCGGGCGGCAGTCGGGATACCCCGAGTAATCCAGCGCGTTCACGCCGATAAAGATATCGCTCGCCTCCAGCACCTCGGCCCACGCCAGCGCGAAAGAAAGAAAAATCGTATTCCGCGCGGGAACATAGGTAATCGGGATCCCCTCGCCCATAGTCGCCTCGTCGCGCCCCTTCGGTACGTCGATATCGGCCGTCAGCGCAGAATGCCCAAACACCCGCAGATCGATCTTCGCCACACGATGCGCTTTGGCCCCCAGCGCCTCCGCTACGCGTCGCGCGGCATCGAGTTCGGTCAGATGCCGTTGCCCGTAGTCGAACGACAGCGCATAGGAATCGTAACCGTCGCGTCGCGCCAGCGCCAGACAGGTCGCGGAATCGAGGCCTCCGCTGAGCAGACAAACGGCTTTCTTGTTCGAATCAGGCATTTTTACTCTTTGCCTTTTGATGATAGCGAGTGCTCTCGTAGAATCGTTACATCGAACCCGTGTCCAGTCCCGTGTCCAGTAAAGAAGAGCAAAGTCCGCTCCGCGCGCGACTGCCGCTCCTGGCCGCAGCCCTGGCCATCGCGCTCGTTTTCATCGCCCTGAACTATCGCGCCTACGACGGTTACTTTCAGGATGACGAACTCGACAACATCAGTTGGGCACCCCGCGTCACCCCCGCCGAATTCGGCGCGGCCTTCGCCAAACCGTTCTTCGACGTTTCCAACTTCCGTCCCGTCGGACACCTCTACTTCGCGCTGATGGGCGCGGAGTTTAACGAAGACTTCCCGCCGTACATGACGCCCGTCTTCGCTATCCACCTGATCAACGGCCTGCTGCTTTTTCTGCTGTTGCGCAGGCTTCGCGTCGGAGACTGGCATGCCTTGGCCGCAGTAGCCTTCTTCCTGCTGAGCGCTTCCGCCTTCGACGCTTACCGGAAACCGATGTATGTCTTTGACCTGCTCTGTACCTGCTTCAGCCTCACCAGTCTCCTGCTGTGGTCGCATCGCCGCTGGGTGCTGAGCTTCGTCGCCTTCTGGTGTGCCTACAAATCGAAGGAACTCGCTGTCATGCTGCCCCTGGCGCTGCTCGCCTGGGAGCACTGGTTCGGCGACCGCCGCTATCTGCGACTCATCCCATTCCTGCTGGTGTCGCTCTCTTTCGGCATCCAGGGAATCCTGCTCAATCCCAACAAGGACAACGAATACACCTTTCGCTTCAACTGGCAAGCCCTCGCCGCGACAGTCCCTTTCTACGCGCGGCGCATATTTTTGTTCCGTGGAAGCGGCCTGCTCCTGATCCTGCTTCTGTTCATTGGCGACCGCCGCGTCTTGTTCGGGCTCGCAGCCACGGCGTGTTTCTTTTTCACGCTGCTTTTCCTTCCCGGGCGTCTGTATGAGGCCTACACTTACCTGCCCCTGGCGTGCATCGCGATCGCACTGGCGGCCTTTGCCACACGTACGAAGCCAGCCTGGGCATGGCTCGTCCTCGCTTTGTGGATGCCAATGAATCTGCGCCACCTGCGCGCCGAGGAACGCGCGGCTCTGGCGGCCGACGACAACGCATTTGCCTTTGTCGATTCCATCAACCACTGGGCCGCAAAGAATTCCGACATCACCACTCTTATCTATGACGGACTTCCATCCGGATTCCACAACTGGGGTGCCTCCGCCGCATGGAATCTCGCCCACCGCACGCTCCATCTGTTCGCGTACTACAGGGACTTACCCGAAGCGAAACAGGCGCTCGCCAGCCGGGCCGTGGCCTGGGCTGAGTGGAACGACGCCGCACACAAACTCACGGTAACCCCGCGTCCTAAAAACTAACGGACATCCCGAGCTGCATCCGCCGCAAATTGGACGCCTCGCGGAACAAAGTCACACCCGTGGGCTGCCCGAACAATGGCGATGACAGATTCCCCACATACCCGCCCGGGCTCAGATGATTGAACACGTTGTTCACATCCAGATTGACATTCAGTTTCACCCGTTTGTCACCGCTGCTGCCCGGAGCCAACGCCCTCCCTATCCCGAACGTGCGCCCCAGTCGCGCATTCAGATTCCACATTCCGGCACTCATCAGATAGTTGTGCGGAACAATCGTCTGACCCGGCATCGGATTCGTATCGAACGCACCGAAGCGCGTGAACACCACGCTCGGTCGTGTGAGGTCCGTCGCAAACGCCGGCCGGTCGCTCCCGAAGGAATCACCATTCAAATCATGCCCGATGGTCAGATCATACGGTGCGCCCGTCGCCATTACCAGCATCGGATTGAACTGCAGTTTCCACGGAGCCTGCACCGTCCCCGTGAGATTGAACTGGTGTCGCCGGTCGTAAGCTGCGCGCCCGTAGTCCTGTTTACGGTTGTATGGATTTGACGGCGTCGCCAGCCAGTTTCCATCGTGATTCGAAAACTGCAGCGTGTAGTTCGCCACCAGCGAAATCTTCTGTGTGATCCTGCCATCCCACTTGATCATCGTCAGCTTCTGGTTATAACGTCCACCGGATTGATACTCCAGAATGTTTCCGGCCGCGTTGCCATAGGGTCGTACGCCGCTTGCCGGATTCGCCGGATCGTAAGTGCCGGGCAAAGGCGTATTGATATTCGCAATGAACGGAAAGCTGCCATCAATATGCAGGAACGTGGCCGTCAGCGTCGTCTTGCGTGGCAGTTGCCGCTCCATGGTGGCGGATTGGATCTTATCGATCGAAGGCCGCATGTCGGGGCTCATCCTCCACGTTACCGGTGCCTGCCGTTGCGCGGCCAGTGTTGCCAGCGAGGGAATCGTCTGAAAGAAACCCGGATTCGTGACGAGATACTGCTGCTCTGTAATGCCGTTGTAGTGCGCGGATGTCAACGCAGGGCCGGTTCCGAAGCGGTCGTAGAATAACCCGGCACCAACGCGAAACACCGTCTTGCCCGGCTTCGCGGCGGTCGAGCCTGGCGACCATGCCAGCCCGATCCGCGGCACCACTGGCAGAGGGTTCCGCAGATGCGTTTGCACCTCGCTGCGCACGCCGATACTGAGCTGGAAATTCGGCCGGATGCGCCAGTCTTCCTGCGCGAACTCCTCGAACTGCGATTCATTCGCGCGTGCCGCCGGGTTGCCGCCGGCAATCGAGAATTGCGAAGCGCCACCGCCCAGAGCCTGAATCGTGGCATACGGATAGCCCAGCTTTTCGAACAGCAGCGTCCGCCGGTATTGCTCCAGCGATGTAATGGAAATACTCGTGCCCGGCAGTGGTTGATTGTTCGCATCCAGTGCCGGCGCATTTCCAACACCCAGAAAAGTAAACGTGCCGCCAAAATTGGCAGGTGCCACGTCGGTGACGCGGTCGTAATACCAGTCGCCGCCGAAGCGCACAGTATGAGTGCCGTGAATCCAGGTACTGACGTTCTGCACCATAAAGTGATCGCGACCAACGGACGCCGCACCCACCGGATTACTGCCTCCGCTAAACGCTCCGTCCACGTTGATAGCGGGGGCGGAATTGTCGCCGTACTGTTGATTGCCATTGCGGTTATATCCGAAGCGCGTTTCCGATGCCATATGCGGATTCACTACCGCGGTCTCGGTCAACTGCAATTCGTGCCCAAAACCCTCCCCGCTGTAGGCGCGCGAAACCAGTGAATAGGCACCGATCCCGCTGTTCTCCCGGTCGAACCGGCTGTAGGAATAGCGCGCCGTTAAGCTGTGATTCTGCGAGAACTGGTAATCCACCCGGGCGGTACCCGCCAGGTTGCGCTGCGGCGTGGTGACCGATTCGTCCACAGGCACCGTCGCCAGGGTCGCTGTATCCAGAGTCAGCGCGTGAATGATGGCATTGCTGTTGATTCTGTTCTGAGTGGCATTGAGCGACCACGAACCCTTGTGCCGAAAGGAATCGCTCAGCGTTTCATTGAGATTCCGGTTCACATACGAAGCTTTGTTCGCAGCAAACGGATTGCGGGAATTGAAAAGCGAGTCGCTGTCGGTCAGTTGAAAGTTGCCGCGCAACGTGTCCGTGCCCGGCTTCGTGATGATCTCGATACGGCCGAAACCGAGGTACTCATATTCAGTGGAAAACGGGTTCTGATTGAGACGGATTTCTTTGATCGTGTTCTTCGGCGGCAACTGCCCACCGCTGAATCCATCCACCAGCAACGCCCCGCCACCCGGCGCCTGTGACGGTCCCGCCAGCACCGTCAGCATGTCGCTGAGATCGTCTGGATCGTCCGGCAATGCGTCCAGGTCCTGCGCCTTCATCACGATTGCCGACGCCGTATGTTCCGAATCCACAGTGACAGCGGCCGCTTCAGCCGAGACATTCACCTCCTGTTTCCCGCTGATCGGCACCAGTTGGACAGGAAGCGGTGTCACCGTTCCGGCCCCAACCGCCAGCGTGCGTTCAAAAGCTGCAAATCCCGGATACGAGACTGTCACCTTGTATTCGTTCGCCGCCAGCCCCGTGAACGAATAGCTCCCGTCCGCCTGCGCCCGCACCTCCCGTTGCGGCTGGCCGCCACTGCTGAGCACAACTCGCGCCGCAGGTATTACAGCGCCCGAAGAATCGGTCACAGTTCCGGACAGGCCTCCGGATTGTGACTGTGCGCAAAGCATCAGGGACGCAAAAAGAAGCAGGACGGTAAATCGCATAATGAGGCGAACTCGACGGCCGGAGATTGGTTACAGACTTTCCGGCGGTCGAAACGTTCGCCCATGTGACGAAAGAGAATCCGCAGCGTTAGCGAAGGAAATGAAACGTGTCAGTGCCGATGCACGGTAACAGCGCTGCAGCGCAGTTCCATGTATCCATCCACCGGCCTCGCCTCTGGTTCGACAGTGAAGCCCACGGCGTCTTCAATGTAATCGCAGATCCGGAAATCAATGCTCGTGCCAACCGCAATCGCGACGGATACGGTGTACACGCCCGCCGCCAGTCGCGGCATCGTCAGCCGGAAATCGACCGCGTGTTCCTCACCCGGCAACATAGCGGGAAGGGGATGATTCTCAGCTGCTGAATTAGCCCCGAAGATCGTCTCGCCCTTTTTGTTCCTCACCAGAAACCCGATGATCGGGGAAACTAAAGACCTCTTCGCCCGAAGACTCGTTCGCAGCAGAAAGTCCACACTGCCCGCCGTCCCGGGAAAACCGACGGCCGTGATCTCCGCCGCGCCATCGCCGAACCGATGGGTACCTTTTGGCAGGGCGCCCACAGCTTTTGGCAGGGCACCCACAGGTTGATGTGCGGCGCTGTCAACCTTGGCCTCCACCGTCCCGGCAGTTGCAGTCCCGGCTCCGTGCGCGGAAGGATTCAGCGTCGTGGCCAGGTATTTCGCAACCACCTCGTCTGCCTCGCCAAGTCCCCGCACTGTGCCGCGCTCCAGCCAGAGACATCGTTCACATAAAGCCTTCACGTCGCCTGCATCGTGCGACACAAAGAGAATCGTCACGCCCGCTGCCCGCAATTCATGAATGCGCCGCATGCACCGCTGCCGGAAAGCGACATCCCCCACGGCAAGCGCCTCGTCGACGATCAGAATGCGGGGCTCGGAGTGCGCGGCCACCGCGAAGGCCAGGCGCAACACCATACCGGACGAGTAAGTGCGAATCGGCTGGTCGATAAAATCGCCGATGCCGGAAAAGCGATGGATCGCATCGAACTTCTCCGCAATCTCTTCCTGCGACAAACCCAGAATCGTCGCGTTCAGGAACACGTTCTGCCTCCCGCTGAACTCCGGCGCGAACCCGGAACCGAGTTCCAGCAGCGTGGAACATCGCCCATTCAGCGTCACCGCACCGGTGGAGGGCCGGAGGATTCCCGCCACAATCTGCAGCAGGGTGCTTTTCCCGGAACCATTGGCACCCACGATACCCAGGGCCTCGCCCGGAGCCACCGAGAAATTCACGTCGCGGAGGGCGCACAACTCGCGGCCCGCGCCCGCTGTCGAGGATGAGAACATGCGTCGCACACGAGTCCACTGCGAGCCCGACAGCGCGTAATACTTCGAGATGTTCCGGACTTCGACGGCGTTCACCGCGGCTTCCAAATGAATCCCCTGTTACTTCCAGGCAGCGTAGACGACTCTCTTGCCACGCGCGTGCTGCTCGTAGGCGCCTTCGTGGGCCGGCACCTGTTCCACACGCCGGAAGCCTGCCTGCCGCAACATAAAGCGCAGTGCTTTGGGCGAAGGGCACGTCGCCATCGGCGTCATGCCGGTTTCGCGGACGCCGGCGTCGAACTCTCCGGTTTCATCGATCAGCGCGAGAATCCCCTGATAGGGCCGCTGCCAGTCGCGCGCACCCCACTCGGCCGTCCCCTCCACTTCGTCGACCACCTGCGTTTCCACAATGCACATCTCACCGGTCACCGCGGAGACCTGCCGCAGACACATCATGGGATCTTCCACGTGATAGAGAACGCCAAGGAACAGCGTCAACGGGAAGGTTCGGCCCAGATCCGAAGCCAGAGCTTCTACACGACCCAGGCGGTACCCGACATTATCGATGTCCATCGCGCGGGCGACAAAACGGGCCCGCTCCAGATTCTCCGGACGCGCATCCACGCCGGTCACGTTCATGCCGTGCCGTGCCATGGCCAGCGAGTAGAACCCCTCATGGCACCCGATGTCCAGGCATTCGAGGCCACTGATTCGCGGGCCAAAATGCGCAGTCAGTGCGCGATCCACCATGCGGAGTCTCGTATCGAAAATCTCCGTCACGGCAGGCGGAACAATCGCCGTGGTGCGTACACCGCCGCCAAAGTCGAAAGGATAGAACCACGACCCCAGTTCCCTGATTCCCCGGCTGATTTCCTCTGTAGTCATGCGTTCGCGCGTGGTTTCCATCTACCCTGCCATCTTCTCACGCAAAGGCAACCCCGCCACCACCGCCCGATCCCGGCGAGATGCCGACGAGACGGCAAATGCCGATTGGCCCCGGAAGTTTCCGCCATCCATGAGGGTTGAAGCGAAGAACGTGGTGAGCGGAATCGACTCGCTCCGCATCAACAGCAATTACGGGATTTTTGGCGGCGTGGCCAGCTACCCGTAGACTTCGCGTTCAGGCGACTGCACCCGCAGTTCGACGTGGTGGATTTTCAGGACCGGGCCGACGTCTTCACCAACATGGCGCTCTACGCCGATATTTATCACTTCGCGGAACGCAGCAGCGAGGAGATGGTGGACGCAGTTCGCCCACTTTGACGCCCGCACGCAAGCCTTGCGGCGGCTGGTGAATGCGACGGACCAGGTGGAGATTATGCGAAACGCGCGCGGGAGGTGCGCAGGCTGTGTGCGGTGCTTGTGGCCGCACGGCAGGGTTATTCAGTTGTCAACCTCTACGGCCCGAGGCGGCCACTCTTGAGGATGAAAATGGCCCGGCACGAGCAAGGCCGGCGTGGCGCACTCTGGGAGTTCGGATTCGTCAACCAGCGCACAGGATATTCAGTTGAGAAAGAACCATGGGTCGGAGCTCCTCGGCGGAGATGACCATCGAAACCCAAACATGCCAATCGTCCCAGGGTAAGGGCGCACGCTCCGAAGAACATTTTCGAGGCAAGGAGCTGGCGGCCGGAACTCTTTGAGCGAGACGACCACCCTCAATAGAACACACTCCCACGGCGGAAAACACGGAAGTTGCTGATTCCTCAGGCATACATTCGTGTGATTCAG
>CAIQWJ010000004.1 GCA_903875575.1 uncultured Acidobacteriia bacterium | reverse complement strand
TACTTCCGGGACAACAACGAAGAATAACGGGAATCCGACGCAGATTGGGATTCAGACGCGGCAGACGCCTTCGAGTTCGGTTGTTGGGTTTACCCAGACGCTTGGCTATGACGCTGCCAACAGGATCGCCAGTATGGCGGAGTCTGGATTGTGGTCGCAAACGTTTGGATATGATCAGTACGGAAACATGTCGGGAACTTCGACTGGATTGACGGGATTGCCGGCGCTGCCTTCTTCGGGCAGCTATAACACTTCCACGAACCGTTTCACGGTGACCGGCGGCATCGGCTATGATTCGGCTGGCAATCAGACGGTTCTGGGATCTTCGACGCTGAGCTATGACGGCGAGAATCGGCAATCCATCGATTATGATTCTGTGACCGGGAATACCGTCAATTACGCATATGACGGGCTGGGACAGCGGGTTTCGAAGACGGTGGTTGGCGGCTTTGGGCCGACGACTTACGTGCACGACGCTCTCGGAAACCTTGCTGCGGAGTACACGTTCAGCTTGGGCACACCGAGTTGTTCGACGTGTTATCTGAGCTGGGATCATCTGGGTTCAACCCGAATGGTGACGGATGGAAGCGGGTCCGTAATTGCGAATGGGCGGCATGATTTTCTCCCGTTTGGTGTGGAGATTCCGGGCGGGACGGCAGGGCGTACTACGGGAGTTTGGGGCGGGACGGATTACCTGTCGGCAAAGTTCACCGGGCAGGAGCGGGATGCGGAGACGGGACTAGACTTTTTTCAAGCGCGGTATTTCACCAGCACGCAGGGACGCTTCATGAGCACCGATCAGCCGCTGCTCGATCAAGACCCTGCCAACCCGCAGAGTTGGAATCTCTATGGTTACGGTCGCAATAATCCGCTGGCGGCCACCGACCCCACCGGACAGAGCGTATCAATCTGCGCGCCCACTTGCACGCCATTTGGAATTTCGGATGACGAGTATCAGAACGCCCAGGGACAGCCTTGGTACATGCAGGGCGGATTGACCTACCCGTCCATTCAGCAATTAGAGGCTGGTGGTGGCTTCGGCTGGATAACTGATAGTTCGGGCTACAGCGTTGGTTCCGTGTACTGGATTTGCGACAACCCGGGCGTCTGTGGCGCGGCCAACCGATCCGGGGCAGCACAGATTGCCAACGATGCTGGACCCGCAGTAACCGGCCTCGGAACAATCCTTAAGTTCGCTGGGAGTGTCGCATTCCCATTGGCCGGAATAGCAGTCGATGTGACAACGAATGCGACCAACCGCCTGACAGCGTTACAAGCCGGTTCCAGGATCAGTCGAAAGCCCGGAAGCCTTGGATCGTTCAAAGGCACCGACGCGCTGAGGCAGGAGAACGAGACCGCCGATGCGATCAGGAAGGCGCTAAAGTTACCGGTGAGCGAGCAGGGGCTTATCCACGAACTCATCGGCGAGGCAAGTGTAGACGCCGGCAGAAAGTTGGGTTATCGGGAGTTATTGGTTTACGTGAAGGAAATACTTGGACTGTTATGACGACTTATCAGGCTAATGATATTGATGGCACGGATGAATTCAGTATCGACCTTTCACTATCACACCCCGGAAGCGAACCCGAACTGATCAGTGAGGTATTGCAGCTTACGCCGAGATTCTGCTGGAAGGCCGGCCACGTTTACGCTGGGATAACCAAGCGCTCAACGCAGTGGTTCGGCCGCGCAGCAGCGGGATCTGGGAACGCGGTTTTTGATCGAGAGCTGGGTAGACTTGCGAGCACGATGGAGGCAAAGCGTACCTTCGTCAACGAGTTCATTAGCGGCGGCGGAAGTATTGAGATGATCCTTAACCACAATATCAGACAGACCAGCGGGAAGGTTTTTGAATTAAGTATTAGTCCGACGCTGCTGTGCCAACTGGGAGAGCTTGGCATTGGCCTGCGCATTCAGAACTGGAGCGCGGAGAACAGTGGACGGCGCGAGTGACTGCACTCGCTGCATTGGATGCAATTACTGACATACAATGTCGAGGCGGACGGAACGCAGGCATATCTGACCGACACGGTTTACAACGGGGTTACGATGGTTCGGGGCTTACGTTCACGCTGGATTCGAGCGAGCCGGATGTAGTGGACGGCGTCACGCAGAATACGGTGAGCGGCACGTTGTTCTTCCCGAACGGGACGCAATTGTGCTCCGCAAAAACTCGATCCGCCGCTATGCAGCCTCCTTTTCCAGCCCATATTTATGGTGTAAACCACCGAGGACTGGTTTCGAGGTTACCCGGTATCCGTCAGGCAACAAATGCGGCGAGGATCTGGCTGGAATCATCATGCCGGGTGGTTCCGGAATACCAGGCCCCAAGGCCGAATGTGGGCGACCTTGATTGTAGTGAGTCGCGAATTCAGCTACCGTCTTTCGCAGATGCCTTTCGTTCAACGGGATGAAATAGTCCAGGCACTCCCGGCGAATGGTCCCGATCAGCCGTTCACAATATGCGTTCGCCGTTGGCGATCGGACCGGACTCTTTAGTACGCGCACGCCGCAATGCCGTATGGCCTGTGATTGATCAACTTCAGGCGAGAAGATGGAATCGCGGTCGTGGATTAAGAAGCGGTACGGGTGGTCAAACGCGAGGAATTCGCGAAATTGCTGAATACTCCATTCCGCCGTGGGGTGGGCTGTGACGTTGGTGTGCAGGATGCGGCGGGAGCCGATTTCCATGGCGACGAAAACATACAGAAGTCTGAAAGATGCTGTGACAGTGATAAAGAAGTCGCAGGCTACCATGCCGCGCGCGTGATTGCGTACGAAGGTGGTCCAGCGCTGGCTGGTAACGCCCCGGCGTGGGCGGTGGCTCTTCAGATACTTGCCAACGGTTCGCGGGGAAATGCGAAGGCCGAGTTTCAGATCCAGTTCGTCGGCGATGCGGCCTTCGCCCCAAGTCGGGTTATCGGCGGCCATTTGTCGGATCAGGGTGCGGAGGTTCTTTGGCAGGGGTGGTCGACCGGTTCGTTGGCATTTGCGGGTCCAGAAGGCGCGGAAGGCGGTGCGGTGCCATTTGAGGAAAGTTTCGGGTTTCACGATTATCAGGGCGTCGCGCCAGGGGAAGAGGCGGGACAGGGCGACCATGACGAGGCGGAAGAACGGGGTGGTGCGGCGGGGGCGGAGATCCCGCTCTTTGAACAGGGCCAGTTGTTTTCTCAGGAAGAGGTTTTCGGCGAGCACCGCGGCGCGGGAGGAGAAGAAGTTGCTGAAGAGGGGCACGCCCGAGCTTACAAGTCGCTGGGTGCGCAGTTTCGCGGCGGATCGGCTTGTTGCGGACCACAGGGAACGCGAATCACGGTGGAACTGATTCTGGAGAAACCAACTGCCGGACAAACGGCGGAGCAGATCCTGAATTCGCATCCGAGTCTGACTGAAGATGGCGTCCGCGCCGCCATTGGCTTTGCCGCGAGCGTATTGAGCGCCGACGTTGTCTACCCGATGGAACAAGTACGGGCGTGAGAATCGTCGCGGACGAGAACATCGAAAAAGAGATTGTCGACCGACTGCGCGCCGACGAGCACGATGTCGTGTTCATCGCCGAGGCAGTGCCCGGAATTGATGATGGGCGGTGCTGGAACAAAGAGTCGATTCCGACCGCATCCTGTTGACGGCCGGTAAGAATTTGGCGATCTGATTTTTCGGCAGCAACTCCCGCACTCAGGAGTATTGCTGGTCCGTCTGGACGGGGTTGAATCAGGGATGAAGCCGGGCATGGTCGCCGCGACCCTTCGTTCGCATGGTGACGAACTGACGCGGGGTTTCGCCGTGCTCTCCGGGCGAACACTCAGATTTCGAAAAACAGTCCAGTGACTCGGTTTCACACCTGCGAGCGGCCGCTGTCATCCGTAAAGCAGGATCAGTCGGGTAGGGTGTCCGGCAGGGCAGGCACCGTTGCCGGTTTGAATGAGGAGACTGGATGGAGGCGATGGTTCAGCGGGAGGCATCGGTGCAGGCTGAACCGGGGGCTACTCGCTTCTGCCAAAGCCGATGGTGATGTGATCGTCGACTTTGACGACGCCGGGAGCCGACCAGGCGGCGTACATGGCCTGGTCGTACTCAGCACGGGAACGGGCGGTACCGCGCAGGCTCACCGTGCCATCGGCCACGTGGGCCTTGATATGGCTGGTGTCGACGAGAGCGTTGCGCCGGAAGGCTGCTTCGATGTTCACTTTGAGATCGCCGGGCACCACGGAGCGCTGCACGACGATGTTATTGCGGATGTCGGTGATGCCGCGCAGGGTACACAGAGCGCGGGCGGCCTCTTCCTGCTGGCAATGGCGCCCGACAGTGCCTGAAAGGGTGACGCACGAGTCGGCAACCTGAACCTCAACTGTCGATGGCACCAGGGCGTTCCATTCGAGGATGGTCATGGCTGCCAGGGCAATATCGTCGTCATCGCGTTGTTTGTCGAAGGGCAGGATGACGCGAATCTCATTGGCGACCTGGCTGACGTGAGCGACGCGCCATGCGGCGTGTCCGGCAGCGCACTTTTCCCAGTAGCTTTCAACGTGTCCGGTGAGATGGACGGCTCCGCCCTTCACTGTGACGCCAATCTGTCTGAGGCCCCCGCGAAGATCCCAGGCGACTTCATTCTCGACATCATGCTGCAATTCCGTGTCATTCCACATGGATGGCCCCCGAGCCGCGCACTGCGCCGTGACTTTTCGTGACGAGTCTATCAGTGAACGGTGCATGGCGTAAACCAAGGCTCGTTCCGGTTTACCCATCCGAGGATGTGGGGGACTGGGCGCGTTCGGCCAGGTGGACGGCGGCGTGGATCAGATGCGGCATGTGGATGCGCCTTATGTGGATGCGGAAGGCGGTATCTATGTGGTGGACTCGCATGCGGGCAAGGTGCTGGTGTTGGGACCGGCTTGAGGCGTTCCGCGTGTTAGAATCACTGCGTGCGCGCCTGGTCGGGTTATCCGGGCGCAAAGCAGGACTCCGTCAGTCAGGATCGACCACAGGAGATAGCTATGCACCAGCACGGATTCCGACGCGCATTTTCCGCATTTTTCATCTATAGTTCCACAGCGTTTTTCGGCGGGGTTCCGCTGGAAGCGCGTGAGCCCGTGCATGCGAAGCACGCGATGGTGGTCGCCTCGCAGCCTGCGGAGCAGGTGGGAATCGAGATTCTGAAAAAGGGCGGCAACGCGGTGGATGCGGCGGTTGCGGTGGGATTCGCGCTAAATGCGGCGTATCCGTTTGCGGCGGCGATTGGCGGGGGCGGGTTCATGACCATTCGCATGGCGGACGGGACCAGTACCTTTATTGATTTCCGCGAAGAGGCACCGGCCAAAGCGTCGAAAGACATGTATCTGGATGCCAGCGGGAATGCCACGCGCGAGAGCGCTTCGGGCTGGAAATCATCGGGCGTGCCGGGGACGGTGCGCGGGTTTGAGATGGCGCACAAGAAGTTCGGCAAGCTGAAATGGGCCGAAGATCTGGCACCGGCGGTCGCGATGGCGGAGAAGGGCTTCCCTGCCCCGTATGCGATGGCGGAAATGCTGCGCACGGCGCGGAGTCTGGGCAACAACCCGGAATCGAAGCGGGTTTATCAACGCGACGGTAAGTTCTTCGAGGCGGGCGAAATGGTCACGTTTCCGGATCTGGCGAAGACGATGGCGCGGATCGCGGCGAAGGGTGCCGATGAGTTTTATCTGGGCGAGACGGCGCATATTTTCGCCGCTGCGATGGAGGCCAACGGCGGGCTGATTACGCTGGACGATCTGAAGAATTACAAAGCGGTGGAGCGGAAACCGCTCACCGGGAAGTATCGCAACTACACGATTATTACGGCACCGCCTCCGAGCGCTGGCGGGATGGGAATTCTGCAGATGCTGGGGATGCTGGAAGGTTCGGGGTATGAGAAGGGAGGGTTTGGGTCGGCTTCCGCGCTGCACTATGAGGCTGAGGTGATGCGGCGGTTTTATGCGGATCGCAATCAGTATATTGGCGATCCGGATTTTGTAAAGAACCCGATTGCGGGGTTGCTGGATCCGGCGTATATCGCCAGCCGGAGGGCGTCGATCGATCCGGCGCACGCGACGCCGAGTACTGTTGTGGGCCCGGGCAAGCCCGCTGGTGCGGAGAGTTCTGAGACGACGCATTTCGACGTGGTGGATGAGCAGGGCAACGCGGTATCGGTGACGTTTACACTCAACGGCGGCTATGGCAACGGCATCACGGTGCCGGGGCTGGGGATTCTGCTGAATAACGAGATGGACGATTTCACTTCGAAGGTGGGCGCGCCGAATCTGTTCGGACTGGTGCAGGGTAGGCAGAACACGATTGCGCCGGGGAAGCGGCCTTTGTCGTCGATGGCTCCGACGATTGTGCTGAAGGACGATAAGCTGTTTGCGGTGATGGGTGGACCGGGCGGGTCGCGCATACCGTCGGCTATTTTGCAGGCTTTCATCGATGTGGTGGATTTCGGGATGAATGCGCAGGATGCGGTGGATGCGCCGCGGATTCATCATCAGTGGCTGCCGGACCGGATCACGATGGAGAAGGGGATTTCGCCGGATACGATTGAGTCGCTTAAGGCGCGTGGGCACGATGCGCGGTATGAGGGCGGGCCGGTGACGGCTGAGGTGGAGATGATTCTGATTGATGGCGGGTGGCTGCAGGGCGCGGGGGATCCGCGGAGATCGGGAACGGCGGCGGGGTATTAGATGGAAGGGACGACTCACGGGTGAAGCCACCTCATTTTTCTGCTGAGCAGATTCAGGAGTTGGGACCGCCCTGTTACGAGACGGTGGCGCGGGCGGAGTGGGCGGACCGCAATGAGCATGTGAACATCCGGCATTTTGTCGGGGTGTTCGACGATGCGGGCGATGCGTTCTATCCTTCTGTTGGACTGGATGAGGCGGGGCATGTGAATCGCAGGTCCGGGACGATGGATATGGAGCACCACACGCATTTTGTGCGGGAAGTGGTGCCGGGGGATCGGCTGGCGGTTTCTGTCCGGATGGTTGGGGTGGGGGCGAAGAGATTCCATTATGTGATGTTTCTGTGGAATCAAACTTCGGGGCGTCTGGCTGCTATCTTTGAGTGCGTCAATACGTTTGTGGATCTGGAGACGCGCAGGAGCGCGCCGTGGCCGGAGAATGTCCGGGCGGCGATGGTCGCACTGCTGGAGCGGCATCAGGCGCTGGCCTGGGCTGCACCAGTTTGCGGTTCTATGAGCGTCTGAGTGCGCGCGTCAGCAAGTAGTCCTGATGGACGATGTTGTCGGAGTAGTATGGCGTCGCCATGGCCTCGAACTCAGCCCTGAGGGTCGCTAGTTTCTGCGGATCGGCGGCGAGACTTTCTACCAGTTTTTGCATGGGGCCGACGGACTTCTCCATGAAGTGACGGAAGTGCGACACGCTGAGGGCTGCGACGCGCATGACGCCTCGTTCGAAGAACGGTGCTTCGAAACCGGCGGATAGACGTTCGGTGATGAGGCCGGGGTTGCCCCACTGCGGGGGCGGTGCGACACCGGGCGGGGGCGGCGGTGAGTTGCGTCCTGTGAACGCGAAAATTTTGCCGACCAGATGTTCCGGCGGCCATGTGGCGAAGGCGATGCGTCCGCCGGGTTTGAGGACGCGGCGCATCTCGCTGATGGCTACATCGGGGCGGGGGGCGAACATGTGGCCGAACTGGCTTACTACGACGTCAAACGAGGCGTCGGGGTAGGGGAGGTTTTCGGCGTCGCCTTCGGTCCAGACGATGGATTCCTGTTGCGCGATGCGCGCGTTTTCGCGGGCGTGGCCGAGGAGTTCGGGTGTGAGGTCGAGCGCGGTCACCTGTGCGCCAGCGCGGGCTGCGGTGACGGCGACTACGCCGGTGCCGGTGCCAACGTCGAGCACCGATTCGCCGGCGGCGATGTCGGCGAACTTCACGAGATGACCTGCGACAGGCGTGGTGAAGATGGCGGTGGGGGCAAATGACGCCCACATCTCGCGGTGGCGGTTCTTGAGTTCTGCGAACGGATCGGGCTGATTCATCTTGTTGACAGTGTAGCGGATTTGCACGTTGATAGGATGAAGCGTGATCGTGATGATGGCGGGCCTGCCGGGCACGGGGAAGAGCAGTCTGGCTCGTGCGCTGGCGGAGAGGCTTCCGGCGGCGGTGCTGGATAAGGATAGGATTCGGGCTACGCTGTTTGAGCCGGGGTATGTGGAGTATTCGCGGGAACAGGACGATTTCTGTCTGGAGATCATGCTGAAGACTGCCGGGTATCTGCTGGCGAAAGATGGAGGGCGGCACGTCATCATGGATGGCCGAACGTTTTCGCGGCGGTATCAGCGGGAGCGGGTATTCCAGTTCTGCCGGACTGCGGGGGCCACGTGGGCGATTTTGGAGTGTGTTTGCTGCGAGCGAACGGCGCTGGATCGCCTGGATTACGCGATGGCGGAGGGGACGCATCCGGCCGCGAATCGGACGCCGGAACTGTATGAACGCGTCCGGGATTTGTGGGAGCCGATCGACGAGCCGAAGCTTGTCATCGACACCGACGACGCGTTTGAATTCGGTATTCAGCGCGCGCTGGAGTATCTCAGGTCCGGGGGCAGAGCTGGCTGAAGCAGAACCGCTCCCTTGCGGTCGCGGCTCTCTATCGATTGCCGGATTCGGATTTTCGATTGCCGGATTCGGATTTTCGATTGCCGGATTCGGTAGTTTCCGTTTGACGGACTCGGTGTATCGGGCTGCCGGATTTACACGGCGGCCAGCGAGCGTGTGAGGATCTCGATTGCTTCGTCGACATGCTGCTCCGTGATGATATAGGGCGGCAGGAAGCGCAGCACGGTATCGTGCGTGCAGTTCATCAGCAGGCCGTCCTGAATGGCGCGGAGGGTGATGTCCTTGCCGGGAATCGTCAGTTCCACGCCCACCATGAGACCGTAGCCGCGCACTTCTTTGATGAAGTCGAAGCGTTTGGCCAGGTCGTTCAACTGCGCCACGAAGTAGCCGCCGACACGCGAGATCTGGGGCAGAAGGCCTTCGAGAATATCGAAGAATTCGAGGGCCACGCGCGCGGCGAGCGCGTTACCGCCGAAGGTGGAACCGTGCATGCCGGGGCGAATGGATTTCGCGGCACGTTCATTGGCCACGATGATGCCGAGCGGGACGCCGCAGGCGATGGGCTTAGCGGCCGTCATGATGTCGGGCATCACGGGCGGGTCCACTAGCTGATAGCCGTAATATTTGCCGGTACGTCCGACGCCACACTGAATTTCATCGAAGCAGAGCAGCGCGTCGTACTGGTCGGCCAGTTCGCGGGCGCGGCGGGTGAAAGCGGGGTCGAGTGGATTGACGCCGCCCTCGCCCTGAATCCATTCCATGCAGATACCGGCGGTGCGCTCGTTGACGGCGGCTTCGAGAGAAGCGATGTCGTTCGGCTTCACGAATTTGATGCCGGGGATGAGAGGTTCGAAGTCTTTGCGGTACTTGGGCTGGCCGGTGATGGAGAGGGAGCCGAGGCTGCGCCCGTGGAAGGAGTTTTCGAGAGAGACGATTTCGTACTTTTCCGGGCTGATGGCGTGGCCGTGCGACTTGATCATTTTGAGCGCGCCTTCCATCGACTCGGTGCCGCTGTTGGTAAAGAAGGTCCGCGCGAGACCGCTGGTTTCGGCAATACGCTTCGCCAGCGGTCCCTGATATTCGTTGTAGAAAAGATTAGAAGTGTGGATCAGGCGCGAGGCCTGATCGCTGATGGCCGCCACGATGCGCGGATGATTCTGCCCCAGGGCGTTAACGCCGATGCCGGCAATGAAGTCGAGATAGCGTTTGCCCGCGTTATCCCACATATAGGGTCCGTCGCCACGCGTGATGACGAGTGGATGACGGGAGTAGTTCTGGAGCAAATACTGCGCTTCGAGTTCGACGACATTGACGGCGGTTTCAGACATTAATTCGATGATACAGGGGCAACCGGCGCGGGCGTTGGAGCCGACACCGGGTGCTGGCCGGACTGGAATGCACCCGACGCGTTGAGGCCGGCAACCGCGACGTTCGTCATGGCCTGCACAGCGGCAAGCCAATTCGTTTTGTTGATCTGCTGACCGATCTGGCCGACTTCCCAGGCCGTGCCCGCCGCACCCAGCACAAGATTCATCTTCTGCTGGCCCGATTTCGACATTGGAATGGCGGCTTCAACCACCTGGACGGCCTGGAGGATCGCCGGGAAGGCATTGAATACCGCTAGAAAAGTGTTCATGACCCGATGTTAGAGAGGTGGGCTGGGGGAAACGGGGGTGTTTTTTCGCAGGCTATTGATAATAAGGGAAATATAGTTTGAAAATCGACGAGACCCACTTGCAGAACTCCCGCTAATGGGGCTTGACAGAAGTAGTTTTATGTGCCGGAGAGGCATATGAAGCGGTCCCGCGTACATTACGACAGAGCCAACCCTTCGTGGGCCGTTTTTCGGGCGACGACAGACACGCCGC
>CAIQWJ010000003.1 GCA_903875575.1 uncultured Acidobacteriia bacterium | reverse complement strand
TTACGGCTCGCAGGTTCGCCTTGCGAGGCTTCGGCTCACCGGATTGCTCCTGTGCCCGCTCGCGCGGCTACATGTTGAACGGGTAATTCACATGGTGGACTCCTTTCATTCCACAAGACTCGCCAGTTTACTGGCATCACCAAAGGACGCAAAGAAGATCCGGTGGTTGCGGTTAGTGGAGGGGTAACACTTTAGCGCGAGGTGGGCCAGACCAATCGAGACTGACTATGGCACCCTGCGTCAATTCGGCTGAGCAGTCCAAAAGCGCCTGTAATAGTGCAGGAGCCCGGACCTCGGGTACCAGAGGTTGACCTCTCAGGAGGACGACACTCGGTCCCGTTTGCCTGGTGTGAGCAAGAATCTGTGGAAAATCAAGATCGTTTGTGATGATGACGTAACCGTGCTCGCGGGCGTAGGCACAAATGAGATGGTCCGGCGCGGCAGGATCCCCGGTTGCAGACCAGTGGATGGCCTGGTGTCCGCCGGCCGATAAATGCTGAATCCAACGCGGTGTCAGATTCATGTCAACCAGAAGCCGCATCAACTCGCCAGAGGGAATTCGCGACCTTGCGCCAGACTCGCTGCATACGCCAGTGCCTCGCGGACATCCTGCTCTTCGAGGTACGGGAAGTCACTGAGGAGACCGTTGACGGTCCGGCCCGCCGCAAGCGCTTCCACGATCATGCCAACGGTTACACGCATGCCGCGAATGCAGGGCTTGCCGCCCATCACTTCGGGATTTGTGGTGATTCGCGGGGAGACCAGCACGAGTTCAGAATAGCACCAAAATAATGGACATAGACATAAGGCTCTGTTTTTACGCAGTTTCCAGCGCTCTTCCGTGCTCCTTCCCCTAAATCCGTCCGCCCGTGTCTCACTCCCCAGAGCGGGCCGAAATTATGATGGAAGCGGTACTCGACAAAATAAAGTGATGTCGAGCTCAGTCTGCTGCCTTGGGCGGGTGGTCTGCGTCGTGGAAATGAAGAGAGTACAACACCACGCGTACCGGGAATATCTAGCCAGGGCAAGAGTGAGGCGGATTGACGCGCATCCACAAAGGCACTGTTGCGGCGTACGTATTTTATATGTATGGTTATTGCAGTGGATGACGCTCTGCCCTTTGATTGGGAAGCAGCAAACGAATCCGGCTGTCAAGTAGCGCGGGGGCTTTTCATATGACGAAAGTTTTTCATTTTGACGCGCCGCGCGAAAAGTATCAGTGCGATGCTGCCGTGATCTGGTGTTTCGACAATCGGTTTCAACTGGGGCTGACCCGGTATCTGAAGCGGATCGGGATTATCAATTCGGATCCGATCAAAATTGCCGGCGGCGCGAAGTCGCTGGCGTCGCCCGAGCATGAGGCGGACAGAGAGTTCGTGCTGGAGCAGATTCGAAAGTCGATCCGGCTGCACGGGACGACGCGGGTGGCGCTGATGCTGCATTCGGATTGTGGGGCGTATGGAGGGCTGGCCGGCGGTTTCAACGGGGATGTTCGCACCGAGGCGAGCCATCATGAAGACGAATTGCGACGGGCTGCGGCTTTTCTGAAGGAAGCGATACCGGATGTACGGGTGCTGGCTTACTTTGTGGACTTCGATGGGGTGTGGGAAGTGGATGTGACGGACAGGGCGGCGAGTTCCGTGACTGGTTAGAGGGAATCCAGCGCGGCGAGGACTCGTAGCCGACTCCGGGTAGTTCGGAATCTACAACCCAAATTGGCTCAACCACTTAGCCGTCCCCTTCCCCCGAAATAACCTCGCCCGCAAATGCCTATTTGTGATTTAATGTCTCTTGGTTTGAAAAGGAGATTACTGTATGGCAAGACTCAGTCGTCGAATCGCCCTTGTGGCCGGGTGCGCCCTTGGATTTGCGGGGCTGGCATCGGCGCAGGGCAGAGGCGGGGCTTCGTGGAACACCGCAGGTAACGATGCGCAGCGAACCTCGTTCGTCGCTACCGATCCGAATATTTCCGTCCCGAACCTGCAAAAACCTGGCTTCCAGTACCTGTGGAAGGTGAAGGCGAACAACGACGCACGGCAGGATCAATCCCTTTCGCAGGCGTTGACCGTGGCGAGCTACATCGGCTATCGCGGCTTCCGCTCCTATGCTTTTGTCGGCGGATCTTCGAACAACGCGATCGCGCTCGATAGCGACCTTGGCCGCATTGAATGGGCGCGACACTTCGACGTGCCGAATCCGCCCGCGGGAACCGCGGCATGTCCGGGTGGCATGACGGCGGGCGTTACCCGGCCCACCACTTTAGGGATCTCAGCCGTCGCTGCCGCTCCTGTCGCCGCTGCGGCCGGACGTGGCGCTGTGGCCGCAGTCGGCCAGCCGAATCAGGGCGCGGTGCAAATCGCAGCCGTGGCAGCCGGCGGCGGACGTGGTGGACGCGGTGGTTCCGGCGGCGGTGGCAGAGGACCTGCGGCCTTCGGCGCGAATGATCTGTTTGCCGTTTCGAGCGACGGCATGCTGCATGTCATGTACATGTCCAACGGCGCAGACGCCATGGCACCGATTCGGTTTCTGCCCGCGAACGCCAACGCTTCCGGCATTATCTACACGGAACGCGATATCGTGGTCGGCACGAAGAACAACTGCGGCGGCGTGGCGAACGGCGTTTATGCAATCGACATGATCGGCCCCGATAAAACAGTCAGCGTCTGGAAATCGAACGGTGGCAGCGTTGTGGGTACGGCATTTTCGCCCGATGGCACGGTCTTCGCCACCACGGCGGATGGCGACTATTCTCCGGCAGCCTTCTCCGATTCCGTCGTCGCTCTCAATGGCAAGGGCCTCGCGATGAAGAACTACTTCACGCCTTCGAAGTCAGACTTCACCACTTCGCCCGTCGTCTTCACATGGCAGGGCAAAGAGCTGGTGGCAGCCGGCAACAAGGACGGCCACGTCTACCTGCTTGATGCGGCCTCGCTCGGCGGCGCGGACCACAAAACGCCACTCGCCCAATCGACCTCTCTCGGCAACATTCTCTCCGGCGACATCTCCACTTTTGAAGCCGATGGCACCCGCTGGATTCTGGCCCCCGTCTCCGGAGCCCTCAATTCCGCCACACGGTACGCAGGCAACAATGGTGCCGTAACGAACGGCGCAATCGTGGCTTTCAAAGTCGTCAACCAGGGCGGCAAGCCGTCACTCCAGGCAGCCTGGTCTTCACGCGACCTCACCGTACCGCAAACTCCCGCCATCGTCAACGGCGTAGTGTTCGCGGTCTCCGGTGGCGATGCGCAGCATGCGGCTGTACTTTACGCGCTGGATGGTTCCACCGGCAAGGATCTCTGGAACAGCGGCACCACAATGACTTCGTTTACGCGCTCCGGCGTCTCCGGCAGCGCAAGCCAGCTGTATGTGAGCACGCACGACAGCACAATTTACACGTTTGGTTTCCCGCTCGAAAAGTAGTTGGTTGCGAAAGGTTTCGAACATGCGAAAAATTATACTCATTTCGGCATTTGCGCTTTGCGGCGTACTCGGCTGGAGCGCGGACTGGCTGACCGATGGCGGCGATAGTCAGCGTACTCACTGGCAAAAAGACGAAAAGCTGATCAGCCCGGCCACGGCAAAGAACATGAAGCTGCTGTGGAAGATTCAACTCGACAGCAAGCCGCGCGTCATGAGCAATCTGTTCACCGCGCTGATCACGAACCGCGTGACCACCAAGGCGGGCCCGAAGGAAATGGCGCTGGTCGCCGGCATCACCGACAATCTGTTCGCCATTGACGTGGAAAAGGGGACGGTGCTTTGGACGAAGCACTTCTCCAGCACGTCAGGCGATTACAGCCCGCTCGAGAACGGCAGCATTCTCTGCCCCGGCGGTCAGACCGCAACCCCTTACATTCAGGCCACCAGCACGCCCGGCAAGTACACGATCTACGCGGTCTCCGGCGACGGCATTCTCCATCAGCTGAATCTGGCCGATGGCGAAGATGTCGCACCGCCCAACAAGTTCGTCCCTCCCGGCGGCAAGATCTGGGCGCTGAACGTCGTGAAGAACGTGATTTATACTCACACCTCTCAGGGCTGCGGCGGCAATCCCAACGTGGCTTACGCGTATGACCTCGCGACGAACAAAGTCGGCAGCTGGGGTCCGGCGGGCGGCGGCATGTGGGGCCGCACCGGTCCGGCAGTCAGCCCGACCACCGGCGCGATGTACACGGGCACGGGCGATGGCCAGTGGCATCCGGAAAATGGCGTCTACGGCAACGGCATTGTCGGCCTGAAACAGGATCCCGACACGAAAGAACTGAAGCTGTTCGATTACTTCGGACCGCGCAACGCCGCCTGGCTCGTGAAGCGCGATCTCGACGCGCAGGTGACTCCGGTCATCTTCAAATACAAGGACCGCGAACTGATGGTGAGCGGCAGCAAAGAGTGCAGGCTGTGGATGATGGATACCAAGGCGATCGGCGGCGAGAACCATCGCACGCCCGTCTTCGAAACGCCCCTCTTCTGCAATGAGGATGTGAACTTCGCCTCGGCCGGTATCTGGGGTTCGCTGGCTACATGGCAGGACGCCAAAGGTACCCGCTGGGTGCTGAGCCCGTTCTGGGGCCCGAATCATCCGGCGTACAAAGTGCCCGTGACCAATGGCACCGTGACCAAGGGCGGCGTGATGGCGTTCAAGGTAGTGGAGAACGCGGGCAAAACGGAACTGGCCGCGGCCTGGATGTCTCGCGATCTCGATCAGGGCGAGCCGCCGGTGGTTGCCAACGGAGTCGTCTTCACCTACGCCAGTGGCGAGGCGACGGCGCAGGCTTATCCCGACGTCGGTCTGTCTGACACGTCACAGCGCCGCATCCCGGCTTCCACACATTCCACGCTCTACGCACTCGATGCGCAGACAGGCAAGGAACTGTGGTCGAGCGGTAACGATATCAAGTCATGGCTGCACTTCGGTGAATTGTCGGTTGCCAACGGCCGTGTCTATATCGGAACCTGGGACGGCATGTTGTACTGCTACGGAATTAAGAAGTAGGAAACGCTTTATGAGTGAATGGGCCGGGCAAGATATCGGCCCATTCACTTCCAGCGGTTATTGAAACCCCACGGGCCGACATTCGACGCGAACCGGGCCTATGCTCTCTGCATGAGTCAGTATCCTAGCTGGCCCCGGATACCACACCACCAGATCATTCTCAGACTTCCACTCGAATCGAATCTCTATAGTGGCTCGGGACCCTTTGAGATCGTCTTGACCGTAAGCCAGGGTCACCGCATTGCCTTCCGTCAGAGGCAAGCTCTCGGAAACGGCACCCACGAAAACCGACGTGACGGAACCGCACGGACGTGGCTCTTCGCAGAAGCCGGTCGAAAGCAACCGCTATCCAATGACCCGCAGGACTCACCGCACGGGTGGTCTCCACACCGACTCGGTTCTGGTGTGTACCGCAGGCCAATGTCGCCAGAGAAAAGCAAACACCCGCGATGAGCTTCATTTAGCCTGGCCCGTTTCGATCGGTGCCGCAAACCGCACCGAATTTCCATCCGGATCCAGGACGTACATTTCCCGCATCCCCCAGGTCTGGTCCACCGGTTCAACGTGAATCCGCACGCCCCGTGCGACAAATTCATCATGCAGGGCATCAATTTCGCCCGCATTCCGGCAAATCAGCAAGGCCACATTCCCCACCACGCCATCGCCCGCATGCGAGGAAAGATGCAGCAGCGCCCCGTCTCGTGACACTCCCAGATAACAGGGATCCCGCTGTGTCCCACCCGCGCCTGCCTCAAACTCCAGTTGAAAGCCAAGCAGCCCGCAATAGAATTCTTCGGCGGCGACGGCGCTTGTCATATGCAGAACCGGAATGGCGTGCAGGATCACATGTTGACCTCACCTGCCATAATAGCCGCTCCACGTCCCCGTCAGAATCGCTACGCCGCAGCCGCGCTGTACGCTTCCACGACTGCTGCCGTATCGACAAAATCCAGGAATGCAGCCACCTTACCGTCTCGAATCGTGAACACATGCACCACCGGCGCGTCGCTGTACTTCCCTGTCGCGGTCACCGTGCAGGCGTATCGGCCAATCGCGACAACCTTGTCGCCCGATGCCACGAATTCCGGCATCGTGAGCCGCTGACCACTCTGGGTGGTCGCCAGAGCCTGAAAGAATTTCGTGACCTCCGCCGGCCCCCTGAAGGTACCCGCATACGGAATCGATGCGGGTCCGATGCTGGTCCACTCAACGTCATCGGTCAGGTTCTGCAATATGTAAGCGATGTCGCCGCGGCCGAATGCATCGTACATCTTCCGGATCAACGCTATGTTCTCTGTCATGGAAATGACCTCCACCCGAAATACGCGGCGTCTCCGAATCCGGATTTGCCGATTCGAAAAATATCCGACCCGGCCTCCACGCGATAATGCGAACATGGCTGGCATCTACATTTCGTGGCCGTTTTGCGCGCAGAAGTGCACGTATTGCAACTTCGCGTCCGGCGTCCAGCCAAAGGGACTGGAAGAGCGATACCTGGCGGCCCTGAAGCTTGAAATCGCGAAGGCGAACCTCAGCGATTATGGCGATACCCTTTACCTCGGCGGCGGCACTCCGAGTGGCATGGAACCGCCCGCCATCGATCAACTGGCAGCTAGCCTTCCCAACACCTGGCGTGAAGCAACGCTCGAAGCCGCGCCTGGCTCTCTCACCCCAGAGCGCGTGCGGGCGTGGCTGCGCCTCGGCATTGATCGCGTCAGCCTGGGCGTGCAGTCCTTCGTCCGCGCCGAACTCGCGCGCACCGGCCGCAAACACGACGCAGCCACTGTGGAACGCGATGTCGCCCTGCTTCGCGCCGAAGGCATCCATAAGATCAATCTCGATCTCATCGCGGGCCTGCCCGGTCAGACCGCTGAATCGTGGCAGTCCTCTCTCGATGCCCTTGCCGCACACAATGTTCCCCACGCCTCTGTTTACATGCTCGAAGTGGATGACGATTCCCGCCTCGGTTCTGAAATCCTGCTCGGCGGCAAGCGCTACGGCGCGTTCGACGTCCCCGGCGACGACCAGATCGCGACCTTCTACGAAACCGCCGTGGAACAATTCGAACGCCACGGCATCCATCGCTATGAGATCTCCAACTTCGCAAGACCCGGCGCGGAATCCCTGCATAATCTCAAGTACTGGCATCGCGAACCATATCTGGGCTTTGGCTCCGACGCCCATTCGTTTGACGGCACCACTCGCTGGCAGAATGTGGAAACAGCAGTCGATTATGTCGCTAAGTCGGAAGCCGGCGAATCCTTCCGCGCAGAATCCTCCTGCCCGGACCCAATCGAAGAAAAGTTCTTTGTCGGCCTCCGCCTTACCGAAGGCGTGAACCCCGATGCTTCGGACTGGCTGCGCTACGGCCCGGCCCTCGAACGCCACCTGTCCACGGGCATGATGGAACGCGCCGATGGGCGACTTCGTCTCACCAGCCGCGGCATCATGGTTTCCAACGAAATCTTCCAGGAGTTTCTACCCGCATGATCGATCTACGCAGCGATACCGTCACCAAACCTACTCTGGCCATGCGTCAGGCAATGTTTGACGCAGAGGTGGGGGACGACGTTTACGGCGAAGATCCAACGGTGAACCGCCTCGAAGCCCGCGCCGCTGAAATCGTTGACAAAGAGGCTGCCCTGTTCGTCCCCAGCGGCACCATGGGCAACACCATCGGCATCAAGCTCCTCACTGAACACGGCCAGGAAGTGATTGCCGATTCGCGCGTCCACATCGTGGATTGGGAACTCGCTATGACGGCGTGGTTCTCCGGTGTCCAGGTCCGCACCGTCGAAACCACGGACGGAATCCTGAAGTGGGAGCAGATTCGCGGCCTCATCAAACCTGTGTCGTTCAACGCCGCACCCACCGGAGCTATCGCGATCGAGAACACGCACAACCTGGGCGGCGGACGCGTCTATCCGCAGGCTGTTATTGACGAGATCTGCGATGGAGCGCACGAACGCGGCGTGCCTGTCCACATGGATGGCGCGCGTGTCTTTAACGCAGCGGCGGCCTCCGGCAACACAGTGAAACGAATTGCAGAGAAGGTGGACACCATCACCTTCTGCCTGTCGAAGGGTTTAGGCGCACCGATGGGTTCTATCATCGCGGGGTCGCGGAAACACATGGACCGCGCCCGACTCCTTCGCAAACGCCTCGGCGGCGGCATGAGACAGGCAGGTGTGCTGGCCGCAGCTGGCCTGATCGCGCTGGAACAGGGCCCCGCGGAACTCCCCCGCGATCACGAGAACGCCCGCTTCATCGCTACGGAACTCGCGCAAATGGAAGGTGTGACGCCTTTCCCGGTGGAAACGAATATCGTGGTGTTCGATGTTTCCGCCACCGGTCGCGCACCGCGCGATATCGCCGCCAGTCTGCGCGAGCGCGGCGTGGTCATCAGCGCTTTCAGCGACCGCCTGATGCGTGCAGTCACGCATCGCGACGTCACACGCGAACAGTGTGCTACCGCCATGGGTGAATTGCGCGACATCCTGCGCCGCAACTAGCCGGGGTGTCGCCAGGCCGTCAGTACGGCGTTGACTTGTTCTGCCACCCGCTCCCGAGCCGCATGGCGATCCACCCCCGCCAGCAGCAGCGCGTCATAGTTCGTATGGCGGTGTCGAATCGCTGCTAGCACCGCCGCGGTCAGCGCGCCATCCTGTAATTCGCGGCCTGCCGCACTCCTGCCCACGCGATCGCTACCCCGAACAGCTGTGTGGGCCGCGATGTCACTCGCCTCCGCGCGCGAGCAGCCGGGAAAGAGTCTCTCGATTTGCTGTGTCATTTGGGCTACAAGTTCGCGGTCCTGATCCTGGCGTCGAACCGCAGCCACGGCGCGATCCCGGGCACGCGCGTCCGCGTCCAGAGTGCATTCCTGCTCGGCACGTTCAATCGCGGTCGTCTCAAGAAAGATCCCCCGCCGCTCATAGCGCCCGCGGGACCTGCTGAACCGGACAACAACAACACTGCGACCGCTGTATTTCGTCGCCCTTCTCGTTAAGGCGACGTCGCCCGCGGGAAGATATTCGAACTCGTCTCCAAACCCTGCGCAAGGCAGACAGAGGGGCCGTTCTGCCTCCATCATCAGGAAATCGCCCTTGTCGATGGCCGTACCGCATTCCGAACACTCGGAATCGCGCAAGACCTGGAAGACCACGGGCTTCTCCGGAGCGCTTAACTTCTCCTCGAGCTTCTCTCTTTCCTTCGCTGGAATTTCGGGCGATAAATAATGCGTCCGGTAGTTCCGCTCCACGTCAGGATTTCCGCTCTCGCTGAATCTCAGCTCGACGGGTCCGCCCGGCGCAAGGCGGACATAGCGTGTTTCGCTGGGCGTCAGCCCCTTCGCCACAGCCCACTCCCGAAACAATGCCGTAGAAAGACGGATTTTCGCCTGGCCTGCCTGGATGGTTTCTTCCAGAAACCCGACCCGCCCCTTTTTCCAGGACTGAAAATGCACGAATTGCAGGAATCCAATGCCCATGAGAACGTCGACCGCGCTGACATAATGTTGATGCGCCAGCACAGCTTCCGCAGCGGTCACAACACGTTTCCTGATCGCTTCTCTGGTATCCGGATCCACGCCCTTTGCTCTACTACGATTTTATCCCGTTCGCCAGCGTCAGAATTGGTCCACCTTCAGCAATATTGGCGGGTATCCCATCGCTTTCTGCGGTTCGTCCGGATCGTAGACCACCACGATTTCATCGTTCGGCCCTGGCCTGCTGGTGGAGGAAAACACATGGGTCCTGCAGACCCCACCGCCCGGCAACGGAAACTCGCAGCGGACGTGAGTCTGGCGACCGCGACGTCGTACCGGAGTCGGCATCCATGAGGGCCTTCGCCACTTCCCGAACCAAAGACCGGAGTCATCCGTCACCCGCGCGATCACAGCCCGCCCGTTTGCGAGCAAATGCATCTGCCGGCGATACTGCCAAAAACCAATACATCCAAAGATCACGAGACCCAGGCCAAGACGCGGGCCCAGCCAGAGAGGCGAAAGCGATGAACCGCCGCTGCCCAGCCATGACGTTGAGGAACCCGCGCCTGCGTGGGGCTGCGCCATGATGTACGTGACCTGCGCCACCAGCAGGACGAAGAGCAGGCAGCGATAAGCGACTTTGACTTTCCCCGTGGTGGTCAACGATACGGAGCGTGGCGTGCTTCGCTTCAGTTCCGTGGGAATGGTCATACAGCCTCCTCCGTTCCTGTTTCACGAACAACATCCGCGTCCGGATCCGGCAACCGCTTCGCCTGCCGTAACGCGTGCCGCAGCAGAAACTCAATCTGCCCATTCAGACTGCGCAGATCCGCATCCGCCCAACGCTGCAACGCGTCATAGGTGGCCGGATCCAGCCGTAGCGGAAATGCTTTCTTCTGCGCCATTGTCTATTGGTAGAGTGAGCCTGCGTTCACCACCGGCTCCACCGCGCGATCGCTGCAAAGCACCACCATCAGATTGCTCACCATGGCGGCCTTCCGCTCTTCATCGAGCGACACCACGCCCTTGCGCCCCAGTTCCGCCAGCGCCATCTCCACCATGCCCACGGCACCTTCCACAATCTTTTGCCGCGCGGCAATCACCGCCGTCGCCTGCTGCCTCCGCAGCATGACGCCCGCGATCTCCGGCGCGTAAGCCAGGTGGCTGATACGGGCTTCAATGACTTCAATTCCGGCCTTCGCCAGGCGCTCCTGAATTTCGCTGCGAAGTCGTTCCGCCACTTCGCCAGCCGAAAGGCGCAGCGACACGCCCTGATCTTCGTGGGCGTCGTAAGGATAACTGGTCGCGAGGTTACGCAAGGCTGCTTCCGTCTGCACGTGCATGAAATTCTCGTAGTCGTCCACATTGAACGCCGCTTCAAAGGTATCCACCAGGCGCCACACCACCACAGCGGCGATCTCGATCGGATTCGCATCCCGGTCATTCACCTTCAACTTGCCGCTCTCGAAATTGCGAATGCGCAGCGATAGTCGCCGTCGCGTGGTGAGCGGACTCACCCACCAGAATCCAGGCTGGCGCAACGTACCTTTGTAGACGCCAAATTGCGTGACGAGCCGCGCCTCGTTCGGATTCACGACCGCGAAGCCAGCGAGGCACGAGGCCCCAAGCGCCAGCAGCGCCACACACGCCAGGACAGGTACAGGGTTGGACTCCCGTGCGAGATGGAAGAGTTCCCACAAGATGAAGACCCCGTAGGCCAGCAGTGCGCCGACCATAGTCCAGCCCGAAACGCCGCGCAGTTCTTTCTCAACAGACATTGTTTTCTCCTTCAACAATAAAACAATATCATTTTGATATCACCAATGCAAGCGGAAAAATTGCCGCCACTAGACGCGCCCCGGATGTACCATAGAGTGGTACAGTGTTACACGCGGGACGAACCCAAGATGATTGTGAGTTTTCGGGACGACTGGTTGCGAGACTTCTTCGTCGGCGACATTCGGTCAAAGAAGATCCCGTCCGAACTGGAGACCCGCCTGTTCCGAAAGATCCAAATGCTGGACGACGCAACAACCGATCTGGATCTGCGCGTACCGCCGAGTAGTCATTTTGAAAAGTTACGCGGCTCCCTGGAAGACTGGCATTCCATACGCGTGAATAAACAGTGGCGGCTCATCTTTCAGTGGGATGGCGGCCGCGGCGAAGCGACGAACATTTATCTGGACGATCATACCTACTGATGAGGCGAACATGTTAACCACAAAGCGAAAGCCGGCGAGCATCGGCGAAATACTCCTGGAAGAATTTATGGAGCCTCTGGGCCTGACGCAGGGCGCGCTGGCAGAAGCCATGGGCGTACAGCGCAAGCATGTGAACGAACTTTGCAACGGGCACCGCAGTGTCACCGCGCCGACGGCCCTCATCCTTGCCCGGGTGTTCGGCAATAGCCCCGATTTCTGGCTGAACGTCCAACGCCGCAGCGATCTCTGGGACGCCATGCATTCGCCGCGCGAACGCGAGCGAATCAACCGGGCCCGACCACTGCAAACCGCAGCCTAGCGGGGCCATACTCAACAACGACGGCCTGCTACATACCTACCTCCACCTCGTCTGCGGTAATTTGAAAATGTGAAGAAGATTATTTTTGCCATCGTTCTTCCCGAAAACGATGACGTTCAGACTCTGAAACGCGCCAAAGCGGATGGTGTTGCCGCCCCCGATCTGCTTCGTCAGGATTCGCGGGTCGTGGCGTCTCTCTACTATTCGGGACGGAGGCAACCCTCCACGCTTCTGTTTGAAGCCACAAACCCGAAACTCGGCGACGAACCCGCGCTATTTCGGGATCTGGAGAAATAACCGTTCCGGTTATCGCCGACCCGGACGGGTTGCGCCTGTATCCTGCAGGTACGCCCGCCTACTCTAAACCACAATGCCGTTCACTTAGCGCGAGGAGCGGGGAAAACCTTTCAGATCGTCGGTACCAGAGCGCTGATGGAAAGGGAGACCTTTGCGGGACGCCCACACTCGAAGTTGTCCATCGACGATCAAGTGCAATTCCGCGCTTCGCCTGGCGGTAAACTATCAGTCTCGCCTGGAGCGCGACGGAGGCAGTGCCCATGGAAGTCGATCCTGAATACCTACGGCGTTATTATGCGTCGCTGTCGAACGAGGGACTTGCGGAAATCGTTCGGACCGATCTCGTCGATGCGGCGCAGCGGTGCTACGACGACGTAGTCCGGCAGCGACGATCGGAAGCGCCGATGGATGAGGTGGAAGTGGCCACGCCGCAGCATGGCAGGAGGGAGGATGAGTTCCCTGCCCCGTCCAGCGAAGGGGGAATGCCAGATTGGGTGGACGAAGGTGCCGAAATATTTTCCGTGAGCAGCATAAATGGCCCTTCTGTGGCCGCAGAAGCGGAAAAGGCCCGCCGCGTTTTGGAGGCTGCCGGGATTCCCTGCCATCTGGATACTTACGAAGATCCACCTGACGAAGGCCCTGCGTTCACAACACGTCGGTGGCGAGTCCTGGTTCCGGGCAAGCTCAATATGCTGGCTACCAACATTCTCGACGGTGATATCTTCAACGATGAATTTGAGACGCTTTGGAGGACCCATCTGGAGATGTTGTCGGATCGGGAGTTGATGTCTTCTGTGGCCTGATCGATCGGATGGAACGCGTGGCTCGCGTTTACGGCGCGGAACTGGCGCGGCGCGGGCTGGGGCCGAAGCAGTTGTGAGTTCGGGCCGTATCAGGCGCCCCTCGTAGATATGCTCTTAACCGAAAGCCGCGATGTTCTTGTCCGAATTGGCCACGATCCGCCCGGAATTGGCAGGGCACTTCGACAGATAGCGCGTCACACGTCTGTCAGTCTGAAACGGGAGCGACGGGGCGTCAGTTCTGTCACAGACTCAAGTCAGGGCCAACTTCGTTTCAATTCGTTTGGGGGAACTTAGGAGAGGCGTCCAGCTCGGGGCGTAATGCAGGTTCTACACGATTTAGATCAATTCGTTTGAATTCTCCTGCTTCCTGAACGGCCTCCTGGCACGATACCCGTTCGATCCTACTGTCGAGAAACATGATCGGAACAACGATCATGTTCGTGTCCTTGGCACTGAGGCGGACACAGTAATGTCCCCCCGTCTCGACGTCCACATGCAGACAGTCCATCGGCTGGCACAGTTTCTTTCCCGGACCTTTGGATTTGTAAGGTACCGTGAAGTCGTGAGGTCCTGCCGGGAGTTGGAAGCTCATAAACCGTCCGCGGGTCGCGTGGGCCAGTCTCTTGTCGCCGTCAAACAACCATCCGGTAAAGGCAACCGTGCCGACAGGAGAGAGGGCAGTCTTAACCTGCTGCTTGGCCGAGAGGTCGATCGAATAGAAGGTTTACCGTTCCGGTCTGTGCACTTGAGGGGCCAACGAAAGCAACGAAAGCCAGTGCCAATACGCAGCGTAGACGCCTAAACCCCAGTGGTCACCGCTCCCGCCTGCCGCCGCTCATTGCGATGGCTCCGCCAGTTCACCTGCGGCATAAACAACGACTGATCGATCCGCCCGCTATACTGCACCGAAATATTCAGCAGCGAATCCAGCAGCGAATCCGAAAGCAGATGCGGCTGCAATCCCAAATCGGCCAGCCGCGAATGCTTCGCATTGTAGTAATGCTCTTCCAGTTCCACGCGCGGATCCGGCAGGTGGTCAATCTCCACCTTCAGCCCCACCTTCATCGCCACATCCCGCACCATGTGCGCCAGTTGCAGCACCGTGAACTGCTCCGTGAACTGATTAAACACCCGGCATTCGCCGCGCGCCGCCGGATTCACACACGCCAGCTCAATGCACCGCACCGTGTCGCGAATATCGATATACCCACGCGTCTGGCCGCCTTTTCCGTACACAGTGAGCGGATGCTTCACCGCCGCCTGCACGCAGAACCGGTTCAGCACCGTCCCGAAAACCTCGTCGTAATCGAAACGGTTGATCAGCGCTTCATTGAGCGCGGTTTCTTCCGTCAGCGTCCCGTAGACCACGCCCTGATGCAGATCGGTAGCGCGCAGCCCCCAGATCCGGCAGGCGAAAGCAATATTGTGGCTGTCATGCACCTTTGAAAGGTGATAGAACGACCCCGGCTGCTTCGGAAACGGCAGCAAATCCTTGCGGCCGTTGTGTTCAATCGTGATGTAACCTTCTTCAATGTCGATATTCGGGGTGCCGTACTCGCCCATGGTGCCAAGCTTGACCAAATGGCAATCCGGCGCGAATTCCTGGAGTGCGAACAGCAGATTCAGCGTGCCCACCACGTTGTTCGTCTGCGTGAACACGGCGTGCTTCCGGTCAATCATCGAATACGGAGCCGAGCGCTGTTCGGCAAAATGCACCACAGCCTCAGGCCGCTCCTCGCGAATCGTTTCAGCCAGAAATTCGTGATCGGTGATATCGCCGATGTGCATCTTAATGGTGTGCCCGGTCAGTTCGGTCCACGCATTCAGACGGTTCGTCATGGGCTGGATCGGCGTCAGAGTTTGGGCACCCAGTTCGTGATCCCACGCGCGGCGGATGTAGTTATCCACCATCGACACGTCATGCCCTTTTTTCGAAAGGTAGAGCGCCGTGGCCCAGCCGCAATAACCGTCACCACCCAGAACTAAAATTCTCATAAAGTCTTTGCCCGAAGCAACTTTCGTGATTGTATACTAGACCCGACAGGAACTCACCACGTTCGAGAGGACATATGGTTAACAGACGCACACTTCTTCAGGCTTCGGCGGCGGCAGTCGCCGTAACCGCCACAAGAAAGGCCTTCGCGGCCAACGATAAAATTCAGATGGCCATCATCGGCACCGGCAATCGCGGCGGCCGGGTTTTCGATTCGCTCGTTCGCCACGACGATTGCAAATTCCTCGCAGCCTGCGAAGTGAATCAGGCCCGCCTCACCCAGTGGATGACGCCCGCGCGCCAGACCTACAAGCTGGATACTGTCGGCGACCACCGCCGCATTCTCGACCGCAAAGACATTGACGCCGTCCTCATCGCCACGCCGGATTTCTCGCACAGCCGCATCATGATCGATGCGATTGCGGCAGGCAAGGACGTCTATGTCGAGAAACCCGCCTCCAATACGATCCCCCGCATCAATGCGATGCTGGACGCGTACAACAAGGGTAAGCAGATCGTTCAGGTAGGAACTCACCAGCGCAGCTGGGATCACTTTATTGAAGCGAAGAAGATTATTGACAGTGGCGTGCTGGGAACCATTAGTCACGTCTCGATTCTGCAGCCGGGTTCCTACTCACGGGCGAAGGAAGCGGAACAGCCGGTTCCGGCCGGCCTCGATTGGGATATGTGGCAGGGCGACGCGCCCAAAAAGGCTTACAAGCCAAGCCGGCTTGGCTTCCGCGCCTGGTACGATTACGGCAGCGGCATGGTTGGCGACTGGGGTGCTCACCATGTCGATGTCGGGCTCTGGTTTATGAACGCGGATGGTAAAGCGCCGCTCGTTACCATGGCCAACGGTGCGCGACTTACGGTGCCCGATGCCGATCCCGAACAGGTGCCCGACACGTTCTCCATCTCCTGGAAATTTGACAACTTTATGATGACGTTCGCCAACGCAGTGCCTGCGAGTGCGGATGGCATCGAGGCGTGGGGCAACTACTTCATCGGCAGCCGCGGCTGGCTTCATGTGAACCGGCAAGGGTGGCAAATCGGATCTCAGGTGGGGCCGGTGCAACGCAAGCAGGGACCACCTCCGCCTCCCACGGCGGGTGGCGTCACGCTGGGTGCCGGCGGTGCGGTGATCGCGCCGGGTGCCGGTGGACCGGGCGGCGCGGGCAGAGGTGGCGGACGCGGTGGCAGCGGTGGCGGTGCTGGTCGTGGTGGCAATGCCGGACCGGCACTCGAACCGAAGCTGTACATCAATCCGCGCGGTGGTGTGGAAGAAGACTATCCCCTCGATGTGCACACGCGGAACTTCCTCGATTGCCTCAAGTCCCGCCAGAAGCCGAATGCGCCGATGGAAATCGGCTACTCTTCTGCGCTGCCATGCCTGATCGCGCTCGAAGCCATGCAGCAGGGCAAGCCCCTGGGCTGGGACGCGGTCAAGCGGGCTACGAAGGCCGTCTAGTTATCGCATTGCCTCGCGGTCGCGCCTCACTTTTTGCTGAGCCGCGACCGCGAGGGAGCATTTCTGAATCGACCGCAAACCTACCGAACCGCGACCGTCAGGGAGCGGCATTGAAATCCTCATGAGCAAAAAAGAACTCCGAGTCGCCCTCCTCGGCACGGGCTTCATGGGCAAAGCCCATTCCAACGCCTGGTGCCAGGCAGGACATTATTACGACCTCCCCTGGAAACTCCGTCGCACGCTGATCTGCGGACGCGGTGAAGCCGCCCTGAACGAAATCGCAACCCAGTGGGAGTGGGAAGAATCCTCCACCGATTGGCGCGCCGCCATCGACCGCAAGGATATCGACGCCGTCGATATCTGCCTCCCCAACTACCTGCACGCGCCGGCCGCCATCGCCGCAGCCGAGGCGGGCAAGATCGTGCTCTGCGAAAAGCCCCTGGCACTATCCGTCGATGAAGCGCGCGCCATGGTTCAGGCCGCGCGCGGCGTGCCGACCCTCGTGTGGTTCAACTACCGTCGTGTCCCCGCAATAGCCTACGCACGCCAACTGATCGCCGAAGGCAGACTCGGCAAAATCTATCACTACAACGCGACCTACTTCCAGCAATGGGGTGCCGACACGTCGCGCCCGCCCACATGGAAAATGGACCCCGCCCTCGCCGGTTCCGGCGTGGCCGACGATCTCCTCACGCACTCCCTGGATCTCTCCATGTACCTGAACGGCCCCATCACCGAAGGCATCGCGACCACGCGCACTTTCGCCGAAGGCCGCTCTGTGGATGACGCCATTTCCGCGCTGGTGAATTTCGAAAACGGCAGCCTGGGCCGCTTCGAAGCCTCGCGCTTCGGGATTGGCTGCAAGAACCGGAACGCGTTCGATATCCACGGCTCCGGCGGCATGTTGCGCTTCAACCTTGAAGACCTGAACCGACTGGAATTCCTGGACGCCTCAGACCCCTCGCCCGAACAGGGCGCGCGCAATCTGCTGGTGACGGATATGAAGCATCCGATCTTCCCGAACTTCTGGCGTCCGGGCCACATCATCGGCTACGAGCACACGTTCATCGCAGCGTTGGCGGAGTTCGTGCAGTGCCTGGCCAGCGGCCAGGATTTCCACCCGAATTTCGCGGACGCGCTGAAAGTGCAGGAAGCGCTGGACGCGTTACAGCAGTCGGCGAAGGCGCGGCAGTGGACGCCTGTGACGCATTCATAGGTCAACGGATCATGACCCGCCAACCTTCGACTTGGCCAATTCACCTTTCTTCGTGGATTATTCAGGATGGCAGCTATCCGGATTTCCAAATTGGAGAGATGGCGGAATTCTCTGTGGAGTTTCATTGGAAGCGTGGAGAACCTGTCGAGCTTTGCAAATCTTATATTTCGGCACAACCTGTCGCAAGCGCAGAATACGAAGTTGTTGCCGAACCCCTACCCTGCGCGGAAGGCACCCGCATCCTTGGCATCGGAATCCTCACGTATTGCCATGATCTCCCTCCCCTCATGGAACTGCCCCATAGCCGCTTCCGAACCAGACTCAATCTGGGGATCGATCCTTTTGGCTTCTGGGAATGCCACACACCCACCGCCGTTCTCCCCATGGTCTACACGTGGAGAATCGAGTCCATCCTTCAGCAGACTGCCCCACATGTGGAGACTGTCATTAACGGGACCAGGGTTCTGAACAGGGACGCTTCCAAACCAGGCTGGAAAACGATCATCCGCACAGATGCGCATCACGACGACAACGGACGCGCTGAATATATCCTTCGTTGCGAGTTACTGGACGTCCCCGCAAAGGGCACGAGCGTCACCGCGCGTCCTTAAAGTATGCCTGAAGCGGGATTCAGGCACTGGAACGTCCGCGATATCCCACCTAGCGAGCACATAAGGTCCTAACTGCGCTAATCTCGAAGCATAACGAACCGACGGAACGCTATGCAGGCGCAACTCACAAAAAGCGAGGCCATTGAGGAGATCACGCGGCGACTGGTGGATTATTACCAGCCACTGCGGATTTACCTGTTTGGGTCCGAAGCACGGGGGGATGCGGGGCCAGACAGCGATCTGGATTTCTGCGTCGTGCTGCCGGACGATGCCCCGGAGCGACTGTTCCGACCAGGCGTTCATCGGGCGCTTTGGGGAATTCCGAATGCTGCGGATGTGGTGCCGTGGCGGCAATCGGACTTCGATGGGCGCGCGGCGTTCGTCGTGACTTCGCTGCCCGCAACGGTTGTCCGCGAAGGGAAGCTGATCTATGACGCCGGACGAATGGCTGCCTGACGAGACGTGGGCCTGGGTGCGCAAGGCTTGCAAGGATATCCGAGCGGCGGAGTTGTGCGAAGCAGAGTTACCCTCGGAAGCGCTTTTTCATTGCCAGCAGGCCGTGGAGAAATTGCTGAAGGCGTTTCTCACATGGCACGGAAAGCCGTTCCGTAAGACGCATGAATTGCGTGAACTGGCCATGGCTTGTGTTCAGTTCGACGCTTCACTGGAGGCGGTGCTGGAACCGGCAACGGCGCTTTCTCAATTTGCCTGGCAGTTTCGTTATCCTGGGGAACCTTACGAACCAGATCCGCAGGAGGCCGTGGAAGGGCGTGGGCTGGCGGAAGGCGTGCGGATCGAGATTCTGAAGAGACTTCCGCCGGAAGCGATCAAGCCGACCGCGTGAACGTGGCGGTGCCCGTACTTTCTCCCTTCTCCCCAGTGGTAACATAACCGTTACACTCCTGTGCACGCCCTCGACGCCCTCGGCAATCCCGTCCGCCGCAAAATCCTGCGGCACCTCCGCGATTCCCCCCTCTCCGTCAACGAACTCGCCGCCCGCTTCCCCATCTCCCGCCCCGCCATCTCGCGTCACATCCGCGTCCTCGCCTCCAGCGGCCTCATCGAACCCCGCGGCAGCGGAGCCCGCCACCAATACGCCATCCGCCTCAAAGGCCTCACCCCCGTCCGCGAATTTCTGGACGATTTCTGGGATTCCGCCCTCGCCCGTCTCGAAGAACTCTCCCGCGAATAACCACACGAAGATGCTGGAAAAATCCATCCTCCTGCAACGCACCCCGGACGAAGCCTTCCGCCTGTTCACCGCACGCATCTCCGATTGGTGGCCGCAATCCCACCGTCCCGCCAAAGATCCGGCCAGCGTTCTCTTCCTCGAACCCAACCGCTTCCTCGAACGCGCCTCCGATGGCCGCGAAATCCCACTCGGGCGCGTCCTCTCCTGGGAACCGCCCCACCGCATCGCTCTCGATTTCTTCATCGGCACCGGCCCCACGCAGCCGACCTCCGTCGAAATCACCTTCACGCCGGAAGCCGACGGTACTCGCGTCCTGGTCTGCCACCAGTCGAAACCCGAAAGCGAAGCACTCTGGTCCCTGCGCGCGCCCACTTTCGAGAAATCCTGGGAAACGGTACTTGCCGCTTTTCTTAATCGGTAACTTCCGTGTTACCATCTCCCGCATGAAGTCTTTTCAGACCTCGACGCTGATCCACGCACCCGCCGAAAGAATCTGGCAGCTGCTCACCGAGGCATCACAGTACACCACATGGAACACCACGGTCGAAAGCATCGAGGGCCGCATCGCCCCGAGTGAAACGGTCACCGTTCGCCCGCGGCTCAACCCCGGCCGCGCCTTTCCCGTGAAGGTCACCGAATTCGTTCCGCCCCGCACCATGGTCTGGACCGGCGGCATGCCGCTCGGCCTCTTCCGTGGTCAGCGGACATTCACGCTGAAGCAAAACGCCAACGGCACTACTGACTTCGATATGCGCGAAACCTTCAGCGGTCTTCTCTCGCCGCTGATCGAACGCTCGATTCCGGATCTCCAGCCAGCCTTCGACCAATTCGCCGCAGATCTGAAAAAACAGGCCGAAACTCTATGAGCAAAACCACCGAAGGCACCCGCGAACATCCCTGGAATCTCGCCACCCCGAGCGGCTCCGAATACGAGGCGTGGCGTGACACCACACTCGAACCGCCAGCCCTGGCTGTGAAAGTCGGCAAGACCGAATTGCGTTACCAACTGCGCTGCATTGACGACCTGCACGCCATGCTCAAAACACATGGCGATTGGCAGTTACTCGGCAGTGCTGATGAGCAAAGGCCCGCTGCCGAAGGCACAGTGGAAGCCTGGGCACGCTCCACCGACAACCCTGTCGGCGGCTGGTACGGCCTCAAGAAGGGCCTTCGTGGTCGCTTTGCCATGTACGTCCCGCCCGTCCTCGAAAAACTCGGCCTCGCCGAACTGGAACACAACCCGCGCAACAACCGCATGAAAGCGCTCTAACCGCCTATCCCAACCGTCGCAACGCCCCCGGCACGGCCCCAATCACTGCCTCCGTGACCGCCCTCGTCCCCGCATCGCCCCCATACTCCATCGGCACCACGCTCCCGCTGGTGAGCGCCATCTCCACCGCGCTCTCAATCACCCGAGCCCCCACTTCCAACCGAGGCTCCCCATGCCGATCCGCCAGCCAGTCCAGCATCATCGCCGCCGACAAAAACATCGCACAGGGGTTCGCCCTCCCCTGCCCCGCAATATCCGGTGCCGACCCATGCACCGGCTGAAACAACCCGTGGTCATCTCCAATATCGCCCGACGGCGCCATCCCCAATCCACCGATCAGCCCCGCTCCCATGTCCGAAAGAATGTCCCCGTACATGTTCTCCATCACCATGACGTCCAGATCCCACGGCCGCTTCAGCATCGTCATCGCCATCGCATCCACCAGAAAATGATCCGCCGCAATTTCCGGGTGCCGCGCTGCCACCTCATCGAACACCCGCCGGAAAAACGCCATCGACAAGAACACGTTCGCCTTATCCACGCACGTCACCAGCGAATGCAGTCCCGCCGCAGCCCGCCGCGCCCGGCGCCGCTCCGCCAGCCGGAAAGCAAATTCACTCACCCTGGCAGTGCCCGCGCGAGTAATCTGCATCGTGTCATAAGCTTCGCTATCGCCCACCATCCTCCCGCGCCCACGCGAGTAAAACAGCCCCTCCGTCTGCTCCCGAATCAGCACGAAATCAATCGCCCGAGCCCGCTCATCGGCCAGCACCATCGGAACCCCAGGAAACCAGCGAATCGGCCTGACTCCCGCATACAAACTGAACTCCATCCGCAGTTCCAGTTGCGGCATAATCTCGGTGCCATCGGCATTGCGGATATCCGGCCAGCCCATCGCGCCAAACAGCATCGCGTCGGCCTGCCGACACGCCTCCACCGTCGCCTCCGGCAGCGCGACCCCGCTGCGAGCGTAGAACTGCGCCCCCGCGTCACGGGTGTCAAATTGAAGTACCGGCCCGCCACAGGCTGCGCGAACCACATGCAGTAACTCGAGTGCCGCCGCCATTACTTCCGGTCCGATGCCGTCGCCCGGCAGCACCGCAATCTTCATCGTCTGAGTCGTCATTTTTTGCACACACCAAAGCCGCTAAACACGATATACTGCTTAACGCTCCATCCTACATCCCATGACCCCTGCCGACAACGGAATCTCCTCCAATAAACGCTGGCTTCTCGCCGGCCTTCTCTCGGCCTCCATCGCCATCAATCTGGTGGACCGGCAGGTCCTCAACTTCCTTGGCCCCACCCTGCGCACCAACTTTCACTGGACGGCAACGCAGTTCTCGTGGATCGCCGCGGCCTTCCAGGTCGGCATGATGTCGGGACAGGTGCCGGCTGGCATGTTTCTCGACGCCGCCGGAACCCGCGCCGGCCTCGCGACACTCCTCGTCCTCTGGTCCGCCCTGGGCGCGGGCCACGCGCTCGCCGCCAGCCTGACCGCGTTCATCATCATCCGCTTCTTCATGGGGATGGCGCAGTGCGGCAACTACGGTGCCGGTATCAAAGCCGTGGCCGGACTCTTCCCCGCGGAAACCCGATCCTCCGCGGGTGGCGTCTTCAATGCGGGTGCGCAGCTCGGCTCGGTCATCGCACCACCGCTCGTGGTTTACCTCGCCCACGTCGCTGGTCTCGAAATGGCTTTCGTCATCCCCGCCGTCGTCGGTCTGGTCTGGCTGATCCCGTGGTTCCTCACCTATCCGGGCAAACAGCAGAGTCAGGCGGCCACCGGACAGAAGGCCGGCCCCACCATCAGTTTTGCCAAACTCCTCCAGAACCGCAAAGTCGTCGGGTTATTCCTTGTCCGGTGCTGCTCCGGCCCGCTGACCACTTTCTACTGGGTTTGGCTCCCGCAGTACCTGAAGTCCGAACGCAAAATGCCTCTGGCCCTCATTGGCACCCTCGCCTGGCTGCCTTATCTCGCGGGTGCAACCGGAAACGTTGCCGGCGGCTTCATTTCAGACCGCCTGGTCCGCCGTTTCGGCTCCATCGATAAAGCCCGCAAAGTCGGCTTCACCTGCGCGTTCCTGCTCTCCGCACTCAGCGCCGCCGTGCCGCTCGCGCCCAGCATCCCGATGGCGCTCGGCCTGATCTCGCTGGTGCTCTTCGGCAACCAGTGGGTGGCCGCTACCTACATCGCAACGGTTGGCGACACCTTCCCCGCCAACGTCGCCGGACGCGTCAATGGTCTGGCTGGTTTTGGCGACAGCGCCGCCACTCTGATCGCAGTCCTCGCCACCGGCGTCATCGTCGATCACTACTCGTACACTCCCGTCTTCATTGCCGCCGGAACGCTGCCGCTGCTCGCCATGGCCAGCGTCTTCTTCGTCCTGCGCCGCATCGAGCCGGAACCGATCGCTGTATAATCGCAGTCACTATCCATGAGGCTGGAAATCAATCGTCTGGAAGGTCTGCGCAATGACCTGACCCTCCGGCTGGAGCGCGCGGAGATCGATTCCGCATTGCTCAGCGTCGCTCACCGGCAGCGTCTGATGGCGTTGCCCGGCATACCCCGCCATCGCGAAGCCACGCCCGCCGAAGCCGGGGGCCTCTGCGAATCCAAGGTCCCCATTGAAGAGCACCTGCGCCTGCTCGGCGTTCTCAACGCGACTGGCGAACCCCAATGCCGCGCCATTGCGATCAGCAATCGCAACCTTGGCACCAACCACGGCAACATCGCCTGGCAGCGCACCGCCACACAGCCCATCTTCCACGTCATGGAAGACCCCTGCAGCTACCCGGCGTACTCCTGCCTCACCGCCTGGCGCAACACCACCCTCTCCATCGAAGATCTCCGTTTCAATTTCGACACGCAAAGCGTTCACGGCACCGATGGCCGCGATCTCAGCGACGAAATCGAATGGGCCACTTTCGGCCAGCGCATCCTCCGCGCCGGCATCCTGACTCCCGTCGAAGACATCGCTGGCCAGTTTTACGATATCCGCCACGTCCTGGCTTTCGACCACCACAAGGAACACGGCGTCCGCGTCCGCAACGAAAGCTACCGCGGCTACCCCGCCCTCTTTCGCGAAAACGTTCTGCGCGCCTGGCGCGACTGGGGCGTCCCGCGCGCCCGTTACTATCACAACGCGATCGGCTTCTCGCGCGAAGCCCTGTTCATCGTCCAGCGCGAAGGCACGGTCGAGGAAATCGGTGCCGCCCTCCGCGACGCCGGTGCCGATGACGGCATCATTCTCGATAACGGCGGCAGCGTCGCCTGCTGGGCCTGGTGGCTCAATCAATACCGCGGCGGCCTGGTCTCGCCGACCATCGACTACCGCCCGCCGGGAACTTCAGCCATCGCCTTCCGCCTCAAAGGCCCCGTCACGCACGACCTACCCGGTGGCAGCGTCTCGTACTCCGTTCTCTAACACCTATGACGACCCACTTCACTCGCAGAACCTTCGGCAAACTCGCAGCCGCCGCGCTGCCCCTCGCCACGGCGACTCAAAGCTCCGCCGCCATCAACTCCGTCTTCGGCGGCGTGCGCCTCGGCATCGGTTCTTACAGCTACCGCCACGTGAAGCTCGATGAAATGCTGACCCAGGTGGCGTCGCTGCCGCTCGGCGAACTGGAACTGGAAAACTGGTTCGTCGAACCCGGCGTTTCCAGCGGCGGCCGCGGCGGCATGAACCCCGAACAGCGCGAAGCCCTTCGCCAGTGGCGTCTCACCGCGCCACTCAGCGAACTTCAGGCCGTGAAAAAGAAGGTGGAAGACGCGGGCATCCACCTCTATTCCTACTGGATCACGATCGACGACACTTTCACCGAAGCCGAAATTGACCGCGTCTTCCAGATGGCGCAAACCCTCGGCGTCGGCGTCGTGAACGTGGTCACACCTCTGAACGTGGCGGAACGGCTGATCGCGCCCTCGGCGAAGTACAAACTGCGCGTAGGCTTTCATCCCACACAGGGCGCGCCCAATCCGAATTCCATCGGCACGGGAGATAGCTGGCGCAAAGTCACCGCACTCGCCCCAAACTTCGGCGTCAACCCCGACCTCGGCCAGTGCGCCAACTGGGGGCCCGACCCCCTCGCATTCCTGCGCGAAATGAAAGACCGCATGACGACCCTGCACACGCACGACCGGCGCACTACTCCTCCGCCGGCCGCCTACGTGCCCTTCGGCCAGGGCCAGATGCCAATCAAAGAAATCCTGCTCATGATGAAGGCCGAGAAATTCACCTTCGTGCCGATGATCGAACGCGGCTACGGGTTCACGCCGGAAATGGACAACGTGAAAGAAATCCGCAATCTCGTGGAATACTGCAAAGGCATCCTGGCAGGATAGATCTCGATCGGGTGCGCCACATAAAAGTGGAGCGAGGGCTCGACGGACGTCCCTGTTTACCGGCTGAAGATGGCCTGCAGCCCTTCGACGGGCGCTGGTGAAATGCAGTTGACGTGGTCGCCACAACCCCAGACCGGACGTACGATGACCGCGTCGGTAGACGGGAATGAGCCCGTCGAATTCTCAATCGAAGGCAAGGAGTCGATGGGGAACGGCGGCGCAGTGCAGACGGGGCACGCGTCGGTGCTTCTCAGCAATGGCAAAGAAGCGAAATTGGGGTTGGCGAATCAGGCACTGACGGTCCGTGATCTTTTCCCCGGTGAAACTGTCGGGTTCCCCTTCTCTGAACTCGATCAGAAGGTCCGCGCCGAGTTCCAAAAGTGCTTTTAGTTGACCAGTCCGTTGAACGCAGGGCGGTGTGCGCTTGCCAGTGTCCTGACTATTCTGATCACGTGGCTACCGCGTAAACCGAGTAGCCTTCTTCTGCTCGAACCGCTCCATCGCCAGTTCAATCAACCTGTCAATCAGCTGCCCGTACGGAATCCCCGTATACTCCCACATCTTCGGATACATACTGATCGCCGTAAACCCCGGCAGCGTATTGATCTCGTTAATAAACAGCTTCCCGGTAGCCGTCTCCCGCAGGAAATCCACGCGCCCCAACCCCGAACACCCCACCGCTTTAAAGCACTCCACCGCCAGCCGACGCATCTCTACAATCTCATCCGCCGGCAGCACCGGCGGCAACACCGTCTTCGCCAGATTCAACTCATACTTATCTTCGTAATCGTAAAACTCGCGCGAAGGCAGCACCTCACAAGGCACCGACGCCGCGGGATTCTCATTCCCCAGCACACCGCACTCAAACTCGCGCCCTTCAATCCCGCGCTCCACCACGATCTTCCGGTCGTACTCCGCCGCCAGCTTCAGCGCCGCTTCCAACTCCGCCAAATCGTGCGCCTTCGAAATCCCCACAGACGACCCAAGATTCGCCGGCTTCACAAAAATCGGAAACGGCAGTTTCGCCGCCACATCCGCCGCCGCGCTCCCCTCGCCATCGCGCTCCAGCACCATCCAATCCACCACCGGCAGACCCTGCTCCCGGCACACGCGCTTCATCACGTCCTTATCCATCGAAAGCGCCGAGGCCAGCACGTTCGCCCCCACATAAGGCAGATCCGCCAGCTCAAACAGCCCCTGCACCGTGCCGTCTTCACCGAACGTCCCATGCAGCACCGGAAACACAACATCAATCTCCGGATTCCCACCCGGCTCCGGCACAATCGCACGCGGCGACCAGTGGCCTTCTTTATCGATCAGATAGCGAGTGACCTCATACTTATCGGGGCTCATCGCCGCGATCACAGCCTCAGCCGATAGCAGCGAAATCTCGTGCTCCCCGCTCCGTCCGCCATAAACCACCGCCACGCGTGTCTTCATATCTCAGAGAATCTTCTTTCCCAGCGCAGACAAAATCAGCTCCACTGCCAACTCCGCCGTGCGATTGTACTGATCGATCACCGGATTCACTTCCACCACTTCCATCGAAAGCATACGGCCCGAATCGCAAATCATTTCCATCGCCAGATGCGCCTCGCGATACGTCGCCCCACCGCGCACCGGCGTGCCCACTCCAGGCGCGAATTCCGGATCCACCCAATCGAGATCCAGCGAAAGATGAAACCCCGCGGTATCGGCCGACGCGATCGACATCGCATCGCTGATCACGTCGCGCATCCCGCGCTCGTCGATGTCGCGCATCGTGAACGCGCGAATGCCCGTGCCCTTGATCATGCCGCGCTCGAGTTCGTCTACATCGCGAATCCCGACCAACGCCACGTTCGCCGCTTCCACCTTCGGCGAGAAACCCAGCAGATCCACCAGCGCCGCAGGCCCCTGCCCCACGCAACACGCCAGCGGCATCCCGTGAACGTTGCCGCTCGGGCTCGAATCCGGCGTGTTCATATCGGCGTGCGCGTCAATCCAGAGCAACCCAACCTTCTGGTCAGTCTTTCGCAGAAAATCCGAAACCCCGGCCACAGTCCCGGCCGCAATCGAGTGATCGCCGCCCAGCACCACGGGCGTTTGCCCGTCCGCCATGGCTTCCGAAACCATTCGCCCCAGCCTCTCGCAGGCCGCCGCAATCTCCGCCAGATACTTCGCGTTGGGCGGACCCACCTCGGCCACACTCTCCGCCTGCGCCACCGCGATGTTCCCCAGATCCGCCACGCTGTAACCCAGCGCAGCCAGCCTGCGGCCCAGCCCCGCCATGCGCACCGCGCTCGGGCCCATGTCAACGCCACGACGCCCCTGCCCCAGGTCCAGCGGCGCGCCAATCACAGCAATGCGGGATTTGTGAGCGGGTAAAATCACGGGCGAAGACGATACAGCATGCGCGGGAACGCAATGGTCTCGCGCACGTGCTCCAGGCCGCAGATCCACGCCACACAGCGTTCAATCCCCATTCCGAAACCGCCGTGCGGCACCGTGCCGTACTTCCTCAGATCGATATACCAGTTGAACGCCTCGCGCGGCAGCCCGTGCTCGTCAATGCGCCGCAGCAGCAGCTCCGGATCGTGAATACGCTGGCCGCCGCCGATAATCTCGCCGTAACCTTCGGGTGCCAAGACGTCCACACCCATGGCAACTTCCGGCCGCTCGGGGTCCGGTTGCATATAGAACGCCTTAATCGCGGTTGGGAAACGATCCACCATAATGGGCTGCGCGAATTGCTGCGTGAGAATCGTCTCGTCCCCGCCACCCAGATCGCTGCCCCACTGAATCTCCGAACCATGCTCCTGCAGATTCTTGATCGCATCGTCGTAGCTCAGCCGCGGGAACCCTCCGGTGACGGCTTCCAGCTTCGACGTATCGCGCTCCAGCACCTTCAGCTCTTCCTTGCGATTCTCCAGCACGCGGCCCACAATGTAGACCACCATCTCTTCCGCCACGCGCTTCACTTCTTCCAGATCGGCGAACGCCATCTCCGGCTCCACCATCCAGAATTCCGTCAGGTGCCGTCGCGTCTTCGATTTCTCCGCGCGGAACGTCGGTCCAAAGCAATAAACCTTGCCGAACGCCATCGCCGTCGCCTCGCTGTAAAGCTGGCCCGATTGCGAAAGATAAGCCTTCTCATCGTCGAAGTAATTCACTTCGAACAACGTCGTCGTGCCCTCGCAGGCTGCCGGCGTGAAGATCGGCGTATCCACCAGCGTGAACCCATGCGAATCGAAATAATTCCGCACCGCCGTGATGATCTCGTGGCGCACGCGAATAATCGCGTTCTGCCGCTGCGAACGCAGCCACAGGTGCCGGTGATCCATCAGGAACTCAACGCCATGTTCCTTCGGCGTGATCGGATACGGATCTTCCTCGGAAACCTTCTGCAAAATCTCGACCGCTTCCACATCCAGTTCGTAGCCGCTCGCCGCCCGGGCTTCCGCGCGAATGCGCCCCGTCACAATCAGCGACGATTCCTGCGTCAGATGCTTCAAACTCTCGAACACGTCTTCCGGCAGCGAACTCTTCAGCGCCACGCACTGAATCAGCCCCGTCCCGTCGCGCAGAATCGGAAACACAATCTTGCCGGACTTCCGCAGGTTATACAGCCAGCCCGGTATCGACACCGTCTGGTCCACATACTGCGCCGCTTCCCGAATGCAAATCCGCTTCGCCATGTTTTACAGCGCCTCCAGGCTATTGAAGACCTTCACCACTTCGTCCACCGGGTTTTCCATCTCCGCCACTTCCCGCAATTCCAGCATCAGCGGATACTGCCCCGGCCGCGACCGCAACAACTCCATCGTCCGCTTCCAGTCAATGGTTCCGCCCGCCGCCTGCGGGTACAAATGCAGATCTTTCTCGCCATCGTTATCGTGCAGATGCAGCGAGCGAATGCGCGGAGCCATGATCTCGAACTCCTTCTCCACTCCGCCCATAATGTGCGCATGGCCGGCGTCGAAAACGTAGTTCATATTGAGATGCGTCATCTCATTGAACTGATGCAGCCGCTGCGCTGAAGCCAGATCGTTGCGAATATTCTCCAGCAGAATCTCCACGCCGCGCTGCCGGGCAAACACGCCCAGTTCGTCCAGCGATGAAAACGCCGCATCCACCGTGCGCTCGGAAAACTCCTGATCGTTCACGCCCAGATGCTGAATCAAATACCGGAACGGCACCACTTCGGCCACTTCAATCGCCCGCTTGATCTCATCCACCCACTTGATGCGATCCGCCTTCTTGTGCTCCGTAATATTGATGTGCGTATCCGGACCCGATCGGCCCCAGTATTCGTCCGTATACATCGGCGAATGCAGCGAGTGCAGCTTCAGTTGGGAATCGCGAAACCAGTGCCCCAGATCGGCCACCTGCGAAGCGTTCCGCCAGTCCAGATGCTGTTTCGCGCAGAAAATTTCAACGGCGGCAATCCCCGCGCGTTCCACCTTACCCAGCCAGGAAGTGGTGAGCCTGTGATTAACAATGACGTGTGAAGAAAGGGCGCGATCCATGTTTGTGCAGGGTGCCGCGAAAGCACACCCAGGCTTGATTGTAAGGGATGACCCCGCGCCGGTTTGTGACCGCGGATATCGTCCCTGCGGCCCGCAGTCCCGCCGCCCTACTGGTTCTTTGCCTGGGTGATCAACTGCGCCACGCGCGAACTCGGATTCACCGGTTCCACCAGCACAATCATGTTCGAATTCAGAATCATCCGGTCCGGCTGATGCCATTCCTTGCCGCGCTTCACCAGGACGTTCGAAACGGCATTCGTCTGCGGATCCTTCGAGCTCTGCACGTAGAACACGTCCCGCAGGACAGGAAACGGCGTCCCGAGTCCTTCCAGTTGCCCAAAGTAGGCGGACCCGTTCGAGAGCAGTACCGCCTGATACGGCGTACTCATCGTCACCCTGGCCTTTGAATCCACAAGGTACCAGGCAATGGACGCCACAACCAGCAGCACCCCTATAATGGGCAGCGCTGTCTTCAACTGATGATTCCGGGGCATCGAACCCACAACAGGTACAGGCTTAAGATCTTCCGACATTTTTCTTCCGTCTTCTCCAATGTACTCCGGTCCCGGCCAGGAAGCCGCCAAACAACATCACAAACGTCGATGGTTCCGGTGTCTGGGAGGCACCTGTCAACTGAATGTCCAGGTGGTTTCCGGTGATCGCCAGTTCCGTGAAGGTATACTGCCACCCGCCTGAGGACACCACGTTGTGAAACGTTGCGAAATCCCCTGTCTCGATACCCGTCCAGTGCAGAATGTCAAAGATAGTTCCAATAGTTGGCGTGCTGGCCGTGAAGCCTGAATCCAGCGTCAAATCCAGCGTTCCGTCCAGGTTGACATCGCCGGTCACGTTGACCTGATCGAAACTCGTGTCGCTCGCCAGGTCCATATTCAAAACACCCATGCTGGTCTGGGTGAACATCCCGGTAATAAAAAGCGACACCGGGTCCCCCGGGTTGATCGTGCCGCCATTCGTCACATTCCCGATCAGCGTCCCGCCGCCCGTCACCGTGCCGCCATCAATCCCGATCGTCGCGGCCTGCAGTGTATTACCTGCATCCACTTCCGTAGTGCCGCCGGTCTGGGTATAAGCTCCGGATCTAACCGTCAGGCTGTTGCCCGTACTGGAGAGAATCACCGTACCGGAATTCGTAAAGTTGCCATCCGTAATGATCTTTCCGTTGGTCCCGGTGACCAGGAACGTACCTTCATTGCTCCCCGTCGCCGGCAAACTGCCGCCACCCGCCCATGGCCCGAACGGGGATATCGCGCAGCCACAGCCTCCACCACTGCCGGTCGCCTCGAAAATATCGCCATTTCCCGTCATGCTCACCAGCCCGCCAGCTTTGTTATCGAATCCCTGATATGCCTGCACCGTCTCCAGATCGCCATGCATATTCACGGTGCCGCTGTTCACGAACTGCGTCGCTGCCGTCACCGTGTCTCCAATTCCGCGGAGATTCAAAACTCCGGGGCTGGTATTGAATACATTCCCCGTCACCGTGATGGCACTGCCCCCAAAACTGCCCGTAGTCATCGCCCCTGTATTGGTTAAATCCCCTCCAACTTTGAGCGCGCCTCCCTCGTTCAGGAACACAGCCCCCCCGGTGTTGGTGAAATTCCCGGTAACGTTCAGATCGCCGCTGGTCACCGTGACAATGGCTGCGGCGGTTCCGGTAGCTCCCGCACCCTTCGTCACCTGGTTCAGAAAGTCTCCGTAGACCGCCATTCCTCCACCCAAAACGGCAATCTCCGCCGTAGCATTGTCGGCCCCGGACGTCGTACTCAGAATCGCCGTATTCGTCAGGTCGCCGGTAATCGTCAGCCCCGCGTCTATCGCGCCGACGCCGCTAGAAACCTGCCCGCCGCTCGTAACGCTTGCCGTGTTGGTCAGGTTCCCCGCCACCTTCAGGTCCGTGCCGTTGAGAACGCCGAACAGCACCGCCGTTGAAGAAAAATCGGTATCGCGGCCCGCAATCGCCAGCGTGCCGGTTGTGGGCGTAATCGTGTAGGGCGAGGACATCCCGTCAAACGCCAAACCGCCCTGTCCCTGTGTGCCGCCCGAAACCGAACTGATGCCGGCCAGTCCGTCGGTACCAAACGCCCCCCCGCCGTAACCAATCTGGCCGCTGCCAGTAATATGCACCAGAGCTCCGCTGATGGCGTTGATCGCACCCGCGCCAGTACCGGAATCGCCATCGTAAAGGAAGTTGCCTGCAATGTTATACGCGCCGCCGGTCAGTGTCCCACCGGAAAAATTCGTAAACGTATGCGGGTCCGTGCCGCCCGTCCGAAAATCCGCCGTATCCTGGTCGCCCACGTTAATAGTGGCCAGCAGCCCCGAATTCGTGAATCCTTGCGCCCGGAGAGTATTGCCACCACCCGTCAGGTCCACCGTTCCAGTGTTCGTCAACGAATGACTCAGCCCAAGGTACGCGCCATCGTCCAGCCCCAGATAGCCATTGACCGTGGTCAGGCTACCCGTGATGGCGTTGTGTAACCCTCCGTTTGCATTGACCAGGCTGCCGTTGCTTTCCAGCACCAGTTTCTGATCGATGCCAATCGTGTCAATGTCATTCCCGGCATAGGTGAGCACCGAACCGCCCCCAACGTGGATTTCGCCATGGTTGAGCGTGCCGCCCGATTCATTGAGGAAGGTCACGTTCGAAAGATCCAGCGTGGAGGTGTTCAGAACATTGATCACACCATCATTAGTGTTCTCAAAATTTCCGGAATTGAGCGTCAGAGTCGCGTTGTTCTGGAGCGTAAGAATGCCGCTATTCGTCGTCAGCGTATTGGAAAGGGCATCGGGGTTGGGCCCGCCAGTGTTGATAAGCGTTCCGGTCCCATGCCCCTCGCTGTTGTCCAGCGTCAGCGTTGCGAAAAAACCGATATTGTTCACGTCGGAACCGCTGTAGACAAGCGACGAACCGCTCCCGAGCGTGAAAGTACCGTGATTCAGATTCCCGCTGCCGTCGATATTTTCCAACCCCAGGCCGCTCACGGTCAACTGCGACTGGTTCAGAACGTTGACGGTTTTGTTGTTTGTCAGCCCGTTGATCAATGTCAGCGCCGCGCCATCGGCCAGCGTCAGAGTGCCGTTGACAGTGTCAATCGTTTCGGCCTGACTGGTTCCGTTGTTCGTCAACTGTCCTGTCGTTGCCGCCCCGTGGCCTTCCGCGCTCAGCGTCAGCGACGTGTCGCTGCCAATGGCGTGCAAATCGGTCCCCGCCCAGCGCAGTTGCGAACCGCTTCCCACCGTGTAACTGCCGCCGCTCAGCGTTCCCGAGTCCTCATTGACAAAACCGTGCAAACCGATAATGTCGAGGATGCTTCCGCCCAAAATAGAAACCTGACTCTGGTTGGAAACGCCATCGAGATTGATTCCGCTCCCGTTATTCAGTCCGACCACCTGCACCAGCGAACCGTTGGAAAGGTTCAACTGGCTCTGCCCGAAGCCCGCCGCGTCCTGCGTTTGGCTGAAGGTACCTAACACGGTCAGCGTGCTGCCGTTGACATTCACCACCGAACCGTTCAGGAAATTATCGTTGTGAAAATCCCCGGTCACAAAACCGGTGCTCCCGGCCTGCAGTGTCAGCGTCTGCCCGCCATAGCCGCTGTGGGTCACGTCGCCGTTCACCGTGAGACTGCCGCCATCGAACGTGATGTGCGAATTCGCAAAGCCGTTGTTCGTGAAAACATTCAGGCTGTCCACCGTCAGAGAGGATCCGCCGGAAACGTTCACGATCGCGTCAGCGTTCACCAGTACGTTGTTCGTCACCGTCGCCTGGTTCGTAAAGGCGCCCGTGGTCAGTGAGCTTAAACCCATTAGTGTGAGTGTGCTGTTGCTCGCCACGATGTCGGTGGAAACGGAATTCAAAAACGTGCCCGCTACCTTTGCCTGCGTCCCCCCCGCCAGCGTCAGTGCCGCCGGATTCGTGCTTCCCGCCCCGTAGTCGGAGGAAAGAAGAAATGCGGCCCCATCGGGCGTAATCGTCTGCAGGCCCGGACCGCTCCCCACGTTCAGTGTGAGTGATGAGTTCGTGACATTGGTGAGTCCTGCAAACGCGTTGCTCGCGCCGTCGCCTGTGAGCAGGCCGGTACCATTGACAACCACCGCAGCTCCGCCCGCCAGCGTGTTGATCGAATGTGCGCCGATGTCGCTCAGTTGCAGCGTGGCACCGTCTTCCACCACATACGAGCCACCCGTCAGCGTTCTGGCCGCACCATTCCAGTTCGTCAGCGCCGGCCCGGTCAACCCGCCCGGATCGCCCACCACCAGCGCCGCCCCGGAAGTGGATGCATGCAGCGTCCCGTTGTTCGTGATGCTGCCCAGGTAATAGATCAGACCGTCTCCCGCGATCGTATGGTGCACATCGTTGACCAGATTCTCGTCGCCATTGTTTCCCAGGATTGCCCCAGCACCGCCCAGCGTCAGCGTGCCGGAACCGGAAAACTTGAAATTCGCCCCGCTCGTCGCGCCGCCGTCCAGCATCAGAAATGCCGACCCGCCGCCCGTCACATTGATATTACCGTCATTGTTGAAGGTGGCCCCGCTGCCCGAAGCGTTTTTCAGCGTCAGGTTGGCGTCGTCCTGAACATTGATCTGGCCCCCGCTGGCAACCATGGCACCCAGAGTCCCGCTGAGATCCAGCGTGACGCCGCCTGCCTGCTCCACATTCAGGACTCCGCCGTTGTATACAGTCAGGACGTTGGAACCAGGGCCTGTCGGACCGGCGATTGTCAGGACAGATGGAACTAGATCACGAACAGTGAGTGCGGATGCGTTCACAGCGCCAACATCGCCGATCACCAGCGAGTTGATCGCCACACCGGCAATCGAGTCCAGCAGGACGTCCGCCCCGCTCTTATTAATGATCGCGTCGTAGCTGAGACCCAGACCGTTATTGGGGTAAACGCTGCTCCCCCCACAAGTCGCGCAACTCCATTTGGCGACATCGACATACAAACCGCTGCCAGCCGTCGTCCACTCAATATTTTCCGCGGCGAAGATCGAAGGCGGGAACGCCAGCAATCCAACCTGCAACAGCACCAGCCCGGCACGAATCAGTTTTCGGGGGGGGGGTCTCCCCTGGCAATAACGGCATCGACGAGAGTCCTCCGACTCGAACATGTCATCAGGTTCGAAGCGGACACTTCTCATCATGATGAATTCTTAAGATGATAACCCAAGGAGGGCGAAGATGTATACCCTGAAGACACCTTTTTTGAGCCAAACAGTACACTCATGCCGCTGTTACGGAATATTCAAACAATTTCTGCTGAAATCCCGTTGCAGGCTCTGGCTCTATTGGTACTACTTTGGCCACCTGCGGACCCGCCGCCAGCCCGTACCGGTCCCGAATCTCCGCCACCCGCTCCCGGATCATCTCCCGATACGCACCCTTCAGATACGCCGTCTCCCCGTACCTTTCCTCATACCGACGCAGCAGATGCGGAAAATTCTGCGCCACAAACGGCAGAAACACCCGCCGCGCCGAAGGCTGCAGAAACAACATCCCGCCCCCGAAATACGTCGCCCCGTGATCCCGCGCCGCCTTTGCCAGACGATCCAGCCGCCTCTCCTGATCCGTAATCAGCGGCATAATCGGATTCGGGAACACCCCCACCTGAATCCCCGCCTCCGCCAGCGCCCGCACCGCCTTCAGGCGCAAGTCCGGCCTCGGTGCCCGAGGCTCCAGCAACCGCGCCAGCGACGTATCCAGCGTCGTAATCGTGATATTTACGCTGAACTGGTTCCGCCGCGCAATCTCCTGCATCAGGTCGAGATCCCGCACCACCAGATCCGACTTCGTCGTCACATGCAGCGTCAACCCCGCGTGCTCGCGAAACGCCTCCAGCACCGCCCGCGTCCGCCGGAACCTCCGCTCCGCCGGTTGATACGGATCCGTCGCCGTCCCGATCGCCACCCCGCCCGTCGGCCGCATCCTCCGCAACTCCCGCCGCAGTATCCCGCCAATATCCGATTTCGCGTAGATCTTGTCCTCGAAATCCGCGCTCTCTCGCAGTTCCATGAACTCGTGCGTGTACCGGGCGTAACAGTACCGGCACGCAAATTCGCAACCGCGATACGGGTTGATCGTCCATTCAAACGGCAATGCGGACCTGGTCCGGTTCAGCGCGCTCCGGCAGTCGATTTCGAAGTACTGGACAGCACGTTTCGCCTCCAGCACTTCACTCTCGGCCGCGAGCTTCGCGATCCCGACCAGGCCCGAAGGGGGAGAATCGCCGCACAGCACTTCTCTATTTTCGCTTTTTATTCGCCAATGTCAAGATAAAATATTCCGTGCCGGTCACCCACATGAAATCCAAACCACAACCCATCCGCATCCCAACGGTCGATCCCGCCGAAGTCCGCCAATCCACCGGGCTCACCGTCGAAGATTTCGCCAGCCGCTTCGGCTTCACCATCTCCGCCATCAAAAGCTGGGAAAGCGGCACCACCGAGCCCTACGGCGTCGCCCGCACCCTGCTCGCCATCATCGCCTGCCACCCCGAAGTTGTCGACGAAGTCCTTCGCCACCCAAACCACCGGCCTTCCCTCTGAATGCGCCTCGCTCTCACGCCGTCACCAGACTAGAATAGTCAAATGCCGCCTCGGTCCATCTGGCTTCTCGCATTCCTGCTATCCGCCGCCTCCGCGCTCCTCGCTGCCACCGCCGGCATCACCGGGACCGTCACCGAATCCGGCACCGCCAGCCCGGCCACCATCACCATCACCGAACGGACCACCGGCATCACCCACACCTACACCGCCGATGCCACCGGCACCTGGCGCGCCCCCGATCTCCCCCCAGGCCCCTGCGACATCGCCGCCATCTCCCCGCGCACCCACGCCTCCGCCCACCGCGCCCTCGAACTCCACAGCGGCGAACAACTCACCCTCCCGCTCCCTCTCACTGGCGGCTGGTCCGTCCTCGAAGTCCAGCACCCAGCCGACGCTCCGTTCATCTCCGCCAACCCCCTCGACGCCCTCCGCAACGCCTCCGAGATCACCCGCGGCGAACAGGGCGGCAACGTCGAAGGCTTCGGCCCCTTCTCAATCCGCGGCAACTTCGGCGTCAACAGCATCGGCCAGCGCAGCCAGGACAACAACTTCCAGCTCGATGGCATGGACAACAACGATCCCTGGCTTCGCGGCCCCGTCCTCAATCCCGGACCGGAAGCCATCTCCAACGCCACCCTCACGGCCGTCTACACGCCCGCAACAGAAGGCCACCAGGCCGGAGCCGTCCTCAACTCCATCACCCAGTCCGGCACCGCCCTCTGGCACGGCTCCGGTTACGATTACCTCCGCAACTCCGCCCTCAACGCACCAAACTATTTCGACGGCACCACCAAACCCGGCACCACCGAAAACCGCTTCGGCGGCACGCTCGGCGGCTCCGTCGCGAAAACCTGGTTTCTCTTCGGCGATCTCGACGCCACGCGCTCCCGCGAAGGCCTCACCGTCATCTCCACCGTCCCCACCGTCGCGCAAAAAGGCGGTAACTTCGCAGGCTCACCCAACACCACAGCGCTCTACAACCCCGCGACCATCACCCAGTCCGACATTTCCACCTTCTCCCGCCAGCCCTTCACGCAAAGCCAGATTCCCGCGTCGCTCATCTCCCAACAGGCGCGCAACCTCATCGCCCTCTATCCCGACCCCAACCTCCCCGGTCTCGCCAACAACTTCCGCTACACGCCGAGCGCCATCGACAACGCCGAGCGCTATAGCCTCCGTACCGATAAAGCCCTCGCCGCGCGTCACAAACTCTTCGCCCGCGTGAACTACGAACGCAACAACGCTCAGTCCCCCAGCGCCCTCCCTGGCCGCGCCGGCAGCGATTCCTTCCAGCACGCCGATAACGCCATCATTCAGCTCAACGCTTTCGCCGCGGCGGCCTCGGAAACCTTCACCATTCGACCCACGCTCCTCAACGAACTCCGCCTCGGCCTCACCCGCTCCAACTGGACCGGCACCCCAGCCGACCAGGCCGCCAACCCCGCCACAGCGCTCGCCATTCCCGGCCTTCCGACAGGTGGCCTGCCGATCATCGCCCCCGAAGGCTACGCGCAGTTGGGTGCAGCCCAGGGCCTGCCAGGCACCATGAAATCCACCAGCTACGAAGTCAAGGACACCGTCACCTTCACCGCAGGCCGCCACCACCTCGTCGCCGGCGCTCAGTTAGTCCGCCGCCATCTCGATGGCAACGTCACCGACTTCACCTCGCGCGGCACCTTCACCTTCACGCCCGATTACACCAGCCAGCCGAACACCCCTTATACCGGCAACTCCATTGCGTCATTGCTCCTCTCTGACCCCACCGAAGTCCGCCAGGACATCCAGCTTCAGCCCTACCGTCTCCGCGGCGTCGAACTCGCCGGCTTCGCTCAGGACACACTTCACCTCAGCCAGCGCCTCACCGTCACCCTCGGCCTTCGCTACTCGTACGACCCGCCCGTCACGGAAGCCGACAACCGCATGGTGAACTTCAACTACAGCCGCACCAACCCGGCTCTCGATCAATTCGCCGGAGTCGCCGGCGTCAACGCTTACGGGGGCCTGAGTTTCAACAAGCGCACCATCGCCCCCCGCGTCGGTTTCGCGCTCGACCTCGACGCCAACGGTGCCACCGTTCTCCGCGGTGGCTTCAGCCAGGATTATGACGCCGGCAGTTACATGGCCGAAGGCATGCTCGCCCGTAACGCTCCCTACGAAACCCAGCTCGACCTGTATAACGGCACTCTGCAAACAGGTCCAACCCTCTCGCTCACAACCGTGCGCACCGGAATCTTCTACCCCATTGCCGGCAGCGGCGTGCTCGCCACCCAGTCCGCCATCTACGCCATCGAGCCAAAAAGCTACACCCCCTACGCCGATCAATGGGGCCTCTTCCTCACCCACCGCATCTCCCCGCGCCTCGAAGCCGAACTCTCCGGCTCCGGCTCCATGGGCATCCACCTCCACGAAACCTACAACATCAATCAGCCCTATCCCGCACCGACGCCCTACCCCTACGAACGTTACCCGTTCCCCTCAACGCCCGATTACCGCATCCAATACCTCGGCTTCGCCGGCGGCTCCACTTACTACGGCGGCCAGGCCAAACTTACCGGCCAGTTACTCTCGAACCTCCGCCTTCAGGCCACATGGCGCTACGCCAAATCCATAGACGATTCCACCGAGCCCGAAACCACCCAGGCCAGCCGCCCCAACGGCCCGCAATACATCTACAACCTCCGCGGCAATCGCTCCGTCTCGCCTTTCGACGTCGCCCAGCGCGTCATCGTCGCGGCCTCTTACAATCTCCCCTTCCAGATCCGTCTCGATTCCCTCATCACCCTCCAAAGCGGCTTCCCCTTCACCCCGCAACTGGCGACAAACGGCCTGAACAACGGAGCCTTCCAGCTTCCCAATCGCAACGCTTCCGCGCAGGCGACCGTCAGCCAGCCCTCCACCACACAGTGGTTCAACACCAGCCTCAACACATCCGGCTCCGCCTTCTCGGTGCCCGCGCTCTATCAGTACGGCAATTCCGGCTTCGATATTCTCCGTGGCCCCGGCCTCTCCACCGTCGACGCCGCCGTCTCCCGCGCCTTCGCGCTCGGCGACAAACTGCACCTCCAGACGCGCCTCGAAGCCGCCAATCTTTTTAATCGCACTAACCTCGCCCTGCCCAACGCCATCCTCGGGCTTGACAACTCCGGCACCATCAACCACACGGCAACCCCGTCCCGTAACATGCAACTAGTCGCCAAATTAACCTGGTAACTCCTGAGTAACCCATGAACAGCTCCACTTACAAAAACACAATCGCCATCCTTCTCCTGCTGCTCACCGCGACAGCCTCACTGCACGCCCAAACCGCACCAACACCTGCGCCCAATGCAGATCCCGATCGCCCGGTCTCCTGGGTCAAGATCCTCCCCAACGTCGCCAGCGATCAAAAACGCATCTGGCTCTTCCCCGCCAAACTCACCAAACCGAGAATCCTCTGGCCCACCCTCGCCGTCATCGGCACCACCGCAGCCCTGGTCGCGCTCGACCCCAAAACCGCCCCCTGGTTCAAAAACAACGGAACCTTCACCGGCTTCAACAACGCCTTTAGCAGTTCCAACACCCAGTGGGGCACCCTCGCCGTTCCCATCGCCTTCTACGGCGTCGGCCTCGCCACAAAAAACAAAAACCTGAAGAGCACCGCGCTCCTGGCCGCCGAAGCCGTCGGTGATTCCGAAATCCTCACCACTGTCATGAAAGACATCTCCAACCGCACCCGCCCCGCCGCCATCGGCACCGGCCAAAGCTATTCCAACACCTGGTTCAACAGCAGCGGATCCTTCCTGCGCGGCCACGGCAGCTTCCCCTCCGGCCACAGCATCGCGGCCTTCTCCGTAGCCACCGTCATATCCCGCCGCTACGGCAAACAACACAAGTGGCTCCCCTACGTCTCCTACGGCCTCGCCAGCGCCGTCGCTTTCTCGCGCGTCTCTCTCTCTTCCCACTTCGTTTCCGACATCTTCATGGGAGGCGCTCTTGGCTATTCGATCAGCCGTTTCGCAGTTCTGCGCCAGTAGCGTCATCGGCCTCTGCCTCGCGCTCTCCGCGTCCGCGCAGCTCACCACCGGCATCGTCGAAGGCACCCTGCGCGACGCGCAACACCACGCATTACCCAACGCGACAATCGCCATCGAAGGCCGCGCCGGCCTCGCCACGTCCATCCACTCCGATTCCGACGGTCACTTCAGCGCCACCCTACCCTACGGGGAATACAAATTCGACGGGGTCCCCGTCAGCGTCACTCCGCTCCAAACCACCCACCTCGAACTCACCGCGGGTGCCACAATCACCGAACCCACCAAAGCCCCCACCTACCCCGAAGGCTTCAGCCTCACCGCCGCCCTCCAAAACCGCGAAACCGCCAGCGTCACCCACCCCCAAAACTTCACCGGCCTCGCCGATACCCAACTCTCCGTCGAATCCCAGGGCGGCCTCTCCTGGACCGAAACCCGGTTCACCCTCCAGGGCATGAACGCCACCGATTCCTACCAACCCGGTCGCCCCGTCATCCTCCCCAACGTCGCCGATATGGCCGCCACCATCGTCCGCAACGGCCTCACCCAAAGCCCCACCTCCAACACCGGCGCCGAAGTCGCCCTCTTCATGGCCCAGCCCGATTCCCCCTGGCACGCCACTCTCAACAGCGCCGACACCGCCTCCAACCTGGCCGCCAACAATCTCCCCACCACCAACACCTGCCTCGTCCAGCAGCCGCAGAATTACAAGTGGCAAACCCGAGACGGCCTCGAAATCGGCGGCCCCATCCACCAGTGGGCAGACCTCTTCGCCTCCGCCTGGGGCCAGTGGGCCGATCAAACCGTCCCCCTCCAGCCCGCCCCAACCGACCAAAAAAGCCGCCTCCTCTTCGCCAACATCCGCGGCCGCATCCGCCTCTCCCCCAAAGACCAGCTCGACGCCCTCTATCTCGGCTCCCGCATCGACCTCTCCAACTGGGGCTCCCCCCTCGCTCTCGAAGCCCTCGTCGGCAATCGCCTCATGCCATCCTTCCCCCTGCCCGGCGGCTTCCCCGGCCAACAAGAAGTCGACCACCTCGATTTCATCCAAACCGGCTGGACCCACCTCGCCACCTCCGGCACCCTCCAGCTCCGCTACGGCTACGAAACCGCGCATCTCGATTCCTCGCTCACCGGCCAGGGCCCCGCCCAGTCGCAAAGCAAAATCGAACTCACCACCGGCATCGTGACCGGCGCGCCCCCCATCGGCAACTTCGCCGTGCGCCTCCGCCACTCCATCCAGTCTTCGTGGCAACCGCGCATCATCAACACCGGCGCTCTGCATCACCGCATCACCGCAGGCGCAGGCTTCGAAGCCTCCCACCCGCGCAACCGCTTTGCCACGCCCTCCAACATGAACCTCGCCACCGCCAGTGGCGCGGCAGCTTTCGTCACGGTCTTCAACACGCCAGCCGACAGCACCAACGCCATCAAAGTTTCTTCCGCCTACCTCGACGACGAAATCTCCCTCACCCCCGGTCTCTCCGCCCACCTCGGCGCACTCGCCGAACACTCCACCGGCTCCGCCATCTCATGGACCAGCATCTCCCCCCGCGCCGCCCTCGCCTGGAACCTCCCCCACGTGCAATTCCTCACCGTACGCACTGCCTGGGCCCGCCTCTACGCCCCCCTGTCCGGCCGCGCGCTCGACTACAGCAATCCCAACTCCCTCTCCGGCCAAACCTACCGCTGGACCGACCTCAACAACAACGGCATCTTTGACCCCAACGAGCGCGGCATTCTCCTCTCGCGTTTCGGCGGCGCTTACTCCGCCATCTCGCCCACGCTCCGCCAGCCCTACGCCAACCACATCACCGTAGGCATCGACGCCTCTCTCGCCAAACTCGTCCCACACACCACCGCCGCCATCCAACTCTTCCGCGTCGATGGCCGCAACCGCATGGCCGCACAAAACATCGGCGTCCCCGCCACAGCCTTCTCTCCAGTCGCCATCAATGACCCCGGCCCGGATGGCATCCCCAACACTTTCGACGACACCAAACTCACCGTCTACTCGCAGGACCCCGCCACGCTAGGCCAGGACCGCTACCTCCTCACCAACCCCGCAGGCCTCGACACAAAAAACCTCGGCTTCGTAGCCGATATCCACACCGACTTCCACGGCCTCAGCGCCACCGCCTCCTTCACCGCCGAGAAATCCCAGGGCCCCACCAACCCGGGCAACGCCCTCTACCAAAATGATCCCGGCGTTCTCGGCGCTCTCCAGCTTGACCCCAACACCACCATCAACAACTCCAACCGCGCCTTCACTGACCGCGCGTATGTCGGCAAACTCTTCGGCACCTATCGACTCCCGTGGCTCGGCATCGAACTCGCCAACACCGCCGTCTATATGGATGGCCAGGCCTTCGCCCGCGAACTCCTCGTCACCGGCCTCCCGCAAGGCCCCATCCTGGTCGCCGCCACCGTCCGAGGCAGCCCCGAAGGCGGCAACCGCGCCCAGCACATTGTCAACTGGAACTCCGGCCTCCGCCGCGCCTTCCGCACTAGCCTCGGCCTGCTGACGGTCAAACTCGACATCATGAATGTGATGAACGCCGCCTCTGCAACTCAGCAAAACGACCTCACCGGCACCAGCTTCAACCTCCGCCTGCCAGTAGCCATCCAGGCCCCGCGCTCCGTAATCCCCGGCTTCACCCTTACATTCTGACCCCCGCTTTTGGTCTAAAATGAGAGCCAGTTTCACAAAAACTCAAACAGGGATTCCCAAATGAATAAACTCAGCTTCTCCACCCTCACGCTTCTCGCCTGCGCCGTGGCACTCCCCTCCGCCTCTTTCGCGCAGGGATCTTTCGGCATCGGCGTCACAGCCTCCACTCTGGGTGCCGGCATCCAGGCCGCAGCCTCCGTGACAAAGTACTCCAACATTCGCGGCGGCTTCAACGCCTTCAACTACACCGACAGCTTCACCAAAGACGGCATCAACTACAGCGGCACCCTGAAACTTCGCTCCGGCCAGGTCACCTGGGACCAGTACTTCCCCCACCTCGGCGGCTTCCACATCAGCCCCGGCGCGTTGATCTACAACGGCAACCAGGGCAACGCCACAGCCAACGTCCCCGCCGGCCAGACCTTCTCCCTCGGCAGCACCACGTACTACAGCAGCAGCGCCAATCCCGTCAACGGCACCGGCGCCATCACCTTCCGCAAGGCCGCACCCATGGTCCTGATTGGCTTCGGCAACCTTGTCCCACGCAGTTCCCGGCACATCGGCGTCAGTCTGGAAGCCGGCGTAGTCTTCGAAGGCTCGCCCAACGCCAAACTCAGCCTCGCGGGCTCCAGTTGTCTGGTCAGCGCCACCGCCGGTTGCGTCAACGCCGCCACAGACCCCACCGTGCAGGCCAACCTCCTGTCCGAACAGACCAAACTGAACAACGACCTGGGCCCGTTCAAGTACTACCCCATCGTTTCCCTCGGCATCAGCTACAAATTCGGAAAATAGCCAGGCCAGGGCCATGGTCCGGATCGCCGTTCCATGGCCTTTCTTTGCGCCCGTTGCGAACCTTTGCGTACTTTGCGTCGAAGGCCTTAAACTAAAAGTTACCCGTGCCCCTCCCCCCGGAATTCCAGCCCGACGAGCCCCAACTACCCAGTCGCCTCTTCCCAAGCGACGAAACCGGCTTCGCCTCGGCCAAAATGGCCGGCTTCCAGTACGCCACCGTCGCAATCTTCCTCTTCCTCATCTCCGGCTTCTGGCAACTGCAAATCCGCAGCCCGGAAGTCTACACCGAACGCGCCGAACGCAACCGCGTCCGCATCACCCCCGTCACCGCCCCCCGCGGCCGCATCCTCGATCGCGACGGCCGCGTCATCGTCGACAACCAGCCCGCCTGGAGCGTCATCCTCTCCCGGGAAAACCTCAAAATGGAGCACCTTCACGAAATCGCCGAAGGCCTCCATCTCGATTACGACGACCTCGTCGCCAACGTCTCCCGCTACCTCCGCCGCTCCAAAAGCGAGCTCATCACCATTAAAGGCCAGCTCACTCTCGGCGAAATCGCCTTTGTCGATTCCCACCGCGACGCCGGCACTTTTCCCGAGATGGAACTGATCCGCACCCCCCGCCGCGTCTACCCCGCCAGCGGCCTCCTCGCCCACGTGATTGGCTATACCGGCGAAATCAGCGAAAGCGAACTCGACAATCCCGATTACGCGAAATTCGAACAGGGCCAGATCATCGGCAAAACCGGCCTCGAAAAACAGTACAATGACCTCCTCATGGGTACCGACGGCGAACGCCGCACCGTCGTCGACAATACTGGCCGCGAGCGCGAAGTTCTGGGCGAAATCCAGGCCAAGTCCGGCAAGAACCTCCAGACCACCATTGATCTCGACCTTCAGGCCGTCGCCGAACTCGGCATGGAAGGCAAACGCGGCGCTGTCGTCGCGCTCGACCCCAACACCGGCGAAATCCTCGCCATGGTCTCCCGCCCCTCTTTCGACCCCAACAAATTCGCCGTCCGCATCAAGTCCGCCGATTGGAAAGAGCTCACCGGCAATCCCGATAACCCGCTCCTCGCCCGCGCCACCCAGGCCCAGTTCGCCCCCGGTTCCACCTTCAAGCCCATCATGGCCATCGCCGCGCTCGAGACCGGCAACATCACCGAAGATACGACCTACAACTGCCCCGGCGGTGCCGAATTCTACGGCCACTTCTACCACTGCGATACCAAACACGGCTCCGTGAATCTCCACAAAGGCATCGCGCAATCCTGCGACACCTACTTCTACCAGGTCGGCGTCAAGATGGGGATTGACGATATCGCCTATTACGCCCACATGGTCGGCCTCGGCGTAAAAACCGGCGTCGATCTCCCCAACGAAGCCTCCGGCACCGTGCCTTCGCCCGAATGGAAGCTGCGCACGCAGCGCGAAAAATGGTACGCAGGTGAAACCGTCTCCGTCTCCATCGGCCAGGGCGCTCTCACGGTAACTCCAATTCAGCTCGCGAAAGCGATCGGCGGCCTCGCCATCGGCGGCGTCTGGCACAAACCGCACTTCCTCGAATCCGCGAAGGATGACAAGCCCGTCGAATGGCCGCTCAATCCCGAAAACGTCCGCAAGGTCGTCTACGGCATGTACGGCGTCGTGAACGAAGGCGGCACCGGCGGCGGCGCAAAGATTCAGGGTGTGGACGTCTGCGGCAAAACCGGCACCGCACAGGTCGCGTCGCTCGATTACGCCAAGCTCCACAAAGGAGCGAAGGAAAACTCCTGGTTCGTTTCCTTCGCCCCGTGCTACAAACCGGAGATCGTAGTGGCAGTGCTCTGGGAAGGCGGCGAGTGGGGCAAGTTCTCCGCCCCGGTAGCGCGCGACGTTCTGAAGTCGTACTTCGACAAGAAGACAAGGCTCAGCGACATCGAGGCCCAGAAGCCAGCGGCGGCGACGCCACCCCCGGCATCTATACTCACACCAGGCATGTTCCTTCCCGGGGCATTGCTTCCCGGCACGCAGCGGGCTCCGCAGAGGCAGAAACTTACCGAACCGCGACAGTAAGGAGCAGCACCGAAAATTACCCGTCCGCACCTCACCAGTTGGGTGGCAGCAGCGTCTGTGCCACGTGCTGTCATGCAGAAATTAATCAAATTGCGCTGCGTCAACTGCCGCTTTTAAAAACACCGGTATTTGACAGCGAACGACTGATGTGGCCATACTGGAGCCTCACCGTTCGCTTTCGCTCGTCTCTCTGGACCTTACCTGACGGGATCATGTCTCGCCTTTTCCGCGACGCTCACCACCATCGCTCTTAACGACAGCAGCTCGCGGTGGTTTGGAGCCGACTCCTGATCGCAGGCTCCGAGGGGTCTTCCCTCATCTCTTACACAGTTCCATACCTCCATTGCTGAAAGCATGTTCGTGGCACACTATGATCGCAATACTTCGAAATCACCGTGTCGATTACCACGCGATCCGAAGCCAAACCTTTTTCCACGATGCGTTCCGGCAGCGGTGCAGCCACTACCGTGCCGTTCTCGCAGTTACGGCACGCACGCTTTTCGCGCTTCGTGACCCGCACCATGTACTGTGCCGGTGCCACGTCC
>CAIQWJ010000002.1 GCA_903875575.1 uncultured Acidobacteriia bacterium | reverse complement strand
TTCGACCACATCCTTCGCTGCGATCCAGAACTCCTGCTGACGCTCCCGCTTCTTTCCCATCGCCATATATAAGTGACGTTCGGAACATTTGCGGGGTCACATGTCGTCGAGAAAAAATCTGACTATTACCACGGGCTGCTATGCCCCGTAGGACAAGTTGACGCGCAAACGATCAAACCTGCGGGCAAGCTGGATGTGGGGTGCGGTGGTTTTGGGGCTGATCTCCGCGGCAAGCGTTGCCGCTCAACGGCCCTCAATGCCACAGTGCCCCGAACTGGACAAGAGTTCACCTGCCCAGCTATTGAAGTACCTTGCCGATGACGGTGGGAAACAGTCGAAGGAGTGCATGGAGTTCGCGATCCGCCGACTGGGCGATGCGGAGTACGTTCCCGCCATCGACGTGCTGATCATGAATCTGGAGTTTGAGAGCCTGGCCGTATCCCGTGGTTTGCCCGGCGGGACCGTCAGTATTTATACGATGCGGGGTTTTTATCCGGCGAAGGTCGCACTGACCCAAATCGGTCTGCCTGCCTCGGATAAGCTCGTGGCCGCCATCGCCAAACGGGAAACGACGGACTTTTCGGCGCAACTTGCCGGGGAGGCACTCTTGAGCATCCACTCTCGCGATGATCCCTCTATTGCGGTGGCGGCGTTGATTGCGGCGGCGGACTCCACTCCTGATCCGAAGGCCGCCGCGCGATTGAGAAAAGAGGCTCGGAGGATGATGAGTACCGGCTGTCCGGGCGAATTCAGGTTGCAGTGCGAAGCCGCCCTGAGCGGAAAATGAGCTCCGGCTGACCGAGCGGAATCTCCATTTCCAGATAGTCGCCCGCTACGGCGTGGTTGACCCCTTCAACACCCACGCACCGCTCATCTTCCCCGGGACGCTCTCAACATCCGGGCACTGCGACCAATCCAGATTTGCAGTCGCCATGATCTTCTCTCCTGATTACAGCGTACGCCATTTGTGCTGTGGTGCATCTCAAATCCTGGCGTGGATCAAAACCTCGGCGTCAGTTCCGGAGCCACGCCTGCAGGTGAGCTTTCTGGTCTGAAGTCGCGCCTGGCATGTATTCCAGTTGCCACTTGCCCGGTTCCTCGGCCAGAGTGGCGGTCAGCGTCATCAGTTTGTCGCGGCGTGCGATGAGCAGTGAGATCCTGTCTCCCGGTTTGTAATTCTCCAGTTTGGTGGCCAGTTGATCGGCGCGGACGCGGTAGTCATCAATCGCGAGGATTTCGTCGTCCACGTTAAGCCCCGCGTCGACAGCCGGAGTTCCGCGCGGCACGCGCGAGACCAGCAACCGCCCTGAATCGACTTTCGTTTCGCAGCCGAGGTACGCCTTCCCGGATGCCGTGCCTGCCCGGAACGCGAGACCGAACCAATCGAGCGCCTCCGCATAATCAAGTTCGCCCGGCGTTTCCACCGCATTGTGAAAGAACTCAGCAAGCGTGATCCCTGCCACTTCTTCGGTGGTCGACTTGATTTCTTCCGGCGTGAAGCCCCGCTCACCGGAGAAACGCCCGAAAGCGAGCCGCATTACGTCGTCCAGCGATTTCGCGTCATTCGTGGCGCGGCGGATCTTTGCATCGAGCAGCCAGGCGATGACCGCGCCCTTCACGTAGTAGCTGATGGTGACGTTATTGCTGTTCTCATCCGGTCTGTAGAGGCGAATCCACGCGTCGAAGGAAGACTGCGCGACCGACAAGGCCAGCCGTCCTGGCGTCGATTGCAGTTTCTGGATCAGCGCGGAGAGCGAGCCTTCGGTATCGGCGCCGGTGCCCAGATACTCGGCCTGTGTGGTCAGGCCCGCGCGATGCACCGTGAGTCCGCCGTAATATTCTGTGAAACCCTCGGCCACCCAGAGGCTGCGGGTAGGATTCTCCGCTTCGTAATTGAACGGCCCCAGTTCCACAGGACGCAGGCGCTTCACGTTCCAGGCGTGGAAAAACTCGTGAGAGAACAGATCAAGCCACTTCAGATACGCGCCGCGCGTCCGCGTGGCCCAGCGGCTCGCCATGATGGTGAAGGAGTTCTTATGTTCAAGGCCGCCGCCGGTTTCCGTCAACAGGTTCAGAAAGACGAACTTGTTCTGATAAGGCAGACCACCCCACATATCGCGGTAGCGGCGGACGATCTTTTCCACGTCGGCGGCGGCTTTCGTGTTATCCCAGATGTCGTCTCCTCCTTCGGTGACAAGGAAGTGAGGGATGCCATCCACTTCGAAGCTGCGGATGGATGGATTGCCGCAGAGGAGGGGCGAATCGACGAGCGTGTCATAGTCCGTTGCAATGTAGCAGTGCGCGGCACCGCCGGGGATTTCCTCCATCCCGGACATGGTGGTCTTCCATGCTTCCGGCAGGATCACTGTGATTTCGTGGGGGCGAGGAGCGGGGTCGTTCGCAAGAGTCAGGAAGGTAGGGGCCCCGTTGAGCAGAGCAAAATCGGCCTCCACCCAGTTGTTGCGGACCGACATTTCACGGCAGTAGACGCGGTAGGTGACGCGGATGCGGTCCGCACCGCCGGTTTCGGCGCGCCAGCGGTTCTTGCTCGTTCGTGTGACGGGGGCCGGGCCGGCGATGTCTTCCACATGGCGGGCGAACTCGCGCACCAGATAGGATCCGGGGGTCCAGACAGGCATGAAGAGGTCGATGGCGGCACGTCCCTCAGTAGGGAAATCAGCCTCAACTACCGCGTAGTGCGTGTGTGGGGCTGGGAAGGAGACGGTGTAGCGGATAGGTTCGGGAGTCATGGGCCTGGTGGCGGGATGCGCCAAAGCGGGCAGGGTGGTGGTTTTCAGCCATGCGCGCTTCTGTCATGATAACTGGAAGTAGAGCAAAACGATAGAGTTAGCCTTTGGTGCCCGAATTGCCCTTAGTGGCGCGGACGGTGGACATTATGAAACTGCACAGCATGAGCACAGACATCCTGAAGAACGTGGGCCGCGTTGGCGCAGGGACGCTCGCTCTGTTGGTGGTGGCCGGGTCTGGGTTTGCGCAATACAACGCGGCTCCGCCCAACCAACCACCCGCTCAATATCCCGCAGGGCCGTCCGCAGTGGCAGGTTCCGATGCCGAGGCGCCGGTGGATGAACCCGGTCGTGCCGTCGCCCGTCTGGGCATTCTGAATGGCGACGCTTCCATCCGCCGCGGCGATTCCAGCGAGTGGGTGGCGGCTGCGATCAACGCGCCGTTGATGTCTGGCGATCAGATCTCGGTCGGTGTGGGCAGCCGGGCGGAAATCCAGTTGGATGCCGCGCATTTCCTGCGCATCGCGGGTGATACGGAGCTTCGCTTAGCAGATCTCGAAAACGGTCACTTTCAGATTCAGATTGCGCACGGTCTGGTGACCTGGCGCGTGCTGCGAGATTCGCAGTCACAGGCCGAGATCAGCACGCCACTGGTGGCGGTGCATCCAGGCCGGCTTTCAGTGGTACGGGTGGACGTCTCCGTCGATGGGTCGTCCCACATCACCGTGCGTCGCGGCGAGGCCGAGGTCTCCACGCAGGCGGGTACGGAAAGAGTTCGCGAGAACAACACGATGGACGTGCGCGGCCAGATGAACGATCCGGAGTTTCAGGTGGTGGCGGCCGCGGCGCGCGATGAATGGGACTCCTGGAGCGACCAGCGCGACAGCTACCTTTCGCGCGCGCAATCGCCGCGCTACGTGCAGCAGGAAGTTTCCGGTGCGGAAGACCTGGATGCCTATGGGCGCTGGTCTTATGATTCCGCGTACGGGTGGGTCTGGATGCCGACGGTTGCGTCGTCCTGGGCTCCGTATCGCGATGGCCAGTGGGTTTGGGAAGACTACTATGGCTGGACCTGGGTAGATTATTCACCCTGGGGCTGGGCGCCGTTCCACTATGGTTCCTGGTACATGCGCGAGGGGTTTGGCTGGGCGTGGTTCCCGGGTGCGCGCACAGGTCGTGCATGGTGGCGGCCGGCGATGGTCGGCTTCTTCGGCTGGGGCGGAGTTGGGGTAGGCTTCGGCTTCGGCAACATCGGCTGGGTTCCGCTGGCACCTTTCGAAGTGTTCCATCCGTGGTACGGACGGGGTGGCTTTGGGCACGGCTTTAACGTGGAGCGCAATGCGAATATCGGGCGTTCGTTCCGCAACGCGGGTGTCGCGAATGGCGTCACGGGGCTGGCTGCGGTGGATTTCCAGAAGGGGAATTTCCGCAATATGGGCGCGGTGAACCGGACGAATCTGCAGCAGGCTTCGCTGGTGCGCGGCGGAGTGCCGGTGTCGCCGACGAATTCCAATCTGGGGTTCACCAATCGTCCGGCGGCTGTGCAGCCTTCGCGTGGAGGGATTGCGAACGGGCAGCGATTTTACGGCTCGGCCACGAATGCTCCGGCGCGGACGCCGTTTGTGCAGCAGCAGGCGACGCTGCGTTCGGCTATGAACGGGCAGCCGACGGCGCAGGGCCCGGGTGCGGGACAGAGTCGGCCAGTCGGGTCAAATCCGGGTAACGCGGCGGGTAGCTGGCAGCGTTTTCAGGGCGTGACTCCCGGGCCGAACGCCCAGGCTCCGAATGCAGGCGGGGCGCACAACCGTTCCGCCGGGCCAGCGGCGAATGCGGGGCAGGGCGGGAATGCCGCTCCGGGTTTCAGCCGATTTGGCGGGAACTCGAACGGCGAACCGCAGGGCGGCCAGTATCCGCAGCAGCAGCGTCCACAGGGCGGGCAGTATCCACAGCAGTATCCGCAGCAACAGCAACAGCAACAGCAGCCGCGGCAGTATCAGGTGGCGCCCTCGATCATCCGGCAGCGGCCGGAATCGGCTCCTCCGGCTTACCGGGAGGCCCCGCCAGCTTATCGTCAGGCTCCGCAGACCTATCAGGCTCCGGAGTCCCGCCCACAGCAGGCCCGGCCGCAGCAGGCTCCGGCACCGCAGCAGGGTGGCGGGAACTACGGCGGCCGAAGCTACGCAGCGCCTGCGCAGACACCTGCTCAGCGCAATGCTGCTCCGGCGGGTGGGAACCGGCAATCGACGGAGCAGCGCGGCGGGCGGCGGTAATCAGCGCTCAGCGGTCAGCAATCAGCGGTCAGAACAAAGGCATCGGGCCTCAGGTCTGGTGCCTTTTCTGCGTTGGCGAATCATGCCGATGCTACAATGACTTTAGCTGCGGCGGCTGTAGCTCAGCTGGTAGTAGCGCCAGATTGTGATTCTGGAAGTCACGGGTTCGAACCCCGTCAGCCGCCCCAATCCTTCCTTCGATTTCTGCTCCGGATGTTCATTGTTTACCGGCCTTTCGGCTGACACTTGCCAACACTCGCGGCGTTTCTGCCGTGAGACGTCGGTGCTCGTTTCGAGTAGAATGAAAGCGTATGCGCAACGCCGAAAAACAAGAAGAGTTCCTCAAACGAGGGCGCTTCGGTGAAGGTGAAGAGACGCTCGCGCGCACGAAAGTTGACCCGTTGTTCTATACCGGACTGCTCTCCCTGCTTACGGCAGTTGTCGCCATTCTGGTTCCCGGCGGCTACTACTCCCTGTTGGCCTTCGTTGCTTTGGGCGTCACTGGAGTTTTGCTCTGCATCAGCGGAGTGGTGCGTATGCGGTCTCGCAGACTGCTGGCTGAACATTAGAACCCCATCAGCCGCCCCAATCCCACCTTTCTGAAGCCCTCGACAAGACGTAATCGAAGTCGGTTGTCGGCAGTCATCAGAATTGTTTACTATTGAGGTGTGACGTACAAGGAACTGCGGCGCATTCTCGCTGACGCCGGTTGTACGTTCAGGGATGGCACGGGACATGAGAAAGTTTATTTCGGAGATCGCCAATCATCGATTCCGCGTCACGGCAAAGACATCGGCCCCTACCTGTTCAACAAGATCCTGCGCGACCTTGGCCTGAAAGGACTCAAGAAATAATGCTGACCTACCCGGCACAAATCCGACGAGATGGCTCAGGCTATACCCTTGTCTTTGGCGACCTTCCCTTCGGCGGCCATACCTGCGGACAGGACCAGGCCGAAGCTCTGCGTCATGCACCTGACGCTCTTCGCACGGCGCTGTCGCTTGTCATGGAAAAAGGCCTTGATATTCCGCTCCCTGTGGTTTCGGCCGGGCGGCGGAAAACGTACATGGTCTCTTTACCTTCGATCATCGACGATGCCAAGGTGGAACTCTACCGGGCGTTGAAGGCCTCCGGCTTGCGGAAATCCGAATTGGCCACCAGAATGGGGATTCACAAACAACAGGTGGATCGGCTCCTGGACCTGGATCATACATCCAGAATTGAACAACTGGAACTCGCATTCCGTGCGATTGGAAAGCGCCTGGTAACAGATATTCGGGACGCCGCCTGACGTAATGTCATCGGGCAGGTATCTAAATCCGCCGCATGCCGAAACGACTGGAGACGTGGTTCCAGTATAGATGCGCGGAATCTACCTCCTGGTCGCCGACCTTCAGTCCCGCGCGGGTTTTTTGCTGGCCTTCCTGCTAATAATTGTTAACCTGCGCGGCGCTCCGGCCTCTTTTGAGGCCGCATGAACAAACCAAAATTCGTCGTTTACGCCGCAGCCATTTCACCCTCGGCCGACGATGCCTCTTCCACCGCAATCCGAAATTCCAGAAGTGCCCTGCGAACTGCGACCGCGTCGCCCGTGAGGGCAGCGCGCTGGAGTTCAGCGCCAGCCTCGCTGATGGCGGGAAAGCCGTAAGCTTTGCCGATTCCTCTGCAGTCGTGACCGATCCGCTGAACGCATGTCAGGTCTCCGGCAGCGATCGCCTCATGCAGTTTCAGGATGTCTGTCCGGCGGTTATTGAGAAAGGCGGGGCGGCGCTTTTCGATCGTCGATTCATAGGCGACTGGGGTCGACGCGCAGGCCCCGTGCCGGGCAATCGCGGCAATCAGGTCCTCCCGCTCCACCGGCTTCGACAGGTAGCCGTCGCAGCCGGCTTCCCGTGCTTCTTCGGAAGCTCCCGCGAGCGCGTGCGCGGTCAGCGCAACGATCGGAACGGCTTTGACGGATTCTGAAGCTTCCCAGGCGCGGATGGCCCGCGTGGCGGTGTAGCCGTCCATCACAGGCATCTGGACATCCATCAGGATCATGTCGTAATCGGAAGTTTTTCTTTTCTCAACCGCCTCGGCGCCGTCTGAGGCGAAATCGAGCAACAGGGACTGTTTTTCCAGAAAGGCCTCGATCAGGAAAGTGTTTTCCGGATTATCGTCCACCACCAGAAGGCGTGTTCCCTGGCCAATCTGAGAGGCTCCGGACGACCTGTGAGGGGCCCGCTCTTCTTTCTTCAGTGCACCCTCGAACCGGGGGATGAAGACGGTGAAGGAAATCATCGTGCCCGGCCCCGTCTGTTCCTCCACCCAGATCTCACCGCCCATCATATTCACGAGCGAGCGCGCGATCGAGAGGCCAAGCCCCGTGCCTTCATAGCGCCGGCTGAAGGAGCCATCGCCCTGCTGGAAACGTTCGAATATCCGGGCGCGAATCTCCGGCGCGATGCCGCATCCCGTATCTGAGACATCGATACGAATTCCCTCTGTGCCGTCGTAGCGCCGGGCGGGAAGCGCCTTCACAAGAATGCTGCCGCGCTCGGTGAACTTCACCGCATTGCCGATCAGATTGTGAATTACCTGCTGGAGACGGCCCTTGTCCCCGATCCACAAGCGATGGAGCCGCTGTTCAACGAAGAGGCCGAGGTGGAGAGGCTTCTGATCCACGGCGGGCGAAAACGTCTCCACTGCCTCGTCTAACAGGTCCCGAAGATCAAAGGGCGCGGGTTCCAGCGTCAGCTTGCCGGCTTCGATTTTCGAGAGATCCAGAATGCCATTGATCAGGCGCAGCAGGCGTTTGACATTTCGGTGCGAAACTTCCACGTAGCGGCGCTGCTGCTCCGTGAGTCCGGTTTCCAGCAGTGTCGCCGTCATGCCCATAATGAGGTTCATCGGCGTGCGGATTTCATGGCTCATGCAGGCAAGAAAGTCGCTCTTTGCCTGATTTGCTTCCTCGGCCGCCACCCTGGCGGCCTCCAGTTGCCGCTGGTACTGGGCGCGTTCGCCAATGTCGATCAACGTGACCAGGATCATCAGGCCCTGCGGCGTTGTGATCAGGTTCAGAAAAATCTGCAGGAGAATTTCCGTTCCATCCCGGCGAAGCCCCGGCAGGTCGCGGCCCGCCATTGCGCGAGGCAATCCCTCGGCACCAAACTGCCGGTGGAATCCGGCATGTCCCGACCGGTAGCGCTCCGGCAGCAGACACTCGATGTCCCTCCCGATCAATTCAGCCCTCGAATAGTCGAAGAGCTCTTCCACTGCCTGGTTCACCATCAGAATTGTGCCGTCCTGATCCAGCATGAGCAGCCCGCTCGGTGCCGACTCAACGGCCAGTTCGAGGCATTCCTGCGCTTTCTTGTGATCGGAAATATCATGCAGGAAAAAGCAATATCCGCGCGATTCCCCGTCCCTGTCCGTGAGGCACGTAATGGTCAGGTCAGCGTGGACCACCCCGCCGTCACGCCGCGGGATTCTGACCTCCGGATGATGCACCGATTCCCCGTGCGCCACTGGCCAGCCGCTCCGTAGGGTGTCATGATCCTCCGGGTGGAACGCCCTCTGCCAGGGCTGGCCGGTCAGATGTTCGCTTGTGAGCCCGGTCATTTCGGCCAGTGCCCCGTTTACGTAGACAAACCGCCCTTCGGCGGTCACCCTCGCAAGGCCGATATCGGCATTCTCCAGTATCGTCGTGAGATCGTTCAAAGCGAACATCATCCTGCCCCTTTCGGCTCACCGCGTATATCGGCGGAAAACAGGTGGAGCTACAGGGAACCCTGTCGTCAGCAGTTTTGTGGCTAAAACAACCCGCAGGTGTGCCGATGAGTGACGCATGGTTGACTACGGACTTGCAAGCGTTTATGAACCCGACACCGCCGTCATAAACGCCGTGATCGCGGCGAAGCCGGCACGAATCCTGCTGGTGGAGGACAACGATGAACACCGGATCTGGATACAGGACCAACTGAGTGCGGGCCTCACCCTCAGGTTTGAATGCAGGCATGCACAAAGCCTCGCGGACGCCATTACCCTGCTGGGGTCCGGAAAATTCGACGCTGCGATCCTGGATCTCGGCCTGCCGGAATTGAGTGGTTACCAGAGCCAGTTGGTGATTCATATGGTTGCCCCCGGACTTCCGGTGATTGTGCTGTCCGGCGACGACAGTCCGAAGACCCGCGAACTGTCGAGGATGTGCGGGGCGGTGCGCTTCCTGGTCAAGAGCGAAGTGAACCCGAAGGCGCTTGCTGACTCGGTTCTGGCCGCGCTGACGCGGGCCGGAATTTGATACTTGAGTTCCGCAACCGGGCCTCGTAATCCGGTTGATCTTCTTCCTTCCCGGATGCCGTAGCATAGAAAGAAAGGAGTTCAGATCATGACAGCAACTGTCGACTGGTCCGAGTGTCCGCTGGTCGAAGTCTTCCCCGGTAAGGTCAGCGGCGCTCCGTTGCTCAGGAATACGCGGTTACCGGTGGAGGCAATCACCGGAAATTACGACGCATTCCGCGATGAGGGGCTATCGGAGGCTGCCGCAATTGCCGAAACTCTGGATTGCTACCCGGAGACCAGCGTCGACACAATTACAGCCATCCTGAACTATCGCGCCACTCATCAATTTCAGGCGCAGCATTGAAAATTCTCTTCGACGAGGATGTGCCCGGCAAGCTGGGGCGATTCCTGCCGCAGCATGAGGTTCATACGGTTGTCACTACGCAATGGGGCGGCATCAAGAACGGCGTGTTGTTCAGACTGATCGAACGCGAAGGGTTTGACGTGTTTCTTACGGGCGACAAGAACATGGAAAACCAGCAGCAGCTTGAAGGCCGCCCCTTTGCGGTGCTGGTCATGTCCGCCATCAACTGGCCAGTGACCGGCCGCACATTCAGAGTATTTCTCGCGCCATTGACGAATCCAGACCGGGCACGGTTCACGTAGTCGATTGCGGCGTGTTCATTGCACGTACGCGGCGGGCCGGCGAATAACCGCTGAACCGAAAAGACGCCCGGTCCCCGATTTTCGGGAGCCGCCGTCGCGACCTTTCCGTATCAACCCGTACCCTCCTGCCCCACCTCTCGCGTCTCACCACCTAACCGCCGTGTTGTCTATCGCCTGACCCACGCACGGCGCTAAACTGGTATTTCCTTCATGCGAAGTCTGCGCTGGCTGTTGCTGGTTGTTATTGCCGTCCTTGCCGCGGGTGTGTTTCAGGTCTATCGCCTCACGCGTCTGGCCGGAAAAGCCGCGCAAAGGCCCGCGCCGCCCATGATGGCGCTCGGTGACAAAGCCACCGCCAAAGATTTCGAATGGGGCCAGAGCGCCAACGGCAAACCTGCCATTTCCCTTCTGGCGCACGACTACAAGCTCTCCGCCGATTCCAAAATCGCCCACCTCCAGGGCATCGAACTCCGCATTTATCAGAAAGACGGCAAGTCCTACGACCGCGTCCGCACGGACATCGCGGATTTCAATATCGACGCGCGTAAGCTCTACGCTCCCGACGAAGCCGAGGTCACGCTGGAAGTCCCCGTGGAAGGCGAGCCCAAACACGCGCTGACCTCCATCAAAGCCGCCGGCATCAATTATGACCAAAGCACCGGTCAGGCCATGACCGATCAGCATGTCAGTTTCACCTTTGAAGACGGCACCGGCATCTCGAATGGCGCCTCCTACGATCCGCAGAGCCATGAAATTCATCTGATGCACGGCGTCCAGATGCATCTGAAGAGCAAAGCGCCCAAAGGACCCGCGATGCCCAAAGGCAAGGCCATGCCCAAAGGCCGGGACATGGAAGTCGAGACCGATGAACTGCTCTACAGCGAGAAGTCGCAGACCGTCACGCTCGGTCCGTGGGCGAAGCTGACCCGCGATCAGACTGTCCTGAGCGCCGGGGCGACCACAGTGCATCTGAGAGACAAGAAGCTCGAATCCATTGACGCGCCCGCCGCCAAAGGCACGGACAAACAGCAGGGCAAAGACATCGCTTACTCCGCCGATATGGTGCATGCCAACTACAACGAGCACGGCGAAATGGAAAAGCTGGAAGCGACGGGCAATACGCATCTGGTTTCGAAGGGTAAGGTATCGGAAACCACCATGACGGCGGCGCGGCTCAATCTGTTCTTCACGGCAGGCACCAACGACAGCCTGCTTTCCTCCGCACAGGCGCGGGGCAACGCGTTTCTGGAGTCGAAGCCCACGCCGGACCCGAAAGGTCTCACGGCCGATACGAAGACCATTCGCTCAGACTCGGTAGACGTCGTGATGAAGGCCGATGGCAAGGAAGTGGACCGCGTCACCACGCTGGCTCCCGGCACCATGGAGTTCCTGCCCAATCAGGCTGCTCGTTCGCATCGGCTTGTGAAGGCGGATCGCATGCTGGTCCGCTACGGCGCCAATAATGAGATTCAGTCGTATCACGCCGATGTGGCGGCCACCGAGACGCATCCTTCGCAGGCTGAGGTGACCGCGAAGAAGAAACCGGCCACCCAAATTGCCATCACGACCAGCAAGACGCTGGACGTAGCGTTCGACGAAAAAGGCCAGGTGAAGCAGCTGCAGCAGGCGGGCAATTTCCGCTATACCGAAGGCGCCAGGCGGGCGCAGTCGGACACCGCCATCATGGACAGCGTGAAAAACGTGATGGATCTCGATGCCCACGCGCGCATCGCGGATGACACCGGCTCCACCGCCGCGAATCATATCCGGATTGACGAAGAGACCGGCGATTTCGACGCCACAGGCAAAGTGGAAACCACCCGCCTGCCGGATCAAAAGCCGCAGCCCGTGAAGCCGCCAGATCCGAAGACTGAAATCGCCGGCGCCACGGCGGCTCCGGCCGGCATGCTCGATCCCGGCGAAGCCATGCAGGGTAAGGCCGATCACGTCGTTTCCGCCAGCAGCGGCCCAATCCACTCAGCGCTGGTGCATTACATTGGCAACGCGGTGGTGTGGCAGGGTGCCAGCAAGATCACTGCCGACCGCATCGATATCGACCGCAAAGAGAAATCTCTCACCGCCGACGGTCGCGTGGTTTCCCTGCTCCAGGAAAACTCGAAGCCCGGTCCGGACGGCAAGCCAGGTCCTGCCGCACCGGTGACGCTGGTGCGTTCGCAGAAGCTGGTTTACACGGATACGAATCGTCTCGCGCTCTACACCGGAGATGTCACGCTCACGCGCGGGCCGCTTTCGGTGAAGAGTTCCACCCTTCAGGCTTTCATGAATGACGGCAAGCCCGTCAACGGCAAAGCCCCGGATTCGCGCATCGACCACGCCATTGCCGATGGCAAGGTGGAAATCGTGCAGGCCTCCCCGGCGCGGCAGCGCACCGGCACAAGCGAGCACGGAGAATACTATACAGAAGAGGGCATGATTATTTTGACGGGCGGGCGGCCATACCTGAAAGACAGTCTGAAGGGCGACGAGCACGGAGATAAGGTCACTTATTTCACGAACACGGACAAGATCGTAGTCGATGGCTCGCCGAAGCAAAAGGTTGAGGGCCACATCGTTCGGGGCAAGTCCTGATGGCGGCCGAAAAAGCGACTACCCTCGAAACCATCGAGATCGCAAAGTCGTACCGCGGGCGGCGTGTGGTGAATGACGTTTCGCTGAGCGTGAAACGCGGCGAGATTGTCGGTCTGCTCGGGCCGAACGGGGCGGGGAAGACGACTTCCTTCTACATGGTGGTGGGGCTGATCAGCCCGGATTCCGGCAAGGTTCTGCTCGATGGCAAGGATGTCACCGACGTACCGATGTACCAGCGGGCCAATCTCGGCGTGAGTTACCTGCCGCAGGAAGCGTCCGTGTTTCGCAAGCTGTCGGTGGAAGACAATCTGATGGCGATTCTCCAAACGCGGCGCATGACGGGACGCGAGCGTCGCGAAAAGATGAACCGGCTGATTGAGGATATGGGCCTCGAAACGGTGCGTCGCAGCAAGGGCTACGTGCTTTCCGGCGGCGAGCGCAGGCGTGTGGAGATCGCGCGGTCGCTGGCGATCGATCCGAGTTTTCTGCTGCTGGACGAGCCGTTTTCCGGCATCGATCCGATCCAGGTGCTCGAATTGCAGCGCATCATTCTGGACCTCAAGAAGGCAGGCATCGGCATTCTGGTGACCGACCACAATGTGCGGGAAACACTGAGTGTCACTGACCGGGCCTACATCATCAACGAAGGCCGTATCTTCCGCAGTGGCAGCCCCGGCGTGCTGGCCCGAGACCCCGAAGTCAAGCGCGTTTATCTCGGCGAGAGCTTTCAGTTACCGCTGACCTACGGGGACTGAGTCGCATCGGAACCGTTCACGCTCTAACCGCATCTAATCAGCAGCAATGAAAACTCCCACCCTGTTTGTGTCCCACGGCGCTCCGAGTCTTGCGCTCGAAGGCGGACCTTCGCGCGACTTCCTGACCTCGCTGGGCAAGCGTTTGGGGACGCCGCGTGCGATTGTCTGCGTTTCGGCGCACTGGGATACTCCGGTTGCGACCGTGGGCCTTGCGGAACACCCGGAGACTATTCACGATTTTTCCGGTTTTCTGCCGGAGTTGTACCAGCTTCGATACCGGGCTCCGGGCGATCCGGCGCTGGGTCGCCGCGTCGTGCAGCTACTCTCCGATGCAGGCATAACGGTAGCAAACGATGAGAAACGCGGGTTCGATCACGGCGTCTGGTCGCCCCTGATTCTGATCTATCCCGAGGCGCAGATTCCTGTCGTGGAGCTCTCGGTGCAATCCGGTCTGAGCGCCGCGCACCATCTGCGCGTCGGGCGCGCGCTGGCGGAATTGCGTGAGGATGGCGTGCTCATCGTGGGCAGCGGTTCCACCACGCACAATCTGCGCGAGATTGGACGCACGGGGCCGGATGGCGGTCCGCCCGAATATTACACGGCCTTCGAAAATTGGGTTTGTGACGCAGTGAAGGAAGGCCGCGTGGGGGATCTGGTGGCGTTCGAGCGGCTCGGTCCTCATGCGCGGCGAAACCATCCGACTCCGGAGCATTTCCTGCCGCTCTTTGCCCCGCTGGGCGCGGCTGGTGAAGGCGCGAAGGGCGAGGTGTTGAACCGGCACTTCGAACTCGGGACGTTGTCGATGGCCGCGTTCCTGTGGGAGTAGGCTTCTTAAGGTTCCCGGCAACACAGATCAGATCCAGCGCCAACTTGCGATATCATGCAGCTATGCCGTTCCTGATCGACGAAGCGTTCCTGCCCGCCACGCTGACCTCGTCTCCCATGACGGACAGCGAATTCGCCGGTTTCTGCGCCGAACACCCGGATCTGTTCTTCGAAATGACAGCGGACGGGGACCTGATCGTCAGGCCGCCAAACTACACCCTGACAGGCATCAGGAATTCCGAAATCTCAGGCCAGTTGGCGAACTGGGCACGTAAGAACGGCGCCGGACTGGCCTGCGATTCCTCCACTGGCTTCCTTCTCCCAAATGGCGCGCGCCGTTCACCGGATGAGTCATGGACACCGAAGGCGGATGTCAAATGCTTGCCGGAGTCGAGTCGGGATGGCTACTGGCACTTCTGTCCGCCGTTCGTCATTGAACTGCGTTCGAATTTCGACCGGTTGCCGACACTTCGAACCAAAATGCAGGAATACATGGCTAACGGAGCGCGGCTCGGATGGCTGATCGACCCCGATAGCCGGACCGTCGAGGTTTATCGGCCGGAACGCCAGCCTGAAGTGATGAGTGGCGTGGATTCCGTCGTTGGTGAAGACTGCGTGGAAGGCTTTGTGCTGGACCTTCGGGCGGTTTGGGATCCGTTTTCGGCCTGACGGGCCACCGTTCGCCAATTGGAAGCCGGCCACAACCGTGTTAGTTCTCCGAGGGTTTCTCAGCGGGGTCGATCACAAGGACCTTCATGGTGGATCTCGTCGGTTCCAGACGGAGCCCCACCTGTTCCTGGAGGGCCGTGGGCAATGAGGGGATATCAGAATCGGTCGGTGTCGCGCTCTCGGAACGGCTGAATTGCAGATCGTAGGCGAAGAGTCCGGCCAGGCCCGTCTGATCGAGCACTGGCCGTCCGGCCGACCAGGAGAGCTGATCGGCCAGCGCCTGCATGGCTCCGTGCGAGGTGAAAATATGGGTTGAAACCGGTCCTGCAATGGTGCCGCCATTTCTGTTGTCCATGTCGGGCGGGCCCAGCTTTGAGCCGCTCTTGCCAACGGTTAGCGCATACACCGGCATTTCTTTCATTTCAAAATGAACTTTGAGCCGGAACCTTTCCGCCAGCATGGTCTGAACCATCAGCCGGCGCTGTTCGTCGCCCGGCGGCAGCGCTCCCTCCGCTTTCGCGATCACGTCGAAGTGATCGGATTCCGCCCATGATGGCAGATCGGGTATCTGATAATACTTCAGATTCCACGCATCGACAATCAGATCTCGCAACGTCGTTGCCGTCCATCGGGACCACATGCCGTCGACGGAGCCGCGCGAGACAAACACCGGCTCCGGGTGCGGTTTGATGGAGGCCACCTCAAAGGCGAGGGTACCGTTCTGCGGTATCTGGGCATGGAGCCCGGCGGTCACGAATCCGGCAATTGCGAGTGTTCTTACGACGTTGGTCATGACTTCTCCTGAGCGATTGATTTCAAGCTATTCACGAGATCGGAAATCCGCGCTGCCCGCGGCACCGGTCAGGATCGCAGTCCCTGCGCCCTTCGGATGCCACGCCGGATCGCGGAGCACATAGAGGTTGTAGGGGCCGTCGCCCGGTGCCACAGGACTCTTACACTCCAGGCGCAGTTCCGTCGCTCCATCGTGGAAGGTCAGCAAGTTTCCCGCGACAGTACCGCTTTTTTGAAATCCGAGCTTCGGATTGGGAAACAGCGACAGAACGAACCGGCCGCGACCGGGCAGATAGATCCACACGACGTTTCCCGAAGCACCGCCGCTGAAGTCATCTTTCAGCACCGAGCCGCCGGAGAGAATCCGCGGACGGTCGAGCGACAGCTCAATGTCGTTCAACGAGAAATCATGGACAGGTTGCGGGCTGCGGCCCTTGACCAGGGTCAGATAGTCGACGATCTTTTGCCCCGTGGCCGGATTCACCAAAAGGTCGAGAGCCACAGTGTCACCGACTCTCAGGCCGGGGATCGCCGGATACTTGGGAAGTCCCGCCGGCAGACCGAATTGCGACCAGCCGTTGTCCACCGCATGCTTCGCATCGTGCAGCGGCATGATCCGTAACTGTGCGGTTGTCGCGTCGGCAGATGGCTCCAGTTGCAGTTCGTAGCCGAACGAGCGCCTGTGGGCGGCATCGTCAATGAAACGCTGGGCATTTCCGTACACCCCGGAGTCAATGACGGAGCCTTCAAAGGGGGTGCCCGGGGTGGCGGGCTCCAGACGGGTGACGAAACGGACGGACAACCCTTTCCATGCGGGCCCGCCGTCTACCGTGAGCAAGTACTCCTGACCTGACAGCGCCGCCGCCGTAGACAGGAGCAGAACGATGACAATGCTGCTACCGTGCTTCATAGTCGCCTCGAATCACACGAACATTCAGATCCTGAACAGGCCGGAATTCGGCGAGATTGACCGACGGCACCGCCGGCACCGCGGCTTGCTTCCGAAGCAGCGCAAAAGCCATCAGGATCAGAATCGCCGCAACGGCCGCCATCAGCGGCACCGGAACACGAATGGAACCGGTCATCAGGAAGCTCCACAATGGTTGCCGCCGCGCGTCGGGGACACGTACGCCGGGGGCACATGCGCCGAAGAAGCGGGCGTCGAGCGATACCGGCGCATCGGGCACGCGCCATTCTTTCAGAAGTTCACTCAGTTTCGGGTCATCCATGGGTTCCATAGGTAGTTCCTTTCGTATTCGCCAGCGGTGCGAGCATCACCTTCAAACTCGTGCGTGCCCTGTGAAGACGCGATTTCACGGCCGCCAGCTCCGCGCCGGTAATACCGGCAATCTCGGCCAGCGGCAATTCCTCGTACTCAGCAAGAATCAAAGCTTCGCGCTGCAGCGGCGGGAGTGCGGCGATAGCCTCCGCCACGCACGCGGCTCGCTCCCGGCCCACCGGATCGATTGGCCGCGAGGTGGCGGTCTCTTCCGTCAGTTCATCGAACGCGCGCGATCCACGCAGTTGCTTCAGCGCGAGGTTGCGAATGATTCCAATCAGGAAACTCCGCAGCGCGCCGCGGCTCTGGTCGAAGGCCGCGGGCTTGCCCAGCCATGCGAGAAAGCACTCATGCACCAGATCCTCGGCCGTCTCCGGCGACCCAGTCATCCGGCAGGCGAAACGATACAGGACGTCTTTGTTCTGCCCGTATGCTTCGCGAAATTCGGGATCGGTCATCTCTGATGCTAGTTTCCACCAGAGTAGGTAAAGGATTCGGTCAGCGGCTGATATTTGTTTGGCGCGATCTTACTTGAGGAAGGATTCAGCGGTCGCGGAACAGCGCTTTGAAGCCTTCCTGCTCAAAATGCTTGTCGTTCGTAAGAACTGCGGTAATGCCTTCCCGTAGCATCACCTGCATGGAGACGCAATCCGTCTGACTGTAGCCTTTGTCCGCGCGGTTCTGGAACAGGGCCAGTCCGCCGAGAAACGACTCGTGGCTCTGAGGAACCACACGGACGGTCGGATCGTTCAGAATAGACGTGACATTGGATGCCGCCTGCTCGCGCATGAATTGAGACGCGCGTGAAAAGAACGTCAGGTACTCGGTAAGAACCTCATCGGTTGTTACGATATCGCAATCTATTTCCTGCACAAGTCCGTGTGCAGCGTCCGTTGGAAGGGTTAGCGCGATCCAATAGAACGTGTCGCCGAAGACCCGAGTCACCCGTCCTTATCTACCGTGTCTCCAGATAAATTCCGTTTCGGAAATCCGTAGATATAGTGATCATGTTCGCTGGCCCCATCCGAAGGCATTCCCGCGAAAAGCTCAGTTGGGATGCTGCTCATGTTGTCACGAATGACAGCTGAAATGTGCCGACGTGGTCTGACCGGAGCTTTGAGATCGCCTTCCAGGATATGTCGGGCATACTGCTCCGCGGAAACCCCCTGTGCGCGCGCCTTCGCCATTAATGTGGCAACGTCATCTTCCTGCAGATCGATTGTCAGCGTCACGCGAGGTACTCCTTGGTTCTATTATTACAGGTCGCTGGAGCGTCTGTGGGCGATTTCGGTGTCTGCTGCAGCACCCCGATGCGTACCGATTTCGTCCGGCCTTGCCTTAACAGAGTCCATCCGAAACCCTGAATCGAACAACTCCGCGCGGACTGGTCAGTGCATGAGAGGGCAGTAGTGGTGAGGAGCGCAAGTGCCATCAGAGCTTATCGCGGAGTTCACGGAATGATCGATAGCGATTCAACGCGGCAGGCTGATTCGCCTCAGCCATGGCCGCTACTGTCTCCGCATTTGGAACCGACACCGGAAACGGCATGCCATTGTGCATCTCGACCTGCTTCAGAAAAAGTCGGATCGCCTCGGTGGGGGTGATGCCGATCCTTGTGAAAACGCGATCAGTAGAATCCTTCAGCGCGGGGTCGATTCGCGCGTGAATCATTCGGGTCTTAACGGTTTGGCGTGGCATTGCGTCTCCGGCTCCATCGTATCTCAAATGAGATCTTCCGACCCCGCCATCGCCAGATCTGCCCATACCCCATTTCCCGTTGCGGTCGAATTGCAAACTATATTTACTGTGTTTTCAATTATTTGCATTTTTCAGAACCCATTTGCCCCCTCCGCGCCCTCTAGCATGCGAATGAGGAGATTCTCATGATCATGAAAACTTTAGGCCGGGTCAACGTGTCGACACCCGGGACTCCGGTCCCGCTTTCGACCAACCCTGCCGCTACCGCTTCCAAACTGTTCGTCCAGGTAATCCCCGGGCTGACAGGCAAAACTTATCTCGGTTCGGCCACCATGACAAAAGCCACGCTTGGCGGCGTGGCTCGCATCCTTTGGCCGAACTCCGGCGGAGGTTTTTCCGAAAACTTCTGTCTGGAATCGCAGGACGGTACCAACAGCATTCGTCTCAAAGACTACGCGGTTGACGCCGACGTCGCGGGCGAAGGCCTTCTGGTCACCTACTGGACCGAATAAGCCCCGTTATTTAACGGAAGCGGGCCGGTACGTGGCGGACTGAATGTCTGTTTCCCAGACCTTCACCTCCGCCACCTCCACCGGATGCGGATTATCGGCCAGAGCCTTCTGCATGCACTCGCAAATGTAGACGGCCATATTTTCGGCGGTCGGATTCAATACATCAAATGGCGGCAGATCGTTGATGAACACGTGGTCCATCGGCTCACAGACATCCCGCAGCGCTTTCTTCAGCACCACAAAATCCATCAGCATCCCGATTTCGTTCAGCTTTTCGCCGCGCACCGCAACCCGGATCTTGTAATTATGCCCATGCACGTTCTCGCACTTGCCCTTGTAATGACGCAGGGCGTGTCCTGCTGCGAATGTGTGCTCTACGGCGACTTCAAACATTGAAAAAACTCTCCACTTCGGCAAAATCCATGGAAAAACCGTAATCCGGCAGGCTGTCGAAGAAGACCTGACCGTAACGCTGCTTTGTAATCCGGTGGTCCAGCAGCGCCAGAACGCCCCGATCCGCGCTGGTGCGAATCAACCGGCCGAACCCCTGCTTGAGCGCGATAGCCGCCTGCGGAATCTGATAATCGTAAAACGGATTCCCGCCCGCCTCGCGAACATTGCGGACACGCGCCTCAACAACCGGGTCGCTGGGCACGGCAAAGGGCAACTTATCAATAATAACGCAGCTCAACTGCTCGCCCGGCACGTCCACACCCTGCCAGAACGAAGATGTTGCAAACAAAACACAGTTCGGAGTCTCGCGAAATTCGTCCAAAAGCGCGGTGCGCGGCCCGGTGCCCTGCGTCAGCACCGGGAACTCCACCATCAGGCTGACGCGATCGTGAATCTGCCGCATCTGGAAGTAACTGGTGAAAAGCACAAATGCCCGGCCGCGGCTGGCGTTGAGAATGCGCACAATCTCGTCGCTGGCGGCCTTCACCCACGCCGGATCGTTCGGCGCGGGCAGATCCTGCGGAATGTAAAGCAGCGCCTGCTTCTGGTAATCGAAGTGGCTCGGAACAATCAGCGTCCGCGCCCCGCTCAGGCCCAGGCGCGCCTCCACATAATCGAAACTGTCCGCCACCGCGAGCGTGGCGGAAGTCAGCACGGCGGATTCCACCTTGCTCCAGAGGTGTTCCCGGAGCAGCTCCGCCACATCGATAGGCGCCGCCTGGAGGAACACACCCCGGCCCCGGCGTTCGGTCCAGTGGACAAAGCCTGGATCTGAACCCTCGATCATGAATTGAATGGCTCCCCGAAGCTCATGCGCGCGGCGCACCAGCGGGATCACCTCCTCCGGCGCTTCGTGGATCAGTTTCAGGTGTCCAGTCAGCAGATCGAAGGCGGTCAGCAGCGTTTGGTAGATTTCCCCATAGAGCGCGCGAAACTCGTCGCGACCCGTGAAGCTCGCGCGCCCGTTCTCCCCCGGCAGGCGGCTGAAAAAGTCCATGGCAACCTCTTCGAGCCGTTCCAGAATCCGATCCAGTTCCTCCGAACCGAATTTCCGAATGCGGGAGAGTGCCGCGATATCGCGCCGCAGGTCCAGCACTTTGTAAGTACTCACGGCGAAGCCGAAATGCTGCCCGGCCACGTCCTCAATCTCGTGGGCCTCGTCGAAAATGACGGAATTGTACTCCGGGATAATCTCACCCTGTTCCGTACGCCGGAGTGCGAGATCGGCGAAGAACAAATGGTGGTTCACGATGATGATGTCCGCGGTGTTGGCCCGCTGGTGCATCAGCGTGATGAAGCAACGCTCGAACTGGGAGCATCTGGAACCGGCGCACATGTCCGACCGGGCGTCCACCTTCGCCCAGGCGGTACTGGCTTCCGGCAGCGATGTCAGTTCCGCCCGGTCGCCGGTCTGTGTGGTCTTTTCCCACTCCTGAATGATGTGGAAATCCTCCACTTCCTCCAGACCCGTCAGTATGGGGGAATTGTCCGCCTCATAGATCTTCGCGCGGCAGGCGTAGTTGGCCCGGCCCTTCATGTAGCAAACCTGAAGCGGCTGTCCGAAGACCTTTTCAAGGAAGGGAACGTCGCGGAAGAAGAGCTGCTCCTGGAGCGCCTTCGTATTCGTCGATATGACGACGCGAAGCCCGGACAAGATCGCCGGCACCAGATACGCCAGCGTCTTGCCGGTCCCCGTGCCTGCTTCTACAATCAGTTTCCGTTTTTCGCTGAGTGCGGCATCCACGGCTTCGGCCATTTCCATCTGGCCCGTGCGGAGTTCAAACGTGGGATGCGCCGCCGAAAGCGTACCGCCGCGGCGAAAAAAACGACGCAGTTCCGCGCTCGTATCGGTACTGCGTTTTTTATCGGAAGGCCGGGACTTCCTCTCGGCCAGTCCCGTCTGAGGTCCGGAAGAACCTGATTTCATCGCGCAAACTCAGTATAGAGGGGAGGCTGGGGTGATCCCCCTTCCGATGGAATCGGGAGTGCCCGGCCCCTTCACCAACTTCTTCGCTCCCCGCGCCGCACTATTAGCCGAAAACCTCTTTCTCCGAATAATTTGGCGCGAGAGCGCCAAAATACAGTTACGCCACTGGCCCTCTTCAAAGAACGCGATCTCCGCCCGCGCCCCACCACCCCCATCTTCCGCCTCATCATGGTCGCCCTGTCCTGCCTCTTCCCCTGGCGCAACGTCCTCGTCGTTGTCAATTCAGCAAGGTCCAACCTGAAACTTTTCTCAAATGGCACCGCACCGCCTTTCGTGCCTTCTGGACCCGCAAATGCCGACGCATCGGACGACCGCCCCTGCCAAAGAACCCCCGCACCCTGATCCGGCAAATGGCCGCCGAAAACCGACCTGGAGGCCAGAATTTCCTGTGGACTTTCCACCGCGATCGGGAAGGGTATAGCATAGATACTGAAGAGTGCCAGGGCTTGCGTGAGCATCAGTTCCAATTCGAATGGGATGACACGAAGGCTGCGGCAAACCTTCGCAAACACGGCATCCCCTTCGAACTGGCGTCGTCGATATTCAACGATCCAGGTATCCTCACTCTTGCTGACACCGCGCACAGCGAATCGGAGGAACGCTGGTTTTCGATCGGGTTGGCCAGTACCGGGGTGACGCTGGCGGTAGCTTATCTCTGGACGAACGCCGGATCGGATTGGATTGGATTACTATTCGACTGATAACCGCACGCCGGGCAACCGCCACTGAAATGCGCTATTACACGGAGCACCTATGACACGCAGACCTGACGACGACGAAATGCCGGTCGAAATCGATTTCAGCAAAGCCAAACGCGGTCTTCATCATGTTCCCTCGAATGCCGTGGTGTTTCTGCCCGCTTCAATCGAAAAAAGCGTTTGGGAGTACTTCTCGGACAAGGCCGGTCGACAAGGCGTCGGTCTGTCGCAACTTCTCACGGACGTTTTAAGACACGACATCGAGATCAACGAAGCGTTGAAATAGACTGAATTGTGGGGCAGGCGTTTCCGCCTGCCGTGCCGGACATCGCCCGGCAAACTGACAGTTGCCTGGATGAATCCCCAGCGAATCCATTAGGCAGATTCCCCCATCCGCTAAAATCGGGAGTGCCCGCCCTCCTCCTCTTCGCCCCCCGCACGCAGTTGCTGGCCGAAAACCTCTTCCTCCGAAAGCAGTTGGCGCTCTTCAAAGAACGCGGCATCCGCCCGCGCCGCACCACCCCATTCTTCCGCCTCATCATGGTCGCCCCGTCCCGCCTCTTCCCCTGGCGCAACGCCCTCATGATTGTCCAACCCGAAACCTTCCTCAAATGGCACCGCACCGCCTTCCGCGCCTTCTGGACACGCAAATCCCGAGTCACCGGTCGACCACCTCTGCCAAAGAACCTTCGCACCCTGATCCGTCAAATGGCCGCCGCGAACCCGACTTGGCGCGGCAACGCCGCTTTCAGAAAGCGAAGGGCGAATTGCCGACGAGCTTAACCTGAAACTCGGCCTCCGCGTTTCTCCGGTGATGCCAGTAAACTGGCGAGTCTTGTGGAATGAAAGGAGTCCACCATGTGAATTACCCGTTCAACATGTAGCCGCGCGAGCGGGCACAGGAGCAATCCGGTGAGCCGAAGCCTCGCAAGGCGAACCTGCGAGCCGTAA
>CAIQWJ010000001.1 GCA_903875575.1 uncultured Acidobacteriia bacterium | reverse complement strand
TATTCGATTTTCAACCTCTACGGCCCGTGGAGCGGGCCACCCCTGGGGATGAAAATGTGCGGGAACAGCGATAGAATCAGGCTGCGGACGAGCGAAGACCGAAGTTCTATGTGGTGATTCAGAAACATCTGAAATCCCGATTTGTCAACCTGGTCCGGCTGGCGGACGGATGGACCCCGGATTGGTGCCGTTAGAGGCCCGAGAGGCAAAGTGTAAATTTCATACGCCGGCTGCTCGATTCGCACAGAAGGAGCGAAACGATGATTCAGATACCAGCGGTATTGGAACGTTGCGCCGGAATCGACGTCGGCAAAAGAGAGATAGCGGTAGCGATAGTCACGGGTCCTGCCGACCAGGACGGCGAAGTAAAGACGCGGGCGTACGGAACCACTGTGCCGGAACTGGAAAGGCTCCGGCAATGGCTCATGGAAGAAGGCTGCACCAGTGTGGCCATGGAAAGCACGGGCTCATACTGGATTCCGCTGAAAAACATTCTGGAAGACAGTGTAAAGATCGTGCTGGTGTGGGCCGCAGCAGGGCGGAGGCGCGGACCAGACTGAGCATGATTGGGCGAAGGCCGCGATGGTCTTACAATGGACATCGCTCTGTCGCTCGCGTTTCTGCTTCCACTGTGCCCTCAGGACGAAAATGCGCCCACGGTCAACTACTCGGTTGTCGCCGACAAATGCCCGCGAAGTCAACGAGGGCAGCAATTTCGCGGTCCTCGAGTCGGAACCGGCCTGATCAGGTAATGATGGCGCAGAACACCCAAAAAACCGAAATCAGTGCGCCGGAGACAAATTGTAGGGAATTCGAAGGAGGGAAACCAATCCATCTGACGCCAACACAGAAGTTTTTGGTTGCGGGGGAAGGATTTGAACCTTCGACCTTTGGGTTATGAGCCCAACGAGCTACCAGACTGCTCCACCCCGCACTTGTATAGTACTACGCCACCTTCAGTGGCGCGTCCATCCGACCCAAACTCCTCCTCCCCAGCTGCGCCCGTATCACCCCCAACGCCTCCTTCACCAGAAACGGCTTCTGCAAAACCGCCACCCCCAGCCGCGCGCAAGCCATGTTTTCCTCCAGCGGCAACGCCTCCTCCGTCATCACGACAGACCGCGTCCCCGGCATCGACTCGCCCAACTGAACCGCCAGATTCACCCCGCGCCCATCCGGCAACTCCGCGTCCATCATCACCCCATGCGGCTTCCGCTTCGCCGCCATCCGCCTCGCCTCCGATGCTGTTGCAGCCACCACCACGTCCCAACCCTCCGCCGCCATCATCCTCTCGATAAACCGCGCCAACTCCCCGTTCCCATCCACCAGCAAGAGCGTCGGCTGCGAGCAGCCCCGCGGCATCCCCGCCTTCGCCACCCCCAGCGCCAGCGCCGCCTTGTCCTTCTGTATTCCCACCAGCACGCAACACGCCGGCGGCACCTCACCCCGCGCCACCATCGTCCCCAGCGGCTGCGTCAGGAACCGGTGTACCGTGCGCTTCAGTTCCCGCGCCCCGTATTCCACGCTCGTCCCCTTCTCCATCAGCCATTGCCGCACCGCATAAGGCACGTCCACCGAAAACGCGCGCGAGCCCAACCGCTCCACAATGTGCCTCTGCAGCCGCGTCACCTCGTGATCCACAATCGCCGAAAGACTCGCCGCATCCAGCGGCTGATACGTCAGCACATGGTCGATCCGGTTCACGAACTCCGGCGAGAACTTCCTCTTCACCGCGCTCATCGCCACCCGCTCCAGCTTCCCCACCGCGTCGTCCGGCTCCACCGCCATCGCCGATTGAAAGCCCACCGTCGGCGTCAATTCGCGCATCATCTCGCGCGCCCCCAGATTGCTCGTCATGAAGATAATCGTCTTCTCGAAGCTCACCGCCGTGTTGTCGCCCAGCTTCAGAATCCCGCGGTCCAGCAGCCCCAGCATGATGCGCGACATCGAGGGCGCGGCTTTTTCAATCTCGTCGAACAGCACCAGCGAAAGCCCGCACTTCTCCGTGGTCACCGCCGTCAGCTTCTGCTGCGTCAGCGCCGGCTGTGTCTCGCGATGCCCCAGATACCCGGGAGGCGCGCCAATCAGCTTCGCCACCTCGTGTTCCATCTGGTACTCGCCGCAGTCGATCTTGAGCATGCTCTTCGAGCTGCCATGCAGCGCTTCGGCGAGCGCTTCCACCGTGCGCGTCTTGCCTGTGCCGGTGGGTCCCAGCAATAGGTAAACGCCCACCGGTCGGTTATCCGGCGAAAGCCCCGCCTGAAACATTTCAACGCAGGGGACAAGCGCTTCAATCACGTTGGGTTGGCCAACTACTTTCGACGCGAGAACGCTTGCGAGACTATCCGTCTGCGCCACCGTCAGCCGCCTGGGTCCTGTTGAGGTTAAACTTCTGGTCCGGTCTGTCATCCTGGCTCGATTCTAAAGCCCGGGCTCAGCAAAACAGGCCGCCCGGCAACCCCTCCGGCGACCCCGATCCACCCCTATCCACTTAAATCTAAAAGGCAAACTACCGGGTGAAATATTTATTCCTGCGTTGTGAACGGGAAACCCGGCTACCCAAATCGGGCTGCCGGTTTGCTAAGATCTCTTTCAGGCGCGTGCAGGGCGCGTCCTGTCCGCGGAAAGGGCCGCGCCCACCTGCTCTTCATTTGAGGCATCGCGATCAGCTGATCCTCTTTCGCCTGTCATGCGGACCAGGCATACGAAGGAGGCAGTCCCTTTTGAATCTCGAACAGCAAAAGAAACAGGCGCGGGATCTCTTGCGCGCTATCCGCTCCGGCAACCCAGACGCGAACTCCCGTTTGCGACAGCATCACGCCCGATGGGCCGCGTCAGGCGAAGATGCCGTTCGCCAACTGGTCTCTTTGCATGACGCCCAGTTTGTCCTCGCCCGTGAGCAGGGTTTCGCCAGTTGGCCCAAACTGAAGGCCTACGCCGAACCCGCTTCGCACGCCCGACATACCCGCCTCTTCGTTGCGGACGTTGTCTGGCTGACCGACCGCGTCCACGGCCTCCTGCGAACCCGCGCTTCCGCCGGCCCGGCCGCGCTCGAACAAATCCGGCAATGGCATCCGCGCTTCGCGGATCGTAGCGACGAAGAAATCCGGCGAGCACCTTTCACCGAAGAGGACGCGCGTCTGGTCTACGCCAGAGAGCACGGCTTTGAAACCTGGGAAGACCTTGCCAGTCGTGTCAGCCTCGTCGCGTCGAACCCCGCAGCAGCCATCACCGAACCTTTTCTGACGGCCTTCGCCGCGCTCCAGTCGGGCGATGCCGCCAGCTTCGAAACCCTGCTTCGCGCGAATCCCCGTCTGGCGAGCGAACGCGGTACTAACGGCAACACGCTTCTGAATCTCGCCGTCAGCCTCGCGAGCAAGCCCGGCTGGAACGCCGGACTGTCACCTATCGCGGCACTACTGACTGCGGGTGCCGACGTCAACGATGCCAATGATCGCGGCTGGACGCCTCTCCACGCGGCAGCCTACGCGAATAAGACGAAGATCGCATCCCTGCTGCTCGAACACGGCGCCGCGCTTGACGCGGAAGCCCATGGTGCCGGTGGCACGCCGCTGATCGTCGCGCTGTTCTGGGGGCATCGCGAAGTGGCAGATCTGCTGGGCCGTCGTTCAGCCGCACCGGGCAATCTCCGTGCCGCCGCCGGACTGGGTATCACTGCCCTCGTTGACGCCTGCTTCCATCCCGATGGCACCCTCACCCCGGAAGCTTGCGCCGCCCGCGGCTTCTACCGCCCTCACAGCGGCTTCCCCGATTGGCAGCCTTCCTCCGACCCTCAGGAAGTGCTCGACGAAGCCCTCGTCTGGGCCTGCAAGAGTGGTCGTGTATCCGCACTGGAACGCCTGGTCCGTGCCGGTGCCAACGTCAATGCCGATCCTTACCGCGGCACGCCCCTCATCTGGGCAGCCGTCTGCAATCGCATGGAAACCATCGCCTGGCTGCTGGATCACGGCGCGAACATCAACCAGAAGGCAACCTTTGGGGGTGCCACCCACGGCCAGGGCATCACATCTCTCCACATGGCGTCGCAGGATGGGCATCTGCCTGTCGTCCAGCTCCTGATTGAGCGTGGTGCGGACCGATCCATCCGGGAGGACCTCTACCAATCGACAGCGGAAGGTACAGCCAACTATTTCGGGCATCACGAAGTGCGAGACTATCTTCACTCACTCGGCGCTTGACATGGATATTACGTTTAACGTAACATTGAGCCACATGAAAAGAGCGACTTGTCTGTTTGCCGCCGGCCTCGTCGCCGGTAGCCTGTTCCAGACCGCGGCGCAGCCTGCCCCTCACTTCGAGGTTGCGTCGGTGCGCCTCGCCGATCCCGGCCAGCGCACTGGCCCTTCCTTTCAGACCGCCGCGGATTCGCTCACCATTCGCGGCCTCTCCTTGCGCGACTGCATCCAGACAGCCTGGCAACTTCCGTCAATCCAGGTCACGGGCCCCGCCTGGCTCGACGATGTGCGGCTCGATATTCTGGCTAAAACCGCACAACCCGTCGACGAAAAACATCTCTGCGTCATGCTGCAGGCGCTGCTCACCGAGCGGTTCGGCCTGAAAACGCACATCGAGAAAAAGGAAATGCCGGTGTTCGCGCTCACTGTCGCCAAAGGCGGACTAAAGATGGCCCCCAGCGCCACGGGGGGCCCGATGTCAATCTCTCAAGGGCGTGGCAAGCTCACGGGTAAGAATGTCGATCTGGACAAGTTTGGGGTCATCCTGACGAAGTTACTGGGGCGACCGATTGTGGACGCAACCGGCCTGAAGGGCGCGTACGACTTTCAGATAGATCTTCAGCCGCCTGATCCAGTCAACGGCCAGGCCTCTCCTGTCGATATGGCCAGCATGATGATCACCGCACTTCAGGATCAACTCGGCCTCAAACTCGAGTCGCGCAAGGACGCGGTCGAAATCCTCGTCGTCGACCACGCGGAAAAGACGCCTTCGGACAATTAGACCCGTTCTCCGTCTCCAGCGTGGCCCGATTTTCGCCGTATAGTAGTAAGGTGATTCCACGACTTCTCTCCACCGCCTTACTGGCTGCCGTCACCCTGAGCGCCCAGCGCTTCGCTTTCGTTGACGCCACCCCGGGCTTCACCAAAGTCTCAACCTCCGCCCTCTACACCGATGCCCTCGGCTACGGCTTTGAACCCAACACCAACGCCCAGCCCAGCTACTTCTCCGTCCGTGTCCCCGCCGAAGGCAACTACAAAGTCACCCTCACCCTCGGTGCCGCGGACCACGACTCCGATACCACCGTCAAAGCCGAACTCCGCCGCCTCATGCTCGAAAAAGTTCGCACCACCGCCGGTCACTACGAAACCCGCACCTTCATCGTCAACACCCGCACGCCGAAAATCCCTGGCGGCGGCGAAGTCCGTCTGAAAGACCGTGAGAAGACCACCGAAGCCCGCGCCTGGGACGACAAGATCACCCTCGAATTCACCGGTCCGCATCCCGCCATCAAGACCGTCGAAATCGAGAAGGCTCCCGCCGAGCTCCCCACTCTCTATATCGCGGGCGATTCCACCTCCACCGACCAGCCCGTCGAACCCTTCAACAGTTGGGGCCAGATGATCACTCGCTTCTTCGACCCGGGCATCGCGGTCGCCAGCCACGGCGAATCCGGCGAGTCGCTCCGCAGCTTCATCGGCGAACAGCGCCTCGCCAAACTCATGAGCGTCATCCGACCCGGCGACTTTTTGCTCATCCAAATGGGCCACAACGACCAGAAAGAAAAAGGCGAAGGCGTCGGTGCCTTCACCACCTACGCGGCCGACCTCAAAACTTTCATCGAAGCCGCCCGCCAGCACGGTGCCACGCCGTTTCTGGTCACGCCGGTCAATCGCCTCACATTCAACGATAAAAACGAAATCACCAACAGTTTGGGGGACTACCCCGAAGCTGTCCGCCGAGTGGGCAGCGAACAGAACGTCCCGGTGATTGACCTCAACGCCATGAGCAAGCCGTTCTACGAAGCGCTCGGCCCGGTCACCGCGCACCTAGCCTTCGCCGGCACCGACACCACGCACCACAGCGACTACGGCAGCTACGAACTCGCGAAGGCTATCGTCACCGCCATCCGCAAGGCGAACCTGCCGCTCGCGAAATATCTCCTCGACACCCCTGACTTCGATCCCTCCCACCCCGATCCGGTCGCCACCTTCGACATCCCCGCCGAGCCAATCCCCGGGGTCGCCGACAGACCTTACGGACAATAAGATTTGTCGTTCCACACGCGCTCAAGCCGTACCCGCCTGGACCTCGCCTTCTGCGTGGTGGTCTTATGTCTGCTCGGATTCCAGCTCTTCGTTCCGCCCGTCCTCAGCGTCGCCAACGATCACGACTTCGAAAAGATCCTCGGCCACGAATGTCTCGGCCCCGCAGCCACCACGAACACGCCCTACTTCGATTACGCCGTCCTGCGCTACGTCTATGACCCCGAGTACTGCATCGAGTGGCCCATGCACACCACCAACGAACCCGTGTACTGGGTCGCCCGCGCGCTCGACCACCTCTTCTATTCGAAGACCGATTTCGATCTCCGCTTCATGGGCATCGTCTACAGCCTGATCTTCTTCGCAGGCTTCGTCACACTCCAGCGCGCGCTGCGCGAACTCCCGTCGAAGTTGGCGGCGCTCGCCCAGTTGGCCTGGATCGTGATCGTCTGCAACGCGGTCTATGTGCCGCTCTTCAATTCCCTCTACTTCGATGCGCTCTCCATCGCCACCCTGACAGGTACTCTTGCTGCGCTCGGCTCGCTGGCCCTCCGCAAAGAGCCGGCCAAAGCCCGTGAAGTTCTGCTCGCCGCCCTCTGGCTCGCCGTGTTCGCCGGGTCGAAAGGCCAGCACGCCTTCATGGCCCTGCTCTTCATACCGCTATTCTGGCTGGGCCGCAATGTCATAACGGCCCGCGTGGTCGGCACGGTGGCGGTGCTGGCGGGTGCGTGGCTTTCCATCGGTACCATGCCGAAGTTCTACCAGGGCGAGGCCACCTTCAACGCGCTCTTCTACCGCATCCTTCCCACCCTCAAAGACCCGGAAACCTACCTCTCCGAAACGAGCATTCCGAAATCATGGTCCCGTTACACCGGCGAGGTCGCGTTCGCCGAAGACGTCCCACTGCGCGACCCCGCTTACGAAGAGCAGTTCGGCAAGTGGTTCGGCCCCGTCGAACTCATCCGACTCTACGTGCGCCACCCCTCCGCCGCCTGGCTGATCGCCCGGGAAAATCTTGACGAAGCCTCCATCGACCGCGTGCGCATCCGCATGTCCGGCGCGCCGCATCGCCTCAGTAACTACGAAGAATCGCAGCAGCACCCACCCCAGGCTCTCAGCCACTTCCTAACGCTTTGGGCCGCACTCAAAGACTCACTCTTCGGCGGTCGTCCATTTGCTTACGCCGCGTTCATCCTGGGAGTAATCGCCTGCGCCTGGCTTCTCGCGCCGCCTGGCTGGCCCGTGCGAATCCTGCTCGCTGCGGTGACCTTGTCACTCGCCGTGGAGTTCGCCATCTGCATGCTCGATGGTGCCGATGGGGGCCGCCACCTCACTCTCTTCTGCTTCCTGCTGGACCTGCTGGTCTGCGCCGACGTCGTCTTTGCCGTACGCTTTAGTTCTCCGTCGGACGCTGCTCCACGTGGTCGACAACGAACACCGGCATGGAATGCTTCTGCGCTTCCAGCTTCAGGCCCAACTGCTTGTCGAGCGCTTCGAATAACGACATCGCGCCGTTCGGGTCCGATGCGGAACCGGCCGCCGCCTCGCTGTTCCGGAACGCTCGCCGCGGCGTAAACGACAGACTGAAATCCCACGCGCCGGCCAGTCCGGTCATGTCGACCACCGGATGGTCCACATAGCCTCCGCTCAGGCCCCGCAGCGCTTCTGCGAACTGCGCCATCGTCGTATTGCGGCACACCACAATTCTGCTCACCGCCCCGGTCATGACGGCACCTGTCCCGCAACCGGACCGACTTGCGGGATCCGCCTTCGCAAGCTTCGGCCCTCGCTTGCTCATCCCCAGCGCGTAAACTGCGATGGGCTGCTCCTGGTTGTGTACTTTCAGTTTGAACCGATCCAGCAGGAGCGCTTTCATCATGGGCCGGAGCGCGTCCACGTCGATCGATTCACCCGTCGGCGATTGCCCGGTAAACGCCTTCGCCACAATATCGAAGCGGTCGTCGTCCAGCCATTTCGGCCCGCCAATCAGAGAGTCGTCATCGGTGTCGTCGATGTTCCAGGCAAACTTGATGAAGTCCTTCATGGTGTTGCCGCGCATCTCGATGCGGCCACCGGGTAATACGCCACCGCCTTCAGGAGCGTTCGCCAGGCTCGGCTTCACATCGGCCACTTCGAATTCGGCCGGTGCCTGCGGGAAGCTCTCCGCCACTCCCGGCAGATTCGGGGTGGGCCGCTGCGACACCCGGTCGACCGCGATCACCGGCATCGGTACCTCTTGCATTTCCAGCTTGAGGCCCAGTTGCCCGTCGAGGGCGTCGAACAGCGAGATGTTCTCGGTCCCTGCGGACGGTGCCGAGGGCCGCATACTCCATTTGATGTCGAAGTCCCAGGCACCTTTCAGTCCGGTCCGGTCCACCAGAGGCGCGGTTCCGAGATACGCGGCCCCCATCCCCCGGAGCGCTTCGGCAAACGCACCCATTGTCATGTTTCGACAGGAATAGATTGCGTATGCCGGGCGTGGTCCGGGTTGCGGTTGCGACTGGCACCCCGGCTTGCCGTCGGCGTTCGCTTTCCGAACTTCCCGAAGCTGCGGACGCTTCCCCGCGCTCAGCACCCACGCCGGCAGCGGCTTCTCGTCATTGTGCGTCACCAACTGGAAGCGTTCGGTCAGCAGGCCTCGCAGCATGAGCCTCGCCGCTTCGGCGGTCGTGCCGGCCGGAACCCGCGCGATCACGTCGAAGCGGTCCGCCTCCAGCCAACTGGGTCCGCCCATCACCGCGTCGGCATGCACGCCCCAGGCGGTGCGGATCAGATCCACCATCGTCGCGGCGCGGACGATATAGATCCCGTTATGGACCACGTCCCCCTTCATGCGGTTGGGCGCGTAGGCCGTCGCATCGAAGGGCTGCACCGAGGGTGCCGTCGTGTGGGCGCTCACGTGAACATCGGCAATCTCAAATTTCAGCAGCACCTGCGCAAATGCCAGGCCGCAACACGCCGCACCGGCAAGAAAAAGAATACGCGCGCACATTTCGACTTCCTTCAGGCCTGAAGCGTTTTGAGGTAGGTCGCGCTGGGCTTCATGAGATCGTAACTCATCTCGACAAAGTAGTTCTGCACGCCAGCCGCCTTCGCGGTGGTGAAGATCTTCTTCCAGTCGAGCGAGTCCTTCCCCACCACGACCTGCTTCTTCGCGTCCATATCCCAGCCCTGCACGTGCATGGAACGGAACCGGCCCGGAAACTTCGTGAAGTACTCCACGGCATCGAAGCCCTGCGCGATGGTCGAGATCTGAAACTGAAACTTCACCAGCTTCGGGTCCAGCAACTGGAATAAGGTGTCGTAAACGCGCTGCCCGCCATTCGGGGTGCCGCTCAGCAGGCTGCACTCGAAGCCTTCGTTATGCAGCATCTGCTGGATGCCTGACTTCGCAGCGAGTTCGCCCATTTTGTTGTATTCGTCGGCGAGGCGCTTGACGTCATCCATCGTCGGATCCTTCGGGCCGCTAAGGCTGGCGACAGCCATCTGCGTCATGCCCATCTCAGCCGCCCATTCGATCCGCGCCGCCTGGCCGTCCCGCAGTTCCTTCAGGCCGAAATGCGCGCTCTCGCACCGCACGCCCATATCGCCGAGCATCTTGCTCAGTTCCTTCCCGCTGTACTTCGCGAGGCCCCGGAATTCCGCATAAGCTACCGGTGAACACAACTCGATCGCCTGAAAGCCGGCATCCGTCAGCATCTTGATGGTGCCGGGGAAATCCGCCGCCAGGTTCGTGCGGACCGGATATGTCTGGCATCCGATCGGCCAACCCAACGGGTTCGCCCGCAAGCCTGCCGCGAAAGCTGCCGCGCATCCCGCCACTGCCATGAAACTTCTTCTGGAAATCTCCGCCATCTTGTTCTCCTCAGGTCTTCTTCTTTGTGGTGGGCTTTGGCTTGAGCGTCCCCACATACGCAAAGCTGCAATCGAAATGTTTCTTCAATTCGTTCGTCTTCGCCAGCAGCGCATCCGCCATCAACGCTTATCCCGCGTTCACCTTCGTAATCAACCGCCGCAGTTCCGCCGCCAGTTTGGGCACTTCCGCCACGGCATTCGTGCTTTCGTACTCCAGGCCGACAAATCCACGATAACCCGACTTCGCAATCATATTGATCAGCCGCGGCCAATCCGCCGGAACGTGCTTCCCGTTCTCGTCCGTCATCTCGGTCTTGAAGTGGATGCTGGTCGCGTAGGGCAGCATCATTTCGAACTGCGCGTAGCCGTTCTTCGGAGGATTTCCGGCATCCGCGTTCACTCCCGCCCACTTCGATTCCGTCTGCCTGGCGATCGCAATCGTCGGCTCGGCCGTCGCCGTCACGCCGCCATCGTCTTCCACGCCGAGTGTGATGCCCTTTGTGCCGGCATACTCCGCGCCGCGCTTCAATACTTCCACAGCCCACGCTATTGCCTGGTCTTCAGTGGCGCCTTTGGGAATCGCCCCGCCAAAGACTCGCACATGGCTGGCACCGAGGCGGTCTGCCACATCCACCCACTTGCGGATGAGTTCCACCTGGGCATCCTGCAATTCGCGGGTGGGCTGGGCCAACTGCACCCGCACGCCCGCGTTGTACAACTGCACGCCGCAGCGCTGCGCGGTTCTGCGAAGGCCTGCGAGATAAGCGTCCGACGTATCCGCCAACCAGTAGACCGTCATATCGACGCCATCGAGACCCCAGTCTGACGCCATTCGGATCACGTCTTCGTAAGTCAGTGTTTTCGCCGCCAGTTCCGTGCGATACGAATAGGCCACCAGCCCGGCCTTCAGGTGCCCGGTTGGTGGCGTGCCCTGCGCCCTCAGGACGGAGGCCAGTGGCACGGCGGCCAAACCCGCCAGTAAATGTCGGCGATTCATGATCCCTGGAGTATATACCGAATGCGATCCGCTACGCTGGTTGTAACTATGGTGAAAAACGTATTAGGCGGCGTGTTGCAAACCTGCTGTACCAGTCCTCTGACCGGCTTCTATCGCGACGGCAAATGCAACTGCGGCCCGGAGGACATCGGCCTCCACACGGTCTGCGTCCTTGTCACCGACGAATTCCTGCAGCACCAGAAGTCGATCGGCAACGACCTGATTACGCCGCACCCTGAGTGGGGCTTCCCGGGCCTGAAGGCGGGGGATGGCTGGTGTGTGTGCGTGGGGCCGTGGAAGAAGACATTCGACGCCGGCATTATCGCGCCGGTGCGACTGGAAGCGACGCATGAAAAGGCGCTCGAAGTGGTGACTCTTGAGATGCTGACGAAGTGCGCGCGGCTGAATTAGGGTCTGAGTCCGCTACAATAGTGTTTTGCCCAAAGTAACCTTTTTACCCGCCAACGAGACGTTCGAGTTCGAATCCGGCAAGCTGCCTTATAAGAATCATGGCAAGCCCGGATCGCTGCTCGATGTCGCCATGAATTTCGGCTTCCATCTGGAGCATGCCTGCGGTGGCAGTTGTGCATGCACCACGTGCCACGTGGTGGTGAAAGACGGGGTGAACAACCTCTCCGAGATGGATGACGACGAATTCGACCGCGTGGAGCAGGCGTCGGATTTCCAACTCAACTCGCGTCTGGGTTGTCAGGCCATTGTGAAGGGCGACGTGACCGTTCACATACCGGCGTGGAACCGCAACTACGTCAGCGAAGGGCATTAAGAGTCCGAAGAGCCGCCAAAGTAGTTGAGTTTGAGTGCCGCTCCTTCCAGTCGCGGTTCGGTGCGTCGGGTTATCGCAAGCACTGCCGGTTCAGACAGCGCACAAAAATATTCAGTTGAGAAAGAACCGTTGGCCGGGGCTCCTTGTCGGAGACGGCCGTCGAAAATGGAAAGGGGCTCGCCTTGCGGCTCGCACCTTCGCGTTTGCGCCCTCAGTATGGCGCCTGCCCTCCCCACACTTCTGTATTGGAGCACGGGGCGCGTGCGCGGATTGCGGAAACTGCTGATTTGATTCAGAAAAATCGATGTGATCGGTTTACGCTTTGGCGTCACGGGCGGTCAGGAAGAACTGCACTGCCGGGGTGACCAGCAGAGACAGGACCATTGAGGCCAGAATACCGCCGATCACGGCGATCGCCAGGGGTTGCAGCATCTGCGAACCGGCACCGATCGCCAGTGACAACGGAATCATACCGGCTACTGTTGCCATCGCTGTCATCAGAATGGGTCGGAGTCGGCGTCCGCCGGCTTCAATCATGGCGGCGCGCGGCGTGTAGCCTTCAAGACGGAACCGCTGCTCTGCGTCGAGCAGCAGAATGCCGTTCTTTGCCACGATACCGATGACCATGATCAGCCCCATGAAACTGGAAATATTGAACGTGGTGCCGGTGATCAGCAGGGCAAAGAATACGCCGGACGTCGAGAGCAATGCCGACGCAATGATCGCCAGCGGCGCTCCGAAGGCCCGGAATTCGAACAGCAGCACCGTGAAGACCAAAATGATGGCGACTGTCAGCACCATGAGCAGATCGCGGAACGACTTCTGCTGTTCGGCGTAGATACCGCCGTAGGTTACGCGAACCGTGGGCGGAATGCCCAGTTCGCCGACGGCCTTCTGCACGGCCTCCATGCCTTTGCCGAGACTGACGCCATCGAAGCGTCCAGTCACGGCAACATAGCGCTGGAGGTTTTCGCGCCAGATTTCGGTCTGACCCGCTTCGTCGGAGAAGACCGCGACCGAGCCGAGCGTGGCCGTCTTGCCGGTGGAGCTCACGATCATCGTATTGCGAATCTGATCGAGAGTCTTGCGCGCGCTCGCGGGGAGGCGCACGCGAATCGTATACGAGCGGTCATTTACTACGGCGGGCAGATCCGCAGGCTCACCCTGGAGAATGGCGCTGGCATCGAGCTCGATCTCTTTCGGGGTGAAGCCGGAACGAGCGGCGGTAAGCGTATCCACCTTCATGATGACGGCCGGTCCGCTGATGGTGTTTTCAATGCCGTCCTTGACGTCGGCCACCATGGGGATCTTCTTAATCTTTTCGGCGACCTTGGGTGCCCACTTTTTCAGGAGCAGCGGGTCGGGGGAGAAGAGCTTGATTTCGATCGGTTCGGGCGAACTGGTGAGATCTCCGATTTGATCCTGCAAGACCTGCGGGAATTCGATGTCGAGCTGCGGATAGGCCTTGCTGACCTTGCCGCGGACTTCGGAGATGATGTCCTGAATAGTTCGGTCACGCTTGTCTTTCAGCTTGACCAGGAAGTCGCCGCGGTTGGCTTCTGTCACAGCCTGGAGACCCAACTGGAGTCCCGTGCGGCGGGAAGTACTCTCCACTTCTTTGGTCTCATTCAGCATCTTTTCGACACCAAGGAGAACCTGGTTCGTGTCCTGAAGAGAAGAACCAGCCGGCATCAGGTAATCGAGCACGAAGCCGCCTTCGTCCATTTCGGGAAGCAGATCGCTGCCGAGAGACTTGTAGCAGAAGTACGAAACGACAATCAAGCCGATGCAGCCCAGGGCCAGCAATATGGGGCGGCCCAAAGTGACGGTGAGCGCCTTCACGTAAAACCGGGTAATGGCACCCATCAGGCCTTTGCTGGAAACGTGACCGTGGGCAGCGTTGGTATCCGGACCTTCACCCCTGACGACTTCATCCGGCTTTTCGACATGGCGTTTGAGAAGGAAGTGGCTGAGAGTCGGGGTCCACGTCAAAGCGAGGGCCAGTGAAGTGAGCAGCGCGGTGCCAACGGTGATGGCCAGCGCGCGGAAGAAGGTGCCAGTCACGCCGCTGATAGTGACGAGCGGCAGGAACACAACGATGGGAGTGATGGTGGAGCCGACCAGGGGCACGCGAATTTCTTTGAGAGCGCGGCGGATGGCTTCTCCGCGCGTCTCGCCGGAATCGCGATGGAGCACGATATTTTCCACGACGACGATGGCGTCGTCAATGACCAGACCGACCGCCGCGGCCAGGCCGCCGAGAGTCATGAGATCAAAGCTCTCGCCCAAGAGGCGCAGCACGATCATGGTGATGGCGATTGTCGCGGGGATCACCAGACCGGCCACGATGGAACTGCCCCAATCGCGCAGGAAGATGACGAGGATAATGGCGGCGAGCAGGAGGCCGACGAGGATGGCGTCGCGCACGCTGGCGATGGAGGCGCGTACCAGCAAAGACTGATCGTAATAAGGCTGGAGTTTGACGCCGGGAGGCAGGATCTTCTTGATCTGGGCCAGTTCGGAGTCGATGAGGTCGGCCACGGCGACGGTGTTGCTATCGGGCTGGCGGAAGATATTGAGAAGAACCGCGGGCTTGCCGTTGGCGGTGACAATCGTATAGACCGGCATCACAGAGGGACGCACGGTAGCGATATCGCCAATGCGGACCGGCACGCCGGCGGGTGAACTCTTCAGTACGATGTTGCCGATATCGTCCGGGGTGCGGGCCTGGCCGGTGACGAGGGCGAGAGACAACGTGTGGTTGTTCTCCATCATGCCGGGCGAATCGATCATGTTGCTCTGGCCGATGGCTTCGATGATGTTCTGGATGGTCACCTGCGTCTGGAGCATCTTCGCGGAATCGGGTTCGATGAGGAACTCGGGAACCTGGCCGCCCTGCAGGATGACCATGGAGACGCCGGTGACACGGTTGAGACGAGGTTTGACGACGTAGGTGGCGAGTTCCCAAAGGTCTGTCTGCGGTACGGAATCTGAAGTCAGGCTGTAGCCAAGAATCGGGCTCACTGTGGCGAACGTCATGCGGTTCGCAGTCAACTTGGCTGTGACGGGCAGTTCCGGCTGCACGCGGGCGAGCGCGGCATTGACGTGCTGGAGGGTCTGGAACATGTCCACATTCCAGTTAAAGAAGAGACTGATATCGGCCGAGCCGCGGCTGGTGATGGAGCGGACGGTTTCGAGACCGGGCACGCTGTTCATCGCTTCTTCGATGGGGCGCGTGACGGTGACCTGCATTTGATCAATGGGCGCGACTCCGTTATCGACGCCGACCACGATGGTGGGGAAGTTGGTGGCGGGGAACACGGCGACGGGGATATTGAACGCCAGATAGCAGCCCATGCCGATGATGGTGATGATGACGAACAGGATGGGGCGCGAGAAGCGCGCGGTCCAGTGTTCCGCCGCCCCGTCGTCGATGGGAACTAGTGAATTTGGCTCGTCCATGGTCATTTCCCGGTTCCGCTATTTTTCGTCGTCATCGTCTTCCGGTGGGGCTTCTTTGACAACCACCTTCGCGCCATCATCGAGACCCAGACCGCCGGCGACGACGACTTTGTCGCCTTCATTCACACCGCTGTGCAGTTCGACGTTGATGCCCTGGCGAATGCCGACCGAGACTTTTTTCTGGTGGGCGATGTTATCGGGCGTGATGACGACCACGATCTGGCCGCCTTCATCGGAATTGAGAATCGCGGTGGAAGATACGAGAATCACATCCTGGAGCGTTTCGGCCTTGATGGCGACGCGGACGGTGCCGCCCGGCTTGAGTTTGCCTTCGGGGTTGGCGGCCTCCACCCACACTTCAACGGTTGTAGTGTTGGCATTGACTGCGGGACTGACGACGATCACCTTGCCTGAGATATCGCCATCGGGACTCGTAATGGTGGCGGGGGCTCCGACTTTGACGACAGTCGCGTCTTTGACGGGCACGTTGGCGCGGGCGACCACACTGGAGACATCGACGATGGTGAGCAGGGGCGTGCCGCTGGCCGGCATCTCGCCTGGGTAAACCGGACGGTCCGCGACGATACCCGAGATGGGGCTCATGATTTTCCCGTAGGAGAGCTGCACGGTGGAGTTTTCGTAGTGGGCTTTGGCCGCGTCCACGTTGGCCTGGGCGGCGTGGATCTGTTCGCGCTGGGCGACGGAATTCAAGGTATCGAGGTGACGCTTTGCGGTATCGTACGTGCCCTGGGCCTGTACCCAGTTGACCTTGGCGTCATCGACGAGACGCTGCGCGAGCGCACCCTGTTTCTGGAGAGCGACGCGGCTATCGTAAACCGCTTTTGTTGTTGCGAGAACCTGTTCGGCCGATTGCAGGTCAGCGGTGGCGCGGCCCTTGTCTTCCACGGTGGTGGAACGGGTGACCGTTTCGAGCGCCGACTGGGCCTGTTCATAGAGGCTTTTGCTTTCGTTGGCGGCGGCCGCGAGATCTGCGGATTCGAGTTCGACGAGAAGCTGGCCGGCTTTGACGTGGTCGCCGCGATTGACCAAAACGCGCTTCACCGGCGAACTGATCTTCGCAGTGACATTGGCCTGGTTGACGGGATAGAGAACGGCGTCGGCCCTGATGATGTGGTCAATTGGGCCTTTCCGGACGGACTCGACCTGCACCGGCGTGGGGGCTTCGACTTCGGCGGCTGCTTCCTTCTTGGCACCGCAGCCCGACAAGGCGATTGCGGAGGCAAAAATAACGGCGAGGGTGAAACGGATTCTCATAATGTCCCCATCAAGGTGCGCAGATTGGCAAGAGCGGCACGATAGCGGGCCAGCCCATCGTCATAGGCGTCTCGCGCCTGTTTCACGGACGATTGCGTGTCGGTCACTTCAAAGGCGGTGGCTTCACCGGCTTCATAGCGAAGCAGAGTGAGCTGAAGATTCTGAACGGCGAGCGATTCGCCTTCGCGGAGGAAGGCGACCTGGCCGAGCGCGGCCTCGGCTTCGGCGTGGGCGGTGGCGAGCCCGGCTTGTAGCTGGCGTTGGGCAAGGAGCAGATCGAGCTTCGCCTGATCCTGCCGGAGCTGGGCCTGCGTCACTTTGCTTTTCGTTGTGCCCCAGTTCCAGACGGGGATGTTCACATTGACCTGGGCGGAGACGCCGGGGAGCAACTGGCCTTCGGGGTCGTGAAGGGCGAACTGATTGGCGTTGAGGCCGTAGGCGAAATCGAGAGAGACGGTTGGCAGGTAGCCGTAGTGGGCGACGGTGACGTCGAGGCCGGCCTGGTTGACGGCGAGGCTGGCAGCTTTCACGTCGGGACTGGAGGCGACGGCCTGGGCGCGGGCTTCGGGAAGCGGCGGGACGAGTTCGGCCTGATCGAGATCGTCTTTGACAGAGAAGTCAGTCTGGAGGTCGGGGAAGATCAGGACGGCGAGGGCAATTTTGGCCTTGATGATGTTGGTCTGCGCCTCATTTTGATCGGTGAGCCGCTGGCGAAGCTGAAGTTGGGCTTTGATGACGTCGGCATGGGCGACCTCGCCGCCGCCTTCGAGTTTCTGGGTGACATCGAGGAATTGGCGGGCTTCGGTGACGCTCTGGTTGACGTTTTCGAGACGACGAATGGCCGCGGCGATGGCGTAATAGCTCTGGATGACGACGGCGTTGATGCCGCGGGAAGCGACGTCGACTTTGGCGCGGGCTACTGCCTCGGCGGCGGCGGCGCGCTGCTGTTCCGCCTTCATGAAGAGCGGGTTGACTTCCTGATGGACCAGGCCCTGTTCTGTGAAAACGTGGACGCCGTTGGCACCGACAAAGGCACCTGTGGAGGAGCCGTTGCCCTGGGTGTAGATGTATTGGCTGAGTGCTGTGGCCTGCGGAAGGGTGGCGGCGCGGGCCTGAACGCGATCCTGCGTGGCCTGGGAAAGAGACAGGTTGGCGCTCTGGACCTGACCGCCGAACTGGCGGGCGCGGGCGAGGGCCTGCGGGAGATCCAGCGTGAGGGGGCCGGACGCGGGCGGCGCGGGAGTTTGTCCGAAGGCGAGGCTGGCGAGGGCGAGCAGAAGGCCCTGCAAACGCACGGTGTTCGGGATGAGCCGGGGCTTTCTGGCGGTCATATTCATTGCATTGGAACGCAGTCTATCAGTGGACCATGTGTTGCTGAAGGTTGCCTGAAAAGGTGGACGGACACTACGGGCGTGAGCTTGCGGGTCATGGTTGGGCTGGACACCATTTTAGGCGCTTTTACGCCGCAGAGGCGACGCGAAGGCCGGAATTTGGCTTGATGGGGTCCTGATTTTCCCATGCGCCGGGGTACTGGAGGCGATGTTTGGAGTGAATCACGGTTCGATTGGCCTCTACCAGCATGGTTTTGCGGTTGACTGCGGCCTTGACCTGGGAGGTTGAAAAAACTGACCCAAATTTGCCCGGGACGTTGGGGGCGGCGTAGGGTATCTCATTGAAATCATGGGCCTGGGCGCGGAGCATCTCGTCTTCGAGATCCTGCTGGTATTGCTGTTTGCGCTCGGCCTGGAGGCTGCGCAGGGTGGCAAGGTCCTTCCTTATAGAGCTTTTGAGACGCTGTTCCTGAAGGCTGAGGCGGGCGAAGTCCTTCGATTTATCACGGCAGGCGACGGCCTGGCCCATGGCGGCGTCGATTTGCGGGTTGTCGGAAGTGATTTCGAGATCGGCGTTCTGGGCACCGATGGTTAAGAGATTCATTTCGACGGCACGGGCGGTGTTGAGACGCCATGTGTCCCAGGCGATGCCGTCGGCGAGGACGGTTTCGAAGGTGGTTTCGGGCTTGAGATCGGCCACGATTTTGCGTTTGAAGGAATCGAAGATGGGGAGTTCGGATTCCGGGAGGGTGATGACCTGACCGGTGATGCCGTCGCGGCGGGCGTTGCAGCGGGTTTTTAGTTTGCCGGTTTCGGTTTTGGGGCCGCCTTTGGCGCCGTTGCTTCTATTAGCGGCGATTTGTCTGTCTGATGCCATGGTGTTACATCCTTAAGTAGGGGCTGCCTACGGACATAGAAGTACCATGGGCCGTAAGGGGCTGGATATGGATGTTATTGATTTTATTGAGAAACATCGACAGTACTCAACTTTCACGCAAAGTTCACCAGAGGGTTTGCAAAGGACGCCAAGAGGAAATCCGAGCAGTCGCGGTCGGTCAGTTTCTGGTTCTACGGAGCTTGTTTGAAGAGTAGATTACAAGGGGCGAAAATCCGCGGCTACGCGGTCGCGCGATGCGGCCGGCAGACCTGCGTTCTTTGCATACTCCCGCCAGTTTGCCAGCGCCGCGCTCACGTCTGACAACAGGTCCTGCGATCTGCGTACGCCGAAACGGTCGGCTTCCCGCATGAGGTCATCGCGCGTGATGTCGCGGAACTTACCGTTCACGCTCATCAGGTGCTGATAGGTCCATTCCCCCTGGAGATTGTGGGCATGGGTGACATCGTAGGCGGGAGCCAGTTCCCAGGACTGGCCCTGACGCAGGAGGAAGCTGAAGTTCTTCGTGTGATCGTCACAGTTTCGCGCCATCACGTTGAAGGCCATGCGGAGAAAGGCCTGTTTCAGCGCTTCGTCGCCAAGACCGAGCTTGCCGATCGTCATGAAGAGTTGGGCGTAGGCGTGGGTGGCGCGCTGCCGGAAATCGAGATGGTTCATGGCGCACAGAGTTTGCAGATGATGCCGATGCGTTGCACCCCTTGAGATTGACCGATCAAAGCGTTTCGTCATGAAGTGCGCGCGACCGTTTTCTTCGAGCAGTCGACAGGGCGACATATCAATGCCTGCGGCCTTCGCCATGAGCGAGTAGGCATATTCGATCCTGCCGTAATCGGCACCTGTGCCGAGTTCCATGTCGCGACCTACGCCATCGAACTTCAGGAGCCAGTGGGTGAAGCCGGGCGCGGCCTGAAATTGGCCACTGCGAACTTCGCCGGTTTTGGCATTCCACGCAATCACGGCCTTGGCGCGGGCTCCGCCGGCCGAGGTGCCGACCTTGATGATGTTCGCGAGCGCCGCCTCGGCTTCGCGATCCACGGAGAGATTGCCCTGCACGAGTTTGCGGGCTTCTTCGACGAGCGACTTCATGGCCAGGGGAGCGGCGCTCTCGATGTGGGAGCCGCGGGCTGGCCGGAATTCGAGCGCGCCCATGCCGCGTTTGCCCATGTAGGCCAGGCGATCGAGCATGGTGATGGAATTCCGGTCGACGCCGCGCAGGGCCATCCAGGCGTCAATGAGGGCGTTGCCGAAATCGTCAGGCAACGCGTCGGCCAGCATGGCGGGCAGGCCGTGCCAGGTTGCCTCCGGAAGGTTGGGAAAGGCAAACGCGGAACGGCGGTCGTCCAGCGGCATGGTGAGGGGAGCCAGTTCGATGGCGAGACGCTTCCAGGTGGGGTCGTATTCGAAGACGTAGCAGGAGAGGCGGGGATCGCGGGCGACGGCACCAACGCGCTGGCCCCAGATGCGGACTTCGATCACCGGTATGGGCGTCATGATTTGGCCTTTCGGGGATGGCGCACGCGCTGGCGCTCGCGGGGGTGATGGAGCAGGGCCATGGGGCTGATGGTGGCGACGGGTGCGAGGGTCTGGAGGCCATCGAGATGATCGAGAGCTTTCAGGGTGCGGAGGAGGGTTTCGACAGTGGAGCCGCGACCGGCTTCGAGATTTCGCAGGGCTTTTTCGGAGATGCCGGCCTTTTCGGCGGTGGTGCGCTGGTCGAGATTGCGGGACATGCGCAGGCTGTGGAGCTGGCGACCGAGGAGGATCTGGAGTTCGGCGGGGCCGGTGTAGTTCAGAGTATCCATAGCGGTAGAGTTCTACCGTTTATAAGTATATCAATAGATAAACGGCTTAAAAATACCGCTTACACTATTCTCTGCCTGGCTGCGGGGGCGTGGGGCGCGGCTCCCGGCTGAAAGGGGCCAGCTACTTTCGGGCGCAAAATTCGTTTTGGCCTTCGAGGTTCGCTCCCTCGCGGTCGCGGCTCTCAAAGGAAGTCCCGGGTTCTCAATCGGTGGACCTGGTGGCGGAAGACTGAAAATCCGGGAAGTGCGGCTAGGTTAGCTGTGCCTGCTTCGTGATGCGCTCGGCGTTGAGGTACGGGCGCAGCGCTTCGGGGATGACAATACTGCCGTCGCTCTGCTGGTAGTTCTCCAAGATCGCGACCCAGGTGCGGCCGACCGCGAGGCCGCTGCCGTTGATCGTGTGTACCAGTTCCGATTTCTTGCCGCCCTTGAAGCGGATGTTGGCGCGTCTTGCCTGGAAGGCTTCAAAGTTCGAGCAGGAGGAAATTTCCTTATAGCCGTTCTGGCCGGGGAGCCAGACTTCGATATCGTACGTCTTCGCTGAACTGAAGCCCATGTCGCCGGTGCAGAGTACTACTGTCCGGAATGGCAGGCCGAGACGACGGAGAATATCCTCGGCATCGGCCGTCAGCTTCTCGTGCTCTTCGTAACTCTGTTCGGGCCGGGTGAACTTCACGAGTTCCACCTTCTGAAACTGGTGCTGGCGGATGATGCCGCGCACGTCGCGGCCGTAGGAACCGGCCTCGCTGCGGAAGCAGGACGTGAAGGAGCAGAACTTGATGGGTAGCTTGTCGCCGGTCAGGACTTCGTCGCGATAAAGGTTGGTGACCGGGACTTCCGCGGTGGGGATGAGCCAGTAGTCGGAATTTTCGAGCTTGAAGAGGTCCGCGCCGAACTTGGGCAGGTTGCCGGTGCCGTAGAGGCTGGCGGAGTTGACAACGAATGGGGGCAGGACTTCGGTGTAGCCGTGCTGCTCGGTATGCACGTCGAGCATGAAGTTGATCAGGGCGCGTTCGAGGCGGGCACCGAGACCCATGTAGACGGCGAAGCGGGCGCCGGTGATTTTGGCGGCGCGGTCGAAATCGAGAATGCCGAGGGCGGGGCCGAGGTCCCAGTGAGCCTGCGGGGCGAAGTCCATGGGGAAGGGCTCGCCGACGCGGCGGACTTCCACGTTGTCGTCAGCGGATCTGCCGACGGGCACGGATTCGTGCGGTACGTTGGGGATGCCGGCCAGCATTTCCTTGAAGCTGGCGTCGACGGCTTCCACCTGGGTGGAGAGTTCGGCGATGCGGTCGCTGGCCTGGCGGGAGCGGAGCTGCGCTTCGGCGGTATCGACACCTTCTTTGCGCAGGCGGGCGATTTCGCGCGACATGGCGTTCTGTTCGGCGCGCAGGGTTTCCGATTCGGTGATGGCGGCGCGGCGGCGCTGGTCGAGGGCGCGGAATTCGTCGAGGGGGAGGGTCAGGCCGCGCGTGGCAAGACGGGCGGCGATGGCGTCCAGATTGGCGCGGAAAGCGCCCAGATCGTGCATGAGTTCAGTTTACCGTTCACCGTTTACCGTTCACCGTTTTCCGTGTACGGATTACGGTGCCAGCTTGCAGTTTGGAGCATGGATCGGGTTTTGAGTGCCGCTCCTTCCTGTCGTGGTTCGGTTGGGGTACCTGGATGACCGGGACGTCCCGTAACGGGCGTGATCGGATTGGCAGGGCTAGTCGTCGTCCGCATCGACAGCCGACGCATGGGCGCGGCTGGGAGTGGGCGGCCGACGCATGGTGAGCGGGTGTGCGCGGTCGGAGTATGGGAGCGGCGCGCGCTGTGGGCGGGGTTACTCGTCGTCCGCGTCGACAGTAACGGGTTCCAGATCTTCGGCTTCGAAGATCTGCTTGCAATCAACGCATTCCACATAGTCGACGCCATCGCGGCGGGCGAGGACTACGGTTTTCTTGTGCTCGCAGGGGAGTTCCATGCTAAAAGGCCTGAGATACCAAATTATTTTAACCTGTCAGGGCTGAGTGTCAAGTGGGGCTGGGCTAAAATCGCTTCAGATGCCCTTTCCTATTCAAAGACCAAGACGGCTGAGAACGAGCGAATCGATGCGCCGGCTGGTGCGCGAGACCCGGCTGGATCCGGCGAATTTCATCCTGCCGCTGTTTATTGTGGCGGGTGAGGGGGTGCGGAGACCGATTGGGTCGATGCCGCCGCAATGCCAGATCTCGGTGGACGTGGCAGTGGAGGAGTGTCGCGAGATTCTGGCGCTGGGGATCAGCGGGGTGATGCTGTTCGGGGTGCCGGAAGAGAAGGACGAGGACGCGACGGGCGCGTATGACGACAACGGCCTGGTGCAGCAGGCGACGCGGGCGATCAAGCGCGAAGTGCCCGGGCTGCTGGTGGTGACGGACGTCTGCAACTGTGAGTACACGAGCCACGGGCATTGCGGCAAGATCATCGACGGCGACGTGGATAACGATATTACGCTGGGCTGGCTGACGCGGTCGGCAGTGTCGCACGCGAAGGCGGGGGCGGATATTGTGGCGCCTTCGGACATGATGGATGGGCGCGTGGCGGCGATTCGGGCGGGGCTGGATGCAGGCGGGTTTTCGAAAGTGCCGATTTTGTCGTATGCGGCGAAGTTTGCGTCGGTATTTTACGGGCCGTTCCGGGAGGCGGCGGATTCGACGCCGCAGTTTGGGGACCGGCGGAGTTACCAGATGGAACCGGGGAATGCGCGCGAGGCGATGAAGGAGATTGCCCTGGACCTGGAAGAGGGCGCGGACATGATCATGGTGAAGCCGGCGGGGCCGTATCTGGATTTGATTCGGCAGGCGCGGGATCGGTTCACGGACGTGCCGATGGCGGGGTATCAGGTGAGCGGGGAGTATTCGATGATCATGGCGGCGGCGGAGCGGGGGTGGATTGACCATGATCGGGCGATGATGGAGAGTTTGACTTCGATCAAGCGGGCGGGTGCGGATTTTGTGCTGACTTATTTTGCGAAGCCGGCGGCGCGGATGTTGGGGTGAGGAAACAGTGCATCTATGAGTGATGCACAATGAATCGAATTGTGCTACACTTGACTTGTGACGATTTCCCTCAGAAACCTGCCCCCGGAAATAGAAAAGGCAATTACCGAGACCAGCAAGCGCGAGGGATTGAGCCTCAATAAGGCGACTTTGCGCGTGCTCGAATCCTCATTGCGCAGACCTGCCATGAATTCCGATTTTGAAGAGTTCAGTGGAGCATGGTCGGAGTCTCAGGCAAAGTCATTTGATGCCACACTGGCGGAGATGCGCCGAGTGGATCCAGCCGACTGGAAGCCGGCGCGGTGAATGTTCTCCTGGATACGTCGGCCTATTCGGCGCTCCAGAGGGGGAACGTGCCAATCCTCGATGTGCTGCGCCGATCCGGGATGGTGGCGGTTTCTGCCGTAGTTCTGGGCGAGTTGTATAGCGGATTCCGGGCGGGAACACGCGCGCCCGAGAACAATGCGGGCCTGGCGCGATTCCTCGACAAGCCGTCCGTGCGCGTTCTGAACGTCACCGAGGAGACCGCTTTGCGTTATGCGGAAATCGATGTGTACCTGCGCAAGAAAGGCCGTCCCATCCCGCGAAACGATGTATGGATCGCCGCAACGGCCTTGGAACATGGCCTGCACCTGGTTACTTTGGACGCTCATTTTCGCGAAATCCCGATGCTGCTGATCGAGCCGTAGTCGAAGGGTTGCCAGGCAAGTCCGCCCGGTGAAAACTGTGCCAGCCAGCGCGGGGCAGAAGCCCCGCGGCAGGGCCGAAGCCCTGACCCTACGGGTGGCAAACAACCGTGCGCGCGATAATTGAAGCGTCATGGAATTCCTTCATAACAGCCTGCTCGAACTGATTACACAGACCTCCACCAACCTGCCGCCGGACGTGCGGGCCGCCATGGCCGCAGCCGGTGTCAATGAGGCCCCCAAGACGCAGGCGTCACAGGCGCTGAACATTATCCTGTCCAATATCGATATGGCCGAGGAAGACGCCGGGCCGATTTGCCAGGACACTGGCATGCCGACGTTCTATGTCCACACACCGGTGGGCGTGAATCAGATCGAGATTGCGAAGACCATCCGGGCTGCGGTGGCGGATGCCACGAAGCGCGGCAAGCTGCGTCCGAATTCGGTCGATTCCATCACGGGGGCCAACAGCGGAGACAACCTGGGCGAGGGCACTCCCGTCATCCACTTCGAGCAGTGGGAGCGCGGCGAGATTGAAGTCAAGCTGGTGCTGAAGGGCGGCGGCTGCGAGAACAAGAATATTCAGTATTCGCTGCCGGCGACGCTGGAAAAGCTGGGTCGTGCGGACCGGAACATGGAGGGTGTGCGCAAGTGTCTGCTGCATGCCGTGTGGCAGGCCCAGGGGCAGGGTTGCGCGCCGGGTGCGCTGGGCGTTTGCATTGGCAGCGACCGCGCGCATGGTTATGAACTGGCGAAGGGGCAGTTGTTCCGGACGCTGGACGATGTGAATCCGGACCCGCGACTGGCGGAACTGGAAGCGCGCATCATGAAAGAAGCGAATGAGCTGGGCGTGGGCGCGATGGGGTTTGGCGGGCGCGTGTCGCTGATCGGCTGCAAGATCACGGCGGCGAATCGGCTGCCGGCGAGTTTCTTCGTGTCCGTGGCGTACGATTGCTGGGCGTTCCGGCGGCTGGGCGTGCGGCTGGATGCGAAGGACGGGGCGATTACGAGTTGGCTGTATCGCGATCCGTCGCGTCCCGTGGAGAAGATGGTGCAGGGCGAAGGGCTGCCGCTGACGGGCCGCGAGATTGTGCTGGAGGCTCCGCTGAGCGAGGCTACGGTGCGGGCGCTCAAGGTGGGCGACGTGGTGATTATTCGCGGCGATATGTATACGGGGCGGGACGCGGTGCATGCGCATCTGATGAAGAATCCGCCGCCGGTGGATTTGCAGGGGAGTGTGCTGTACCATTGCGGGCCGGTGATGCTGCAGGAAGACGGGAAGTGGAAGGTGAAGGCGGCGGGTCCGACGACCAGTATTCGCGAGGAGCCGTATGAGGCGCACGTGATTGGGAAGTATGGAGTGCGCGTTGTTATCGGCAAGGGCGGCATGGGGCCGAAGACGCTGGCCGCGCTGAAAGAACATGGCGCGGTTTATCTGAACGGGATTGGCGGGGCGGCGCAGTATTACGCGCGGACGGTGAAGTCAGTGGAGGACGTGCACCTGCTGGATTTCGGGATCCCGGAAGCGATGTGGCATCTGAAGGTGGACGGATTCCTGGCGATTGTGACGATGGATTCACACGGGAAGAGTCTGCATGCGGAGCTGGAGGCTTCGACGGCGGTGGAGTTGGAAGCGGCGGGGAAACTGCAGCCGGCGTAGGGCGACTGCGTCGCACAGAACCTGGGTTGGTATGATGGGAATTGCTTCTCGGAGGGCGGTGTTGGTGTCCGCCGGGAGGTCCGCCCACAAAAGAAGTTCACCCAAAGTGGCCAGATAGCTCAGTTGGTAGAGCGCAGCCCTGAAAAGGCTGGCGTCGGGGGTTCAAGTCCCTCTCTGGCCACCATACACTTCATAGACTTGCGGGGAATTCCCTCCTGAAACAGCCACCACTGGAGTCCAAATGGAGTCCACCCTCGGCCTGCTCTCGAAAAGTTGCCGCTCGCAGCCTGGCACCAGTGGCACCACTTGCGTGGTATCCATCGTCGTCCCCTGATCTTGCTGATCCTGAATCGATGGGTGCTCGTGGTGGCCATGGTAGCCATTCTGACAATGTTTTCCGCTGGGGAGACAAATTACCTTTCCTATATAGGGAGGTACCCAATGCCTCCCATGGCCCCCGAACCGATCCGGTCATATCTACGGATCGCCGACAAACCGTCAAGTGATTCGTTGGAACAAGCAATCGGTGCATCCGGCTGCTGCTCTATTTATCTGCCAGGCTGCTGGGGGCCTTCACTTCCCCCCGCGAGTTCAATCCCCCACTTTCCCGGGGTTCCCGTTGCCGTAAATTTGATTCCGTCCTTCCCCGGCTGAGCGTCGGGAATCACTGGCTCGCTATTTGGGGCGACCCTCCAGCTAAGCTCTTCGGTAGTGCGTCTCGCGATCATATGGATAACGTGCTCATGCCGGATCCACGAGATCGGCCACGTGTAGGCAAGGACAAAACTACCGTCCACTCCAGTAACCTGGTTGTACGAATATCCGACAAAATCAGGCTTCAGTATCACCGGGATCGATGCGTTCGGCGCGAACGAGGGGTTTCCGTTGTTCAGCAAGAAAGGGATGCCCAGTTGCGGTACTCCAGCCGCACCGCCTCCAAACAGCAAGAAGCCATCAGTCGGTTTAGTCCACATGGACCAAGCAAAGCCGCAATCAGCAGTGAAAGCTTCGCCAGTGGCAACATCGGGTACCGCGTATTCATTCACCACCGCAAAGCGATCCATCTCGAGTGTATGAATGTTCTTGAAAAGCACCTTGTTAACGACGCACTGAACTTTCACATTACGGATCTTCATCCCGCTGTTGGTTATCGAAAGTTTTGCGCCGTTCGCTCCGTGCAAGTCGGAGGTATTCAATGAACTTACGGAAAGGACAGGGCGCACAGCATAGACGGAAAGGACCACGCCTCCGAAGCCGACCATTCCTGTTCGCCATTTGGTCGTCAGCTTCCCCAGGCGCGATTCGCGGCTTGCGCGGTTGTGTCAGCCGTGACGCATATTCGTCCGGTTCGAGTTTCGCGGATTCGCCGCCGTCTGGTTGCGGGAACGGACGACCGTGTTGATCATATAGCAAAGTCTGGATCTCGCATCTCTATCCCCGTAGCATCGTTAGGCACGCGCGGCGAAGCAAAGGCATTCTATCCGGCTTTTGTCACAGGGAAAAACACATTCATCATGTCAGCCTCATGTTGTTCGGTTGTACTCGGCAGGCCCTCCCGGATCAAATTCGCTCAGATACAAAGACACAGCAGTTCGTCGGCTGATGTTCGAGGGGATTTTTTCTGGGCCGCGAATAAAACAAAATCGTGTCTCATGATCCCGCTCAAAAGCGTCGACGTACAGGACAAAGCCGTAGGCACAAAGGAAAGACCAGCCTTCGTTGACAGCCTCATATTCCGCCGAAGTAAAGCTGTCTTCCAGTGTCACGCTGACCCGGACCTCGGTCTCAGGCTCGAACACGACTCCGGCGTGTGGGATATCCCGAGTTTGGATATTGGTTCCCTTCCAATTGCCTGTATAGTCCGGAGATTCGGGAAGGTCTGGCTCAGGTGGGACGACATTCTCTTTCTTGCGCTGGAGATGAAATCTCAGGCCGGCATCGATTATTTTGCAAGGAGAATTTCCGCTCACTTTAAGAACGACTTCAAAATCAAGCCGCTCAGCGCAGTGCGGCGCGGGCAGAGAAACATGTGGCGCTTCTACTTTATGGATGAGAATCCACCCTCGTTGACCATCCATGAAAGCGTCGGCGCTGGCTTTTGCCGCGTCCGCACTGATTCTGGCCGTTGCGTTGGATTCCGCAGTGAACTTTTCGTTGGCGGTATTGGATCGTTGTGCCTCGGCGAGAGCTTGCGCAGTCAGGTTTGTTGCCTTCGTCGTCTCATTAAAAGCCAGCCGCAGAAAGATAGCCTGAACAATCAGCGCGAAAAATTGGAGTGCACCAACAATTACGAGCAGGAGGGTATATCTAACTATGGGGTCTGGCGAGTTCTCACCCGGAGGCTTCTTGTCAACTGGCTGCCCCGCGTCGGAACTCGGGCTTATTTCTCCGCTATCGCTTTTTCCGCCGGACGCCTCGGCTGCAGTCCGAACCTCCGGTACACGCTCACGCGGTGCTGCCGATGATTGAGCAAACAACAGGACCGGCAGGAACAAAAAAAGCAGCGAGCGCATCCGTCCATTCTATCGGTGAATTTCGCGCCGGATCACCGGTTGATCACTCCTCATCCTCGGCGGGCCCTTCAAATAGAGGTTTCCATCGAACATGGAGAAATGACTCGAGGAGCGATAATATCGGGCGACCAACCGTTGCCGGAAGAAGCAAGTTCACGCGGTCGGTGTTCATCTTGATCCAGTTCCCCACCGATTCTGGACTAACACCCACCGCCCCGACTCTCGCCGAATTCATCAAAATTGACTTTGCAAGGTTACTCTTTGCGCTCGTGGGTTTATAGTGCTGAAACTTGAATCGCGGGCCACTCTTCGCACCCGCCATACCGACCTTAAGAGCCTGTCCCTCTTGAAAGAACGCGTATACCCCCATATGGTCAGCCGGAAGCGTTGGGGCGTGGTGCGGTTTATTTGCGATCTCGATTTTGATCTCAATAGTCGGGGCATCCGCGCAGGCCAGCGCGACAACTTTTCTGAAATCGCTGATTGCCTCGGATACCAACTCGTGCATCGCGTCCATGCTGAAAATGTTACGACGACCGAATTGGGTTTTCAGAACAGGCGTGAAGTCCGTCGCGAAATCCGTCTTCGAAACAGATGTTCCGGAGAGGTATGCGGAATGATCGCGGGGGTCTTAAATCTGACTTTCGTTGCCCTATGTTCCATGTAATGGGATTTGTAAACTGGTTGCCGCTGACTGACAGAGCATCGCACGTTAATGCGTTGGTCGGTCTATGGCCGTTTGCGTCGTGGCGAAGCTCACCCTTTATGCCGCATGACTGTGGCCACTCGGACGAGAAACGCCGAAAACGCGGACGGGGCAAATTGTTCAGATAACCGCTCCGTGACGGGTCATTGGTAGACGTGGGAACCATGGTAGCCATCCCTGCGATGTTTTGCGTCGCGACACCTCTCAAATAACAGAAAACACATATACTTAAACGAAAAAACCAATTGATCATGGCGTATCATTTTGAGAGAATAAGGATAGACACTTGGTCTGCCGCGCCCCACGGGTAATTGGTGGTCGAAGCTTCCGCCAGCCACATCGCGTCCTGTCAGTCCTCTGTCGTCCCTTCTATGATTTCGGATCAGGAATTGCTCAAGTCTATCTTGTTGCGCCCGAACCATCCAGTTGTACGGATACTTGATGGATCGCTTCGACTGGTTACGCCAGCCGTCGCCATTCTAATGTTGAAAAGCGGCACCTATGAATGGTGCGGATCAACGCGGAGGGTGCGGAAGATGCGGCTGATCGATACGCCGACCCCATGGGTGGCCTGCTATCGGACGACCGAGGCACCCACCATCCAGCCGTCGATCGAATGGCTCCGAACGAGAAGCACAGGCGGTCAATGTCGCGGTCTCCAAAGCATCAATGCCTAACCCCCGGATGCCCGGAGTTGGCAGATCACCTGTCCCCGAGATGCCCTACTCACGAAAGGGATCGTCATCGGCGGCAGGACGAACAGCGAGGAACGCCCACCGC